>JBAXWF010000026.1:0-41751 GCA_037128515.1 Bacteroidota bacterium | reverse complement strand
CCGACAAAATAGTGAAATAAACCACCACAAAGGTGAAGCAAGAAGTAGTTATGTGGCATTTAAAAAAAACGACTATGAAAACAACACTTTTTACATTTATTTTTTTGGGAGTTTATTTAAGTTCCTATTCTCAAACTAATATTTATCACCAATTCCCGACAAGTGACGCAACCTGGAGAGAATATAGTTATCATTACCAATTTTAATCCAGCGATCATTCTTGTAGTGATTATCAAAATGTAATTGATGGAGATACTGTAGTTGGAAGTGTTATTTATCACAAAATAAAGTCTTCTGGTAAATACTATTCATCACCTTATTGTGGTTATCCTCCATCTATGTACACTCCAAGTTATTTTAACTATTATTTAGGTGCTTTCAGAGAAGACACCACAGATAGAAAAGTGTTTTTCCTGCCGCCAGATAGTATATCCGGGACTCTGCTCTATGATTTTGATTTGAACTTAGGAGATACATTACCTATAACATACACTAATAATGACCATAATGACATTAATGAACCTGTAACAAATATTGTAACTTCAGTCGATTCTGTCTTAATTGGTAACGAATACCACAAGAGATTTGAAATTTCTGCATATAATTGGGGTGGCAATTTTGCGCCTTATGTTTCACTAATTGAAGGTATTGGTAGCACATTTGGATTTTTGGGTTGGTTAAGACCAGATCCTGAAGTTCCAATAGGATCGACTTTACTCTGTTTTAAACTAAATGGTCTTACTGTATTTCCTGATTCAAATTATCAGTGCGATATTGTATCATCAATCAATGAAAGCATTAAGTCAGAACCTATTGTACAAATATTTCCTAATCCATTTAATCTTACAACAAAAATATCATTTAATATAACTTATAAGACGGTTGACATAGAATTGACTGATATACAAGGGAAATTAATTAATAAACACAAGTGTATTAACTGTGACGAAATAATATTAGATAGAAAAGGTGTTGAAAATGGATTTTACTTTCTGAGAATGACTTTTGACAATAAAAACATTGAAATAAAAAAGATAATAATAACAGAATAAAACGCCACATAACAAGCGCTTCCTTTCATTGGCAGAAAGATACGGCAATCTTGATAATATTGTGATTTGCCAACGAAAGGAAGCGCCGAAACGTTATAGCACATTTTAAAAAAAAACAGAAAGGACACAAATGTTAAGATGGATTAAGGACAATTTCGGAATTAAAAACTTATTAATTCTGACTACAGTTATTTTAGTGATTACAGGTTTTCTCGTTGGACCTTCCTTGTATAGAAAATTGATAGGAAATCAATATAAGGGAACTGCCAAAGCCGAAGTGACTAATATCGTTGTTAAAAAAACATTATCACAACATCTAAATGGAACCAATGAATCAATAACTGGTTATGATGTTACTTATGTTTACAGCAATCAAAGTAAAAACTATTCAAATACAGAATTTATTAAGCCTGACCAAGACGTAAAACGTTTATATGACAAAGTTACCGCAGGAGAGACTTGTTTCGTTGAAATAAAATATTCACTTGACACACCCTCTGAAAGCCTTATCTCAAAACTCAATTTGAATTAGTTAATCTGACAGACAATATCTATGGAACAGAAAGATTATTTAATGAGAGAAATAGAGAAAATCGGATTGCTATTGCGTTCAATTTTAGGTAGCCTTATGAATAAAAAAGACAATTTACCAATAGAGACACAGACCCCTTTCGCACAAACAAACGAACTTCTAATTAATGAAATCAATTTTCATCTAGATAAGTTCTTGACACTAGATAAATCGGCCACTAAAGAATATATTTCTAAATTTAATGGTATTACTTCTGCGAATCTTGAATTATTGGCTGAAATATTATTTCAATTTGGTATTTCAGATCAATCTGATAATAAAAGAATATATTTTGAAAAGGCATTGCAACTTTATGAATTGAGTAGTATTATGGACAAGACATTCTCAAGTCCAAGAGAAAATAGAATAGATGAAATAAAAAACGTGCTATAACAAAGGCTTGCTATCAGCGGGGCAGCGGGGTTTTAGGACAATGCAGTTCTTTTATTAATGTGCCGTTTGGTGGACAGATCAGTAACTTTATCGCCGCCTCCGCCCAACAGCATCAGGCATTAACAAACCTTATAAAAAATGAGAACCGTAGTTTTTATATTTGCATTTTTATTCATTGCTTCTCATGTAGTTAGTAATACTATTTACACCAGATGTGATGGTAATTGGAACGATCCTACTATTTGGCAGGGTGGAATAGTACCCACAACAGGCGATAATATTTATATTATTAATAATGTTCGCATAACAGCAAATCTTTATTTAAATAGCAATTACCTAAATCTTTCAACTGGTCACGAAATTTGTGGACCATTTGCACTAACAGTTTCAAGTGCATCAAACGCAGTTATTAATGGAGTGGCAAAATTTTCTACAGTAACTATTAATGGTTCAATGACTGTAAATGGGACATTAGTAACAACAGGCATTATAACAGTAGGTGGAAGTCTGCTTGTAAATGGTATGGTTGGCGATGGTGCATGGAATGGTGTTTGTTCTCCGCTATCAAATTCTTGTTTCCCACCCATAGCAGGATTTACTGCATCCGACACGGTAATCTGTATGGGTGATTGTATTAATTTCTACGACAATTCAACAAATCTCCCAACAAATTGGGTTTGGCAATTTAATGGTTCAAGCACTGCTGTTTCAAATTCACAAAATCCACAAAATATATGTTATCCCAATGCAGGCAATTACAATGTTCAGCTAATTGCAAGCAACGCACAAGGAAGCGATACCATAATTGGGCAACAACTTATAACAGTAAAAAGTAAATCGCAAAGTACCCTATTTCCTGTATTTTGCCAAAGTTATTCCTCGCCAAGTGCAGACCATGTCTGGACACATTCAGGTATTTATTTTGATACGATTCCAAATACCATAGGTTGCGATTCCATTATTACAATCAACTTAACTATTTTAAATAGTAATTCAGCAATCAACGAAACCGCCTGTATAAGATATATAGCACCGAGTGGCAATTATATCTGGACTACTTCTGGTATTTATCTCGACACAATTCCAAATACTATGGGTTGCGATTCAATAATAACCATTGATTTGACAGTTTTAAATTGTGAATGTTTATTTATTCCAAATGCATTTTCGCCCAATGAAGATGGCATCAATGATTATTTTATTCCTATTTCAAATTGTTTGTATTTAGAATATGATTTAAGAATATTCAGCCGTTGGGGAGAAGAAATATTTAATACGCAAGATGCAAATAAATCGTGGAATGGCATGTATAAGAATAATAAATTACCAATTGGAACCTATGTTTATCGAATTAAATATAAAATGAAAGATATGGAAACGTCAGAAATAAAGTATGGGTTTATTTCGTTGATTCGATAAGAAAGATATACATTTACATTTTTGCATAAAAATAGATTTGCTTGAATAAACTGCCATCACTACTTTAGCGTTAAATTAAACAATTCATACCTATGAAAACACAGCAACTCGTTCAAAAATCAACAAGAAAAATATGGCATAAATGGTCCATTGCCTTTAAAATTACACCATTAGTAGTTTTGGTTGCCGTCATAAAATTTCTTGCACACAAATATGGTTACGAGCCAATGGAGCTCAATGCGTTGTTCACAAGTTTGGTTGCAGGCACAATTTTTCTTTTGGGATTTCTTATTTCGGGCGTACTGTCAGATTATAAAGAAAGCGAAAAGCTGCCCAGCGAGCTGGCGGCTTCCATCAAAACCCTGTATGATGATGCCTACACTATATTAAAAACAAAGAATTTAGAATCGGCACGAGAGTTTATGCACTACCAAAAGGCTTTGGTTGCATCGCTAACCGATTGGTTTTACAAAAAAGAAAGAACAAAAGTGCTATTAGAAAAAATAAGCAAAATGAACGAATACTTTATTCAGTTCGACAACCAAGGTGTGCAAGCCAATTATATTATCAAGCTGAAAAACGAACAAAACAGCTTGCGCAAAATGATTTTAAGAATTGATACCATACGCGCCACAAATTTTGTGGGTTCGGCTTATGCCATTGTCGAAGCCATGGGCTTTTTAATTTGTGTTGGCTTGATAGTTATAAAGATTGAACCTTTTTATGCCTCTCTTTTTTTCACCCTATTGGTAACGTTTCTAATTTCGTATATGTTTATATTAATCAAAGACCTCGACAATCCTTTCGATTATGCCAGCAAGGGCGAGGGAGGAACCGAAGTATCGTTAAAACCCATTCATGACCTCGAATTATTTTTTGAAGAAATTATTGAAAACAATGCGGATTGAAACGTTATAGTGGATAAATGATTCTAGTTAACAACCCTTTTAAATTCCATAGCAATTGTTTTAAATAGCAAGTTTAATCAAATTATAAATCAGTTTTTTCGGCATTGCCGAGATAATTATTTATTTTTGCAATTCGAAACCGTAAATTTAAAAAAATGAAAATAGACACACAAATATTAAGCCTAATTCAACAGGAATACGAACGTCAGTTGCACGGCATTGAACTTATTGCCTCCGAAAACTTTGTCAGCCAGCAAGTGCTCGACGCTATGGGCTCGGTTTTAACCAATAAATATGCCGAAGGCTACCCGGGCAAACGATATTATGGCGGTTGCCAAATAGTTGATCAAACCGAACAAATTGCCATCGACCGGGCCAAACAACTTTTCGGCGCCGATTATGCCAATGTGCAGCCACACTCCGGAGCCCAAGCCAATATGGCTGTTTTGCTCGCATGCCTTAAACCCGGCGACACCTTCATGGGCTTAAATCTGTCGCATGGCGGGCATCTTTCGCACGGTTCGCCTGTCAATTCTTCTGGCATGTTGTATAAAGTGGTGGCCTATGGCGTGGAAGAAGAAACCGGAGTGGTGAATTACGATACCATGGAAGAAGTGGCTTTGCGCGAACGCCCCAAACTTATCATTGCTGGTGCCTCTGCTTATTCGCGCGATTGGGATTTTAAACGCATGCGCCAAATAGCTGACAAAATAGGCGCCATACTGATGGCCGATATTGCGCATCCTGCCGGATTAATTGCCAAAGGTTTGCTGAACAACCCCGTTCCGCATTGCCATATTATAACCACCACAACCCACAAAACCCTTCGTGGTCCGCGTGGCGGCATGATAGTGATGGGAAAAGATTTCGAAAACCCTTGGGGATTACAAACACCCAAAGGCGAAATAAAAATGATGTCAACTTTATTGGATTCTGCCGTATTTCCCGGAATACAAGGCGGCCCACTCGAACATGTTATCGCATCCAAGGCCGTGGCTTTTGGCGAAGCCTTAACCGATTCGTATTTTCAATACATGCTACAAGTAAAAACCAATGCAAGTGTCATGTCAAAATGTTTTACGGATAAAGGATACAAAGTCATTTCGGGTGGCACCGACAATCATTTAATGTTAATCGACCTGCGCACCAAATTCCCCGATATTACCGGAAAACAAGTGGAAAATACCTTAGTTCGGGCACACATTACCGTAAACAAAAACATGGTTCCATTCGATAGTCGTTCACCCTTTACCACATCCGGATTTCGAGTGGGCACACCGGCCATCACCACACGCGGCATGAAAGAAAATCACATGCCTATGATTGTTGATTTGCTGGACGAAGTCATTTCGAACATCGAAAACGAAGCTACGATTGCTTCCGTGGGAGAACGCGTACAGAAAATGATGCGCGATTTTCCGTTGTTTGCCTACTAAAACATATTGCTTTACATAATGAAACACCTGTTGATTATCGGCAGGTGTTTCTTTTTTGTAGTAAACTTAATAATTATTTAATACTATCTTCATTAATTTATATTATTTTTGGATAATGAAAACCATCTTTGTGATACGGCATGCAAAAGCACTGCCCGAAAATATAAACCTGCCTGATATGAATAGGCCGGTATCTGAAATTGGAAAAGAGCGAACCAAGAATGTTGCAAAATACATTATTGAAAACAATTGTTCGTGCCAGCTTATGCTATCGAGTAATGCAACAAGAGCACAACAAACAGCGCAAATTATTGCTCCTGCCCTCAATTGCAAAAACCTGATTATTGAATCCAGTCTTTATTTAACTAACCTAACCGCGTATTTTAATATCCTTTTTGAGCAAGAGGATAGTATCGATAAAATAGCAATTGTAGGTCACAATCCGGGTATCACCGAATTTGCAAATTATTTTCTTACCGAAAAAATATGGAGTATGCCAACATCGGCAGTACTTTGTATTGATATTGCCGCCGATAAATGGATTGATATTACAATGGCAACCCACAAAAAACGGTTTTTTGTAACACCTAAAACACTTTAAAATGCTTTTTGCCTCCATCGATATTGGTACGAATGCTGTCAGGTTATTATTTTCAAATGTATTTACACGCAATGGAACCGCCATTGCCGAAAAAGCATCATTGATTCGAATTCCGGTGCGATTGGGTGATGATGTTTTTAGCATGAACCGTATTTCGGAAAAAAAAATTGAGGATTTACTAAAAACTCTTAACGCATTTAAACTGCTAATGGATGTGTATAAACCATTAGCATATAGAGCCTGTGCAACCGCCGCTATGCGCGAAGCGGAGAACAGCAGTGAGGTTGTTAAAAGAATTCGTATTGAAACCGGAATAGATGTTCAGGTTATTAGCGGATTAGAAGAAGCTGAGATTGTGACAGAATCGGATAATACGGTGATAAAAAAACGATATAAATACAAATTGTACGTGGATGTGGGAGGTGGCAGTACCGAAATATCGTTGTTAGAGAATCATAATATCTTAGCATCAAAGTCATTTAATATTGGTACCATTCGCTATTTGAATAATAAAGTGGATGAAGCGGAGTGGGATCATATGAAACTATGGTTAAAAGAACATACCGCCGATTCCGGAAAAATATATCTGATTGGTTCGGGTGGTAATATCAATAAAATTGCTAAAATATATGGCAGTTATGATACAAATATGCTGCATTTTAAGGAAATTCAATATGCCTATGATTATTTGAGCAAGTTTTCGCTACAAGAGCGTGTCGAAAAACTTGGCCTCCGTCCAGACAGAGCTGATGTTATTATACCTGCCTCAAAAATCTTTATAAAAATCATGAAATGGACCAAGGCTGATTTTGTGTACGTACCCAGAATTGGTTTGGTTGATGGTTTGATATATAAAATTCATGAAGAGCATCTGGCCAATCATCCAATTTAGTTGATGTTTTATTACATTACGCTCGCTTTTCGCTTAAGATATGATTAGATGATAGGTAATTTTTTTCTGATACTTGTTTAGTTCTGAAAATTTATGTAGGTTTGTACCAAAATAAAAGATAAAAAAAACGATATGCAAAAACTAATGTTATTAGGCGATGAAGCAATAGCGCAAGGAGCAATTGATGCTGGTATTACCGGTATTTATGCCTATCCGGGGACTCCATCGACTGAAATTACTGAATATGTAGAACATTCTAAAGAAGCGAAAGAAAAAAATATAAAAGCTTACTGGGCAGCAAACGAAAAAACTGCTGTGGAAGGAGCTATTGGTATGGCTTATGCCGGAAGAAGAACCATGACGTGTATGAAACATGTGGGTTTGAATGTGGCAGCAGATGCATTTGTTAATTCGGCTATCACGGGTGCCAATGGTGGTTTGATAGTGGTGGCTGCTGACGATCCATCCATGCACTCTTCTCAAAACGAGCAGGATTCGCGATTCTATGGAAAATTCTCCTTATTGCCAATACTTGAACCAACAAATCAGCAAGAAGCGTATGATATGGTTCATTATGGTTTTGAATTGTCAGAAAAATATCATTTGCCGGTGTTGATGCGTATAACAACTCGTTTAGCTCACTCTCGTTCGGGTGTGGTACAGAAACAAGCCAGAGCACAAAACGAAATGAAACTTCCGGAAGATATGCACCAATATATCCTCTTGCCGGCAATTGCCCGTCAACGATACAAAGGTTTATTATCTGCACAAAAAAGTTTGATTGAAGAAGGTGAAAATTCACCTTATAACAAATACATTGACGGTCCGGATAAAAAGCTTGGCATCATAACATTTGGTATTGCTTTTAACTACCTAATGGAAAATTATCCCGACAGAGTGGTACCACATCCTGTATTAAAAGTATCGCAATACCCCGCACCACGTAAATTGATTGAAAAAATATGCAAAGCATGCGATGAGGTAATCATTTTTGAAGAAGGTGCACCGATGATTGAAGAGTTATTGAGGGGGTATTTAAATAATAGTTTGAAAATAAAGGGTCGCATGGATGGAACATTGCCCTGCGATGGTGAATTGAACCCAAATATTGTAGGAGCAGCACTTGGCTTATCTATTGCAAGTTCAGCTCCAGTTCCTGAGATTGTTGTGGGTCGTCCACCTTCACTTTGCGAAGGTTGTTCGCATATTGATACCTACCTGGCATTGAACGAAGCTATAGCTCCTTATGGCAAAGGTCGGGTGTTCGCCGATATTGGTTGCTACACTTTGGGTGCTTTGCCTCCATTTAATGCAATTAATTCGTGTGTGGATATGGGTGCATCTATCACCATGGCAAAAGGTGCTGCAAATGCAGGCTTGTTGCCAGCTGTGGCTGTTATTGGTGATTCAACTTTTACCCATTCCGGCATGACCGGTTTGTTGGATGCCGTAAATGATAAAACCCCTGTAACCGTAGTGATTCTTGATAATAGTATCACTGCAATGACTGGTGGACAAAAATCGGCGGCCACCGGAAAAGTTGAATCAATTTGTAAAGGATTGGGCGTGGATCCAGAGCATTTGCATATCATTAAACCACTGCGCAAAAATCACGATGAAAATGTGCAGATATTTAAAAAAGAATTGGAATATCAAGGGGTTTCTGTTATTATACCTACCCGCGAATGCATAGTTTCGCTGAATAAAAGGATGCGTGAAAAATTTAAAGCAAAAACAACAACGGTTTAAACAAACATTTTATCAACAGAAAACGAATTTATAATGAAAAAAGATATCATTTTAGGAGGTGTGGGCGGTCAAGGGATTTTATCAATTGCTGCAGTTATTGGTTATGCTGCTATCGACATGGGTTTGTTTATCAAACAAGCCGAAGTGCATGGTATGAGTCAAAGAGGAGGCGATGTTCAATCAAATTTGAGAATAGCTGATCGAGAGATTTTTTCTGATTTGATACCGCAAGGAAAAGCTGACTTAATTATTTCAGTTGAACCCATGGAATCGCTGCGATATATTCCAATGCTTTCGCCGGATGGCTGGTTAATTACCAACAGTGAGCCGTTTATCAATATTCCAAATTATCCGGAATTGGAAAAAATTCATGCAGAAATACGTTCATTTCCGCGTCATGTTTTAATTGAAGCCGATAAAATGGCCAAGGATATTCATGCTGCCAAATCGGCTAATATGGTTATTTTAGGAGCTTCTTCGCCATTTTTGGGTATCGAATTCGAAAAACTCGAGAATGCAATAAGAGCTATTTTCAATAAGAAAGGCGAGGAAGTGATTCAATCCAATCTCAATGCGCTTACTATTGGACGTAACTTCGCTTTGCAACACATCAAATAAAAAGCATTTAAAACTCATAAAAAAAGCCGATGTTAATCGGCTTTTTAATGAGCATAACTTATTATCGCAATTGAAACTTGATAGGCAGGTTCATAATCGCTGTCACATTTTTCCCGTTTTGTTTGCCGGGGTTCCACATCCCAGTCATTAGCTTAACAACCCGTATTGCCTCTTCATCGCAGCCTCCACCAATGCCTTTTAATACTTTTACATCGGTAATAGTTCCATTGGCTTTAACTGTAAATTGTATATAAACCGTACCCGAAATCGAGGAGGTTTTGGCAAGAACAGGATATACTAGCTTGTTTTTAATAAAGTTTTCCATGGCAATTTGCCCGCCTATAAACGAAGGCATTTGTTCCACTATAACCAAAACAGGTTCAACTTTTTCTTCTTTAACCTCTACGTCGCTTAGTGTCTGAATTTCCATAGCATCGTATGACCTGGAAAAGGTTGGAGTTGCTTTTGCTGCGTTTACACTCACACCGGATGCATAACCAATCGCATTATCGCTCACATTTTCGGGTAAGGGTAGGGGTTGTTTTACTGTGGTTTGATGGCCTCCTTTGTTGCGAACCACCGAATCGATTGCGATGAATGATGTGTAGTTTGTAAGCAGGTTATATTTCAAGCCCATGCCCGTAATTTGTTCAATCAGTTTCGGGTCGTTGGCTGCATTGTTGAAATCGTCGAGCATCCGAATTTTTTGACGAGCCCACAAATATTTGATGGCTCGATTCGATTCTTTTGGTTGTGTTTTGCTTACATCAAATGTGTAAACAAAATCTTCATTGCCGCTTTTACCTGTAATCTTTATGGTACCGTTTGCCGACCCTTTCCATTTTCCGAAAAGAATAAGCGGACGTTCGGCCAAAACATCGGGGACTTGGGCCGGCTCAATATCATACACGTCGAAACCGTTGTAGTTTACTTTGATATCTGTAAGTACAGGACTTTGTATATACGAACGGAATTGTTCGGCTTTTGCCAAAGCATCTTCTTCATTGGTTACTACAAACGATTCGCCCATGCCTGCATTAGCAATGCCTTCTATAAGAAAACGATTCACAGAGGAGCCAATGCCAAATGCAAAAAAATTGGCTTTATTCAGATTGTTTTGTATAAGCTCAAACGATTCCTTCTCAACATCCACATAGCCATCGGTAGCAATTACAAAAGTGCGCGAAAATCCAGGCTGTTTTTCAACCGATAACGCTTTTTTTAATGCCGTCAGAAGTTCGGTTCCACCCGAGCCATTCTGCTCATCAATCATTTTTAAGGCTTTTTGTAAATTTTCTTCGGTAGCAAAAACCGATTTGGGCATAAACATGTTGGCGCATCCGGCAAACAGCAAAACATTAAACTTGTCGGTGGGGCGTATGTTGTTGATGAGGTTTTTCAATAACTTCTTTGAAGTTTCAATTGGATAGCCTCCCATAGAGCCCGACACATCCATAATGAATACATACTCGCGTGGGGGTATCTGTTCGATGGTGGGTTTGGGCGGTGGCTGAACCATTGCAAGGAAAAAGTTCTCACCATTATTTTCGCTTTTATAAAGCAACAATCCCGATTCAATTTTGTTATCGGCCAGTCGGTATTGAACAATTACATCGCGGTTTCCTTCAAACACTGCGCTGTTGTTCAGCTTTAGGTTGGCTGTTGCCGGGGTTTCGTAATTGATGGTCATTTCGTGCGACGGGCAGCGTACATCTTTTATGGGCATACCGGCAGCTATATTTATACCTATATTAAAAGTGTAAGCAGGTTTTTCGCCTTCATGTGTATAGGGATTTGCCACCCATTTGTCGTCGGCAGTAGCAGTCGCTTCGGGTTTATTTGAATAGCGAGGTCCTACAACCGTTGGGTACACAAATTCGTAAACTCCTTGTTCGGGAACCAGCAATTCGGTATAGCACATTTCTATGTCAATGGTGTCGCCAGGCATAATGTTGGCCACGTTCATCTGAAACACGTTCGGGAGTTGCTGTTCAAGCAGCGAAGCATTTTTGCCTTCGCTTTTTGCTTGCTCGTAGTCGTGGCGGGCTTTTTCTTTTTCTTGTATTTTGGCTGTGATAAGTCGGTCGCCAACGCGCATTTTCATACTATAAACAGCGGCACGGGTTGATGCCGGAAAAACATAAATGGCTTCGATCACATTTTTGCCACTGTTTACATAGGTTTGTTTCACGGCAACATCGGCTATGACTCCGGCAATATTAACTGATGCTGATGTGCCTTTCAAAGGAAGTTGGTCGGTTTTGCCGTTTTCGCTTTTTACAAAAAAGTAGGGCGACAGTGTTTTGTCGTTGGGGTCACCTTTTTTTTTTTCGAGCATGGCCGTGCGGCTCACATGCTGCAGTTTCGCTTCTTTCATATTTGATTTTTGGGAGATGATGCTCAGCGGAATGATAAACAGAATTAGTATAACCAGACTTGTGGCCATGCTTTTGGTGATTTTTTTTGGTGTTTTCATAACATTGGGTTTAAGTTAATTTTGGAAACGCGATTTTTTGTTTGTTATAAGATGTTTTTTTTGAAATTTTCCATAAACTTACAACATAATGTTTGCGAAATGCAAGGTAAATCAGTTAACGGTAGGTATAAATCAGTTAACGGTAGGTTTGGGCAAGTTAACGGTAAAGAAATTTATACAGAAATGTTTATTGTGGCATTTAGGAATCAAAAAAGAGCGTCTTACTTATTGGGTTTTTAAAAAGGAGCGTGCCTAATAATAGATGCCATGATGTTTTTATTCTGATGGTGCGGAATCACTACCCAACACCCGCTGCAAAACGAAACAGACCCTTATTTTTTTATAAAGGTTCCTCGGTCGTATTCTTCAAAAGCAATTTCAATTTCGGATTGGGTGTTCATCACAATGGGTCCATACCATGCAACAGTTTCGCCTATGGGTTTTCCGCTTAGGAACAAAAATCGTATGTTTTCATCGCGGGTGTGCACCACAAATTGGTCGCCTTCGCCCAGCAAAACCAGGGTTCTATTTTCGGCGAAACTTTTATCCATAGTCAATGCATCCGCAGTTTTATCCGAAAAATAACCGCCTCCATCAATCACATAACAAAAAACGGTGTACCCTTTTTTTACGGTGTGCCGAAACTCGGTTTGGGGCGGAATTTCAATATCAAAAAACTCGGGGTCGGTAACAATATCGGTTACAGGGCCCGTGGTGTTGTTAAAGGTGCCGCAAATCACACGCACTTTACATCCGTTGGTTGTAAGCATTTCGGGTATGGTGTTGCTTTTGATATCCCGATAGCGTGGTTTCATCATTTTGTGCGAGGCAGGCAAGTTGGCCCACAGTTGAAATCCCAAAATAATGCCATCGGGTTTCACCTGAGGCATTTCCTGATGTATGATGCCGCTGCCGGCTGTCATCCATTGCACATCGCCCGAATTTATTACTCCGCTATTGCCCAAGCTGTCGCTATGCTCCACAGCACCTTGTATGAGGTAGGTGATGGTTTCTATGCCACGATGGGGATGCCATGGGAAACCTTTGCGATAATCGGCCGGATGGGTGGAACGAAAATCGTCGAGCAGCAGAAACGGATCGAACATGGGTACATCGCCATGGCCTATGGCGCGATGCAATGCCACACCTGCGCCTTCCATGGTGGGGCTGCTTTTTCGTTTAAAGATTGGGTTGCGAGTTTGCATGGTTTACGCTTTTATATAGGTTTCAATAAATTTACATTCGGGCGAAGGAATGATTTGAATTTCGTTGGTATCGGCGGGCAGCAAAATGGCTTCGCCTGTGCTCACCATTTCGGAATGGCCGGCCGAAATCAATTCAAAACCGCCTTCGATACACAAATATACAACAAACGAATCATTTTCGCAATAGTCGAGCGTTAAATTGTGTGTGAGATGGAAAAGGCTTACCGTAAAAAATTCTGAATCTTGCAACAACACTGGGCGGTTGGCAAGCACGCTTGGGTGGCTTTTGTGGGTGGGTTCATCAAATTGTATGGCATACAAAGCCAAATCGGTGTGCAGTTGGCGGGGTATCCCATCCACAGGCAAGCGGTCCCAATCGTAAATACGGTAGGTACTATCGGAGGATTGCTGAATTTCGGCCAAGAGTGTGCCTGGGCCTATAGCATGAACCAAGCCGGCAGGCACAAAAAAAACATCGCCGGTTGCAGCCGACTGGTAGTTGAGTATGTCTTTTAGGGTTTTTTGCTGCAAATGCTGGAGGTAATGGTGTTTTTCGGTGTGGGGCAGCAATCCGCTAATAAGTTGTGCGCCTTGGTCGGCAGCCAGAACATACCACAGCTCGGTTTTGCCTAGGGCATTGTGCCTATCGATCGCCAAGCGGTTGTTGGGGTGCACCTGAACCGAAAGAAAATCCTCTGCGTTAATAAATTTAAACAAAAGCGGAAACTCGTTGCCAAAGTTCCTATAGTTGGCCTCGCCCACTAAATCCGCCATATATATTTCAACAAGTTCGGGCAGGGTGTTGTCTTTTAAAAAACCGTTTTTCACCATGCTGGGTTGCTGGGCCAAACCGGAAACCAGCCACACCTCGCCGCAATTGGGCAGCGGAGCATAGTCGTGCTGCAAAATGGTTTTAATTTTGTTGCCGCCCCACACTTTTTGTTTGTATATGGGTTCAAATTTCAGGGGATAGAGGTTGGCCATGCTTTAGTTTTTAGTGACAAAGTTACGAAAATTGTTGAAATTGGGAGGGGGTTTTGTTTTATGAGGTAGGAGGTAGGAGGTAGGAAAGGTAAGAGGTAAGAACGTTCCGCCGTACAAGCTTGTAGCTCGGAGGTTCAACCTTGTACTTCATTTGTTCAACGGAGTACTTCAATTGTTCAACGGAGTACCTCATTCGTTCAAGCATGGGCATAGTGCCAACACACAGTCAGTCGGTCAATGCCCAAGAAATAGGTGTGTCCTTTATTGAGGGGGTGAGCTGCCAACGGCAACATTTTACGCACAGCCACCCTCTCAGAAACAAAAGCTGGGAATGGCGTTGGTCATGTGAGGGAAACCTTATTTCTTTTTTTTAACTATAGCAGAAATTATGCAGGGGGGGCAACTTATTACTTAATTGTGTGGTTATCGGTAAACAGGTTAATGGTGAAAGACGAAAGGTTGGGGGGATGAGTTTGCTTTAAAATTTTAGTTGCACTTGCGCTTTTATTTCTGATTGGGTGTGGCCTGCAATTTGGTTTAAACCCGAACTGATGGTGCTTTTGTTGTTGTAAAAGGTTTGTGCATAGCGTAGCCAAATGTTGATATGCCGGCCTATTTTGTATTGCAGCAAAAGGTAATAGCGTATGCCTTTGTCGTAAAGCACGGGGAAGGAGTAAGCATAGAGCACATCGTTTTCGTAGATGTAGATTCGGGAATTGTAGGAGGGCGTGTCGAAAATGGAGAAGCGAAAAGTGGCTGCAAATGGGCTTTTGATGCTTCGATAGCGGATATCCTGCGAAAGGTAATAGCCCATTTCTGGTGCGACTTGCTGGTTGCGATAACGAACCACTTCGATGCGGTTGATGAGGGTGAGGGCATCGGAGGCGGGATAGGTGATATTGAAACGGTAGTTTTGATGGTGGACGGGTACCAAGTAATGATAGCGGCGGCGGCATCATCGCTGTTTTTCTCACTGTTTTCAAACTTGTAACGTAGGTCGATTTGAATTTTTTTGGTGGGTTTGTATTGTAGGCTGAGGTTGAAATCGTAGCCTCGCGATGGTGCATTCACTTGGTATTTGAGCCATGGATAGTGATAAATATCGGCATAGGCACTTAGCTGAATTTGATAGTGGGGCTTGATTACCATGCCGGTGTAGAAGCCCGATTCGTTGAAAGAATTGTTGGATTGGCTGAAGGCTGCCGAGTAGAGCGACTGATAGTTGCGGGGGTAGTGGCGATAGCAAACAACCAGCGAAACATATTTGGAGATGCTTGCCATAATTCCGTTGATGGTGGCCAGTGCGCCATTTTGACTCAGCGATGTTTCGCCATACAGGTTTACATTTCGAAAAATATAACTGTAGTTGATACCGATATTTGTATTGCGGGCACCCGAAAACTGAAATTGGTTGTAGGGCTGATATTCTTTGAAAAGGGGTGCTTGCAGTGCGGTGGCATAGGTTGTAATTCCGATAGAAAGTGCGCGGGTTTTGTAGGCCAAGTGCCCACCAAGGATTTGTTCGCCAACGGAATGTTTTTTGGCGATGCTTAATTCGGTATTGTGCAATCCGTCTTCGGGAAGTGAACTGATGTACATTTCGGCATTATCGAGCGAATCGTTGATGAGGTTGCCATCTATCTTTTTTCGGGAGTAGAATGCGGTGAGTTCAAAATGTTTGTAGGCAAGTGTGAAAGCTAGGCCACGCATGTATCCGTTTTCGTACACTGAATTGTTGGGAGTGATGCCACGGGCAATTTTTTTGATACCCACGGCATCCACTCCTTTGCCGAATCCGGTGCCTGTCCACAGGGTGAGCCCCTGCCCAAACTGCAAGGAATAATCGCCAACCACAGCGTTTTTGAGTATGCCGACATTGTTGATGTTGATATAGGCAGAATAGAAATCGAAGCCATAGGGGTTTGAGCCTTTAAAAAATTGTTCACCGGCATCCTTTTCGGCGGTAAGCCCAATTTTAACATTGTTGAAATAGTTGAAGCGATATTTTAAATACATTTTGTCGGGGCTGCCCAAATAATAATAGTTGGGACTTAACTGTCGGACGGAATCGGACACAGAGGCATACCCCTTTTGAGGTTGAAGTGTGCGTTGATAGCGATACATCAGTTGGTGGGTGCCGAATTTAAAAATGTCATTGAAATTGAAAACCCGCGAATTGTCGGGGATGCTTACAAAAACGTAAGGTAATAGCAGCGCAATTAAATCGGAGTCGAAACCATCTATGGTTTGGAGTTCGTTAATGATGAGCAATTTGCCATTATTTTTGATATGCTCCAAAAGATTATTAATTTGAATGTCGTTTAAAAGTCCCAATCCGGCGAGTTCTTCGTAATCGGTATGGTTGAGGTTGATGGGGTGTTTTTGATAATACTCCAGGTTGGCAACCATATCGGAAATATCGATTTCGGACTGGGTTTGCTCACTGTAGTTTTCAATTTCTTGTTTCTGTATCTCTTCGGCTGCTTGGTTTAGAGGATTAACTTGAGCATGAACAGCAATTTGGAATAGAAAACCCAACAGCCATAACAGAAATTTTTTGAGGTGCGATATGTGCGATGAGCCATTCATTGGGCAACTAGTGTATGTCGTAAACCAAGGAAGCTTGTGGTGAGAAACCCAAAACTTGGTGATAGGAGGCAGAAATATCGAGTTTGAATTTTGAGAACTCGAAACCGGTGCCAAAGCTATAGGTCATTGGGTTGGTGGCAATGCCCATTCGCAGAAAAATGTGTTTGGTGATATGATATTCGAACCCGGTTTTGAAAATGGGATGGAAATTGTTGTCTTTTTCAACTTCAATAGCCAACACCGCTTTTTCGGCGAAACTATAAGCTAATCCAATTTTGAATATCAAAGGAATTCGTTCGTTGCCATAATCGGCAATTTTGATATTGATGGGATTATATATATGGGCGGCAAGCACCAGGTTCTTGATGATTTTAGCTCTGAGCCCGGCTTCGAATGTTACCACGCCTTTGTGACCGTAGTTTTCGCCGATACGGGTATAAATATAATCGAGCTGTACACCAGCAGCGATGCGCTTGCCGAACGACTTGGCATAGGCTAGGCCAATTTTAGATTCGTTGTAAAGTGCGTATCCAAAGTTAGAATAGTTGAACCCGACGACACCTGCTTTTTTGATGGGTAACACGAAGGAGATACATTTGAGCCCAAGTTGCTTGGTGAGGAAACGGTTTTCGTAATATACCCCAACTGCAATTTTGGTATAGCTTGCCATAGCCGCCTGATTATTGTGCACTGCCCAAAAATCGATGAGGGTTGCCGAGGCGCCCGACATAGCAGATGAACGGGCACCTATGGGCACATTATCTTTTTGAGCGAAGCTTAATGAAACACTCAAGGAAAGGATGATGGCCGTGAGTAGTTTCTGCAGTTTCATACTTTATAGGGGTACGATATTTTGGAAAGTTGGATGTTGGCATCCACAATTTTGTTTTTAAGATTGAGCTTATATTGCTGCAGTTTTTGCATCAGTTCGGGATTAGAAAGGGCGAGAATTTGCAGGGCCAAAATGGCTGCATTGAGGGCACCATTTAGTGCAACAGTGGCCACAGGTATGCCCGGAGGCATTTGCAGTATGGCAAGAATAGAGTCGAACCCTTCAAGCGATGCTTTGATAGGCACCCCAATAACAGGCAAGGGCGTTAGCGAAGCAATTACACCGGGCAAATGAGCTGCCATGCCTGCCGCTGCAATAATAACTTGTATGCCTCGGGCTTGCGCTTGGGTAGCAAATTCAAGAACTTCGGCAGGGGTGCGATGGGCCGAAAGGGCATTAAGCTCAAAAGGGATTTGCATTTGATTGAGAAACTGGGCAGCAGCTTCCATAACGGGGAGGTCGGAGGTGGAGCCCATAATAATGGATACGAGTGGTTTCATGGTGCTGAATGTTTTTAATAGGTTTTGGTGATACAAAGATAATTTATTTTGGGTTTTGTTGACAATTAAGCCTATTTTTGTACTTTAGCGACCTAAATTTTGGTGATGAAAACGGTTACAATAAAGGATAAAACTTTTGAACTTTCGATAGAATACGCAAAGATACAGGAAGCGATAATATCAGTAGCGAAGGAAATTAATAGGGATTATATTGGGATGGAACCCTTGTTTTTGGTGGTGCTCAACGGTGCTTTTATGTTTGCGGGCGAACTGATGAAGGAAATTGATTTGCCTTGCGAGATAAGTTTTGTGAAACTGGCATCGTATGCCGGAACGCAATCAACCAGCCATGTAAAAAAATTGATAGGGTTGAATGAGGAAATTAAGGGACGAAATGTGGTGGTGGTTGAGGACATTGTGGATAGTGGCATTACCATGGAAAAACTGCTGGAGGAGCTGGCTGCGATGAAGCCAAGGAGTATAAGCATTGCCACTTTGCTGTTAAAACCAGATGCCTTGGTGAAGGATATTGAAATAGACTATGTGGGGATGGAAATTCCAAATGAGTTTATTGTGGGCTTTGGGCTGGATTACGATGGCTATGGCCGTAATTTGAAGGATATTTATAAAATTGTTGTATAAAAAAAGAATAGGAAGTTTTTATGTTGAATGTTATTATTTTTGGTGCACCCGGCACGGGAAAAGGCACACAATCGGAAAATATTATTGAAAAATACGGATTGATACATTTGTCGACCGGGGATATTTTGCGTGAGGAAATTAAAAATGGCAGCCAAATTGGGTTGGCAGCCAAAAAACTTATTGATGACGGATTGCTGGTTCCGGATTCAATAATTATTGACCTTTTATTCGACAGAGCGTCTAAATATTCAGATATAAAGGGGTATATTTTTGATGGGTTTCCACGCACAACAGTTCAAGCTAAAAAACTGGATGAAACACTGGAAAAGGATCATACGCCTATTTCGCTGGTGTTGTATTTGGATGTAACTGAGGAGGAATTGTTTAAACGGATTATGTACCGTAGTCAACACTCAGGTCGTGCAGACGATACAGCCGATGTGATTCGTAAACGGATTGAGGTGTATAAAGAACAAACTCAGCCTTTGTTGGACTATTACCTTAAACAAGACAAACTGAAAGCAATAAATGGCATGGGCAGTATTGAGGAGGTTTTTGTTGAAATTTGCAGTGTGTTGAACGAGTATTTGATTAGTAACAAGTAAAAGGTAACAAGTAGCAAGTACCTTTCACCTGTTACTGCAAATAATTAAAACACATACTATGTCCGGGTCGAATTTTGTAGATTATATTAAAATCAATTGTAAGTCGGGGAAGGGGGGCGCAGGCTCGGCTCATCTTCGGCGCGAGAAATATATTCCGAAAGGCGGGCCGGATGGTGGCGACGGGGGGCGTGGCGGACATATTATACTGAAAGGCAACAGTCAACTCTGGACCTTACTGCATCTGCGCTATACGCGTCACATCGCTGCCGAAGACGGTACCGGTGGAAGCAGCAACCAAAGTACAGGTGCTTTCGGCAAAGATATTGTGATAGAGGTGCCATTGGGCACTGTGGCAAAAGATGCCGAAACGGGTGAGGTAGATTTTGAAATTACACACCACGACGAGACAAAAATACTGGTGCAAGGTGGCCGAGGCGGATTGGGTAATGTGCATTTTAAAACAGCCACCTTTCAAACACCTCGGTTTGCTCAACCCGGCGAACCGGGACTGGAAAAAATAAAGATATTGGAACTAAAACTACTTGCCGATGTTGGCTTGGTGGGGTTTCCAAATGCAGGAAAATCCACGCTGCTATCGGTGGTTTCGGCTGCCAAACCAAAAATTGCAGATTATCCGTTCACCACAATGGTACCCAATTTGGGAATAGTGCCTTATCACGAAAGCAAATCGTTTGTAATGGCCGATATTCCAGGAATTATTGAAGGAGCGCACGAAGGAAAAGGAATTGGCTTGCGGTTTTTACGACATATTGAAAGAAACTCTTTGCTGTTGTTTATGGTGCCGGTTGATTGCATCGATATTTCCAAAGAATACAAAATTTTGCTGAACGAATTGGAACAGTATAATCCCGAATTGCTTGATAAGGCAAGGGTGCTGGCTATAACCAAATGCGATATGGTGGATAAGGATATGATTGAAGAAATGCGCCAGCAACTACCCAAAGTGGAGGCTGTGTTTATTTCGTCTTTCACCCGGCAGGGATTGGATGAACTGAAAAATGTATTATGGAAGAAGTTGAACGGGGCACAGGATTTTGATTATTGATGATTGAGAAACTCATAAATATGGATGTTGCGCTGTTTTTGTTTTTAAACGGATTGCGCAATCCCTTTTTTGATTTCGTGTTTTGGTGGGCCAGCGAGCCCCTGGTGTGGATTCCCATTTACATTTGTTTGTTGTATTTTGTAATAAAAGTGTATCGCTGGCAGGCATTATTTATCCTATTGTTTGCCGCTTTTGGGGTAACACTCACCGACCAAATTTCGGTGCATTTGTTTAAAGATGTGTTTATGCGTTTGCGGCCATGCCACAACCCGATGATAGCAATGCAGGTGCACACCATGAACGGGTATTGCGGAGGCGATTATGGGTTTGTTTCGTCGCATGCTGCCAACTATTTTGGTATTGCGGCTTTTTTAAGCGTGCTGATGTATCGTAAAATTCGACATTTTGCTTTGTTCACTTTCCTGTGGGTTTCGGTGATTGCGTACAGTCGAATTTATTTGGGAGTACATTATCCGGCCGATGCGGTCAGCGGTGCTATATTAGGCCTGCATGTGGGTTTCTTGATGGGGCTGCTCTATCATTTATTTTCCACAAAGGTGTTGGATGGATGGCGGTTTTTTAGGAGGAATGAAGAGGGGTGAGGTTATTGCCGAACTAATATTTGTGAAGAGTAATCATGATTTGAGGATAAACAAAAAAGAAAATATATGAAACGGACGCTTATACTATTTTTCTTGTTCCTATCTATTTCAAGTTATGCTCAACACGACACAACCAAAATAAAACTGACTCACATTATAAAATTTAACAGCGGTAAATTGTTTACGAACCAACTGGCTTTTTCGTATGAATGTCGTTTCAAAAACAAAGGTGCCGAAATAGAACTGGGTTATATTTATCCAACTGGGCAGGATAACGATATTGTAACAGAAGCTGCAAAGATTTTTACAACTTTCCCGGCTTTGTTTTATAGTGGCGTTGCTGCAAATATTTTTTTAAATGGTATAAGTTCCATCGGTTTTATTATGGAGTCTCCGCAATTTATAAATACATGTATTTTAACGATAAATGGCTTCAGATGGACGGTTCTTACCAGGGAGAATATAATTTGAATTGTTCACAATCAAGAAATGTATTCGGACTTGCATTTCGCGGTGGTTTTTTGGTGCCATTAAAAAACTTCATCATAGAACCCTATGCTTCAATTGGTCTCAGATTTATAAACGCTAATACCGCTTATAACTATTATCAGGTACGCAGTTCAGGTGGTGGTTTTAGCCATTTGCTGTATTATGGAAAACCAAGTGGCAATGCATTGGATAGTGATAATAAATTTAATTTCCGACCCTCTGCTAACTTAGGAATTAAAATAGGAGTTGGTTGGCCCCACACCGAATTAACTAAAAAGATACTTCGTAAAAAACCCAAACCTGAACGTAGAAGGCCTTATGTGCCCTCGCCATTCTTTCATTAAAGTTCCCTACTCAAACATCTTCATCTGTCCATCACCCACTTTTTTATATTCCGGAATAATATTGCTTATACCATAATGTTTGCATAACCTGCCAAACAAATTGGTGAGTTTGTGGTGCGCCGGCGACTGAAAGCTATATTGCCCGTGGTAGTATCTTTTATATTGTGCTAGTATGTTTTTGTCATATAAAGCCAGTTTGTCGAAAAAGAAATCTCGTTGGCGGTCGCGCAAAGTCATGCCAAAGGCAGGCAGAATGTAGGCTGCTTTGGCCTCGTGGGCTTTATTAACAATGGCGGTTATATTTTGTTCTGTGTCGGTTATAAAAGGCAACACAGGCATCAGCAACACACCGGCACGAATGCCCCCTTCCGAAAGTTTTCGCACCGCCTCAAATCGCTGCGACGAAACCGGGGCGCCGGGTTCCAATAGCACCGACAAGGCATCGTCGGCAGTGGTGATAGTTACTGAGACTATGGCAAAAACTCGGCTGATATCTTTTATCAGTTGGTAATCGCGCAACACCATATCGCTTTTGGTGATAATGTGCAGCGGAAACCGAAATTCGTTAATCACTTGCAAGGCACGCCGTGTAAGGCCAATTTCTTTTTCGGCCGGCATATAGGGGTCGTTCATCGAGCCCGTGCCAATGGTGTCTTTTTCTTTAATCTTGCGCAGTTGCTCCCGCAGCAGTTCAATGGCGTTCTCTTTAATAAGCAGGTTGCTAAAGTTTTCAATATGATAACACTGACTGCGCGAATCGCAGTAAATGCACTGATGCTCACAACCGCGATACAGGTTCATCGAGTATCTGATGTGAAACCAATCATCCGCTTGTTTGTAGCGGGTTAAAATGGTTTTGGCACGAATAAACTCTTGCATAAACTAGTATCCCAATTCCTTCCCAAACATTTTATCTACGACAACTTTATACAGGCTCACTTCATTAATTGATGGTGCACCATATTTAAAATCGCGGCTTGTATATTTCTGCATAAAAATATTCATGGCTTCCACTTTTTCGTCGTAATCTTCAATAAATTCAACATGGCCAAACACCTGCACACTACGGTAACGCATCAAGTAGCTGCATGCCACGTCCTCGTTCTGAAATGCCATTTGGTGGTCGGTGCTTAAAGCCACACAAACATTGTTGTTTTGTCGAAGTATGTCCATTTTCTTGCCTTGCTGAGCCGAATGCAAATAAATGTAGCCGTTTTTATAGCCAAAATTATACGGCACCACATAGGGCATATTATGCTCGTCGGACATGCCCACATAGCAAACAGTACATTTGTTAATAATGGCCGAAATTTTGTCGGCATCTTGGTAAAGCGATTTGGTGCGTAAACTCATTTTGCGTATAATTTTATTCAAAGATATAGAAAATCTTTTTTAATTTTACCATAAAAAAACATGATTGAAAATTGTTTGAACTTTTTAACCGAACTCTCAGTAAACAACAATCGCGAGTGGTTTGCCAACAATAAAAAAAAATACGATCGTGCCAAGGCCGATTTCGTAAAAATTACCGAGGGTATGATTAAAGAAATAGGTACATTCGATGCCGAAATGCTCAAGCTGAAACCACAAGATTGCATTTTTCGCATCTTTCGCGATGTGCGGTTTTCTAAAGATAAATCGCCCTACAAGACCAATTTCGGAGCCAGTTTTAACAAAAGCGGCCGCAAGGTACACAATGCAGGCTATTATTTGCATTTGCAGCCCGGCAGTAGTTTTTTGGGCGGTGGCATTTACATGCCCGAACCCGAAACTTTGAAAAAAATACGACAAGAAATCTATTATAATTTTGATGAATTTGAAGCGATTATCAACGATAAAGAATTTGTGAAATACTACACTACAGTAGATGGCAGCAAGCTTATCCTGCCACCCAAAGGCTACGAAAAAGATTTTCGCGGAATAGAATATCTCAAGTATAAAGATTACATCGCTATGCACCAATTTGACCCTTTGAAACTGACCGAAGAAAAACTTTTTGAATTTAGTATCAAGGCATACAAAGCCATGAAAAAATTCAACGACTTTTTGAACCGAGCGGTGGTGGAATAAGGTTAAAAGTAAGGAAAAAGTAGCACACGGATAAATAGATTGCAGTTGGATAGGGAATTATTTCAAAAATAATGGAATAAAACGCGACCTGGTATGAATGAATGACAAGCGAATAGGACACTTGAAACCGATAGTAATAATCCGCAGACGAATCCAACGCATACTGGAGTACGATGCAAATAAGAATACGTTGCAGCTATAGCAACCTTTTTTTTATTTAGTGCGTCTTTTTTTAATAAAAACAAAACACTAGTAACTAGTAGATTTGCAATTCGCCACTTAATACATTTCTTTCTTCCGATACACCATGCCTTGCAATGCAGCAATCAGTTCGCCTTGTTCATCGGTTACGTGTATGGTGTAGGTGGCCAGTTTGGCACGGATTGATGTTTGGGTGGCTTCGGCATAAATAGTGCCTTGCTGAATGGCTTTGACAAACAACATGCTGGAATTTATTCCCACCGCCATGTTGCCATGCGAATTGGCTGCTGCTGCCATAGTAAAATCAGCTAACGAAAAAACCACACCGCCATGCAGTATATCTACACCGTTCAGGTGTTCGGGTTTAATTTTTAGCTTGGAACGGGCATGTCCGTTGGCAGCTTCAAGCAGTTGGATGCCGAGCCACACGGCAAATTTGTCGCGGGTTTGAAACTCATTTATGGTCATAAGTATGTTGTAGTTTGATAATTTTTATACAATGCGAAGGTCGTAAAAATAATATTACAATGGAATGCAAATCCGAGTTTGCGCTGTTTGCGACACTGGATGCCCTATTTGCAATAGTGTGTGTTCCAAAAATTGTATAAGCCAGAAAACCTGATTATTCTAAAATCAGTTTCTCTATCTGAACTTGAGTGTTGTTCGCAATTTTTACAAAATACATTCCTTTTTCAAATCCTCTTAGATCAATTTGCAGCTTGTTTTGGTTGGTGGTTTGTTGCCACACCGAACTGCCCAAAGCATTATAAATATAAATTTGATGATCTGTTTTACGGTCTGCTTTCGGCATTTCAATTGTTATCAACCCATCCGAAGGATTAGGATATAACACTATTTGCTGTGATGAAGCAGGTTTTTCATCTATGCCAATGTAATATCCGTTAAAATATTCCACATTTTGAACCACATTGTGTTTGTCGCAATGCACAATACAAACTGGATAGCCCACACCGGGTGCTAGGTAGCTGTAGGTGTTTGAGGAATCGCGCAAATACTCGGTTGCATATACCTGAATGCCCATATATTTGCCATAAACACTGTCAATTTCTGTAATATATTCATGCTGGCGCAACACATTGGGGTAGGTGCCGTGTGGTGTGACTAATGAACCGCAGGCATCAGCAATAATTTGCTTTTTGATTGTTCGTACATAAAATGTATCAACATTGGCCGGATTATGATTCATGGGTAACATCCAACGTCCGTAAGCTGTAAACATGCTGCCGTAGGATGCTGGTGCACCAATAACGAGTTCGGGGGGTGCATTTTGAACATTCACACCGGTGAACATGCCCGATTCGGGACGGAATCCGGCTACCCAAAAACCGGTGGTGTCGCTTTTCCAGAAACAATAACCATTGCCCGGACCCACAGGAGCACCACCATATAAACTTCCATAAAGGTTGCCCGGGCCATACGTATAAATATTGGAAATGGGAAATGTGGAAGCATACGCCGTTGCAGACGTTGCATGGTAGTCGGCATACTTTGGATATTGCATAATGAGCCCGGCATAATTCCAAGCCTGACCGGGAGCTGCGCTTCCCAATGATACATTGGTAATGGTATCTACTGCAAGCATAACTGCCAAACCATCGTGTGGCAAATCGGCCCCTGTAATGGTAATGCCGCATCCCGAACCAAGGGTGTAGCAGGTCGAAGTATCAACACAGCCCTGTTGAGAAACTATAACAGCATAACTGCCTGGAGCTGTTGCCGAAAAGCTTTGGAAAGTTTGATCGGCAAGCGGTGTAAAACCACTGCAGTTCACCCATTGATAGGTGGCACCGTTGGCATCGGCAACTAATACAGCGCCTGTTTGAGTAATGCCGGTATTTACAGCAATTACGTTCACGTATATGGTTTGTGCAGTTGAGGATCCATTCGTATTGTTGGCGGTTACTGAAATAGTACCGCTCGAATTTACTGTGGTATTAATAGAATTGGTCGTACTGTTTCCAATCCAGCTGCCCGGAAGCGTCCAGGTATAACTCGTTGCACCATTAACCGCGACAACGCTGTAGGTATTCATGCTTCCCAAACACACCGCATTGTTGCCCGAAATATCGCCGGGTTGTGCCGGAGGGCCTGCAATATATACCGAAGAGCAATCAGAAGTATCGGAGCACCCATTTTGGCTAACAATTACTGCATAGGAGCCCGAAACGGTTGCTAAATAACTTTGTGAAATTTGTCCGGGTATAATTGCAAATCCAATACAATTCAACCATTGATAACCGGCGCCGCTTGCAGCCGCTGTTAGGGTGGCTCCCACCTGAGTTACTGTGGCATTTACTATGGTTACGGTAACATTATATGTGCGAGGTGTTGACGAACCATATATATTGTTTGCAGTAACAGAAATCACTCCGCTTGAACCTGCAGTGGCTAAAATACTGTTGGTTGTGCTTGTTCCGCTCCAGCCTCCCGGCAAAGTCCAGGTATAACTCGTGGCGCCGCTAACAGGCGAAACGATATAGGTATTTATACTGCCTGCGCAAACTGTTGCATTGCCCGAAATAGTTCCGGGTGTAGCCGGTACACTGCCTGTCGGACCATTCACTTTGCGAACGGTATTGTTTTCGTCGGTTATATAAATATTGCCCAATGCATCTACAGCCACGCCTTCGGGACCATTTAAAGTAGCGGATGTGGCCAGACCGTTATCACCGCTATAGCCATTCACACCGTTTCCGGCCACGGTAGTAATTATTCCGGTTGCAATAGTAACCTTGCGGATACGGTTGTTTCCATCATCGGCTATATAAAAATTACCATCCGTATCGAAAGCTACTTTCAAAGAAGGATCATTTATCTTTGCTGAAGTTGCCTGAATATTATCACCGCTATACCCCCCCACACCAGTACCTGCAACTGTGGTAATTATGTTTGTCAATTTATTTACTTTGCGTATAACATGGTTGTAGTCGTCCGAAATATACATATTGCCTGCTGCATCAAAAGTAACACCATCGGGCCCGTTGAGTTTTGCTGAAGTTGCTTGTCCGTTATCACCCGAATAGCCTGCTGTGCCTGTTCCGGCCACCGTGCTAATAATTCCGGTAACTGCATCCACCTTGCGAATCACGTTATCGCCACGGTCGGCTATAAAAAGATTGCCATCGTGGTCAATAGCCACATCCCAGGGGTCGTTCAAATCGGCATCGGTTGCCAATCCGCCATCGCCCACCCAGGGCCAACCCATGCTAAAAAAAGATCCGGTTCCGGCCACGGTGGTAATAATTCCGGTGGAGACTGTGATTTTACGGATAACATTATTGAGATTATCGGCAACATAGATATTGCCTACAGTATCTAAAGCTACTCCAAACGGATACGCCATATAAGCAGCAGTGGCTAATCCACCGTCGCCCCCAAAATACCAGTTGGTGCCATTATAATTATAGTATGTGCCAGCAACTTTGCTTATAACACCAGTGGAAACCGTTATCTTTCGGATGGCATTGTTGCCATTATCAGCAAAAATTACATTATTGGCAGCATCGGTCACAATGCCAAATGTTATATCCACTTTGGCTGAAGTAGCGGGTCCGCCATCGCCGCTATGACCTGCAACGCCGGTTCCGGCCACAGTAGTAATATAACCTACCTGAGCATTTGCAATAGCAGTTGAAAAGATAAAAGCAAGTAATAAGAGTTTTGTTTTCATAAATTTGAGGGATTGGAACAACAAATTTATGAATATTTTCTTACAAAGCGCAATATATAAAAATTTTACTATGAATTATAGTTGATTAGCAAAAAGTATCTATTCCAGAAAGTATACTTGCTTTACGAATCATAAGGTTCCTATTCCTTGTTGATAGGTAGGGTAGGTTAGTTTTGCCAGCAATTCGGCTTTCATTCGCTGGGTGTCGCCATAATATGATGCCATGCCAATTTTCACAAAATCGCGTGTAAGCGGGCTGCGGGTTTGGAACAGCCATGAGATCATTTCAAATTTCCAAGCGGCAAGCATAATAAACCATACGCGCAAACGCCACGGTTTTTTGAATTTCCATTGCAGTGTGGCAGCGTCCAAAAATTCCTGTAGCGTTTGCATGCCGTCGTCGCCCAAATGATATATGCCGCTAATGTTTGGTTTTAGGATGGCTTGGTGCGTGGCTTCCAAAAAGTCGATGGTCGAAATCAAATGAATCCAAGTAGGTTTTTTCCAGATACCAAGCAAACGGTGTTTTGCAAACCATCGGGCTCCCTCAATCATTAAAATGCCTTTGCCATAAACCATGCCCACGCGCAATGCAACCACTTCAATTTTGGATGCGGCAGAACCAAACAGGAGTCGTTCTTCTTCAAGCCGTGTTTTGGCGTGCATAGATGTGGGATTGCCATCAAGCTTGCCTTGGGCAGGATGCTCGGGAAATGTTTCGCCTTCCACATGCGGAAAACTGATGAGAATGATTCGCATAACCTTACATTCGATCGCTTTGTCGAGAAGATTATTAAAATAAACGGTGTTGGTTTTTGGTAAGAATTTTTCGGGATGGTGTTTAAACAATATTCCGGCAAAATGAACTACCGTATCCACACCTTGCAGGGCTGATGTTAGTGTGTCGGGATGCTCTAAATCGGCTTTGAAAACGGTGATGTTGGCCCGTGTTTTCAATTCGGGGGCAACATCCCTGTGGTGTATCATCAAATGCAGGTTGGTGCCCGTATCTTTGAGATAATTTGCCAACAAGCCACCCAAATTACCAGCCGCACCGGTTATCAAAACTGTTTGCATTGTTTATTCAAGTTAAGTGTGGAAAAACTACAGCGTAAGTCAGGGTTGAAACCCAAATCAATGTTCCGACGATAAATAGCGTTCGGCTTCAATGGCGGCCATGCAGCCTGTGCCGGCGGCCGTTGTAGCTTGACGGTATACATGATCTTGTATGTCGCCTGCGGCATACACACCTTCGGTACTGGTTTTGGTAGTACCTCGCTGGGTTTTTATATATCCGGCATCGTCCATTTCCAATTGTCCTTTAAAAATTTCGGAATTGGGTGTATGACCAATTGCGACAAAAAATCCCTGCACATCAAGTTTTCGTTGTTCGCCGCTTTCAAGGTTTTTAACAATAAGTCCGTCCACATTTTTATCGCCGCATACTTCAATAGGTACATAACCGAGCAACATTTCAATATTGTGGGTGTTTTGAGCTTTATGTTGCATCACTTTCGACGCACGAAATTCGCCACGACGATGTATCAAATAGACTTTGCGGCAAAGTTTTGCCAAATAGGTAGCTTCTTCCAAAGCCGAATCGCCGCCACCAACAATGGCAACATCTTGTCCTTTATAAAAAAAACCGTCGCAAGTAGCACAGGCCGACACACCATAACCTCTCAATCGTTGTTCCGACTCTAAACCCATAAATCGGGCAGTTGCACCGGTGGCAATAATAACGGCATCGGCCAAAATGGTGGTGGTTTCGTCGGCAACCACTTTGAATGGTTTTGTTGAAAAATCGACGCTGGTGACCACACCCCATCGTATATCGGTTCCAAATCGTTCGGCCTGACGACGCATATCTTCCATCATTTGGTTGCCATCAACGCCATCGGGATAGCCTGGAAAATTTTCAACATCGGTGGTTGTGGTAAGTTGTCCGCCCGGTTGCAAACCTTGGTATAAAACAGGTTTTAAATCGGCACGTGCCGAATAAATTGCAGCGGTATATCCGGCAGGACCGGAACCAATAATCAATACTTTTACTTTTTCAATTTCTGAGGCCATGATATAGAATTTAATTTATTTGCAAATTATCGTATCGTAAGTCGCACCATAACCTGTCCAACTTCCGAGAGCCCCACCAACAATATTTGACGGGATAGACGTTATGGAAGAAAATGGGTTGCCTCCCGAAAAAATTTCGGATTCAGCAGCCGACCAAAAGTTATAGCTTGCCTGATCCATGGTGCATAGCTTTGTAATAACCGTATCGCCCAACAAGTAACCCAATCCACGTTTGTTATCGGTTGTGGATGCTGTTATGTTACTGGCCATGCCATGATAAAGCTGTGCTGTGAGATTTTGCCCGTTAAAAAACTTGTCGTCCCACACCGAGCCGAAAATAGGCACGAAATCCTGATCTACATGCATTATTTTGGTGTAAGCTCGGTAGTAGTTGTAAACCGAGCCATCGTCGGTTGCGTTTCCATACACATTGCCAATACTGTCTTTGCCCGGATTTAGTGCAAACCATAAGGTGTCGAACTTGGCAGTTTTTTCGATGGTGGTGGTTGATGTATAGGTGTTGCCCTCAGCAATAATTTTGAGTGTGTAGGTTTTGCCAATTTCTCCTTTCAATGAGTCGCCTTTATAAACCAGAAACGGGAAACGTAAAGGGTCAATTGTAGGGGATAACTTTTCGGTGGTAATGCCATCGCTTACATAGATGGTTGCACCTTGAACAATAGAGCCAAGCAAAGCTGCTGAATCAATTGGGTCGAAATAGGGCGACGATTTGGTAAGTATGACTTCGGCAAACTGGTTCTGCTCTATCCAGCCTTCTACAACCAGTTTCTTTGGTTCTTCGGGAAGTTTTATGGTGATTTCTTTTTCGCAGGACGAAAATATGAAAACACTAAGGCAAAGGGTTATTAGAAATTTCAGGGATATTTTCATGACTCAAATTTTAAAATTTAAAGTTCCAGGTAACTGAAGGAATTATGGGGAACAAGGAAACTTGTCTTGCTACCGTTTTTAAGTCGAAACTCATAATGCTTCCGGTAGTTTCAAAATAAATATAGTAGGGGTTCATGCGGCTGTAAACATTATAAATTCCGAAGTTCCAACTCGAATGAAATTTTCGACCGGGTTTTTCTTTGCCTTCGAGCGTTGCCGATATGTCGAGGCGATGATATGCTGGCATACGCAAAGCATTTCGGGCGCTGTATTCGTTCACAATACTACCCGATAAAAAATAGCGCGAAAGTGGTAAGGTGATGGCATTGCCGGTTGCATAAACCCAAACAGCCGAAATGGACCAGCGTTTGCTAAGTTGTTGGGTTACCACAATGGAAATATCGTGACGCCTATCGTACTTTGCAAAATAAACTTTACCCTGATTAATATCGGGAAATTTGCGTTGTGTCCAGGATAAGGTGTAACCAATCCAACCGGTGGTTTTTCCTACACGTTTTTTAATATAAAGTTCGGCACCATACGACCAGCCTCGGCCAAAAACAAAGTTGTTGTCGGTATTGTTTTTCAGATTGTCTTCGGGGGAGGAACCTTCTTTAAACTCAATTTGGTTGCGCATGTCTTTATAGTATATTTCGAATGATGTTTCCCACATGTTTTTCCTAAAGTTCTGAAAATAGCCTAAGGAATATTGATACCCGATTTGTGGTTTTACAATTGAGGTGCTCGGAACCCAAATATCGGTTGGCAGCGAAACCGAAGTGTAGGACACCAGATGAATGTATTGGTAATTCATGGTGAAAGAAGCCTTGATAGATGAATTTTTGTTGATACCAAATTTAACAGAGATACGCGGTTCCAAACCCTGATACATTTTTATCAGATCGCCTCGACCATAGGAAATCGTATCTGAGATTTTTCCGGTATTATCGAGCAAATAACGGTCGTAGGGGCCCACATGGAAAAACATGGAATAGCGCAGGCCGCCACTGACTTTTATTTTTTCGGTTATATCCCAGTCATCGGAGATATAAAAAGCCAGTTCGTGCGAATACAACTTCACTGTTCCACCCAAATCGAATACGGTTGTGTCGGATTTTGCCGAAGCACTGTTGGGTGTAAAAATGTGATAGGTGTATTGTGCCCCGAATTTTATGTTGTGCTGTATGGCGGGCATGTATGCAAAATCGAGCTTGGCACTCACATCGCGTATACCCGAAAATAGTTTCATTTCATAAAGATTTTGATCGGCTTTCAAATTAAATTTGTAGTCGCTATAAATTACGGTTGTGTTGGCAAACAGTTTTGCATTGAAAAGATGATTCCAGCGAATGGTGGCGGTGGTATTTCCCCAGTCGATAGAATTTGAGAAACTGCCGCCTCCTTTTAGGCTGAACACATCGCGACCAAAATATCCGCTAAAAAACAAACGGTCTTTATCGGAAAAATAGTAATTGATTTTTGCGTTGAGGTCGTAGAAATAATAACCGCCTTTTTTGAATGGCGAAGTGCTTTTGAGAAAGGGGCGCATGAGCAAATCGATGTAGGTTCGACGGCCCGAAACAATAAATGAACATTTATCTTTTTTTATGGGTCCCTGTATGGTTAATCGCGACGAAATTAATCCCAAGCCGCCATCAATTTCAAACTTTTTGTTGTTGCCTTCTTTCATCGAAATATCGAGCACCGATGCCAATCGGCCACCATAGTTGGCCGGCATACCGGCTTTTATCAGTTCCACATTTTTTAAAGCATCGGCATTAAACACCGAGAAAAAACCTAACAAATGCGATGCATTGTACACCACCGCTTCATCTAATAAAATCAGGTTTTGGTCGGGGCCACCGCCTCGAACATAAAACCCGGTGTTTCCTTCACCAGCCGATTGCACGCCCGGTGTGAGCTGAATGGCTTTTATAATATCCACTTCGCCAAATATGGCCGGTAAGCGTTTCATGCTTTCAATCGGAATTTCAACACGACCCACATCGGTGCTTTGGGTGTTTTTGTCTTCGCGTTCGCCCATAATAACCACTTCTTTGGTGGTGATAACATTGGGTTCGAGGCTAACGTTGATTTTAATGTTTTTGTCGAGCTTTATTTTTACATCGTAATCTTTGTATCCAACAAAAGATGCTACCAAATTGTAATCGCCTTGGTCGACCGTGAGCGAATAAAAACCATAGGTATTTGTTGAAACACCTTTCATAAGTTCTTTAACATACACATTGGCACCAATGAGAAATTCGCCGGTGGCGGCATCCTTAACATATCCGCTTATAGTAAAACGCTGCGCCATGGCTTTGCCTGTTGAAAACAGCATCAGAAAAACAGAAAGAAATAAAAGTGGCAGTATTTTTTTCATAATTATTATAATCGATTTGGGGGTGCAAAGTTAGTGATTGTTGCTACATAGTTTGTATTAAGTTTTCGAGAAATTTACTTAACGTATAAGTATAGTGGTTTATGATTTGGTGATGAAAATTTAGGCAAAACTGTTTTTCAGCACAAATTGGAGATAGCTAAAATTTGTGCCATGCAGGTTTTTAAGCCAATTTTACCTGAATTGACAGAAATAGTTTGTATTTTCAGAAAAAGGTGTAATTTTGTCAGCCCAAAACAAAAGGTTTTGACAATTCGGGGTGTGGCGCAGTTGGCTAGCGTACTTGTATGGGGTACAAGTGGTCGGAAGTTCGAGTCTTCTCACCCCGACCAATAAAAAAAAGGTTTCAGATGAATTTCTGAAACCTTTTTTTATTTGAATTTTTTAATATTCTATATTTATATTCCCGAATTGGAAAACAACGGAGGCTGCTATATTTAAAAGAAATGCGAAGCCTTCGGCACTGTTTTTATGCTTTTTTATCGAGCAGTTTCACGTTCACGGCGTTGAATCCTTTGGCGCCACGCTCCACCTGAAAACTCACCCGGTCGTTTTCTTTTATCTTGTCTTGATGGCTGTTGACGTGGGTGAAAATGCTTTCTTGGGAGTTGTCAACTTTGATAAAACCAAAGCCTTTGGCATCGTTATAAAAGGTAACGGTGCCGGTTTTAACTGTATCCACGGGTTCGGTGTTTCGGTTTTTGGGTGTGCCAATTTCAATATCTTCGGCATTCACCTTAATTTTTTTTGAAGGGTCGGGGGGGGTGTTTGTTAGGTTTCCGTATTCGTCAACATAGGCAATCATGCTATCGGCACCACCTGTAGCTGCATTGGCTTTGCGCTCTTCTTTTTTCTTTTCTTTGTCTTGTTTCTTTTTTTGTTTTACTTTTTCTTTTTCAAATTTATTAAACCTTTCCATCGATTTGGCCATAGATTTTTTTTGTTTTAAGTTATTATTATTGTTAACTGTTGCTTAATTTGTGCAAGCAAACCAAATCCGATTTGCTTTTTCGGGCGCTTCGTTTTGGTTTGTAGGGTGCAAAGATACTATAAATATGTTACAATGTTGTTTTGCACCTGATTTATTTATGAAATTTAGCAATTTTACGTTTAAATCGACCTTTATAAAAAAGAAATGGACATTTTGCCTGAAGAAATTGAGAGGGAAGGTGTGGAGGTAAGAGGTAAAGAGGTAATAGGTAAGAATTAAGAGGTAATAGGTAAGAATTAAGAGGTAATAGGTAATAGGTAAGAATTAAGAGGTAATAGGTAAAGAGGTAAGAGGTAATAGGTAGTTATCGATAATGCTTTGAAATATATAGTTATAGTAGCGCGGTGGGGTAGCACATCCACTTGGTTGGGGTTGTGTTTTTGTGCAAACAGCTACGAATTTACTACCTCCAAGTACTTAATGTGCTAGCCCGAGGTACTTACTTTGCATGCATTTCATCATTTTTACTACTGAGAGGTACATACTATACTACTTCGAGGTACCTAATCAAGTACTTCGATGTAGCTATTTCGTATCAATCGTTGCTGATGTGCTACGAATTGGTAGCTGTTGAGCTACCTTGAGGTATAATTCACTACCCGTCTGCTCAAATGTACTACTATGAGGTAGTAAATTTCGTCACTTTTGGGCAAAATTACATCTTGTTTTTACTGGGGAAGCAAGTGGAGGCCCTTTTTTGCTTGCCTTTGGTACCAAGTTGCACCATCAAGGTGGAAAAAGACTGTTGTTATTCACAAAGATGTAGGGTGTGTTTCGGGGTTGCAAGTTTTAGACATTATTATTTGTTGGCGTATCGAGGTATTATTTTAAAAAATAGTACCTAAAACATTTAGGTTGTACGAATGACAAATGATTGATTGGAGAAGATGCCAACCGATGCCCCCTGCGGGAGCCCACCCAGCAGAAAATGTGGTGATGGCTGGGCGCGGCTCACTTTAATTTGATTGCAAATGGCTGAAAGAAAGGTTTTAATTTGGCTGATTTAATATTGTGAAAAAAAGTTAGAACTTTCAATATATTTTACTAAATTTGACACCCCAATTACTCATTGTATTTTATTTTAAAATAAATCGTTTTTTTTCTGATTTATTGAATATTTATTTTTAATTTTAACACCAAATTTAACATTGTAAAAGTAAAAAACCACTATAGTATGAAAAACCACTACACTAGAATTTTAGGAAAGACTACAGCAACCGTGGTTGCAAAGCTGAAACAAGTAAAATTAATTGGAATAACTCTGGTGCTGATCTTTTTTGGCAGCTTGGGAGTGAAAGGACAAACAACGGTTACGTTTACTACAACAGGAAGTAATACTTGGGTTTGCCCGGCCGGCGTTAATACAGCTACTGTACAATGTTGGGGCGCCGGTGGGGGTGGAGGTTCAAATGTTGCTACCGCTGGCAAATGCGGTGGTGGTGGCGGTGGTGCTTATTCTTCCACTACTATAAATGTTACAGCTGGGACAACATATTACATTAATGTTGGATCTGGCGCAGCAGCTGCAAACGGAAACCCATCATGGTTTAATGCAAGTACTACGAATCCTTATAATTCAACCAATTCAGCACCAACAAGCATGGCTACCGGTATTTTAGCTGCCGGTGGAACGGGTGTTACTACGGCAGGTTCAGCAACAGGCGGGGCTGGTGGTACTACTGCTGCTTCATACGGGTCTACAAAATGGGCTGGTGGAACTGGTGGAACAGGTTCTTCATACAGTGGAAGTGGTGGTGGTGGAGCCGGTTCTACTGTTGGAGGTAGTGTCGGTAATGGAAATACTGGAGTTGGCGGAGCAGGAGGAACATCGTCAGGTGGAGCAGGAGGACTTGGAAAAAATTCCAATGGCGGTGGAGGTAATGGCTCCACATATGGCGGTGGCGGTGGTGGAGCGTATAGAGCTACATCGGGTAATAATACTGGTGGTAATGGAGCACAAGGATATGTAACCGTTACGTTTACATGTACTGCAATGTCAACATTTCCTTGGTCAGAAAGTTTTGATGGTGTAACTTTTGTGCCTACAGCTTGTTGGTCTAATACTCAGGTAAGTGGAACCGGATTATGGACACGTGTTACCGCGGGTTATTATCCGGTGATAGCTACCCATAGTGGAGCAGGAATGGCACGATTCAATAGCTATTCTAATGGTTCCGGAACTGAAGCTTTATTAGTTACTCCTCCTTTAAATTTATCTTCAGCTGCTCTATTTACCTTTTGGATGTATAGAGATGCGGGTTATACATCCAGTGCAGATCTAGTAAATGTTTATTATAATTCATCGCCTACCAAAACAGGAGCGACTTCTTTAGGTACAATCAACAGAAGTTATACTTTATCACCAGTTGTTGGATCTGTCGGTTGGTACCAATATACTTTTACAGTTCCTGCTAGTAGTAATGTGTATGTTATATTAGATGGTCTTAGCGCGAATGGAAACGATATTTATCTGGATGATATAAATATTACTGCATCTACGCCGCCCACAATTACAAGCTTAGGTGCTACAAGTGGTTGTGTGGGCTCATCGCTTACAATTAATGGCACAAACTTTACAGGTGCTGTAGCATCAGGAGTGACCATTGGTGGCACAGCAGTAAGTTCTATTACGTCGAATACTGGAACACAATTAATAGTTGTGGTTGGTTCTGGAACTACAGGTATAGTTAGTGTTACCGCACCAGGCGGAACGGCAACAAGTGGAGCAACAACGTTTACTGTGAATCAATTGCCTGCAACTCCCGGCAATCCAACAAGTAATTCACCTCAGTGTGTTACTTCAGGAGTAACACTTACAGCAAGTGGCACACCTCCGGGAGGTGAAACATGGTATTGGCAGTCAAGTGCGTCGGGAACTTCTACAACGAGTTCAGGTAGTACTTATAATGTAACTACTACGGGCACTTATTATATCAGGTCGCAAAATAACATCACATCTTGCTGGAGTTCCGGTGCCGGTAGCTTAGCAGTCACAGTGATACCAACTCTTACACCGGCTACTACACCTTCACCTGCAGATGCATCATCAGGTGTTTGTTACGCAGGTGGTGGAGTTGTTAATTCGGTTTCATGGGCTGCAGTTACAAATGCCGTATCTTACGATGTGTATTTTGGCGCAGGCAGTTTACCTGGAACGGTTACATCAAATGTTGCAACAAACTCTTATACCTGTGGTACATTGTTACCAAGTACTACCTATTATTGGAAAGTGGTTGCTAAAAATTTATGCGGTGACGTAGTAGGTTCAAGTACATGGACATTTTCTACAGCAAGTTCGCCTTGTCCGTTGATTTATTGTACAAGTAGTGCTACAACAACTGCAGATGAAGAAATTTCAAATGTAACATTTGGGTCACTGAATAATTCATCTATATGTACAACACTTGCCCCCGGACCCGGATCTGTAGTTAGCATGTATTCAAACTATACAAGTGGCGTAGGTGCCCCTGCTGCACCTGTAGCAACATTGGGTTCATCTGTACCTTTTTCTGTAACAATGACCACCTGCGGTGGTAATTACGGCAACAGTTTTGACATATATATTGACTATAATCAAAATGGTGTTTTTACAGATCCCGGCGAGTTGGTTTATGATGGTGCATCATTTACTGGCAATCACACTGACGTAGGTAATATTACAATACCTGTAACGGCTACCGAAGGGACTACGCGTATGCGCGTGGTTTGTGTTGAGGGGGGAGCTACTTCATCTTGTGGAACATACTCATGGGGTGAGACAGAAGATTATAATGTAAATATAGTATCTGCGAATCCACCTACGATATCAAGTTTAGGGTCAACAAGTGGCTGTGTTGGTTCAACATTAACAATTAACGGAACCTACTTAGCAAGTGTTACGGCAGTAACTATTGGTGGAACTCCAGCTACAATTTTAAATGCTACCTCAACTGTCTTAACTGTAACTATTGGAAGTGGAACTACAGGTACAGTAAATGTTGTTAATCCATATGGAAATGCAACAAGTATACAAACATTTACAATCAATACACCTCCAACTGCTCCCGGGGCAATAACAAGTAATAGTCCGCAGTGTGCAGGAACAGGAGTTACATTTACACAAGGGTCATGTTCTGCAACAAATTGCTATTGGGTAAGTTCTGCCTTAGGAACAGAAACAAGTAATTCATCATCATCTTTCACCACTGCTACCACGGCAGGAACCTACAATGTTTGGGTTCGTGCATTTGATGGTAATTGTTGGAGTCCTGCAGTAACTGCAAATGGGGTAATTAATGTAATACCTTCTGCAGTTACAATTACAACGACACCTTCTAGTTCTACTATTTGTTCGGGTGATGTTGCTACATTAACTGCAAGTGGGGAAACTATTGGTTCGAGTGGCAGCGCATTTATTGGTACAGGAATTACAGCCCCTAGCTCTACTTCCTGGCCAAATCCTCTTTCTGCATGGTTTGGAGGTACAAAACACCAAATGCTGTTTACTGTGTCCGAATTAAATGCAATAGGATTAACAGCAGGATCATCTATTACTTCAATAGGATTTAATATAGCTACAGCTAATGCAGTTGGAGTCTGCAATGATTTTACTATTCGTCTTGGAACAACTGCATTAACTTCTTTAACAGGATTTGTAAGTGGTACAACTACAAAATATAATGGCTCATATACGCCTGCTGTTGGCATTATTAATTTTACTTTATCATCAGCATTTGTATGGGATGGTAGCAGCAATCTAATAGTTGAAACGGTTCATAACGCTGGAAATAGCGGTAATGGTTCTGGTACGACTACTTATGCTACTACTACTGCTTCAAATTCTTCTTATTATGCATATCAAGACGGTGTAACACCTGCAGGTGTTGCAAGTTTTGATGCTTATTCTTATACGAATTTAGCTGCTTCAACAATCCGCCCGAATGTGAATTTTGGATTTACAAATTCTGTTCCTACGGCTGTAACTTGGACACCAATTACAGAGCTATATAATGAAATTGGGGCATCAACTCCATATGTAGCAGGTACTAATAAATCTACAATTTATGCAAAGGCAACTTCAAACAGAACTTATACAGCCACTGCCACCGCATCTGGAACAGGTTGTACCAATTCAGGCACTGCAGCAATTACAGTACGCCCAACTCCAACAGCATCTATCAGTGGTACAACAGAAGTTTGCCTGGGTGGATCATCACCATTGGTTACATTTACCAATCCACAGACTATACCTGTTACTATTACTTATAATGTTAACGGAATAAATCAAACTACTATAAACGTGGGTGCAAGCACAACAAATACATTGCCTGCTCCAACTTCAGTTGCAGGAACCTTTAATTATAATTTGGTTAGTGTTTCCTATCAGGATGCAGCACCATCATGTACAAATTTAATATCAGGAACAGCCACAATTACAGTTGATCCTACCTCGGCTGGTGGAACAGTTTCCTCAAATCAATCCATTTGTTCAGGTTCATCACCTGCCAATCTGACTTTGAGTGGCAACACCGGCGCTGTTATACGTTGGGAAAGTTCACCAAATGTTGGATTTTCCTCTCCAACTCCAATTGCGGTAACTTCAACCACACTTACAGGTGCAACAATAGGGACATTAACTTCTGATACTTATTTCCGCGCGGTTGTTCAAAGTGGTACATGTGCATCAGCTAATTCATCTTCAATTAAGGTAACAGTAAACCCGAATCCAACATTATCAGGAGCGTCGCAAGCTGCAACAGTTTGTGCTGGCACGGGAGCTACTATTAATTTAACAGGATTATTGGCTGGCAGTACTTCGACCATTAATTATACTATAAACGGCGTTGCACAAACCGCTATAACAGGTGTTGTAGCCAATGGTTCGGGCAATGCCAGTTTTACTTCGGCAAACTTAATCGCAGCCAACAACGGCCAAATTTTACAAATTACCGGTGTAACGGTTAGCAGTGCAGTGCCCAATTGCTCTGGCACTTTTGCACAGAATGTTACTTTGAGTATTGACGCTACTACGGTGGGTGGCACAGTGGCTTCAAATCAAACTATTTGCTCGGGAAGTACTCCTGCTGATTTAACTTTGACAGGAAATACGGGCAATGTGTTGCGTTGGGAAAAAGCAGCCGATGCGGCATTTACTACACCTACAACTATAGCCGGAACATCAACCACCTTATTAGGAACTACGATTGGTGCGTTGACTTCGAGTACTTATTTTAGAGCTGTGGTTCAAAGTGGTGTTTGCACAGCGGCCAATTCGGCATTTGTTTTGGTTACCGTGGATCCGACTACGGTGGGCGGTGCTGTTTCTGCAACTCAAATGATTTGCACAGGAAGCACCCCTGCTGATTTAACCTTGACCGGAAATACCGGTAATGTGATACGATGGGAAAAATCGACAGATGAGTTTACCTGGCCCACAATCATAGCCGTTACATCAACCACATTAAGTGGAGCTACCATGGGCCCAATAAATACGTCATCCTATTTTAGAGCCGTTGTTCAAAGTGGGGTGTGTTCTAGTGTCAATTCAGCTTATGCTACCATTGCTGTTAATTCAACTACGGTGGGCGGTACTGTTTCTTCTGATCAAGCTATATGTTCGGGCGAAACACCTGATAATTTGACATTAAGTGGCAACGTTGGTGGGGTTTTGCGATGGGAAAAATCATCGGATGCTGCTTTTACATCACCTACAACAATTGCTGTAGTTTCACTAACGCTAACAGGTGCAACGATTGGCAGTTTGTCGGCTAACACGTATTTTAGAGCCGTGGTTCAAAACGGTGCCTGTTTGGTGGAATATTCATCTTCTATATTGGTAACAGTGCATCCAAACCCGACATTAACCGGAGCTTCGCAAGCCGCCGCAGTGTGTGCAGGTTCCCCTGCCAACATTACTTTAGCCGGATTGCTTCCTGGAAGTTTTTCGACTATTGATTACACGATTGATGGCGCATTACAAACCCCAGTTGCAAATGTTTTGGCTAATGGTGGCGGTAGTGCCAGCTTTGCTTCGGCAGTTTTAACGGCTGCCAACAATGGGCAAATATTACAAATTACGGGCGTTACAATCACGAGTACCACGCCAAACTGCAGCGGAGATTTTACACAAAATGTAACATTAAGTGTTGACCCTACTTCGGTAGGCGGTACCGTTTCATCAAACCAAACTATATGCTCGGGTAACACCCCATCCAATTTAACTTTAAGTGGAAACACCGGCAATGTGGTGCGTTGGGAAAAAGCAGGCGATGCTGCATTTACAACACCTACTACTATAACCGGAACATCAACCACCTTGTTAGGAACTACCATAGGTGTATTAACTTCGAGCACTTATTTTAGGGCCGTGGTTAAAAGTGGCACATGCGCGGAAGCCAATTCGGCATCAATTTTAATAACGGTTTACCCCTTGCCAACCGCAACAATAAGCGGTACAACGGCTGTGTGTCAAAATGCTACAT
>JBAXWF010000025.1:0-42019 GCA_037128515.1 Bacteroidota bacterium | reverse complement strand
GTATGCTCAATCAAGTGTGTCAAACCTTAAAATGGATTAACTTTGACACATGAAAAAGAAGAATTTAATTTTGAAAAATTAAGTAATTACAGACCGCTTCAAGCTTATCCCCTTGCCCTTTATGAATTTTTACCTCTGGTTTGGCAACAAGAAAACGATTGCCCCACAAAACACTTTATTTTTAAGAAATAACTTCTTTTAAAAACTTGGCAGTGTAGCTTTGCTTGGAGCTAACCAAGGCTTCGGGCGTGCCTTGGCACACAATTTCGCCGCCGCGCAAGCCGCCTTCGGGGCCCAAATCAATAATGTGGTCAGCCACTTTTATTACATCCAAATTGTGCTCAATAACGATAACCGTGTTGCCCTTGTCCACCAATTTTTGCAGCACGCTAAGCAACACGTTCACATCCTCAAAATGCAAACCCGTGGTGGGTTCGTCCAAAATATACAACGTTCGGCCTGTGTCTTTTTTCGATAGTTCGGTAGCCAGTTTCACCCGTTGCGCTTCGCCTCCCGACAAGGTGGTGGATTGCTGCCCCAGTTTAATATAGCCCAAACCCACATCCTGCAAGGTTTTTATTTTTTGAATGATATTGGGTATTTGCGAAAAATAGTCAACAGCCTGGTCAATATTCATATCCAACACATCGCTGATGGATTTGCCTTTAAATTTCACTTCCAGCGTTTCGCGGTTGTAGCGTTTGCCGTTGCATGCCTCGCAAGGCACATACACATCGGGCAAAAAATTCATTTCGATGGTTCGAACGCCCGCACCGCCACAGGTTTCGCAACGTCCGCCTTTCACGTTGAACGAAAAACGGCCGGGCAAATACCCCCGAATTTTCGATTCGGGCAATTGCACAAACAGCTTGCGAATGTCGTCGAACACGGTGGTGTAGGTAGCCGGATTGGAACGAGGCGTGCGCCCTATGGGCAATTGGTCAATTTCAATCACCTTATCGATAAGTTTTATGCCTTCAATTTTTTTGTAAGGCAGTGCCTTTTTTTCGGCCCGATAAAAATGTTTACTCAGGATGGGATACAGGGTGTTGTTGATTAAGGAAGACTTGCCGCTGCCCGAAACTCCTGTAACACAAATAAGCAATCCGAGGGGAAACACCGCCGTTACATTTTTTAAATTGTTGCCCGATGCGCCCACCAACACCAGTTGCTCGCCATTGGGCACCCGCCGCGTGGTGGGTATGGCAATTTCTTTTTTCCCGTTCAGATAGCCCGAAGTTAAGCTATCGGTTTTCATGATTTGGGCTGGGGTGCCTTGCGCCACAATGTAGCCCCCGTTCACCCCGCCACCGGGTCCGATATCAATAATGTGGTCGGCCGAAAGTATGGTGTCCTTGTCGTGTTCCACCACGATAACCGAATTGCCCAAGTCGCGCAATTCCTGCAAAGCGTTGATGAGTCGGCGGTTGTCGCGTTGATGCAACCCAATGCTGGGTTCATCTAAAATATATAGCACGTTTACCAGTTGCGAACTAATTTGAGTTGCCAGCCGAATGCGCTGCGATTCGCCCCCCGACAGGGTGGCAGCAGGGCGGTTGAGCCCCAAATAATCGAGCCCCACTTCCAGCAAAAAGCCAATACGGTTTTGGATTTCGCGAATGATTTCGAAACCAATTTTGTAGTTGGTGGCACTTAAAAAGGTTTCGGCATCGTCAAACCAATGATAGAGGTTTTGTAAATCCATGTGCGCTAAATCGGCAATAGTTTTGTTGTTTATTTTAAAATACAAGGATTCTTTTTTCAGGCGTGCGCCATTGCATTCGGGGCAAACGATTTTGTTCATAAAACCCGAAGCCCATTTTTTGATACTCGGTGAGGTGGCTTCGTTATTCTGATTGACAATAAAATTTACAATGCCTTCGAAATGCATTTTGTAGGGGGAGGTAACGCCCAAATATTCGTTTCGCACGGCAAACATCTCGTCGGAGCCGTATAACAATATGTTGATGGCTTGGTCGGTAAATTCGCTGAGGGGCGTGTCGAGGGTGAAATCGTATTTTTTGCCAATGGCTTCGAGTTGATGAAATATCCACGAACTTTTGTAGACTCCCATAGGCGAAATGGCGCCATTGCGAATGTTTTGGTTGAAATCGGGAATGATTTTGTGGATGTTAACTTCGGATATTTCGCCCAGCCCGGCACATTTGGCACAAGCCCCATAGGGCGAATTGAACGAAAAAGAGTTGGGTTCGGGTTCGTCGTAAGAAACACCGCTGGTGGGGCACATCAGCAGTCGGCTGAAATGTTGAATTTTGTTGGTTTCGGCATCGGCCACCATGATAGAATTGCGCCCGTGTTTCAACGCAATTTGTACAGACTGCGTTAGTCGGGTTATGTTATCGGCGTGAATAGCAATTTTATCAATCACCAATTCAATATCGTGCATTTTGTATCTGTCCACCTGCAAGCCATGCACCACTTCTTTAATCACTCCATCGATGCGAACTTTGATGAAACCCAATTTGCGAATTTGCTCAAACAACTCGCGATAGTGCCCCTTGCGGCCTTTAACCTTGGGAGCCAAAATGATGATGTTTTTGCCCGAATATTGCTCTAAAATAAGTTGCAGGATTTGGTGTTCGCTGTAGCGAACCATTTTTTTGCCTGTTACATAGGAATACGCATCGGCGGTGCGGGCAAAGAGCAAACGCAGAAAGTCGTAAATTTCGGTGATGGTGCCCACGGTGGAACGGGGGTTTTTGTTTGTCGATTTTTGTTCGATAGATATTACAGGGCTTAAGCCGGTGATTTTGTCCACATCGGGCCGTTCGATGTTGCCAATAAACTGGCGAACATAGTTTGAAAAGGTTTCCAAATAGCGACGTTGGCCTTCGGCATAAATGGTATCGAATGCCAGCGACGATTTGCCGCTTCCGCTCAAACCTGTGATAACAACAAGTTTGTTGCGCGGAATCACCAAATCGATGTTTCGCAAATTGTGAACCCGTGCGCCAAAAACTTGCAATTGGGATTCGTCAGAAAACTCTAGTTCATCAACAATTTCAGCTGGTTCGGTCTTTTTGGTCATAGTAGTTTTGGTAGACTATCGAATTAGGTCGATATGGAGTGTATCGTTAAACAGGTGCTCCGATTCGGGAAAACGGCTCTGGAGTAAAGTGTATTTTTCGAAACCCGGTTTGGGAAATTTTACAACATATTTCTTACGGTCTTTGTTGGTGAGGGTATATTTCAAAATCCAAGGATTCAATTCTTTCAGTATACGGTAATTCGATTTGTTTTTTATGGCAAAATCGGGCCAATCGGCCACGGTTGAATCTACGCTAACCGAATAGGTAGGTATTTGAGGATAAAAATCGATATCGCGCAAATAAAAGCTGTAGGCTACGGGCATTTGGTAAATGAGTTTTATGGCCAGTATGCGATAAATGTAGCGCTGGGTTTCTTTGTTGAGCGACAAATCGTAGAAGTTATCGCATTTTTGCGCTGTCATCACATCGTCGAGCCCATCCACACCCATATTGTAGGAAGCAGCAGCCAATGTCCAATTTTTAAAATGGGCATAGGCCGCTTTCAGGTATTTGCAGGCAGCCACCGTGGCTTTTTCCATGTGGTTGCGCTCATCAATTTCGGTAGTTATTTCCAAACCGTATTGTTTTCCGGTGCTGCTCAAAAATTGCCAGAAACCCGAAGCCCCAGCAGGCGAGGTAACATTTTCGAGGGCACTTTCGATCATGGCCAGGTATTTGAAATCGGTGGGAACATTGTTGGCTTTTAGTATAGAATCGATGGTAGGCAAATAGCGATAGGCCCGTTTAAACATCAGCAAAGAATTGGAATGCCAAAAAGAGTTTACCAACAATTCGCGATCCAGGCCCTCGCGCACATAAAACTTATCTAAAGGTACTTTTTCGCTTGCAAAATCCACTTTTTCGGGAATTTTTACTGTAAAAACCTTGTAGAACCGTTTGCTGGCATCGTAATACTTTTCATCCGATTTGGTATCTTTTGACAAATGATCGGAGAAAATAAACAATTTTGCAGCAACTGCAAGTATTATAACCGAAACCAGTGCGATTGTTACTTTTTTAAGGGCTATTTTCATACTTGGGTTTGTTAATGTTTGCAATGTAGAACAGACCTAGGAATAATATAAGGAAATAGCCACCGAATAATGCCGTGTAATAATGATTCCATTCCGTTATATTGAGGCAGCATAATCCTAAAACCATGGAAACGGTGGATAGGATGGTAAAAATTGTGGCAACCATTCGGTCGGAGAGACCTAAATAGGACAAATGATGGGTGGTGTGATCTTTTCCGCCAACAAAGGGTGATTTTCCTCGGCGGATGCGTTTCAATGAAACCGTTGCTGTATCAATAATCGGCAGCGAAAAAATTACGAGCATTGCACAAATTTGTTTTGTTGGAATTTCATTATTGTCAATTTCTTTATGATTCCAAATAAAAATGATACTGAATGCAGCTAACAGAATGCCGAGAAACTGGCTGCCTGTGTCGCCCATAAACATTTTGGATGGAGGCCAATTGTAAATTAAAAAGCCGATTAATGCAGAAATTATCCCGATAATGACCATATTGATGTTGCTGGTAATACCAAATACGAGCAGATTTTCGATAAGAATGGTGCCGAATATAAACAGTGAAACCACAGTTGCAATGCCATCCATATTATCGAGCATGTTTATTGAATTCATTATGCCCACAACCCAAATAATGGTAATTGCATAATTAAGAAAATCGTTATCAAACAACGTAATACTTATACCGCAAACAATTAAAATAACGCCACAGGTTACCTGCGACAACAGTTTAATGATTACTTTGGTATTGTAGGCATCATCAAATAAGCCCATCAAGAAGCCCAGAGTGGTGGCTGAAATTATTCCCAACACCTCGAAATTATGAAAAACGGAATTGTACTCGAAAAAGAAAGAAAGTGCAGAAATTGATAATAAGAAAATTATAAAGAATGAAATACCACCAAAGGATGGTTTTGTATCATTGTTCCAGCGCACCTGATTATCGGTATTGCTTCGCGTTCCCAATGTCTTTGAAAACTTTACAAGCAAGCCGTTGATAAGCACTGAAAAAAATAAAGATACTGCGAAGAATGAAAAGTATGCAATAAATGAATATAAAACCTCTTGCTTCAACTATTTTTTTTGCAAAAGTACGAATTATTTCTTACTCAAAAGGTGTAACAAAATTATTGAAAGGCTGACCTTGTTGGTCGCGTTCAGAAATAATGGGATTGCTGATATTCCAATCGATATTAAGATGCGTATCATTCCACATGATAATTCCTTCGGACCTGCTGTTATAAAATCCTGTGCATTTGTAGAAGAAAATCGTGTTATTTTCGAGAGTAAGAAACCCATGAGCAAACCCACTAGGAATCCACATCATAAGTTTGTTTTGTTCGGACAAAACCTGTGAAACCCATTTTCCATAGGTTGGCGAATTCTTCCGAATATCAAGAGCCACATCCAACACAGCACCTTTGATTACCCTAACCAGTTTGCCTTGGTCGAAAGGCGGTTCTTGAAAATGCATACCACGTAAAACATTTTTTTCGGATAGCGACTGATTATCCTGCACAAAGGCTTTATCAATACCGATATTGCTAAATACATTTTCATTAAAAGCCTCGAAAAAGTAGCCCCTATTATCTTCAAAAACCTTAGGTTTAAAAACCAATACATTGGAGATAGCTGTAGGTATTACTTTCATGCTTTGTGCTGTTTTTTCTTCTTAAAAAATCGTGTAAACCAATTGGTAAAATGTTTCCGTTTACCTTCATCAAAATAGCTGTCGCTATCATCGCCATAGCCATATCCATAGCCGTATCCATATCCATAACCGTAGCCGTAACCTTTACCTTTTTTATGACCGTAGCGGCCTTTATAGCCATACGTAGAATTTACAGGTTCAATCGCGTTCAATATCAGTGTAAGTTGCTTCACTTTGCTATCTTGAATCATACGCTCCATATCGAGAATATAGAACTTTTTAGAATAATTTGCCTTCAAAACATAAATTGGGTAATCGGCAATAGAAATTGATTTAATACCGTCGGTAACCAACCCAACAGGTGGATTATCAATAATTATATAATCGTATTTTGTTTTCAGGTAGTCGATAAACTTGTCCGTTTCTTCACTAAAAATTAATTCGGATGGATTGGGAGGCGCAGGCCCAGCAGTAATAAAATCCAAATTATTTAAAGAACTGTGATTGATACAATCCTCTATTTCGTCGCGATGAGCTAAAATTGTGCTCATGCCTTTTTTGTTGGAAACACCAAAGCCAATATGTATTTTGGGTTTTCTCAAGTCGAGGTCGATAACTATTACTTTTTTATTAGAAAAAGCAAGCACCCCTGCTAGGTTAATGGCTACAAAGGTTTTTCCTTCGCTAGAAACGGTGGAAGTTAATGCCACCACCTTTGGCCCGATGTCATTATTAATAAATTGCAGATTTGTACGAATAGAACGGAGTGCTTCGGCAATAATAGATTTGGGATGTTTGTCGACAATTAATTGCGAAACAGGAATATCATCCGCGTATCGCGGAACAATGCCAATAACAGGCACATCGGTGTATTTAAAAATATCGTTGAGCGTTAGAATATTATTAAATAAAATGTATTTGGTGATAATAATCCCCAATCCAAGCAATAATGCTGCAATAATAGCGAAAATATAGATTTCTTTTTTCTTGGGCGATATGGGTTCAGCAGCAATAGTTGAACGCTGAAGAATCATATTTTGTGAAACATAGCCTGCTTTGTCGATTGAATATTCGGCTTTTTTCTCAATTAGTTGGCTGTAGTATTTTTCGTTTATGCCATATATGCGCTGCAAACTAGCTAATTCAATGGCATTATACATCTCGCTTTTAAAATTAAGCTTATCTTCATACATCTTTATTTTATCAGCAATTTCATTTTTTCGTTCTACAATATTTTCTTTCAAATATTTCAGACTCTCAATTATCAGTCTTTTTTGAATTTCGATTTGATAATCTAGTTCCTTAATTTGTCCGCTATTTTCGGTAACATTGTATAAAAGCTTTTCTTTTTTCAATAGCAAATCTTGCAAGGAGGCTAATAAACCATTTAAAGACCCCTTAAATTCACTACCCGAAGTTAAGGCAACCAGTTTATAAATATCAAGGTTTTTGGTGGATTTTATATTTTTATCGATTTCAATCAGAATATTGTCTTCGAGTTCCATATCAACAATTTGATTCTGGTAATCATTTAACCTGGAAGTAAAGGTTGGAAGCGGTTTGTTTCCGGCAGAATCGATGTTGTTGAGTTTATAAAAATTACTGATATTGCCCTGCGACTTAACCAAAGTATCATAAATAGAAGCCATGCGGTCGTCAATGTAGCTTAATATTCTATCAACACTTTCGGCTTGTTTTTCTACATCATAGTTCTGAAATTCCTCAGCAATGGTGTTAACTATCGCTGTTGCTTTTTCGGCACTATGATCTTTATACGTAATTAAAATTGTGTTAGCCGCCTGATTTAGAATGGAGATTGTAAGATTAGTTGAGATATTTGATACAATATTTGAGGGATTATTAGGAATAAAATAGTATTTGTTTTTTGATAGGAAATCGTTTTTTGATTCTATTCTTTTATAATCAAGCGAAGAAATAACAACATCTAAATCAGGAAATACAGCTTTTTCACTAATATAAATTTTTTGCTCGTACGATCTGTTTCTATTCAATTTATAACCGATAATACATTTTGTATTGTCAATAAATTCCAGATTAATTGGTGTGTTACAAATTGCTGGATTTTTAATATTGACCGTAACCTTGAAAGGGCAACTGGTGTACTGTTCATAATCCAAAATATTCCCTTTAATATAGTAGGAAATACCTAAAGGAAGTTTGTCGGCAACACGTTGAAGAAATGTGGGAGATTTTAAAAGCTCAATTTTTTTAGCCAAGAAATTATCATCCTGAACTAGCGAAGTAGTTGTTGAAAGTATTTTACTTCTCTCGTCATTCTTTTCAATTTGAATTACTGATTTCGATTCGTAAATTGGAAGGGTGTAGCGCAAATAAAGATACGCTCCCATTACCGACATCAACAAAAAAACAGCAGGGAAAAAATAATTTTTTCGTAAAATGAAATAAAATAGCTTTACATCTATCTCGTCATTTATGGGCGATATTTTTTTCTTTTTTGCCATTTATCTTATTTCACAAAGAGTCCGTAAATCAATAGAAAAGTTGAAACCAACGTTAAATATGGCGTAATTGCTTCAATTACTTTTTGAGGTACTTTATTTCGGGGTTCCACATAAATAATATCGTTTGCTTGAAGTGTCAGGTTTGCTTTTGTCATACCTTCAATAGTTGAAAGATCAATTACATAAACTTGAGGGTTTTTTAAATCACCTCTAATGAGCTTAATTCTATGCGCTTTGCCATCCTGAATACCTCCGGCTTTTGCTAAGGCCTCGAACAAGGTGGTGTTTGGATTTTCAAGGTTAACCACCACAGCTTGGCTTCCTTGTCCTCCCGGAAAAATTGTAACTCGGTTATTTGTTACTTTTAGTTGAACGAATGGATCGTTAAAATAGGTGGCATACTTATTTTCAAGCATTTTTTCGGCTTCACGAAGCGTCATATTGCTTATTTGAGTTCTGCCAACGATTGGGAGCTTTATTTGCCCGTCAAATTCAACAAGATAAATAGAATTTGAATTTTGCACTGCCATATTCGTAGTTGTTCCGATAGGATCAATAATTTTTTCGCCATTGTTTGTGAAAACACTCAGTTGAAGCATGTCATTTGGCGCAATTTTGTATTCCTGATGTTTTAATGTATCGGGGAAAGTAGAAATTGGGTAATTGCCTTGACGTAGCATTTGATATGGGACAAAGACCTTGCAACCCGAGATAAAAACAAGCAAAAAAAGAAAATAAAACAATCGTTTCATTCGGTAATAATTTCTACAAAATTAGTAAATTATATTGTGTTTCTTTCATTCAGTAATTTGTTATACAAATTTTTCATATCGTGTACCAACCGTGTGTAGTGAAATTTCTCTTTAACATACACCCAGCCTTTTTCTGAAAATTGCTTGCGTAAATCATCATCTTCGGTTAATAATAGTAGATTTTTCCCAAACTCTTCTATATGATTTGATTCTGATAATAAGGCGGTTTTGCCTTGTAAAACAATGTTTTCAATACCGCCAACATTTGTTGTTACAATTGGAGTTCCTGATGCTTGTGCTTCAATCAAACTGACCGGAGTTCCTTCATTTAATGATGTTAATGCAATAATATCCATTCCTGCATTCACATAATCAACATTTTTCATCCACGAAGTAAAAGAGATTAGTGCCTTACGGTTTTCAATTGTAGTGTCAACAAAATCAAGTTCTAATTGACGGCATTTATCCATCAGTTTACTTTTTTCTTCACCATCGCCAACGATAAAAGCCCTGATATTTTTGTGCGTATTTTCTTTTAGATATTTTATGGTTTCCAAAAAAAGAGTGTGATTTTTGATAGGTACAAGGCGACCTACAATACCGATAGCAATTTCGTTATCGTCAATTAAATAATCTGTTCGGAATTGTTTTCGTTTTAGTTCCCTATTCTCATGAAAGCGATATAAATCGAAACCCAGTTGAATAATCTCAACTTTTTCATCAGGACAAATTTTATATTTATTAACCAGATCGTTTTTTTGTGATTCGCTTAAGGCAATAATTTTGGTGGTTTTTTTTGCTAAGTTTCTTTCTAAATGCTGATAAATCGCCGATTTTACTCCACTAAAATATGCATCAAAAACATGCCCGTGGAAGGTGTGGACAATAACGGGAACTTTCATGTTGTAAGCAGCTCTCCTACCTATAGCTCCTGCTTTGGATGCATGAGTGTGAACTATATCGGGTCGGAATTCTTTGATTAAATTTTTGATGGTATTATAAGCCAGCTGATCATAATATGGATTAATTTGCCGACGCATCTCGGGAACAATGTAGGGCACCAAACCAAGGTTTCGAACAATAAATTCGGAATTTTCTTCGCTTTTATCTTTTTGTCCACCAATTAAAATAGTTTTGTAATCCGGATCTAAGAATTTGGTAAGGTAGGATGCATTGTAGGTAGGCCCACCGAGATTAAACCGATTTATTATTCTTAGAACTCTTGGCATTTTACAGGCAATTTAATTCGAAAAATATTTTTTCCACCAGTATTGAAATACGATTAATCCCCATATCTGAGCATGAACTTCGCCAGGGTTAATTGATTGTAAACGAGTTTTAATTTTTTTTGTTTCAGATACATTGAAAATGTTTTGTGCTATAATAAAATCATCAGATAGTAAATCATCATTTATTAATGAAAACAGGTCGTTTCGGAACCATTTGAGTAAAGGTACTTCAAAGCCATGTTTAGGCCGGTGATATATTTCGTTGGGCAAGATTGGTTTAAAGGTATCTTGTAAAATTCTTTTTCTGATGTTGCCTTGTACCTTGTATGAGTCGGGTAATGAAAAAACATAATTCACCAGTTTGTAATCCAAAAACGGTACACGAACTTCAATGGAATTTGCCATCGACATCAAATCAACTTTTGTAAGCATATCGCTTACCAATAAGTTTTTCATGTCGGTATAAAAAATGTCATTCATATTGCCGGGCTTACGAATGTATTTTAAAACATTCGCTTTGCGGTTTGCATATATTGACTTGTTAAAGTCGGATTTGAGCAAGCGGTTAGCATCATGTTCATCGATAAATGAACACCAACGCCAATAGCGTTCTTTTTCGTCGAGCGATAGGCCATTGGCATATTTTGATACTTGACGGAACTTATTTGAAAGTGCCGAACTACGCGACTGCGGAAGCCAATTCAATGCAGGAGCCAGTTTTTTTAAAATCTTTCCTGAAAACCCTGCATTACGAATTTTAAGTTCACCGCTGTGTTTCATGTAGCCACCAAACAATTCATCAGCGCCATCGCCCGAAAGGGCAACGGTTACATGCTGACGTGTAAGCTCACTCAAAATATAAACCGCTATGGCCGATGAATCGGCAAACGGGTCGTCGATATAGTCTAAAACCTTGAATAAAACAGAAAAAAGGTCATCATTCTGCAATGAAAAAATGGTGTGATTGGTATTGAATTTTTTAGCTACAATTTGAGCATACTGCGTTTCATCAAAATAGGGTTCATCTTTAAAGCCTATGGAGAAAGTATTTAGCTGATTGGTGAATTTTGAGGCCAAAGCAACCACAATTGACGAATCGACACCACCACTTAAAAATGCACCTAAGGGAACATCCGAAATCATTCGTTTTTCGATAGACTGTTCCAGTAATTGATATATTTTTTTTGATGCAGTTTCGTAATTATCAGTAGAAATATTATTACTGCTTTCGACATACGGTATCGCATAATATTGCTTTTGAATTACTTCGTTGTTTTTAACCAATAAATAATTTCCGGGGTCAAGTTTGTAAACATTTCTGATACTAGTTGCATTTGCAGGTATATAATTCATTTGCAAATAGGCATACAACGATTCTGTATCGAGTTCTTTAGGAATTCCCAAAGCAAGCATTGCTTTCATTTCGGAAGCAAAAAACAATTTGTCGGTATCGCTATAAATGCAGAGAGGTTTGATTCCCATGCGGTCGCGGGCAATAAAAACGGTGTTTTCAGCTTTATCGTAAATAGCAAAGGCAAAAAATCCGTTTATTTTATCGAGACATGCTGCTCCTTCCAAAATATATAAATGAAGTAAAACTTCGGTATCGCTGTTCGATGTGAGGTTGATGCCCTTTTGAAATAATTGTTGCCGGTAGGATTTAAAATTGTAAAACTCGCCGTTGAAAACAATAGTGTACCTTCCAGAACTATCGGTAAAAGGTTGTGAGGCAGCATCCGAGACATCGATAATTGAAAGGCGATTGTGACCAAATGCGATACGATTGTGTCGGAAAATTCTATGACTGTCGGGGCCACGGCTTTGCATGGCCGAAACAGCCAAGGTGATATTATTCAGAAACTTTTCTCCGGTTTCATTAAAAGCAACTATTCCGGATATTCCACACATGTGAGGTTGGGTTTAAAGGTGGATAACTTCGCCATAGGCCGCAGCTACAGCTTCCATAACGGCTTCCGACATGGTTGGGTGCGGATGAACAGATATAAGTATTTCGTGGGCAGTGGTTTCTAATGTTCGTGCTACCACCACTTCGGCAATCATTTCGGTGACGTTTTCTCCAATAAAATGTGCTCCCAGCCATTCGCCGTGTTTAGCATCGAAAATAACTTTAATAAATCCGTCGCGAAAGCCCGAAGCACTTGCTTTGCCCGATGCCGTGAACGGAAACTTGCCGACTTTGATTTCGAAACCGGCTTCCACTGCAGCTTTTTCGGTATAGCCCACGGAGGCGATTTCAGGCGAAGTGTAGGTACATCCGGGAATATTATTGTAATTCATGGGTTCAACTTCTTTGCCGGCAATTTTTTCAACACAGATTATGCCTTCGCGAGAAGCCACATGCGCCAATGCTGGCCCTTTTACAATATCGCCAATGGCATAATATCCTGAAACATTGGTGCGGTAAAAATCGTCGATGATAACTTTGCCTTTTTCAGTTGCTATTCCGGTTTCTTCCAATCCAATGCCTTGGAGGTTGGTAGAAATGCCGACTGCCAACAGCACAAATTCGGCTTCGATTATTTCGTTGCCCTTGGGAGTCTTTACCGCAACTTTGCACAAATCGGCAGCTGTATCAACACTTTCGACTGTGGATGATGTGAGCACTTTCATGCCTGCTTTTTTGAACGATCGTTCTAATTGTTTCGAAACATCTTCATCTTCGATAGGGATAATATTTGGTAACAATTCTATCAAAGTGACTTTGGTGCCCAGGCTATTGTAGAAATGTGCAAACTCCGAACCTATAGCACCCGAACCTATAACTACAATGCTTTGCGGTTGTTTGGGCAAGGTCAAGGCTTCGCGATATCCTATGATTTTTTTGCCATCGGTTTGTAAATGTGGCAGTAGGCGCGAGCGGGCTCCGGTTGCAATAATTATATGGTTGGCTTCGTAAACGGTTTTATTACCGTCGATATCGGTAACTTCCACTTTTTTGCCTGGTATTACTTTACCAAAACCCGATAGTACAGTTATGTTATTCTTTTTGAACAAAAACTGAATGCCTTTGCTCATGCCTTCAGCAACGCCACGGCTGCGTCGTATAATGGCTTCCAAATCGGGTGTGATTTCGCCCATAATGTTGATTCCGTAATCGGCTGCATGCTTTGAATAGTTATATACCTGTGCCGATTTGAGCAATGCTTTGGTGGGAATGCATCCCCAATTTAGACAAATTCCGCCTATTTCGGCTTTTTCGACCACAGCCACATTGAAACCCAACTGCGATGCCCTGATGGCAGCCACATAACCGCCGGGGCCTGAACCTAAAATAATTATATCATAATCCATACATCAATATTTAAAAAAGAGTTTGCAAATTTAAGCATTTCATTCGTCACGAGAAGGGTTTGTAGGGATTTGATTTGGTCAGCCCTGTTTTTTGGGTTTGCGGCGCAAATTAAACCCTATTATTACAATGAGCAGTATGATGAAGATGGCGTTTTTTAGTACGGTTATAACCACATTCAATGTGGGTTGGTACTCAGCAAAAGCTTTTCCGTTGTAACGAATTAGAGGATTGAGATAATACACGCTGCCATCCGCAAAGGTTATTTGGGTGCGCACATAGGTGTCTTTGTGCTTAAAAATATAGCTGGTTTTTGAAGTATTGTTCACCGTTTTCAACACCTGGCCTTGTTGCCCTATGAATTGAATTTCGGAGGCTTTTTTCGAAACCGAAAGTTTAATGGTGTCGTAGGCAAGATACAAATAGTTTAAAACCGGAAGTTGGCCGATGTTGACTTTTTTGGTTTCGAACGATTCGTTTTCGATTGAACCCACTGCCACGCCAATCGTTTTTCCCGTTTTCAGGGCATCAATTACGGAAACTTGGCTGGTTTCGTTGGTATTCACCATGGTCAAGCAGCGGCCTACCACGTTGGGATTGTTGATATCGTGCCCATCGTCGTCGACCAAAAGAAACACTGCTGCTCCGGCCGAAAGTGCGGTGTCCCACAGGTTGACTGAATTGCGGTAGTTGCTTTGTATTTCGAGCAAATCGTAGTTGCAAAGTTGTTTAATATCGTTGGCCGAAACGGCGCCATTCCAGTCGGGGTGTGCCAAAGCAAGCACTTTGGTGCGGGTGCGAAGCAAATTTATTATAAACTGTTTGTTGCTCAAGGTTTGCGGAAACATAAAATCGAACGCTAACACCGAACTGGCACTTATATTAATATGGTGGTTTTTCTTTATCCCAAACCCGTGTTCGTAGTTGGCAATATATTCCTGTTGAACAGGGTACTTGGCGTGATTAATTTTTTGATAATTCGACAAAGTCACCACATCGTAGCCCAAATATTGGTAGCGGTCGAAAATTTGTTGGTCGGATCCCGCGCCATTGGCTATGCCACCCCAGCTTTTACTGTGCAGATGAAAAACTGCTTTTTTCCATGCACCGCTATTGCAGTTTTGATAGGGGTTGTAGATTCTGTTACCCGAAAATTTTTGCTTTTGCGGAAAATCGTAAACGGGGGCACACACATATTGAAACAGCGCATACAACACAATGATAATCAGAAAGAAAATCAACAAGATTTTGATAATCTTATAAACGCGGCGAGGTTTTTTCATTGATTGATTGTTTTTTTTACAAAGTTATAATTTTAATCGCAAAATGCTTTTTTCGACAAAAAATTGTGATACCATTAGCTTAGGTTCGCAAAATGTGCGGATCATATAAAGTCGTTTTTTTTTCATTGATGAACGAGCGACCCATATAAAGTTGAGTTTTTATAGCATCGCCGAACGATCAAACCATTTAAAAAGTAATTTTTATGCTTAGGCTGAACGAGCAAAAAAATGCAACTGCCGTTCTATTGTCCAGCAGTTGCATTTTTTATACAATTTTAATTTATTGAATTAATATCTTCGTAATGTGCATTGCGTTTGAGTCGACTATTTTGTAGCGAACAAAATACACCCCTTTTTCAAAACCGCCCAAATCGATGGTAGGATTTTCTGAGAGAGCCACGCTCGAATAAACCTGTTTTCCAAGTAAATTAAAAACCATAATTTCGGCACCAGGGCTTAGGGCAGTAATAGTAAACTGGCCACTCCCCGGATTTGGATAAACCACAGTTTGCGAAACTGCAAGTGTTTCGTCAATCGCGGTAATGTTGGCACCCAAAACATAAATATCGTCAATTTTGGTTGTGCCTCCCGAAGCAACCAAAGCCGGTGCTGCACTCGACGTATCTGTAGTCATCAACCAACGTATAAAAACCGACGCTTGATTGTAAGCCGCCACTGGAATATTCACATTTGAAATTACGGCCGATGTCCAGTTATTGGCATTAACCAAGGTAGTGCCCGGTATATCAGCCCAAGTGCCAGAGGCGCCAATTCTATATTGCGATTTCCAGTCGCGCGGGCCTGCAAACGATCCGCCCGAAGTTTGTTTCGAGTATAATTTCAAATTATTATAACCCGTAGTATTTATTTCAATTTGCCAAAATTTTACATTGGCTCCCCCGTCCCAGCCCGTGGTCTGAGCTGCTTTGGTTGTCAATCCGTTTTTTGTAAAATCAATAACGCTGGTGCCACCTTGGGTAGTAATGAGCATGGTTGTATTGTTGGCATTGTGATAATCGGGGTTGGCATCGGCGCTTGTACCCAGCGGAAAAGTCCATGCTGCAATAGTATCCTGAGCAAAAGATGCCACATTGGCCATCAAAAAAAGAACAAAAAATAAAAGTAGTTTCGATTTCATAAATGTGTGTTTTTAAGGTTAGGTATATATTTGCATAACGGTAACAAAAATAAAAAAAATTACAAATTAAATGATATGTCCACCAAAAAAAATCTTCCGGGCGAAAGCAAGCCTTTCGAGTCGACAATCATTTTGTCCAAAATATTCTGAACCGTGATTGAACAACCGATTTTATTAAAAAAAGTGTGCTGAAGTTTTACGTCTATAATAAAATATGGCCTCAACTGCACCGTGTTTTCGTCATCAACCCATTCTTTGTCGTTAAACTTTCCGCTGATGGTAGTATTTATAATCCGGTTTTGCCAGATAAAAGCTCCTGTAATATAGTTTTTCGGAACATCAATCAAATAATTTCCTGTCAAATCCTTGGAGCTTCCCGAATCGGACTGAAATGAAGCAATTCTCGAACTACTGTAAGTATAACAGGCAATCAGACTCATATTTTTGCGAATGTTCAGTGTTAACTTGCATTCAATACCGGCAATATCTACCCGACCCACATTTTGACGGCTAATAACCGGTTTCATATTGGTTCCCGAAGTATAAACCGAATCGCCTGTTGCTACAAAATACTGGAAATCCGTTCCGATAGAATAAAACACACAAGGTTGAATCATCAACCATTTCATCGGACGCAACCCGGCACCCATTTCGAGGGTTTTAATGCGTTCGGGTTTCAAATCCGGATTTGCCAATTTAAAACCTTTGCTCACATCGCCCGTTCGACTCAAATCCGAAACATTCGATGGCCGAAACCCTGACGAATACAAAAGGTAAACATTATAGTTTGGATTAAATATATACTTGGCGCCCAGTTTCGGGCTAAATGAAAACCAGTTTTTTTTGCTAAACTCATCCTGATAAGCCGTTAAAAAAGACGTTGCATACGTTGGCGAATAAATTTGAAACAACCCTCCATAAAACCGAACCCAATCGTAGCGTAACGATGCTAAAATAATAAATTTGTTTTTCAACAGCGACAATACGTCTTGAATAAAAATACCAGCAAAATCCATTTTACCGTTATTTTCAATGGTATCGGTAGTTGTATGATAAATATCCTTCGAAAAAGTGCCCCCCGATTTTAAATCAGCACCGGCTGTGATATAATTATACTTACCCAACTTTGCCGAATAACTTGCCCAGATACCACCATCGCGGCTATTCGTATAGGTATTGTAAAACGAATAAAGTCCCGAAGATTTCACCGATTCATTTTGTTTAACATAATCGTCATTCTTAAAAAATGCATTCACATGAATCTCTGATTTTTCAGTAGTTCTGTTATATCCCAAACGAAAAAAATGCGAATGGTACTGATTAAAGCTACCTAGTTCTTCGTAGAATTTGCTACCAGTTCCTCTTTTATCCACCGAAAACTCATAAGAAACCTCCAGACAATTATTCGGCTTAAACTGATAACCAAATTTCAGCGCAGTGTTGTATTCCATCAAATACGTCTTCACATCCGAAGCCACCCGAATCGAATCCGGAGTCATAATGTAACCAGCACTTTTTCTGTAAAACCCATTGGCATCCCAATAAAAACCTTTGTTATTCTTTGTCTCAAAACCACCAAGTTTTAAAGCACCGCCTTGGGTATTGTATGAACCATAAAACAGCCGGGCTCTAACTTCAAAAGGTTTTTGAGGCTTTTGCGTATTTATATTAATAACACCTGCCATGGCATTTGAACCATAAAGCGAAGAGTTGGCACCTTTTAAAACCTCAACGTTGTCAACTCGGTCGATATTGGCCTTATTCCATATATTCGCACTACCATCAAACAAACTATACGGTATCCCGTCGAGCAAAACAAGCGTTTGTATATTTCGATTAAGTCCTCTCAAGCTTATATCGCCGGTTTTATTGAAAATACCATAATTTCTCGAAGCAACAACCCCAGGAATTAAAAGCAAAGCATCATCAATGTTAATTGCCGGCAGCTCCTGAATGGTTTGCTTTGTAACCACATCAATGTCTGCTGGAACCTTGTCGCCTTTCACACTTCGCGAAGCTGAAATAGTAACTGTCGAAATATCAACTATCGTTTTTTTCAATTGCGATTCAACATATCGGTCAGCTTTTTTTCCAACAGAAATAATAATTGTGTCGGTTTTATAACCGATAAACCTAACACAAATGTGATATTTGCCTTCAGGTAAATTCTTAAACACAAAAACACCATCAACGTTTGTTGAAGCAGATTGTTGGTTTTCCGAAATTAGAATCGATGCACCTTGCATTAAATCGCCGCTTTGAGCATCATAAACAATTCCGTTTACTTTGCTTTGCGAAAAAACAAATAAGCCCGATAGGATTAAAATAATTGTTAGAAGTATCTTTTTCGTCATGACTGAATTAAAATATTTATACGAACCGAACCTGTATCCTGCTCCAAAACCTGCAGCACATAAAACAAGCCAAACTTATTAAATGCCGTTTTAAACGAATAAATATCTCCTGCAACCAAATTTTTTGCCTTACGTTTTGCATTTGGCTCCGAAAAAGCAACCAAAAGTAAACTGTCGTTTGTAGCCAAATTAAAATCGGCAAGAGTCAATTGGGTTTTATAATAGCGCGTTTCGTTTTTAACAGTCCAATTCAACGGGCTAGTTGTCCCCGCATAAATAGTTGACCCAATATTGGCATTTGCAGAGGCAATTGTGTTCTCTTCACCGCTCACCGCGTCATAATAATACAACATTTCAATGGAATCCTGAATCAGAAATGCCGAATCCTGAAAAAATGTATTGCCTGAATTCAAACTCAAAAAACTTCCAAATAAAGTCGACGACTGTGCTCCCATAGTGGCATTTATAAACCGTATATTACCAAATACCGAGTTTGAGTCCTTGGTAACTGTAAAAGAAACAGAGGCATTTCCACCATTTTTATCAATGGCGATAAAAGTCCATAATTCTTTTTCGTAAACACCTTTGGTTAGCACTTTCGATATTTTTATCGATTCATTATTAACGCCAGTATCGAAATAGTTTGTAACTATTCCATCATGTTCATTCCGAATTATGATGTTTGTGATGTTTACATCACCTCCAAATGTTGCATTTAATTGAACCCTAAAATTAGTTCCAGTTCCCATTACTGAATCTTTGTTTACAAATCCCGTATCGGATGTAAGATACAAAGAAGGTGAAGATGTTTCGTTTTTCTCACAGGACGTGGAAATATATAAAATTAAAGCCAACGGAATTAAAACCATTAACAAGGTTATGTATTTTCTTTCATAACGTAATGCAAACTTAGAACAGAAGTATTTCATAATAAAACTAAGTATTAAAATTTCTTTCTTATCAAAGTAAATGCTCCCCATGCAATTAATCCACCTGCTGCACCAAAAAGGAAATGCATAATGATTGGATACATAAATCCATTTATGAATGACCCATAAAAAAATCCACTAACCAATGTAATTATTATCCTGATGAATGGTATGGTAACATATGCCAAACCCGAAAGCAAAACGACAAAAACAATGTGTTTATTTTTTGATTTAAAAATGTTGAAAAAAACATCCAGGAATAAACCAGGAAGCATATAAATAACAGGCATAAAAGGATCTTTAAATCCAAGCGGCATCAAAAGCATAAAAGCAGCCCCCAAACTAGAAAGACTTGAAGCATATTTTTTTTGAGAAAAAAGCCGACCGGAAAACAAAAGTGTCATGAATACAATTCCCCAGTGGCCGGGTATATGAAGCGGTAATCGAAACTTGGCATGAATCAAAACACCTATCGCACCAATACCTGTTAATAAAACAAATTCTAATAAGCTGAATGCGATATTAGTTGGATATGATCTTGATACGTTCTTTTGAGATAACTCTGTATTCATATTCTTCATTATTAACAGGTTCAACATAAAGGACGGCTTTGTGTTTTTTCAGTACAGGTCTCCACCATTCAGTAAGTAAAATCGTTTCAAAATTATAAAAATTTTGATTATTTATGGTTTTAATTTCTTCAATTCCGGTATTAATTAATATTTCCTGTGCCTGAAAAGTCCCAAATATCTCTCGCATGCCTTTCGCCAATAAAAAACGACCGTCATTTCCTCCGGCATGCAAACCAACCGCAGCCAGCGAGCCAATTATTCCCTGTCGAGTTCCGGTATATCCTTCTAGAAAAATATCAAGTTTTGTAGCGAGATTGTATGATGTGTCCATTGTTAATACTTCGCTTTTTGCACGAATCGCATAATTTTTAAGTTCATCAGTAACTTTGTCTTCGAGGCAAACACATAGTCCGGCATCCGATCCTTCGGCAGCATTTGCTATAAGATATGAAGCAGATAATTCAATTATTTTAGAACTTTTTTCCTTACTCGATTCTAAAGAAACGCAGGCAGAACTATTATGAGAAGTATAAGGAATCTGTTCATTAAAAAACAATTGATGACGGGTAACACCAATAATTTGTCCACACTGATTTTGTTCCAATAAGGCCGCCAATTCACGAGCACGAAAACCGGTACCTTTGCTTTCAAGATTGTCAGTATCATCAATTGCAACGAATATTTTCATCTATGCTTTCAGATTTTTTTTAAACTTTATAATAATCAAATCAACGGCATTCTGGAATTCAGCGCGAAACTCCAGATAATTTTTAATAAGTTTTGCACCATCATCGGTAATATAAGTAACGCCACCTGCCTTGCCTCCACGATGTTTTTCTATGATAGTAAATCCTAAAATTTCTTCAATTTTTTTTAAATCACCCCAAGCTTTACGATAACTTACTTCAGTGACGTCGGATGCAGCTTTTAATGAGCCATGCTTTTGAATAGCAATCAATAATTGCCATTTGTCATCGTCTATAATTGCATCGCCTTTTTCTGACGACATCCACAACTTATAATTGATACGAATGTTAGAATATTTGGCATATTTCTTATCTTCCATACGTTAGGTATATTAATTCATATCGCCAAGTAAAAAATCATTTGATAGACAGATGAATTTCTATATTACTTTGACTCTTCACCTAGTTTCCGGAGTGCAATTATTTCGCGCCATTTTTGACGTGCTTCAATAGCTGGAATTCCGAAATATACTTTTCCGCCTGCCAGTGATTTGTCAGTACCTGAAGTTGCAAGCATCACAGCACCTTTTCCAATTATTACATCCTTATTAATAATGACTTTTGCCCAAATCAAAACTTCATCTTCAATAATAGTAACGCCAGCAATTGCAGAGTGTGATCCAATAAGGCAATTTCTACCAATACGAGTGTCGTGTCCTACTTGTACAAAGTTATCCATTTTTGTACCTCTACCGATAATGGTGTCGCCTGAAACCCCCTTGTCAACCGCACAAAGTGCTCCAATCTCAACATCATCTTCAATTATTGTACGGCCACATGATTCCATTTTATCATAATGGGTGGCACGACGTTTAAAATAATAAGCATCACCTCCAATAACTGTGTTTGCCTGTATAATTACATTGTCGCCAATGATAGAATGATCATAAATGCTGACATTTGCATGGATGATGCAGTTTTTCCCAATTTTAACATGATTACCAACAAATGCTCCAGGTTGAATAAAAGTGCCTTCACCAATTTCGGCAGTTTCGCTGATAAATTTATTTGCTGGCTCAAATTTACGGAAGCGGGTAACTAATTTTACATAATCGCGGAAAGGGTCATCGGAAATAATGAGTGCTTTCCCTTGAGGTGGTGCAACGTCTTTATTGATAATGATTGTGGTTGCTAACGAACTCAGTGCTTTATCGTAATACTTATGAAAATCAACAAATGTAATGTCGCCCGATTCAACCATATGAATTTCGTTAATTCCTGTAATTTCGTGTGTGTCGCTGCCTATATATTTACCGTTGATGTATCCAGCTATTTCTTTAAGTGTATATGTGCGATCAAATTTCATAATGAAAAAATATAATTTGAGTGTTAAACTATCCTTTAACCCGTTCATAATATGAGTGGTTTCGAGTATCCACTCTGATTTTTTCGCCTACTTTTATAAACAGAGGAACATCGACATTTGCCCCGGTTTCAACCGTTGCATGTTTTAAAGTATTTGTAGCAGTGTCGCCCTTTAATCCGGGTTCGGTATAGGTCACTTCTAATTCAATAAATGCAGGCAATTCGCACGATAAAGGGCGCTCAGTGTCGGCATGAAACATTATTTCAACTGTCTGGCCTTCTTTAAGTAAATCATACGATTCAATAAGATCCTGCATTATTGAGACTTGCTCGAAAGTTTCAACATGCATGAAGTTATAGCCGTTATCATCTTTATATAAAAACTGATGAGGACGACGTTCGACACGTGTTATATCAATTTTAACTCCCGAATTAAAAGTATTGGAAATAACTTTACCTGTAGTTAAACTTTTAAGTTTTGTACGAACAAAGGCTCCCCCCTTACCCGGTTTCACGTGTTGAAAGTCAACAATGACAAACAAATCGTTATTAAATTCAATACATAAACCGTTTCTTATATCTGCAGTAGTTGCCATGGTATATAATTAATTTCACAAAAAATTTGTGCAAAAATAATCAAATTTAATTTACAATTACTTTCCATGGAGAATTTGTAAGGTTTAAAACTTTTATATAATTGTTTTGCAGGTATAGTAAACTATTTATTAAAGAATAATCTCAAAAATCACTTTTGTAATAGTTATCAACAATTCAAATTTTCACTTGCTTTTTTGCTACTTTTACGTCAACAAAAAAACATCGCAGATCCCTTATCAGTTATACATTATGAGCAATTTTACTCACATTCACGTACATACACAATATTCAATTCTTGACGGTGCTTCTGATATTAAAAAGCTGGTTGCCAAAGTAAAACTTAATGGCATGACCGCAATAGCAATCACCGATCACGGAAATATGTTCGGAGTGAAAGAATTTCATAATGAAACACGCAAACACGGTATTAAACCCTTGCTTGGCTGCGAAATGTACGTGGCTTCAAAAAGTCGTTTCGATAAATCAGACTCAGAAGACCGGTCGGGATACCATTTAATTTTAATTGCAAGAAACGAAACAGGCTATAGAAATCTGTGCAAGTTAAATTCATTGGCATGGAAAGAAGGTTTTTATTATAAACCGCGCATCGACTGGGAACTGCTAAGACTTTATCACGAAGGATTAATTGCTTCTACCGCTTGTTTGGCAGGTGAAATTCCTTCGGCAATTCAAAGTAACGATATGGACAAAGCAATTCTAAAGATAGGAGAATTTAAAGAGCTTTTTGGAGAAGACTTTTATTTTGAATTGATGCGTCATAAAACCGACGACACCAAAGTGGATGCTGATGTTTATGCTCATCAAGAAATAGTGAATCAGGCATTGATAAAACTTTCGGCACAATATAATGTTAAACTAATTGCTTCAAACGACGTACATTTTATTGAAGCAACTGATGCCGAAGCACACGACCGACTGTTGTGTATTAATACCGGCAAATTGGTTGAAGATATCGGTCGTATGAAATATACGACCAAGGAATTTTTACGCACACCGGAAGAAATGATGGAATTGTTTGCCGATGTTCCTGAGGCTATAGAAAATACTAACGAGATAGCCGATAAAGTGGAAATGTACGATTTGAACAAAAAGCCCATACTTCCAAAGTTCCCCTTACCTGATGGGTTTACCGATTCGAATGTATATCTAGAGTTCCTCACCATCGAAGGTGCTAAAAAAAGATATGTTGAAATCACTGATGAGATAAAAGAGCGTATTGATTTTGAGTTATCGGTCATTAAAAAAATGGGGTTTCCGGGTTATTTTCTTATCGTAAACGATTTTATAAATGCTGCACGTCAAATGGATGTTTGGGTTGGTCCAGGACGTGGCTCGGCAGCCGGTTCTGTGGTTGCATATTGCTTACGAATCACGGATTTGGATCCATTGAAATATGGCTTGCTCTTCGAACGGTTTTTGAATCCCGATCGTATTTCGATGCCAGATATGGATATTGACTTTGATGAAGACGGACGCGAAAAGGTGATAAAATGGGTGGTAGAAAAATACGGCAAAGAAAGAGTTGCACAGATTGTTACCTTTGGAACTATGGCGATGAAAATGGCAATTCGCGATGTGGCCAGGGTCGAAAACTTATTATTATCTGAGGCCGATCGCCTTTCAAAGCTCGTCCCAGTTAAAGCAAAAAACCTGAAAGACGCCATTGAAATGGTTCCCGAGTTAAAAGCAGCAAAGAACTCCAAAAATCTTCTGGTTTCGCAAACCATCAAATATGCTGAGGCGTTGGAAGGCTCCATACGCCATACAGGTACACATGCTTGCGGTATCATTATTGGCAGAGATGACCTCATCGACCACATTCCGCTATGTATGCTAAAAGATTCGGAATTACAGGTAACACAATACGAAGGCTCACACGTTGAATCGGTGGGTTTGTTGAAAATGGATTTCCTGGGTTTAAAAACGCTTTCAATAATTAAAGATGCTATCGAAAATATTAAATTTTCGAAAAGCATCACCATCGATTTGGATTCAATTCCGTTAGATGATGCTGAAACCTATGAACTGTTCAGCAGAGGAAATACCACGGCTATTTTTCAGTTTGAGTCAGATGGCATGAAAAAACATCTACGTGAACTAAAACCCAACCGTTTTGAAGATCTCATTGCAATGAATGCATTGTATCGTCCGGGACCAATGGAATATATACCGAGTTTTATTCGTCGTAAACATGGCAAGGAAAAAATAGCATACGACCATCCCATGATGGAAATTAGCCTGAAAGATACTTATGGTATTACAGTGTATCAGGAACAGGTTATGCAACTTTCGATGATTATGGCAGGGTTTTCGCGAGGCGAAGCGGATTCGCTTCGTAAAGCAATGGGGAAAAAGAACCGAGAGTTGATGAACAAACTGAAAGAAAAATTCTTTGCGGGTTGTTTGGACAACGAAATTACTGAGGTGATAGCAAAAAAAGTTTGGACCGATTGGGAATCGTTTGCCGAATATGCTTTTAACAAATCGCATTCGGCTTGTTATGCTATAACTGCTTATCGTATGGCATATTTGAAAACCCATTACCAAAATGAGTTTATGGCTGCCGTGTTGAGCCGCAATGTTTCGGATATTGACGAAATTACTTTTTTGATAGACGAATGTAAGAAACTGAATATTTTTGTTCTGGGACCTGATATCAACGAAAGTCAGGTTCGGTTTGTGGTAAATGCCAAAGGTGTAATCCGTTTTGGACTGGCTGCCATCAAAGGATTGGGAAATGCAGCGGTTGATTCAATTATTTCGGAACGTGACAAAGGTGGACGATATAAAAACATCTTTGATTTTCTGAATCGGGTGACCCTACGCACAACAAACAAAAAAAGTATTGAAGCACTTGCTATGGCAGGTGCTTTCGAAAGCATGGGAATTCACCGCGCACAGTTTTTTTACAAACTTCCGAACGAGGAGATCACTTTTCTGGAAAAACTTATCCGACATATTGGCCTGGTACAAAGCAAACAAAACACCATGCAACAATCCTTGTTTGGCGAAACCGACGATATGTCGGTTCCAGATCCGGAATTGCCAGTTTGCGAACCCTGGAGCAAAATTGAACAATTGAACCACGAAAAAGCTGTCATTGGGTTTTATGTTTCGGGACACCCACTTGATGATTATAAAATTGAATTGAATAATTTTACCAATTTCACACTGGAGAAAACCGAAAATTTGAAACAATTTGCCGGACACGATGTGCGATTCGGTGGCATGATTACTTCGGCTGGCCATAAGGTCAATAAAAATAACAAACCTTTCGGCTATTTCGAAATAGAAGACTATTTGGGTTCGGTCAGACTAAACATTTGGTCGGAAAACTACGACAAATTCAAACATCTGCTCGAAATCGGGAAATGTATATTTATTTCGGGCAAGATTGAACGCCGCTTTTGGGATAAAGAAAAAGAAAACGACCCCAATGCAGTGATTGAATACGAAATAAAAATAAATGCGATTGAACCGCTCTACGATTTGATGGAACGCAGAGCCAGAAACCTCACACTGCTTATCCCCATCGAAAGAATTGATCCCGATTTTACTACCCTGCTTAGTTCGATGATTCAGAAAAATCCCGGAAAGGTTGATTTGAAATTGCGTGTGTTTGATGCTGTCGACGAATATGCTATTGACATGAACGTACGAAAACGAAAAATAAGCTGTGATACTTTTTTGATGGATGTTGTGAAAGTCGAAGGGGTTAAATTTAAAATTAATTAGCGATTGATGATTTGAGTGGGAGGAAAAGTTAAATAACAAACATTGATCGGTGAATAATAAAAAATAAATATTTCATGATTTGATGTAAGAATTTTTAAATTTGTAATTATTAAAAACAAAAAATTATATGGCACTTGAAGTAAACGACGGAAACTTTGCTGAACTAGTTGAAAAATCGGATAAAGTAGTAATGCTCGATTTTTGGGCTGAATGGTGCGGACCTTGCAGAATGCTAACACCCATTATGGAAGAAATGCATAAAGAATTTGAAGGAAAGGCCCTTATCGGGAAAGTAAATGTGGATGATAGTCCGCGTATAACCAACAAATACGGCATTCGCAATATTCCTACAGTGTTGTTTGTTAAAAATGGCGAGGTGGTTGAAAAAGTAGTGGGTGCTACACCAAAAGCCAATCTGGTGAATAAATTAAATGGTTTGTTGTAAGCCTATTGCTACAATCCAAACACTTGATGACCGAAACTATTGATCAAAAACTTGTTCACCCTTTTGGCAATTTAGAACTTATTGCCAAACAAGTGGTAGAAGGTTTTATCACGGGATTACACAAAAGTCCGTTTCACGGGTTTTCGGTCGAATTTTCGGAACACCGACAATACAATACGGGCGAATCGACAAGGCATATTGATTGGAAGCTTTACGGACGTACTGACAAACTATTTGTAAAACGTTTTGAGGAAGAAACCAACCTACGTTGTCAAATCATAATTGATAACTCCTCTTCGATGTATTATCCGGTGAAACCCGATTTGAGTGTAACCAATCCTAACAAAATTACTTTTGTAGTTTACGCTGCGGCTTCGATTATTTATTTGTTGCGTCAGCAACGCGATGCAGTGGGTTTGAGTGTGTTTTCAGATTCGCTTGAACAGCATACCCCTACACGTTCGCATTCGGCACATCAAAAAATGTTGTTCTACCATCTCGAGAAAATGTTGGCAGCCTACAACGAAAATCAACCAAAAAAAACTTCGGTTGCCAAAGCCTTGCATCAAATTGCCGAACGCATTCACAAACGATCGCTAGTGATTATTTTCAGCGATATGATTGAAAGCAATGAACGTGCAGATGAGCTTTTTTCGGCTTTACAACATCTTAAATATAACAAACATGAACTGATCTTGTTTCATGTGGCCGACAAATCAAAAGAGTTGGATTTTAATTTCGAAAACCGTCCGTATAAATTTGTGGACATGGAAAACGGCAAAGAAATTAAACTAAATCCTACCCTAGCGAAAGAAGCCTATATCAATGCAATCGCAAAATTTTATACCGAACTTAAACTCCGCTGTGGGCAGTACCATATTGATTTGGTTGAAGCCGACATCAACCAGGGTTTTCATCAAGTATTGCTGTCATACCTTATTAAGAGGGAGAAAATGATGTAAGGTATTTAGCATTTGAATAGCGAAGAAATTTCTCTTTTTTTTATCCCTTCTACCTTTATAAACTTTGACCTTATAAAAATAGTAAAATATTTTCTTGGCAATAAAATTATTACTATTTTTACAACTACTTAATTAAGCAGTTTCATTGTTTATTATTTTACAAATTAGAATTCCACCTAAAAACATAAAAGTATATGAAAAAATCAGCCTGCCTCATTCCATTGTTCTTTGTTTCGTTTTGCGTATTTGGCCAAACAAAAACAGATGCCAAAAGCCATATCTGGGCTCCAAGTAATTGGTGCGAATTGCCTGCCAATTTAAATATCCCGTGCAATATTGAATGTCGCAATTGCTATTGGAAAACGATTACTTGCGAAGAGATTGCAAAAAAAGGCACTTATACGGCAGTGCGCATCCGGTTCATGAGTAAAACGGATTCAACCTTTGGGTTGAAAACAAAATTCAAGAACATTGGGTTGAAAACAAAAGCGAATGGTAGAATCTTACATCCCTATGCTATTTTATGGCATAACAGCGAAATAGATTCCAAGACTGAAGAAATGGTGGATAAAATAAGCTTTATGACCAATAAGTTTCGTACCAAAAGTTATGTGGTTAAATTTAAATCGGGTCAAGCGTACGATTTAATTCTGTTGTTCAAACAAGCTCAAGCAGGCGATATTGTTAGCATCGATAAATTTCTAAAGACAGAAATTAATAAATAACCGGGTATGATTACAAAAATTTTAGACAATTTGCGCATCATCATCGTATGCCTTGCTTTTTATTTTGGCTATAGCATTGGGTTTCGCAATGGTTTTGATCCCAATGCACAACTGCATTTCATGATACCTATAATAATAGTAGCCATTGCAGGCATTTCGGGTATCGAAGGTTTGTTTTTAGGCAGGCAAACGGCACAGGCCAAAGGTTTTGAGTTTGGCAGCAATTATCAGCGGCAATCGGCAATCGCCTTGTTGTCGTATGCGGCCATAGCCATAGTGGTATACTTCGTTAATTGGGGCATAAAAGCGGAACTCACCCTGTTTTTTGCTTTTATGTTTTTTCTCATCTTTTCGGCTGTGAACCATGCTATGGATGCCATAAAAAACAGAAACTACGCATGGCAAAATATCAATCGCCCGTTCATCACCCTGATGTTGATTATTGGCATGATATACCCTGTGGTGATGGCCTTAAAGACACTTTGATGTTGAATTAAACACTTTACAAAACAAAAACTCAATATAAATATCATGAAAAAACTTCCTAAATTAATTGCTATCAGTGCCATGTTGCTGTTGCACTATTTCTTTTTTGGATGTAAGAAAGATAGTGATGAAAATATTGATCCTAGTGCGCCCGATGCCTTTGTAAACAAATTTGTTAGCGATATTAATGCCGATAGCCTTCGAGCCAATGTACAATGGTTGCAAAACTATAATACACGCTTTTTTTTGCAAAACAACCGCAAACAAATTGCCACCGACATAAAAAACAAGTTCATCAACTTGGGTTATACCGACACCCGTATCGATTCGTTTTTTATTTCGCCCTATTGGAACAACACCACCTACAACACTTGGCAGTATAACGTCGTGGCGCGGTTGCAAGGCAGCACATCGCCCAACAATGTTTATGTGGTGGGTGCGCATTACGATTGCATAGTGGATTCGGGCGACCCTTTTGTGGTGGCGCCTGGTGCCAACGACAATGCCAGCGGTATGTCCGGAATTATTGAAATTGCTCGGGTGATGAAAGCCCACGCGTTTGCTCCCAAAAACACTATTGATTTTGTGGCATTTGCTGCTGAAGAGTATGATTTAAACGGCAGCGCCGATTATGCCTCCAAAGCAGTAACAACCGGGGCAAACATTGTTATGATGCTCAACAACGATATGATATCGTATGATGCCAACTCCGACCCGGTTAACTGGACCGTCAACGTGATGGATTATACGAACTCAACTGATTTGCGAACCCTATTTGTGAAATGCGGCAAAACTTACACATCGCTTAACTTTGCGAACGACAACCAGTATAGCAGCGATGGCGACAGCTACTCTTTTTTCAACCAGGGTTATAAAGCCATTTTTATTATCGATAACCCAGAAGAGTCGTTTTATCATACCACCAACGACGTGGTGGCGAATTATAATTTTGAGTATTGCAAAAAAGTAACCTCCATTTCGTGTGCTTTGCTGGTTCAGGAAAACAAGTAACATGGCTCACATCAAGTCTAAAATTTGTTCAAACAAAGAAATCATTGCAAACCAACAGCAATTTATTTACTGTACTATGCAACCCAAGCTTCTATTGATCATAGTCTCCTAAAATTTTTGGGTTTTTTAGCACAATCCATGCGTTTATTCAATAAAAATGGAGTGCGGGAATACTTTCTGGAGCAGTAGGAATGATTTCCTGATTTATTTTGTTGCACTTGCCGAGGAAAAAACCTTAAACGATGTCATTTTGGTATAAATTGATTATAATAGCGAAATAGTCGTTTTTTCCAAAAAACCAAGAAAAAAGTATTCAGAAGGCAAAATAGCGATTCGCAAATTCGGATTTACGATTTTTAACTGCGGGGCGGCACTTTGAAACTAAAAATCAAAAACTCAAAAACTCAAAACAAAAACTCCGAACGTCCCTCTGCACCTTTCTCATTTCAGGATCCCAACTCACGTCTGCGCACTTCAAAATTCCGAATTCTTATTTTTCATACCAAATCTTAAATCTTTTCGTTAAGTTAATTAACTTTGCATCATAAATTTTAATCCCTCCCTATGAAAAAAATTTCAGCCCCGCTAGTCATCTTTCTGTTGTTGGCCAATCTCGTATCGGCTCAAACGCCCCAAACTTGCTCATATATCAAAGTATTGGCATCCGATTCCATGGGCGGCCGTCTCACCGGTACCAAATATGCCGATATGGCCGCAACCTACATCAAACAACAATTTGCCGCCGACAAGCTGGAGTTGCTTTTCGATGCGGGATTACAAGTTTTTGATGTGAGCACAGGCGTTGGTTTGGGTGCCAACAATCATTTTATGTATAACGATGAAAAATTTATCGCCGAAACGGATTATACACCCTACTCTTACAGTCAGGATACCACCATAATAACCACTTTGGTGTTTGCTGGCTACGGTTTCGCAATCAACAACGATAGCGTGCTATGGGACGATTACAAAACTTTGGATATAAAAAACAAATGGGTGTTAGTTTTACGCGGCAACCCCATCGACAACAAAACGAATAACAAGTTTACCAACTTTAGCTCCGACCGCATCAAAATGATGGTGGCAAAAGATCGCGGTGCCGCCGGAATCATACTGGTTACGCCCACAGCCATGAACAAATCCGACGAATTGGTTAACCTAAATCTGGAAAAAAGCAAGTCGCGCTCGGGTATTTGTGTGTTGAACATCACACGCAAAACCGCCGATAAGATACTAAGCATATCGAAAAAAACCATTGCCGCGCTCGAGAAAAAAGCCAAAACTGCCGCAGCCGCTTCGTGCGATTTGAAAGGTGCTCTTGATGTAGCTGTGCAAATAGTTCCTGTAAAAGCCAAAACCGCCAACGTAGCCGGCCTGCTGAAAAGCACCACCAAAACCGATAACTATATTGTGATTGGTGCCCACTACGATCATTTGGGTATGGGCGGCCACGGTTCCGGTTCCCGCTTGCCCGATACCGTGGCAGTGCACTATGGCGCCGACGACAATGCATCGGGCACAGCTTGTGTTATGGCAATGGCCCACAGATTTTCGAAACCCAATTTCACTGGTAACTATAACCTGATTTTTGTTGCCTTCACAGGCGAAGAAGAAGGCCTGCTCGGCTCCAACTATTTTGTGAAACACTTGCCAGTGGATGCCAAAAAAATTAAACTCATGATTAATTATGATATGGTGGGACGCCTCAACGACAAAAAAATTCTGTCGGTGGGCGGTACAGGCACCTTTGCCGATGCCGAAAAACTGTTGAAACAAAACAACGACACAACCAAACTAAAACTCTCATTCAGCAAAGAAGGCTACGGCCCAAGCGACCATGCCTCTTTTTATTCCGACAGCATTCCCGTTTTGTATTTCAACACCGGCGTGCATGCCGATTATCATACCCCAGCCGATAATTACAAAAAAATTAATTGCACCGGACTGGAACAAGTAGCCGATTACACCGCCATGGTTATCGAAGATTTGGAAAAAAACACTTACAATTTGGCTTATATGGAAGCAGGCCCGAAAAGCCGCACTAGTCAGCGCTCGGGCATGAAAGTAATTTTGGGCATCATGCCCGATTTCAACAATCAAGATGTAAAAGGCGTTGGAGTGGCAGCCGTAAATGCCGATGGCCCTGCCATTAGAGGCGGCATTCAAAAAGGTGATGTTATCATTGCCATCAACGGCAAATCCGTGAACGATATTTACGAATATATGGAACGTCTCAAAGCATTAAACCCTGGACAAACCATCACTGTGGATGTGATGCGCAACAACAAAAAAGAAGTACTTTTGATTCAATTATAAATCAGAACAAAGATGGTTATGACAAAAAAGAAAAAGATATTTGCCTGGACAATTTCGGCTATCCTTGCAGTAATAATCACACTTGCGGCAGCCGTTTATCAGCGAACAACCGGTCCCACCTATCCAAAAGATGTTGCAGTTAACATAAATAGCAAGGAATATCATTTCGATTTAAGCCGTAGCAATAGCTGCAATTCCGATTGCGAAATTACAGTACCTGTTAACGATAGCGAAGTACGCGGATTTTTGGTTTACCGCCACTATCCCACAACCGACACATGGGATACCGTTGCCTTTACCAAAAGTTCCGATGGAGTTTCGGCTTTTCTGCCCAAACAACCCGCTGCTGGCAAACTCGAATACTTTTTGTTGTTCCGCACAGGCAACAAAACCTTTCCTGTGTTAGCTCAAACCCCCAATGTAATTCGTTTCAAAGGCGATGTTCCCGGTTATATTTTAGCACCCCATATTATTTTTATGTTTCTGGGTATGTTACTATCCACCTTCGCAGCTTTTATGGCAGGTTTCAAACTCGATGTATCACGCTTACTTTCGTTAATCACGTTTATTTTAATTCTTTTGGGAGGTATGATATTGGGACCTTTTGTACAAAAGTTCGCTTTTGATGCCTATTGGACTGGGGTACCATTTGGATGGGATTTAACCGATAATAAAACCCTCATCGCTTTTATTGCGTGGATTGTAGCCCTTGTTGCTAATCGCAAAAAGTTGCGCCCCGGCTATATAATAGCTGCGGCAGTAGTAACTTTGGCCATATTTTCAATTCCGCATAGCATGTTTGGTTCGCAACTAAACTACACTACCGGAAACATAACCACCGGATGAAATGATTTTAAAAAAAGTCCGAACAGAATCTGTTGTTTTCTTACTTTTTGCACTAGCAAATGCCTATCCGGTGTTTTCCCATCATTTTTTCCCCACCCTCGACGGGCCTTCACACTTGTATAATGCGCACACCTTAAAAGATCTGATTTTCGGTAACGAGTTTCTATCGGGTTTTATTCAGCTCAATCATTATCCGGTGCCCAACTGGATTGGGCATTTTATTATGGCGCTGAGCAATGTGGTTTTTCCAGCCTATATATCCGAAAAAATTCTGCTGTTATGCTATCTCATCGGACTGCCTTTCGCGTTTCGTTATTTGATTAAAAGCCTTTCGCCCAACAATTATCTTCTTTCGTATATCATATTCCCGTTTTGCTACACCTATATGTTTCTACTGGGATTCTACAATTTTTCGCTGGCATTGGTTTTGTTATTTTTTACTTTGGGATATTGGATTAACATTAAGGATAAACTGAGTTTTCTCAAAGTTTTTGTATTGTTTCTACTCATTACCGCCACCTATTTTTCGCACATTTCCGTCTATGCAATACTGGGCCCCATGATGTTTGCTTTGTTGTTTATTGATGAAACCTCGTGGGTGATAAAAAAAGAGAAAACAGCAGCTACGTATTTTCGTTCTATGGCTGCTAAAACTGCAGTCATTGCCTTAGGTTTTAGCATCACTGCCTATTGGGCGTTTATGTTATTTTTGGGAAAACCTGCTGCCAACATTGTATACTTACCGCAATCCGAAATGCTCAGAAACATAAAAGTGATTGAACCCATAATAGGTTTTATTCAGCAGGATGAAGCTGCCATGACAGGAAAAATATTCTATGTGCTTTTGGTACTAACCTTGGTGGTTTTGTTCAAAAGATGGATGAATCTGCAGATGGGGTTCCGCTTTAAAGCTACAGCTAACCTGAAAGGATTTATAAAGGCATTTGATAAAACCGATGCATGGATAATGTTTAGCGGGGTAATGCTGCTGGGATATTTTGTTTTGCCTGATTCCGATGGTTGGGCAGGATATTTTTCGTTGCGGATACTCTTGCTATTCTTTCTATTTTATATTGTGTGGCTTGCCTTGCAAAACATTCCGAAGTTTATATTGGTGATTGCTATTGTTATTGCTTTGTTCTATAATATCAAATTGATAGTGTTTCGCGATAAGGTAACCGCCTCCTTAAACCAAACAGCCATGCAGTGCTATAATGCTTCAAATTATATGACCAACAACAGCACAGTGTTAACCATCAACCGTTCGGGCAACTGGCTTTTGGGGCATTTTTCGAAATACTTGGGCGTCGACAAATCCATTGTTGTGCTCGACAACAACGAATGCGACCAGCATTATTTTCCGCTGATATGGAATACCGAAAAAATACCCGGAATGGTGGTTGATACCTCGAAAATGCTTAATGAATGTTTTGCTGTTAACCAAAATTCAAATGGTATATCGCAAACCATAGATTACATTTTTGTTATGGGGTTACTCGATACAGCCAAAAACGACTGTGATAAAAAAATGTTCAACTATCTTGCGAACCATAAATTGCAGGTGTACCATAACGAGTTTGTTTGGCTTTATAAAAACAAGAAATAAAAGACCAGACTCAGCTAGTTGTTAGATTAGTGTAGGAGCACTTTCATGTTATCGAATTCAAACGAATAACGGTCGGAATTCCAAATATAATATTTCAGCAAAACACCATCCCCATAATTCCCGCCAATCCACATGTCGTAAAACCGGAAAGTTTGCCATTGATTGAGTTTGTTTTCGTCGTATTTGATATCTGTTGAGCCCCACTTAACCTGTTTTCCACACGAATCAACAATAGTAATTAACAAAAAGGTAACGGCAGTGTCGGCTTTCACTTGCACGCTAATATCGGCATATCGCCACGGACTGCAGGTACTCTTGGTATAATTTTCTTCGAGTATTACAGGCGAATAATCAATGCTATGATTGAAAGCCAAAACATACTTGCCATGTTGTGCATCGGAGGTTTCTTTCAGGTTTTTAAAATCAATCTTACAAGTCTCAAAATCCTGTCCGGTGCTGCGAACCCCACGATAAATTATAGATTGGTATTCATGCCAATCCCATTTTTTCTCACTAAAAAAACGATTGTCGTTATAGGTTAATGTCAGTTTCATGGAAAAAAGCATACAAACAAGAGCTACCAAAATAATAAGGCTTTTCAAATACCAAGGCCTTGTGTAATGGATCAACGAAGCTAATGGTAAAGCAAAAAAAACAAAATACTCCGCAAACGGACGGCAGCCAAAAGCACAGCCAAAAGCCACCACATACCACGATGCAAATAAATAACTCATTAAAACAAATAAAACCGGTGGTAAAAAAGAACCTTTATGTTTTTTTACAATGGCTACAACCATTCCTAATAAAACCAACACGAAAACAGGAGCATACGGAAACAAACCGTTGTTGGGTTCAAACCATAATTGCAGAAATTGGGGCGACGCTAAATGTGTAAACCCCTCGCCCGGATAAGAATATACTATAGGCGTTCCATACGTAAAATACCAAAAACACATTTGCGGTATCATCACCAAAACAAAGGGCAGCAGCATAAAAAGACTATTCTTCCAAGTGAAGAATTTTTTAATTCGCACTTTAATATCAGTTAAGCTAAAGGTGTTCCAAAACAAAAAAGCCAAGCCGATAAAAATATTTGTTGGCCTTATGAGTGTGGCAAAACCCAATAATAATCCAATAATAAACAATTGCCGAAAACGATATCTTCTTGATTCAGATATGGAATCGAAATAACAGAGGAAGCCCGCAAACACTGAAAAACTATAAATGTGCGACATGCCGGGCTGAACAAAACCATAGAAAAAAATGTTCGAACCAAAAACAACAAAAAAGGTGGTGGCTAACGTAAGTAGAAATGAAAATCGTCGGCGCAAAGTAAAAAAAATAAAAAAGAATCCAAGCCACAAGTAGAAACATCCGGCTAGGTCGATGATACGAAAGTTTAAATAATTATAACCATCGGTCCCTCCCAAATATTGGTTTGAAATATGATTGGCAACAAGAAAAAACGGCATTTGCAAAAAGGCGACACCACAAGTAACTTTGGTGGTTATCTTGCCTGTATTCCCATCTATTTTAAAACCATAACCGGTTTGTTTTTCTATAGCTACCGGAAAACTTTTACCGTTCCAGTGATAAATAAAAAGGGCCGGCAAATACACATTATAAGCAGCAGCATCGGCATACATTTCGCACCTCCAGTTCCGTATACCTTTGGTGTCGTGATATTTTAACGAAAACCAACTTGTGCTAAATACCAAAATAATAAAAATAAGCGTGGCAAGCAGTAATCGAATTTTTTTATTGTAATATCGTTGCATCAAACAAATTTATGGGTGTGAAATAGTGCACAAATATAATACTAATACATTGTAAATTTAATTTTGAAGCGGAATCTTCAAATAATTTTGATACAGATAAAATCAACGGTCAATTAAAACGAATCTTATGGTAATCGTACGAATCGCGGCGTTGCTTTTCCAACACATCGTAAATAATTTGAGCTAAATGAAGAAAAACATCGAGCTTGTTTTTCTTCAGCCATTCTTGTGCTTTGGGTTGGTTGCGACAGGCATCGGCAAACACAATATAAAACATGTAATTGTTTTTTTTAAGCCAGATATAAGCATCATCGTAGCCATCCATGGCATTACTAAGTATGGCAAATTCAGGATAACCGTTTTTCAACAACCAATAAAATGCTTTTGTATCCGAATTAATGCAATTTGAAAGTGCAGCCAATTCAACATAATTGTTTTCGGCCAGCCAACGAAACAGTTTTTTGTTTCCGCTTACTGCTTCGCCAAAAGCCAGCAATATTTTTGTTTCATATCGTTGCATAGTCTATGGAACTGATTCTTGCAATACCTTAATTGCATTCTCTGTTTTAGAAAACGTCGGCTTTAATGTTTAATTGTGTCACTTTATCTGCAATAATTTGCAGTTCTTCTTTCGATATTTTTTCGAGTTTTGCCAATGGCGGCCTTCGGTCGAGCGAATAGAGCATGACTTGTTTGGGTTTTATGGCTGCAATATGTGCCAACCAAGCATTCACTTCCTCATCGCAGGTATTATCAATGATTTTTCCATGCATTTCGCCCCGCAAAAACATACTTTGAATAATGAGTTTGCCATGAAACTTCTTTAAGTTTTCAACCACTGCACTAAGTGTGATGTGGATTCGTGGCATATTAATCAGTTGAAAGATTTTTTCGGTGCCGGCATCCAGTTTCATGATATTATTAATCTTTTTCAAGGCTTCCAACACCTCGTCGTGGGCAAGCATGGTGGAGTTCGACAAAACACTAATCTTTGCTTTCGGGTAATAGATGTTTCGCAAACGGATGGTGTCGGCAATGATATCGGCAAACTCAGGATGTACGGTGGGTTCGCCGTTGCCGGCAAACGTAAGCGAATCAATTTCAACTTTTTCTTCCTTTAGGTAAATCAAGCGTTTTTCGAGCAAATCGCGGATTTCGTCGGCACGATAAAACTGCGCTTGTTCCACTCGCGATGCTTCGGTCCAGCCACATTCGCAATAAATGCAGTTGAAGGTGCAAAACTTTATGGTGGTTGGTAACAAATTAATGCCTAACGACGACCCCAGTCGACGACTGCTAAGTGGTCCGAAGATGATTGAATCGAAAAGATTTCCTGCCATAGGGTGGTTGGTTTATCAAGTTTAAAGTGCATCAAGCAGCAAGTTAATAACACAGGTATTGTTTAGCGTAAACTTGCTTCCAGTTTAACAGCATAGGCTGCTATCAGTTTGTTCATGCATGCATCAATGCGTTCGTCGGTGAGGGTTCTTTCTTCGTCTTGCAAAATAAAACTTACCGCATACGACTTTTTGCCTTCGCCAATTTTTTCGCCCTCATAAATATCGAACAACGAAACTCTTTTGATAAGCAGAGGTTCGGTTTCGAAAGCAATTTTTTCAATCTCCTTATATTTTATCGACTTGTTGAGCAAGAGTGCCAAATCGCGTTTAACTTCGGGGAAACGTGAAACTTCGCGATAGGCTATAGGCTGTTTTGGTATAGCAAATAACACATCCCAATTGAGCCAAGCATAAAACACGGGGTCTTTAATATCGGTTTGTTTCAAAATATGGGGATGCAGCTTGCCAAATTCGCACACCACCGTATCATTCATTTTGTAGGTAAGTTGTTCGGTAAACAAGGCCGGTGTTTGGTTTTCGGCCATGCCGAACTGTTTTATATCAATTCCCAAGCGTTTGATAATTTGGTCGACCAGGGCTTTAATATAATAGAAATCGGCTTTTTGTTCGGCGGTGTTCCAACTTTGGTCATGAATGTTGCCGCTAACGAAAAGAGCCAGATGTTTGTACTCACCATATTTGTCGCGCGGATCGGGTGAAGTGGATTCGTTCTTGAAATATACTTTACCAAATTCATAGAAAAAGATGTTGCCGTTTTTATGATTTTTGTTGAAAGCCACACTCTCCAATCCCGAAAAAAGCATGGTTTGCCGCATCACGTTCAGCTCTTTGCTGAGGGGATTGAGCAAACGCACCAGTTTCTCCACTTCAAATAGTTCGGCATTGTTTTCGTAATAATCGGATTTGGTGAGTGAGTTGGTCATAATTTCAAAGAAACCAATTGAGGTGAGGTAATCGGCAATGATGTTTTGCACCTTTTCGGGATCGGGCTTGGGGAAAAAACTGATAGAGGAACGCAAATCATCGCCAAACTCCACATGGTTGTAGCCATAAATGCGCAGCACCTCCTCCACCACATCCACAGCACGGGTTACATCGGTTTTAAAAGGCGGAACTTCCAACTGCAACACATCGCCTTGGTCGGCAACAATTTTTATTTGCAATGCATTCAGTATTTTCACAACCATTTCTTTTTCTATATGTTTCCCGATAAGGTTATCCATACGCGACAAGGAAAAATCGATTTTAAAATCGGCAATCTTTACAGGATACACATCCACTATGTTGGACGAAATGCTGCCTCCGGCAATTTCTTTGATGAGCAGAGCCGCACGTTTTATAGCATACACGGTGATGTTGGGATCGGCACCCCGCTCAAACCGGAAAGATGCATCGGTTTTTAATGCGTGAAACTTGGAGGTTTTGCGCACCGAAGTGGGATTGAAATAGGCGCTTTCGAGAAAAACACGGGTGGTTTGATGTGTTACACCCGAATGTTCGCCACCAAATACACCGGCAATGCACATGGGTTCCGAGGCGTTGCAAATCATCAGGTCGTGCTGGCTGAGTTCGCGTTGCACTCCGTCGAGGGTGGTGAATTTGGTTTTGTCGTCAAGTTTTTTAACCAGCACTTTGTTGCCCACAATACCATCGGCATCAAAAGCATGCAAAGGTTGGCCGGTTTCGAAAAGCACATAGTTGGTTATATCCACAATATTGTTGATGGGACGTAAACCAATGGCTTTGAGTTTTTGTTGCAACCAATCGGGCGAATCGGCTACGGTAACTCCACTTAAGGTTATACCCGTGTAGCGCGGGCAAGCTTGGGTATCTTCCACAGCAATTTCAATTGGTAATGTATTGTTATCAACCGTAAATGCGCTTACATCGGGCAGGAGTAATGCATGGACTACATCCGAACGGGAATTGACCACGGCAATAATGTCGCGGGCCACACCAATGTGCGAAGTGGCATCGCAACGGTTGGGTGTGAGTCCTATTTCGAACACCACATCATCTTCACCCTGCAAATATTCGGCTGCTGCTTGGCCTATGGGGGCATCGTCGTTCAAAATCATAATGCCGCTGTGCGAATCGCCCAGCCCGAGCTCGTCTTCGGCACAAATCATGCCTTGCGACACCTCGCCGCGAATTTTGGATTGTTGTATAACAAATTCGCCTTTGGCACCAACAATGCGTGTGCCTATGGTGGCTACCAACACTTTTTGATGGGGAGCCACATTGGCAGCACCACAAACTATCGACAGGGGTTCGCTTTGGCCAATATCTACTTGCGTAAGGCTGAGTTTGTCGGCGTTGGGATGTTTGGTTTTTTGCAACACATAGCCCACCACCACACCTTGCAAACGGCTTTTGTTGATGCCGATATGCTCCATGGCTTCAACCTCCAGGCCGCAATCGGTGAGTATGATGGACAGTTTGTCGGGGGCAATATCTAATCCGGTATATTGTTTTAGCCAATTGTATGAAATTTTCATCGGGTTATTTTAATTTTTACAAAAATAAGCATTGCTGCTGAGATAAGGATGAAATTTGAATTGAGAATTTGGACTTTTAGACTCTTAAACCATTGGGTAGGCACTGCAACCAAGTAATCGCACCAATACTTTTACCATTTACCTTGCTACCTTTTACCTCAACATGCCAGCATTGCAATAAATTTCAGCCGTCAACGATTTGCGGCTTCGCTATGTACGCTATGCCGACGACTTTAGTATTTATACCAAAAGCAAATCGGCAGCCCGAAAGACAGGAAACAGTATTTATTTGTTTCTAAAGAACAAACTAAAACTTCCTATCAATCGAGAGAAAAGCGGCATACGCCCACCTGTGAACTTTACGATATTAGGCTTTGAATTTGTGCCTACATACGTAAAAGGAGACCGAGGCAAATATCAGTTGGTAGTAAGCGAAAAGAGTTGGAAAAAGCTGAAACAAAAACTCAAAACCATCACACGCAAAACCACTCCTTGCAGTTTTGATGAACGCATACAGCGGATTAAAGAGGTTCAGCGGGGTTGGCTGCGCTTGCTTCCGAATAGCAAGTATATTCGTCAAACTCAAAGACCTTGACAGTTGGCTGCGCAATCGTCTGCGTTATTGCATCTGGCATCATTGGAAGAAGCCCGAAAGGAAAAGGAAGAACCTGATTCGATTGGGTGTAGACTACAGTCATGCCTATTCATGGAGCAGAACACGAATGGGAGGATGGGCTGTTGCCCAAAGCCCTATACTTGTTACTACTATTACTTTAGAACGTTTACGCAAAAGGGGGTATGAGTCTATGCTCGAAGTTTACCAGAAAATTGCTCCACATCTTAATGAACCGCTGCATACGAGACCCGTACGTACAGTGGTGTGAGAGCCTCTCCGATAGGCGATTTTGCCTATCGGCGGGCTACTCGATTAGCGTTTTGTTGTTTTTTAATTCTTTATGCAACGCACAGACAATCCAAAATCCCTATGGTTTAGACAAGTAATGGCTATGAATCCGCTCGATGATATCAAGTCGAGTGAATAGGCGGTAAACTCATCGGCATTATATCCATGTTCTTCAGTTGAACTCCACCAACTGCTGCTGCTGCCCATCTTTTTATATACACCCTTGCCCAAACGAAATCCGGCAGGCAAGGCGTTAAATCCTTTTTCATCAGTGCCATTACCAAAGCCTTCCCATCCCGTTGTTGATTTCATTAAGGTTCCGGCTTTTGATTCACTTCCATGACTCGATCTAATTTTGTATGCAAATACTCCTCCAAAGAATTGTGCCAGTGTTCTAAATTCCGCTTCTGAAGGCAAATGCCAACCCTTAGGACATACGTTTTTTGACGTTTCCCAATTATACAAATAGCCATACTTTGCCACATTTGAATCATTATCCGCATAAGCCCAACAACCGGTTCCGGCTTTGTAGGCAAGATTTCCTGACAACCATGTTTGCTCACCTAACTCGATGGTACTATATATCTTCCCATCACGTAAATCAGTAAATGTTCCCGTCACCTGTGCAACGCAACTTATGGCAATAATTATAATTGCCAGTGTTAGTAATAAAGATTTGCCTTTCATACTTCATTATTTTTAAGATTAATATATTGAATTTGATTTGTTTTTCCAACGAACGCTAACGAACCGGTGCTGCTGACGGCGGGGTTTTAATTGGTTCATCAGTCTCACCCGTTATTAATTTTATTAATTGTTCTTCACTTGCAATCTTCCGCTTCCCCCCGCTGGGAGCAGCACAAAGTTAGCGGCTGTTGTATCTCGTCCTTTATG
>JBAXWF010000024.1:0-43174 GCA_037128515.1 Bacteroidota bacterium | reverse complement strand
GCGATGTGAAAGCACGCAGGCAATAAAGTAACGTTCCTCGAGGCGATGTGAAAGCACGCAGGCAATAAAATAACGTTCCTGGAAAGCCTGCAAAGGTGTGTAAAAAGTTGCAAACGTTTACACCCCCTGCCGAACCCGTCGAAACGATTCATGATGGCTAAAAGATGGCATTTTCGCGGCGCGCATTGCATGCCATGCTTGGTGATGTGTCCCTTTCGTATGGGCTGAGGAGTGCAAATAGTAATAAATCAACTGCTGCTATTGCCAATCGAAAATTTATTACTTTTGCAGTAATGAATCGGCCTACTTGCGCCGAAAAGCACACAATTAAAATCGTTTACACCATGAATGACCATAAAAAATTAAGCAAAAAATTTTACGAGGTGCTGCAGCACGAAGGCGTTGTGGCTATCATGTCGTGGGGGGTTGAACCGCACATGGCCAACACGTGGAATTCGTATTTGGTGGTAACCACCGACGAACGTATATTAATTCCGGCATATGGTTTCCGGAAAACGCAACACAATGTGGAAGTGAATAATCGGGTTAAAATTTCGTTGGGGAGCAAAAATGTGTTGGGTTATAAAGATTATCCGGGAACGGGTTTTGTGATTGATGGCACGGCAAACTACATTACATCGGGCGAGGAATATGATAAGATGAAAAGCAAGTTCTCGTTTCTGACCCGCGTGCTCGAAATCACGGTTGTATCGGCAAAGCAGATGTTATAATACGCACTGTTGGTGGGTGGCAGCACCCTTGCAAGTTCATTTGGTTTTTCATTTAGATGATAAAATGGGTGCGCTGCGAATCAATTTGACTTTGCTAAGCTAATTGTTGCCTTTGTCAGATACCCTGTTTAGCCTAGCCTTAGGCTTTCATTTCATTCACTTTTGTTATACTCTTGGGGTTTTGTGGTTGCAAAATGTATCGTTTTTCCTTCCAAATCAATAAAAGAGTCAGGCGGTATATTGCTTGTTCTTTTAAAATCGCCATCGGCAAAAACACCGTGCCCAAAATCACAATCATATGCTGAGTTAACTGTGGCGAGGGTAAGCCTGTTCTTTGAAAAACGAAATATCCATTTGCAGCCGTCGGTGGCATAGGCAAACTTGGTGTAAAATGTGCCGGTATCGTTTTTAATTTTAACGCTATTGTATATCGAACCCATACTGTAGGATGGAGCCCCCCGGTTCAATTCCAAATAAAACAAAATGCTGCTGTCGGTTTCGGCATAAACATACATCACACCCACGCGGCCTTTGTCAATGTTGTTGCCATAGCTGTATCGTCCGGCATATTTTGTTGTGATAGGTTTATTTGTGTCGGTGGGTTTGGTTTGCCCGAAACCAAGTAGTGAGGCAAGCCAAATCGCAACAATCATCGTTTGTTTCATGCAGTTTGTGTTTCTATTTCGGTTAGCCCGAAACCATTTTCTATACAAATATTTTAACCTAAAGTTGCAAATGAGGAAAAGCTACGAGGCACTGCAATTCAATAGCATGAAAGTTTTTTGTACGTTCACGGTACGTTTTGTTGAATTGCGTAGATTTGATAATATATTTTGGGCGCTTGTTTTGTTGTCAGTTTGCACTTTTATTTATTAAAAAACAAAAGGAATAAGACGATACTTTATTTTTTTACAATACGCTTTGTATCCTATCAGATTTTGTTTCAATTCTTTTTCCTCGTCAATCGCTCTGTAAACAATCACAGCAACAAGAATTAGCACGGGGAATAATCCATAATAAGAACCCAAAGCTATGGGTGTAAACAACAATAATATAAAAGCGCCGGTGTACATAGGATGTCGCACAATTCCATATAGTCCGGTTGAAATTACTTGTTGTTTTTCCTGTATTTCTATTGTTGCACTTAAAAACGTATTTTGCTTAAAAACATAAAACAGCAGTACAAAAGCCAGTACACAAAAAAAGTCAGCCACATACGAAAATTCAAATGGAACGTCTGACCATTTGTTTTTGTAATCAAATGCTGATACAAGAAAAATCCCAATAAACGCTAAACTTGCAATGAACTGAATTACTTTTTGAATCGTTCGTGTTTCGGCAACAGGTCCGGCAACCAATCTACTTTTCAATAAATGTTTGTCGAAAAAAAACAAATAAACAGTAATCCAAACAACCGAAACTGCAAACACGATTAAATACACCCAAGCTAAACTATAGCTAAGGCCGCCATAAGGAACAAACAATGCGATGCCCATAAAACAAATCAAGAACATTAATCCCAAAAAGCTTTTCAATATCAATTCAATTTTTTTCATTTCTTTTACCGTATTTAATATGTTGTTCTCACCAAAACCGCCACCAACCCACTGTGGCAAGTGGGCAGCGATATAAAAGAACAATCCTGCACACCAACACGAAACGCTTGATTGCGCAATTAACCGTCCTAAAACATAGCCCCGCTGCTGCTTGCAGACAGAAGGTTTGCGGTAGGTATTCGGTTTGTAAATGTAGTTCATTTGCAGTTAGAAAAAGAAACAATCAAGAAAAATAGTATAATCTACCGTTCGAAACGATAGAAAAAAAAGTGCATTAGCTGAATTTATTTTGAACATATTTTAATTTTAATCAATAATTATTTGGCAAAATCAGCTTCAAATGCTGTTGCAACAAAGTTTACCCATGCCCTTTTCCATTTGGACAACGAAACAAAAAGTATCTATCTAAAAATGGACACATGGTGTCGTCATGCGAATCGTAAATCAAAAATTCGATGAACCTTGCTCGCTATTTTTACAAACAGATATTTATTTAGTGAAGTTTTTTTTGTGGTACAACCAATTATTTTCTATATTTGTCCGAGTAATTAATCAGGTAACGCCATCAGCAACATGAAAATATTTTTAATTGGCTATATGGGAAGCGGCAAAAGCACAGTTGGCAAACAATTGGCCGAGCAGCTCGCTATGCCATTATTGGATACCGACGAAATGTTGGGAGCCAAATACGGCAGCGAAATCTCCGCAATTTTCGATACCATGGGCGAGATTGCTTTTCGCGAAGCAGAACACGAGTTGCTGTTAAAAATCATAGCCGATCCCGCCAATGCCATGGTGGCCACGGGTGGCGGTTTGCCCTGTTTTTATAATAACATGAACCTGATGAAACAGTCCGGTATCACTGTTTATCTTAAGCTAACACCCGATTTGCTTTACGAACGCTTGTGCGAAGAAACCGCCAAACGCCCACTGCTGGCCAAAGTGGTAGATTTAAAATGGCATATAATTGAATCCATTGAACACCGCGAAAAAAAATACAGGCAAGCAGCATTTAAGATAAACATTGAACAACACACCACCGTGAATAAAATTTGTAGCGAGGCCATGCAACAAATATCGAAACAACTTTTAAGAAAGAAATACCATGCAGAAACCACATAGCGCATTGTTGATAGGTGCCACCGGTCTTTGCGGACAGCAATTGCTATCACAACTACTCGAAAGCGAGTTGTATCAAACGGTCGAAATATGGGTACGCAAGCCCACAGGCATAACGCATCCGAAACTTACCGAGCGCACGGTCGATTTTTCGCACATCGATACCATCAATTGTGTTGGCATTCACCATGTGTTTTGCGCCTTGGGCACCACCATCAAACAAGCCAAAACCCAGCAAATGTTCTACACCATCGACCACGATTATGTGTTGGCCTGTGGCCGTGCAGCCGAAAAAATGCAAGCCGACATGTTTCTTTACATCTCGTCGATGGGAGCCAACAAACGCTCAGGCAATTTTTATTTGCGCACCAAAGGCATGGTTGAAGACAGTTTGAGCACATTATCTATTCCATCCATCGTGCTTTTCCGCCCTTCCATGTTGCTGGGCAAGCGCAAGGAGTTTCGCTTGGGCGAAAAAATAGGCAATGGTATTATGAAAGCCATTGGATTTATGATGATAGGCAGCCTTAAAAAATATAGAGGCATACAAGCCACAACCGTTGCCCGAGCCATGCTATACGCCGCCCAACAAGATGTAAAAGGCACAAGCATTTTCGAATCGGATATCATGCAGCAAATGGGCAAAAACGATTAATTACTGCATTTAGCCGATTGTGGATTGCCGTTAGCCAACTTGCCAACCAAGTACTCCAGGCACTCTAGGCACTCCAAGTACTCTAGGCACTTCCAACTTCCTCACCCTTTCGCAAATGCAATAATATGCCCATCGAAATCGTGCACATAAGCCACCGTGTGTCCCCAATCGCGCAATGCAGCAGGGCTAACGTTGGTAGCACCTTGTTCAATGGCCATGGCGTGGCTCGCTTCGGGGTTTTCAACCAACAAATACAGTTCGCAACGCGGAATGCCACTGCCCGTGGCGGGATGTGGCGTGGCAGGTAGCAGTATTTTGGCTATGCCATTTTCGGGCATGAGGCCCAGTTTGCAAAACTCATTCAGTTGAAACTCCGTCATACCCGGCACATCCAACACCGGTCCGTAGCCAAGTATTTTTTCATAAAATCGGTGGCTTCGCTCCTGATTGGCCACATAAAGTATTATTTCGATAGCATTATTCAATTGTATCATCTTTGGCGGAATAAATAACGGCTTTGTGTTTATTTACATGCTATGTTAACGATGCTGCTATCGCTTCCGCATTATCACTTTCATGGCTGCATCCACAATGTGCGATGCATCCAAACCATATTTCGTCATCAGTTCTGTGGGGGTTCCGCTTTCGCCAAATTTGTCGTTAACAGCAACCATTTCTATTGGTGCGGGAGTGGTGAGTGCCAAAAGCTGAGCAATCAGGTCGCCTAGTCCGCCGTTGCGCATGTGTTCTTCGGCAGTCACCACACAGCGGGTTTTGTCCACCGAGGTCATCACGGCTTCCTTGTCGATGGGTTTAATCGTGTGTATGTTTATCAGTTCGGCTTCCACACCATTTTCCTTCAAAATGCTGACAGCTTCCAATGCTTTCCACACCATGTGGCCGGTGGCAAAAATGCTCACATCCTTTCCTTTGGCAATATGCACCGCTTTGCCAATGATGAATGGCTCGTCTTCGGGAATAAACACAGGCACCTTGGGTCGGCCAAAACGCAGATACACGGGACCTTCGTGGCGGGCAATGGCCAAAGTGGCAGCTTTGGTTTGGTTAAAATCGCAAGTATTTATCACCACCATGTTGGGCAACATTTTCATCAAACCAATGTCTTCCATTATCTGATGCGTAGCGCCATCTTCGCCCAAGGTAATGCCGGCATGCGAAGCGCATATTTTCACGTTTTTGTTCGAGTAGGCCACCGACTGCCGAATTTGGTCATACACGCGCCCGGTCGAAAAGTTGGCAAACGTACCAGTAAATGGTATTTTTCCACCAACGGTCATGCCAGCAGCAATGCCAATCATGTTGGCTTCGGCAATGCCTATTTGAAAAAAGCGTTCAGGAAATTCTTTCTGAAAAGCATCCATTTTCAACGAGCCGATAAGGTCGGCACACAGGGCAACCACGTTGGGGTTGGTTCGGCCAAGTTCAACCAAAGCTTCACCAAACCCCGACCGCGTATCTTGTTCTCCTAATTTCTGATAAGTTCTCATGAGCATAATTAATAAAAATTTACTCGGGTAGTAACACCCGATGCTATTTTAAATGATTTTTCTACAGTATATAATGATCGGGTTGAATATTTTGAGCGGAACAACATCCGATAGTTGCCGGGCAACAAATACAAGGTTTCCTGCTGTCCGTCTTCGTTCAGCGTATAAATCATGGTCAATTTGTTGTCTTCTTCCAAATAGATGGAACCGTAGCCGCGGCTGTATGGCTGCACAATGGCAATACCGGGCATGGGAATTTCCACAGTGGTGGTGTAGCTTTGCTTTATATCCACATCTTTTATTGTCATACGTGGCAAACTCAACACTTCCAAATCGTATTTTCCGGTAATGTATTTTGTTTTTTGGTCGAAGGTTTGCACGTTCAGCGTTTCCATTTTTCCGGCTTGTCGCACAATGCATTGCAGGTTTTTAACCGAAGGCAAATTCCCGCCAACTTTCAGTTCCAAAAAACCTTGTGGCGCATCAATGGCAATGATGGTGTGCTTGCCGGGGGTAATAACCACACTGTCTTTATGCATCGGCGGCAGGGTGTGTACAACAATATTGTAGGCCAACAAGGGATCGAGCACCAAGGTGTCGGGCAAACCCATATCATTCATGGTATGCACAAAATCATATTTGATGGTGCCCGAAAAGTTATCGTATAACGTCATCCCAACATTGGTTTCGGTGGGCTTTCCGTATGAGTCCAACAGATTTACCTGAGCCGTGGTTGAATTTAGCGCTTGCGAAATCACCACCTTCAAAGCGTTCGAGAAATCTTTTTCGGTGGTGGCATCAAAATAAGTACCCACACAATCAAATGATAGTTTAAAGTTTCGGCCAATGCCGATGATAAAGGGTTTTAAGGCAACACCTTTTTTCTGTAGCGCTAACGAAACAGCGCAGGGGTCGCCACCACATTCTTCCAAACCATCGGTAATCAACACAATGATATTGCGACAATTATCGCATGGCGGAAAATCGTTTCCGGCTGCTTCCAGCGAAGCTGCAATGGGTGTAGTTCCTTTCGGATTGATGGTTTTTAGTTTGTTTTTAATTTTCTCAATATTATAGTAACCTATCGGAATCTCAAGTTTTGAATCATCGCAATCCTGAGGCGGAAAATTTTTCTGATGTCCATACACCCGCAAACCCAATTCCAGGTTAGGCACGTTGATCAAACTATCCAACAACTCGCACATCAGTTTACTGGCAATCGAAATCTTGCGGTCGCTTTGCCAAACACCAAGCATACTTTGCGATGCATCATACACGAAAAGGATACGTGTCACAGGTTTTGGTTTTTCTTTTTCTTTAACCGTAACTTGTGAAAATGATTTTGCAGAGCACAAAAACGCACAAACAACAAACAGAAAAACTTTGAGATTACAATATTTCATTTTACGTGATTGGGTTAATAATCGCCAAGAGTTTCCGGAAGCTGAGCCAAAGCAATTTTCAATTGCTCATCGTTAGGGGCATTGCCATGCCATTTGTGAGTGCCCATCATAAAATCAACCCCGCAACCCATTTCAGTTTTCATCAATATAACGATTGGTTTGCCTTTACAAGTATTTGCTTTTGCAATTTTAAGCATATCCAGTATTTCGGGTATACTGTTTCCATTCATTTCAAACACTTTCCAACCAAAGGCATCAAACTTGGCATGCAAATCGCCCAACGACAACACCACCTCTACCGGCCCATCAATTTGCTTACCATTGCAATCAACAATCGAAATCAAATTATCAACTTTTTTAGCAGCAGCATACATGGTAGCTTCCCAAATTTGCCCCTCCTGCAATTCACCATCGCCATGAAGGCTGTACACCAAATGGGTATCACCATTCAGTTTTTTGGTAGTAGCTGCGCCAATAGCATTCGACATGCCCTGACCTAAAGAGCCCGAAGCCATGCGCACACCCGGAATGTGTTCAGCCGGAGTTGGATGCCCCTGCAAACGCGAGTTCAATTTGCGAAAGGTGGCCAGTTCGGCCACAGGAAAATATCCCGAACGAGCCAACACACTGTACCATACAGCAGACAGATGTCCGTTCGACAAAAAGAAAAGGTCCTCGTCGCGGCCATCCATATTGAACTGTTTATTATGTTCCATAACGGAAAAATACAAACAAGTAAACAAATCGGCGCATCCAAGCGAACCGCCTGGATGACCTGAATTAACGGCATGAATCATACGCAACAAATCGCGTCGAACCTGAGTAGCCATATCTTTTAATTCGTGGGGAGTAAGCATAAATATTTTTTTTCAAATATATAATTTTTAAACCTTCTGATAAATGATTGTTCAAAAATAAAGAATAAGTTTTTTAGTTTGTTGTTTTCAAACGGGTTGAATTTGAAATTCAGACTAAAGATACGCAAGAAATAGCAACAAGAATCAAAAATGGCTACATTTGCAAAAAAGAAATTTATGGGATTGAATTGCGGAATAATAGGTTTGGCGAACAGTGGCAAAACCACCCTGTTTAATTGTATGTCGAACACCAAAGCACAAATAACCAATTTTGCTTTCAGTTCAAACAAATCGAACGTGGCAGTGGTCAACGTGCCCGATGATAGATTGTATGTGTTAGAGAAACTGGTAAAAGCTGTTAAAGTGGTTCATGCTGCAGTTGAGATAGTGGATATACCCGGCCTGACAAAAGGCTCTAGCAAGGGCGAAGGCGTTGGCAATTCTTTTTTGTCTGATATTCGCCAAACCGATGCCATCATTCATGTGATACGATGCTTCGACGATGAAAACCTTCCACACATCGAAGGCTCAGTAAATGCAGTACGCGATAAAGAAATTATTGATCTGGAATTGCAAATCAACGATTTGGATTTGATAGATCGAAAGCTAATTAAAGTTGAAAAGCTAGCCAAAACAGGCGGCAAGGATGCAAAACGTTCGTTGGAGGTATTAACAAAATATAAGAACCATCTGGAGTCATTTCAATCGGCACGAACCTTAGATATTTCTGCTGAAGACCGCAAACTGGTAAAAGACCTATGCCTGTTAACCGAAAAACCGGTGTTATATGTGTGCAATGTTGACGATGCTTCGGCAGTAAACGGCAACCAATATGTTGAAAAGTTGAAAGAAGCCGTGAAAGACGAAAATACCCAAGTGTTGATTGTAGCTGGAAAAATGGAGGCCGAAATAGCGGAACTGGAAACAATGGAAGATCGCCTGGTTTTTTTAAATGATGTGGGATTAGCCGAACCCAGCGTAAACAAACTTATTAAATCGGCTTTTCATTTGCTGAACCTGCGCACATTTTTTACTGCCGGACCAAAAGAAGCCAAAGCCTGGACCATCAAAGCAGGCATGACAGCCCCACAGGCATCGGGTGTAATACATTCTGATTTGGAACGCGGTTTTATACGTGCCGAAGTAATGAAATATAATGATTTCGTTGCCTTAGGGTCTGAACACGCTTGCAAAGAAGCAGGGAAATTTAATGTGGAAGGAAAGAATTATATTGTGGAAGAAGGCGACATCATGCACATTCGTTTTAATGTGTAATGGTTTAATTGCACCCTCGTAATTTATCTTGCAAATTCGAACGACCGAATTCCTTGGCTTTTTTCCAATCAGCACAAGCTTTTTCGGGTTGATTCAAGGTTCGGTATAATTCAGCACGGTTATAATATGCATCGGCAAAGCCTGGGTTCAATTCAATGGCTTTGTTATAATCGGTAAGGGCGCCCTGATAATCCATCAAACTATATTTCATGTTGCCACGATTGTAGTAAGGAATTTCAAATGTAGCATCAGCACCAATGGCTTTATCAAAAACAAGAATGGCTTCTTTGAATTGATTTCTATTCATCTTTTGAATCCCCAACTTGTTTAGTTCAATGGCTTTTTCGCGTTTCGAAGTGCACGCAACCAATATAAGCATGGAACTTAAAACCAAAAATATTTTTTTCATAAACAGCGTTATTAAATTGCACAGCAAAGTAACATCATTTTTTTTATATCAAAAAAAGTTTTGTTACTTTAAACTTTTATTTAATTGAAACGTCTAATCATTAAATTTTGTTATGAATTTGGAACCTGACGAAGAAATATTGACGCTGCTTCGCGATAAAGATTCGTGCAATCAGGGGTTTAATTTGCTGGTTCGAACATATCAGGAAAAAATTTACTGGTTGGTTCGCAAGATATTAATTTCGCACGAAGACACCAACGACACCGTTCAGAATGTTTTCATAAAAATTTGGAAACATATAAATACATTCAGGGAGGAATCAAAACTTTCCACCTGGATATACCGAATTGCAGTTAATGAAGCTTTGCTATTTTTGAAAACCAAAAAACTGCTGAATTTTATTCCATATTTCAGTGTCGAAAAAAAACTTGCAAATAGTTTGCTTGATGATAATTATTTTGAAGCCGACGAAATACAACTAAAACTGCAAAAAGAAATACTTGCATTGCCTCAGAAACAGCGCTTGGTTTTCAACATGCGCTATTTTGATGATTTGTCGTTCGATGAGATATCGAACATTTTGGGTACAAGCGAAGGAGCTTTGAAAGCTTCGTACCATATAGCTTTTAAAAAAATTGAGAAAAATTTATTGTCCAATTAAACCTTTGTACTTTTATAGTATCAAAGTAAAACGAGCATGAAAAAAGACACAAAAATACAATCCGTATTGGGAACGAATGAAACCGAAAACAAGGTTTTTGGCAACCATAATCCTTTTAAAGTTCCTGAGCACTATTTTGAAACCTTACCAACTGAAATTTTTAAAAAAATAAATACAAACCAAACCACTAAACGGAATCTGGTTAATCGATTTAAGTATGCCACCACTATGGCTGCAGCTATAGCTATTCTGTTTTTTGTTTTTTGGTGGCTAATTCCACAAAAAGTGCCTAACAACCCTGTTGTTGCTTCAACCGATAATTACAACGATGTAATAACTGAATATTTGGAAGATAATTTGGACGAAAACACCCTGATGGAAATGAGCAGCGACAGCCTTACCCTATTCAGCCCCGACGAATTGGCTACAGTCATATTAACCGACGACACCACCAAAAAGAAAATAGGAAATGAGCCCGAATTTAAGTTCGATACTAGCATTAATAACAATGAAATTATGGAATACCTTATCAACGAAAATATTGACCCTGAAACATTATAAACAAATTATAAAATAAAAAAGCAATATGAAAACAAAAGCATTAATTATCGGTATGGTTTCTTTTATTTTTTTAATCACTACAAGCGGCATCGCTTCTGCACAAAGTGCAGGAAACACCGACACAAAGAATGGAGCTAAAAAAGAAAAGATGCAAGCCATGAAAGTTGCCTATATTAGCGACAAAATTAGTTTAACTGCATCAGAAGCCGAAAAGTTTTGGCCAGTGTATAACGAATATCAGGACAAAAAAACGGCTTTTCAGAAAGAAAACCGTTCAAAGATGAAAGCACTGAAAGAAACAAAACCCGAAAACCTTACAGAAGAGCAAGCCGAAGAAATTATAAATGCCGAGCTTGCGCAAGAACAAAATCTGCTGGATTTGAAAAAAGAATATTTTCCGAAGTTCAAGAAAATTATTGGCAGCAAAAAAGTGGTTGGGTTATATATGGCCGAAAAAGAATTCAATAAACTTTTGCTCGAACGATTGAAAGATGGTAAACAAAAGCCTGTTTCAGAATAATCAAAAAAAAAGTCCTTGACAAATCAAGGACTTTTTTTTATCAGTTTAGTTTCGTTTCCATTTTTTATATTCTCCTAAAAGACTCACGTAACTTTCGTCGCTTGGAGTACTTACACTAGTAGTAACTGTCAATTTTTTGAGTTTACCAGAGAACATTACAATTGGCATTTTGTCGCCACCATAAACTCCGTTTGATTCTACATAACTTTCGCCATCAACCGAACTGGCATAAAACATAATGGGGCTTTTGCTATCAAATTGATACAACCGACTTGCAACCAATGAGGGAAAATCCATTGTAACCTCGCCGCATAAAACTCCGTTTTCTTCAAACAAACGTTTTTTGATGTTAGTGGCCTCGGGGTATGCATCTTCAATTTTCGAACCGTTTACATAATCGCTCAACAGTTCTTCAAAATCTTTAATTTCGGTATATCCAGCCGAATCAACATTCGACATAATATTGATATACTTAACAGTTAGTTTTCCCGCGCCTTTTCCTGTAATTTCAAATGTGTACTGTTTCTTCTCAACGGTTAAACAACTGCTTAGGAAGAAAGCAAATACAGCGATTGCAACAAATAATAAAACTCTTTTCATTGTTTATGTTTTTTTTAAAGCAAAATGCAGTCCCGAGTCCTGAAATGCTGCATGATACCTGTCGTTAATATAATTATGCCTATCTACGGGATTTAAATCATTCAGGAATTGTTTTCAAAAATACTAATAATTTTGCATGTATATTTGCATTTTATAAAATAAACTCGATGAAAACATCCATAGACATTAGTTATTACCCTTTGGAAAAGGAATTTGTTCCACATATTGTTGATTTTATTAGCCGAATAAACAAATATGATAACCTGATTGCAAAAACTAATGGTATGAGCACACAAGTGTTTGGCGAATTTAAAGACGTGATGCATGCTTTGACTGTAGAAATTGAAAAATCTTTCGCATTGCCCCATTCGGTTTTTGTATTGAAAATTGTGAACGCCGATTTGCAAGTTGTTGAGTGAAGTTGAAAATGCAAAACATCGACGGTATTTTTAATACAATGACTAGAGAATGGCATGAATTGGATTATTGACAACTATATTGAGATAATTGCCTCTTTATTGGGTATTGCAGGAGTTTTTCTAACCGCGCGACAAAACATCTGGTGCTGGCCCATTGGTTTGGTGAATGTTATTTTATCACTCTATGTTTTTTTTGTATCCAAGTTATATGCCGACGTAGTACTTCAGGTGTTTTATCTTGTGATGACACTCTATGGTTGGTATTTTTGGGTGTTTGGTGGTGTAAAAAAATATGAACTCCCTATTCGTCGACTCGTAAAAAACGAACTGATAATGATGTTGCTATTTGGGTTTGGGATTTCTTTTGGGCTTGGATGGTTATTTGCCACATACACCGATGCAGCTTTTCCATACTGGGATTCGCTGGTAACAGTGTGGGGAATTATCGCAACGTATGCCATGGCAAAAAAAATCTTGGAACATTGGATTATGTGGATGTTGATAGATTTGAACTGCACCGCAATTTATTTTTGTAAACAATTGTATGCTTTCTCGCCTTTATATTTTATTTTCACGCTTTTGGCAATTTATGGTTATTTAAAATGGAGAAAAAACTTCAAACAACAAAACATCACATCATAAGAGTGGCGATAACGGGGCCCGAATCAACGGGAAAGTCGGCATTAACGAAATATTTGGCAATGCATTTTAACACGGTTTCCATTCCCGAATTTGCACGCGACTATATCGAGAACCTCGGGCGCGAATACAATTTTGACGATTTGACGATTATGGCCAAAAGGCAAATTTCGTCGGAGAGATGTCTGCAAAAAATGGCTTCGAACTACTTATTTTGTGACACAGAACTCACTGTAATAAAAATTTGGGCAGAACATTGCTACCATGTTTGCCCCGACTGGGTGACCGAAAACTTACACAAGGTGCGATACGATTTGTATTTGCTGTGCAACATTGATTTACCCTGGGAAGCCGACCCACAGCGGGAACACCCGCATTTGCGAAAGCATTTTTTTGAGTTGTATTACATGGAATTAAAAAATAGAAACCTGCCGTTTGTTGTAATTTCGGGCACAGGTGATGTACGCTTTGATATGGCAGTTAAGGAAGTTGAAAAACTAATTGCGAAAAGATGATTCACTATTTTTTGTTTATAAACGCGTTTTCTGAGAAATAATGTGTACTTTTAAGCAGTGTTATTGACTAATTGGATTCAGGGTCAATCGCTTTAGTTTTAGCAAAATTATGTTCAACTTAAAAATAGATTATGGAAGCCCAAAAAGACTTGAAACTTGCCGTGTTGATTGATGCCGACAATGTGCCTTATGCTCATGTTAAAGAAATGTTTGAAGAAATTGCAAAATATGGAACACCAACGTTTAAGCGCATTTATGCCGATTGGACACAACCCACCGTTACGGGTTGGAAAAAAGTGCTATTGGAAAATGCTATTACACCAATTCAACAATATAGCTACTCCTCTGGCAAAAACTCGTCGGATAGCGCCCTCATTATCGATGCAATGGATATTCTATACACCGGCAAGGTGGATGGTTTTTGCATTGTATCGAGCGATAGCGACTTTACCCGTTTGGCTACGCGTTTGCGCGAAGCAGGGATGAAAGTGATTGGCATCGGTGAGAAAAAAACTTTAAATCCTTTTATCACTGCTTGCGACAAGTTTATTTATATCGAAATTTTGACGAATAAAAACGAGCCGCATGCTGAACCCAACCTAAGCAAAACATCGAAAAAGAAAGCGGTACCCGAAAATAAACCTTTAAATAAAATTGATGCAGAGATTATCAAATTGTTTTCGGATAGCATCGACGATTTGGCCGACGAAAACGGCTGGACTTTTTTGGGCGATTTGGGTAATTTGATGTTGAAGAAAAAACCCGATTTCGACCCACGCAATTATGGTTTCTCAAAAATGTTGCCTTTAATAAAAGGTATTAATAAATTTGAGGTTGACGAGCGCGAATCGGGCAAAAACAACATTAAACTAATTTACATTCGAAAAAAGCAGCTCATCAAAAAGAAGTGGAAATAGTATAGGTTCTTTTTGGGTTTCTACACCAAATCAAAAAACTGTATTAAAAACCGCTTTACACATGCTTCTAATCTTTTATTGATTAAATTTGTAAAAAATACTAGGATGAAAAAGGTACTGCTATTCGTTTTTTTTAATAGCGTCATGCAGCTGATGCAGGCACAAATTGTTATAACATCGGGCAATATGCCGGTAGCCGGGAACATTATTCCGTTGCAAACGGCCACCACACTGAACGGAATTGATGTTACACTAACAGGCGCCAGTTATGCTTGGGATTATGCTGCCTTAACTTCGGCATCGGTTACTATCGATACATTTTTAAGTGTGTTTTCCACTCCCATCACCTACAATATTGCGTATAGCAACCCTTTCGACCCGGCTCATTTGGCTACCGTGGCTACCAAACAAAGTCTGGCGGCCATTCCCATGTTGCCAATTTCCGATACGTATGCATTTCTAAAAAACTCAAGCACACAATTTGCGCAGGTGGGCGTTGGCGCAACCATTAGTGGTATAGGAATTCCTTTAACCATGAATAATCCCGATGTGCGTTACAAATTCCCGATTACGTTCGGCACGGTCGATTCGTCGGTTGCAAAATATGGGGCAGGATTCAACGGTTTTGGATATTATGGTGAAGAAGTTCACCGTGTGAACTATGTGGATGGCTGGGGCACTTTGCAATTGCCAGGCGGCACATTCAACACCATCCGCGTGAAATCGGTGGTGGATTATAGCGATACCGTTTATTTAGATACGCTTGGATTTGGTTTTCGGATTAACCGCACCGAAATCGAATATAAATGGTTGGCTTTGGAGCTGAATGTACCCATTTTGCAAATCACAAACCGCTCGGGTTTTTATAGTATTTTGTTTTACGATGGTCATCCTGCCGATTATGGCATAAGCAAAAATACAAATGAACCCACACTCAATTTAAGCCCCAACCCTACCAACAATATGCTGACGATTGATTTTTCACAAGAAATTGTCAACCCCATGATATGCATTTATGATGTTTTGGGTAAGCAACAATACATGCATCAATTTGAAAATTGCACCCAAGCCAGAGTTGCTGTCGGGGCTTTCTTAAACGGAATTTACTTTATTGAAATACAAGCCTCCGAAGCAAATTACCATGCTACTTTTGTGAAAAACTAAACGGAAAAAGGTGTGCAGTTCCATACAGAAGGGTGCAAGGATTCATTCTTGCCTGGCATAAGGTATCCCCTACTTAATAATTTTATCCAGCACTTGTTTTGCGCCATATTTATAAAGCAAGATGCTGGAGATTTTAAATTTCAAGAAATCCTGGCTCATAAACCACAAGCCCGACGGATTACTTTTGGTTTGCTGATCGTTTATTAAAAACCAATACTTGTTTTCTAGTAGATAATACCCAACAATTTGGGCGCAATGGTTGCCATAGGCATTTGCATTGGTGGTAACAAAACTCCAACGCTGGCCACGCCAACTATCGTTGATATATTGAGCGGGCATTTCGCGTTGCGAAACAGCCAACACTCGTGAAACCGTATCCTGGTTTGCACATCGAAAATCGCCGTTGATGCACACAGGGTATCCTGCCGATATGGCATCGGCAGCCACCTTCAAAAAATCGATAACGCACACGTTATAATAGTTTTTGCTGTGCCACCAATTGTCGGGTTCAAGCAATTCGCCTTTTTGATTGAACTTTTCGGTTGCAACCGACATAAAACTATAGTAATCGTTGGGGATTATTTTTATGTATTCTGTCAAAAACGACTGCGGGGTATAGCTAATATTTTCGTAAACAAAACTGTCGGGCGGCTGACCCATGCATTGGTTCATAATATCTTTACTCACGGCCATCACCTGTTCCATATCCCAATTATTGTTATTTTTCATCGTTAACAAAAAGTCTTTTAAAGCGGCAAGCATGCCCCCCGAATCGAATAGCGGTGGTTTGGCTTCCAAACCGTTGTAGGCTTCCAAAGGAGCGATGCCGTAGGTGCCCATAACGTTAAGCAAAGCGTTGGGTTCGGATGCCACATCCAGATTGGTGTTGCCTTTGGTTTTCACAAAATCCTGAATGCGCAACAAATAATCGTAGTACACCACAAACATAGGCGAAAGCTTTACCTTTTGCCCGTGTTGCCGGTAAATATCCGATTCAAGCATGCCCACTGCACCATAGGCCCAACTATATTCGCTGTTTTGATGCAAGGCGGGGGTGTTAAACCATATTTTTTTGTACAAAGCCGTATCGGTTGGCCCTTGCATTGCGCGAAAAACAATCGTATCGGCCTGGTGGGTGTGCAAAATGCCTTCCGAAACTTTTTCCCATTTTACTTGATGTGTGAAAATTCGACTTTGTTTTTTTTCAATAGCCCTGCCCTTGTGTTTGGATGGGTGTTGCGACCAAGCCGCAGGTAAAACTACGCATGTAAACAAAACGACAAACAGATAATTTTTCATAAACTTTGCCTTTTATTCTTTATTTTTGAAGAAAAAAACACATGAAATTCAAAGTTGGCGATAAAGTTAAGTTTTTAAACGAAAAGGGCGGCGGAATTATCAGCAAAATTGTGAGCGGCCATTTGGTTAACGTGGCTATTGACGAAGGATTTGATATACCTGTTTTAGCCAAAGAATTGATTTTGATTGAAAATAACACTGTGGGTGAACGCTTTTTTGCCGAGCAATTCGCAGCCGATGCTACATCGCAACAGCGCGATGACGAAATGGAAGCAGCGCAAGATGCAGCCAACCAATTAGCCAACCAACCTTTTGATATTGCCGAAGGGGTGTATATTGCCATTGTGCCCGACGACCAAAATAATTTAATTATTGGCGATGTGGAAGTTTTTTTGCTGAACAACACTTCCTACGATTTAATCTTTACGCTCTACCTAAAAAATAAAGGTAAATACATTGGTTTGGATTATGGTAACATAAAAAAATATGCTGAAGCCAGCCTTCAGGTGACCGACCGCGAAGATTTAAACTATTTTGGGCTGGGTGTGATGCAAATGCTGTTTTTCAAAGACTCGATAAGCGACCTTATTCCGCCTGCAAATCTCGAATTCAGAATTAAAATGACCAAACTGCTGAAAGAAGACAATTATATTGTAAACAACGTGTTCAGTAGACGGGCTTACATACATAAATTGAGCGACACACCCGAAATTGATGTGAAAGACGCCCAAGCAAATGCACTGCCTGGCAAGAACCACCTTGGGCAGGTGAAAAAAGATTCTGTTATTCTAATACATAAGGTGGAAGAAGGTTTTGCCGAAATTGACCTCCATATTGATGCCCTATGCGAAAACCCAAGTTCCATATCAAATCAGCAAAAACTGCAACTTCAGTTGGATTATTTTACCCGCTGTTTGGAAAGTGGCATTGCCGAAAACTTTAAGCGTTTAATTTTTATTCACGGTGTGGGTGCGGGCGTTTTAAAAATTGAACTCAAAAAAATTCTCGATGAGTATAGTTTTCTTGAATATTTTGATGCATCCATTGCCAAATATGGCATTGGGGCAACCGAAGTGTTGATTCATCAAAACAACAAGGATTTGAACCAGCCTTTTTGAACCCTACCCAAGCAAAATAACACCTTTGCCTTAAAACATCTGGCTTTTGCTTTAAAAGATAACACATTTGCTTTAAGAGATACGACCATAGGTTTAAAAGTTGTCACCCTGGGTTTAAAAGTTGCCACTGGGGGTTTCCCGCTTGCCGCGATGGGTTTATAAATAATGCCCTCGAGTTTATAAATAATGCCCTTGGGTTTATAAATAATGCCCTTGGGTTTATAAGTTATGCCCTTGGGTTTATAAGTTATGCCCTTGGGTTTATAAGTTATGCCCTTGGGGTTATAAGTTATGCCCTTGGGGTTATAAGTTATGCCCTTGGGGTTAAAAGATGTGACATTTTGTTAAAAAGATGTCACAACTGCTTTAAAACATGCGGCTTCAGGTACAACATATGCGCGTTTTTTATTTAAGCGATTCCACATCTTGAGTCAAAATCACCCCTTTTCAGTCGGGAGGGATTCAAAGCAGGTGGCCTGTTAACATGCTAACCATAAAAATAGTGTTAGGGCAAGCACCCAACCTCATGCCAGGTTTCGCGACAGGTGAAACAAAAAAAGCGGCTACCCTTTTTGCAAAGGCAGCCGCTTGTGTTTTCCAAAATCGGGTGTTATAAACTGGCAACAAATTCTAAAGCCGCCTCGTAATCGGGGTGGGTGGTAATTTCTTTTACATACTCCACATAGCGCACCATGCCGCTTTTGTCAACAATAACAATACCGCGCGACAACAAACGCAATTCCTCTATCAAGAAACCGTATTTTAAACCAAACTCGGTTTCTTTATGGTCCGATAAGGTTATCACTTTATCTATACCTTCGGCAGCGCAAAACCGACCTAAAGCAAAAGGCAAATCGCACGAAATAGTAATTATAATCACGTTTTCGAGCTTAGAGGCTTCCACATTAAAACGGCGAGTTTGCGCAGCACAAACACCCGTATCAATGGATGGAACCACCGAAATAATTCGTATTTTTCCATCGTACTCGCTCAAGCTATGCGGAGCCAAATCGTTGGCCAAAGCAGTGAAATCTTTAGCCTTGTCGCCCACTTTAACCATTTCGCCATCCAATGTAAGCGGATTACCTCCAAAAGTAATCAGTCCAATATGTTTTTCCATGTTTAATATTAATTAAATTTGTGCAAAATTAATACATTTTTTCATTTAAGTAATTAAATACCGAAAATAATTTATATGCCATATACTAGCCTCACCGATTTTATAGCCACGCTCGAAAAACACGGCGAGTTGCTGCGCATTTCGGCCTTTGTGTCGCCCCAATTGGAGATAGCCGAAATTACCGACCGCTTTTCGAAACACAACGGACCGGCCCTGTTGTTCGAAAACACCGGCACCGAATTTCCGGTATTGATCAACGCCTTTGGTTCAGAAAAACGAATATGTTTGGCTTTGGGTGTAGAAAATTTGGATCAAGTGCAAAAAGATATCGAAGACTTGTTCAAGAAATTTGCATCGCCCAAAAACTCCTGGTTGCACAAGCTAAAAATGCTGCCCATGCTAAGCCAATTGTCGGGCTGGATGCCCAAAAGCCTTTCCCGCAAAGGGGCTTGTCAGCAGGTGGTGATGCCCCAGCCCGATATAACCAAACTGCCGGTGCTAAAATGCTGGCCGCACGATGGCGGGCCCTTTGTTACGCTGCCTGTGGTGCACACCAAAGATCCGGCAAACGGCACACGCAACGTGGGCATGTATCGCATGCAGGTGTTTGAACCCACGCTAACAGGCATGCATTGGCATATGCACAAAAATTCGGCACGCCACTATCAGCAATACAAAAAACTGGGGCAGCGCATGCCGGTGAGTGTTACCTTGGGCGGCGACCCAGTGTATACCTATGCCGCCACGGCTCCCCTACCCGACAATTTTGATGAATATATTTTAGCAGGTTTTCTGCGACGCAAAAAAGTAAGCCTGGTGAAATGCCTCACCAACGATTTGGAAGTGCCCGAAGATGTTGATTTTGTTATAGAAGGTTATGTTGATACCTCCGAAAACATGATAGTGGAAGGGCCTTTTGGCGACCACACGGGGTTTTATTCCTTGGCCGATTTGTATCCCCGATTTCATATTACCTGTATCACGCATCGCAAAAATGCAGTATACCCAGCCACCATTGTAGGCATTCCGCCACAAGAAGATGCTTGGATTGGCAAAGCCACCGAGCGCATTTTTTTGGGGCCGATACGCCTCACCATGCATCCCGATATTGTGGATATACACATGCCTGTGGAAGGGGTGTTTCATAATTTGGTGCTGTTCAAAACCCATCCCTATTACGATGGGCAAGCGCTAAAAATCATTAACGGACTGTGGGGCGCCGGGCAAATGATGTTTACCAAAGTCATTATTGCGGTGGATATGCCCGCCCAGCTAACGGGTTACAGATGGTTGGCAAAATATATTTCGGACCATGTGAATGTGGCCGACGACATTATTTTTTCGAAAGGTCCCAGCGATGTGCTCGACCATGCGTCGGCAAAATATGCTTTTGGTAGCAAAATTGGCATCGATGCGTGTGCAAAAGCTTTCCGCAAAGCAGAAGTGATGACTCCAAGCATTCAAACGGTGGAAATTAAGACTCGCTTTCCCGAAATAAAAAACATAAACATTTCGCTACTTCAAGCGGGCATTTCGCTGGTGGTGCTGGGCATAGAAAAAAACAAAGCCAACCACATTGCCGATTTGTGCCCTGTTTTGATACCCGATTATATTTGCGAAATTAAATTTGTGGTGTTTACCGATAGCAACACCGATGTGGACGATTTGCCGCAGGTGGCATGGCTGGTGCTGAACAATATTGACCCGGAGCGCGATATATTCCGATTGAACCAAACCTTGCTGATTGATGGCACAGCAAAAACCAAAGAGTTTGACCATTTCGACCGCCCCTGGCCCAACGTAATTGTATCATCTGATAAAACCATTCAGGATGTGGATGCCCAATGGACACAACTGGGATTGGGTGCTTTTATTGAATCGCCATCTTTAAAATACAAAAAACTGCTGGGCAAAGGAGGCGCTTGCAGAACACAGGAATGAGCAAAGGATTCAAGATATAGATTTGCTTTACGATTAAAGATGCCTGTTTTTTTTCGGGCACCATAACTGTTCTATATCGAAGATGCCATGCCCAACTATAACTCCCTGCGCCTTGCCAAATCCAAACTACCAAAACCAGTTCACTCATTTCAATAGCAGCTAAATTTTGAATTCAACCATTTGCCTTTATACACGTTCAACTAAAAACTATTGGTAAACCCAAAATGTATTTTGGCTTGTTTAAACGAAATGGTTTGTCCAAACTGGCTTCCCAGGGCATAATACAGCGAAAAGATACCGATTTTGGTATCGAACTGAACACCCGCGCCAAAGCCGTAGGGCAGGTCGTGCACAAAAGCTTTTTGGGTGTTTCGTTCGTAATAAGCCCCATTGAAAAACAAAGCGAAAAACGAATTCTTTTCGAACAAATAACGCATTTCGAATAAAAACATGTTGTAATAGGATGCCCGCAGCGATTCCTCGTCGAATCCCCGCAGCGAACGCAGTCCGCCCAGTTTAAACAACTCGTTATCAAAAATGGTATTATTAATAATGTATCCGTTTTCGGTATTCAACAGCAAAGTGGTTTTTTTGAACAGCGGAACAAACAGGTTTGCGTTTAAAATCAATCGAAACTGGTTTGATTTCAATTGGATACTATCGTACAACACCTCGTTTATGGCCGAATTCTTTTTAATATGTTTCACCCCGCCAGCACCCGAAAAAAACAACTGATGCCCGCGCACCGGATTGGGTTTGTAATCATATTTCTCAAAATTAACTTCCACACCAAACAAATTGGCCGACACATCGGCAAAATCTGGCAACACCGTAATGGTTTCGAAGCCCGCCGAGCTCAGCAAGTTCGACTTGTAGATATCCGCAAAGGCTTTAACATGGTTTTGCCCGTTAAAAAAATACTGCACACCAATATTGTGGTCAACCGTCAAATACGAAGTATCCTTTTTGTAGAGCGTAAACTTATAGTTGAGGCCGAAAGGCGTGCCAAACAAGTAAGGATAAGCCAAATTGAGTTTCAAATCCTGCGTACCTTTGGAAATGCTTCGCCAGTCCAAATCAATAAACTCGCCATGGCCAAAGGCATTTAAAAGTGAAAGTTTCAGTTCGCCATTTATCAAAATCTTGCCCGTAGTTTGGTTGTTAGGCAAAATGCCCAAAATGCCATAAAACTTGCTTGCTTTTTTTTTATCCAGATACAAAAAAATCTTCGCATCGTGGTCGGTAAACATCACCTCCGAAGGCTTTATCAAATTGGCAAAAGGCAATTCGCGCAAGCGGCTGTTTATTTTGGCTATGGCCGATTCGTCATACAATCTGCCGGGTTTTATGCCTATATAATTATAAATGTATCCACGCGCTATTTTGCACCCACCTTTCAGCACCAAACTATCCACAATAATTTTGTTGTTTTTAGTAAAATTGATGGCTGCATCCACCGTGTTATCGCCAATCCACACACTATCCAATCGAAATGAAGCAAACGGATATCCGTTGTTTTCGCAATAGCTCATCAATTTCTCAGAAAGTTTGATGATTTCCTCGTATTTAAACGTTCGGTCAGCAAAATATTTTTCTTTGAAACCCACTTCGCTTAACAAATACGAATCCAAATTGCCTTTGTGCAGATTCAAATACCTATACTTTTCACCAATATAAAAATAGACCACCACCTGCGTTGAATCGCCCCCCAACGAATCGATGCTGGCCGCCAAAAAGCCCTGTTTGTAATAGTAACTCAACAAATTTTGCACAGCAGCGGTGGCTTCGGCTTGTGTACTATATAACTTTGAAACGCTATGTTTATAAGGTATTTTGTTCACCGAATCTTTGTAAACAATACGCAACCCCACTTTATTTTGTGCCCCGGCCTGTGTTGCAAAAAAAACACAGACAACAACAAACACATATTTTATAAAGTATCTTGGCATGATGCTAAAAGTTCAGTACTTATTTATTCCACCGACCAATCAATTGCGTCTTTCCCCATCCCTTTCAGAATGTCGTTCGCTTTCGAGAAATGCTTGCAACCCATAAAGCCGTTATAAGCCGAAAAAGGCGATGGGTGAGCCGCTTTCAAAACAGTGTGCTTGGCCCTGTCAATTAAAGTCTCTTTGCCTTGAGCAAACTTGCCCCAAAGCAAAAAAACCAATCCATTCTTTTCATCCGAAAGCCGTTTAATAACAGCATTGGTAAAGGTTTGCCACCCAAAATCCTGATGAGCATTGGGCGTGTTAGCCCGCACTGTGAGCGAAGCATTGAGAAGTAACACACCCTGATTGGCCCATTTCTCCAGGTTGCCCGATTTGGGAATTTCCATGCCCAAATCGCTTTTCAATTCTTTAAAAATATTCTCGAGCGATGGCGGTTTTTTAATTCCCAGTGAAACCGAAAAACACAATCCATTGGCTTGTCCCGGTCCATGATATGGGTCTTGACCAATAATAACCACTTTCACCTTATCAAAAGCGGTGTGATTAAACGCCGCAAAAATTTGTGCCCCCGGAGGATAAACAACATAGTGTTTTTTTTCTTCCAAGAGCTTTTCCTTTAGCAAAATAAAATATTCGGAGTTGAATTCGGGCTCCAAAATTTGTTTCCAACTTTCCTCAATTAGTGGAGTAACTTTAACCATAGTACAATTTTTACAATAAAAATAACGTTAATACTTCATAAATAATATTGTTCAACAAAAAAATGTTAATAAGTTTCAATCATTGAATTGTTTTTATTTTTAGAAATTTGATTATTTTTGCAAATCAAACCATTACAATTCGAGCCCGAAATTATGAAAAAAATTGCAACCATAGCCATTCTTGTATTAGTTGTTGTTGTAGCCATTTCTTCGTGTAGAACACCAAATAATTGCGGTGCCTATAAATCACATTTATCACATTCAAAATATTAATCTCATGAAAAAAACTGCAACCGTCATCCTTTTGATAGTCATGTTAGCCACTATATTTGCATCATGCCGCACACACACGCTTTGTCCAGCGTATGGCAAAGCCACCAAAGCAAAGACAGAAAAACGTGCCTAAGCCGTTTCTTTTTTGTACCTTTGAATAAATCTTACTTCCATGATCCGTTTCCGGAACATATTTTTACTTCTTTTAGTTTTATTATTCAGCATTACTGTTTTTGGTCAATCGGAGTCGAATCTAGATAAAAAAATACTATATCGCCGAGAACAAACCGGTTCCATCATGGTGCATTCAGGTGGTTTTGGCATAGGCTATCATAATGGAAAGTCGAAAACGTATCTACGAAAATTTATGTGGGAAATAGAAGCCCTAAGCATAAAACATCCCAAAGAAATCAAAAGCAATTCAAATTACAATAATGCCAAGAATTTTGTTTTTGGCAAACTAAATAGCTTCTACACTATACGAGGCGGAATTGGCCAAATGCATACCCTGAATGGCAAACCGTATTGGGGAGGCGTAGAAGTCAGATTGTTTTATTATGGAGGGCTTTCCCTCGGAATAACCAAGTCGCAATACCTACTTATTATTAAGTATGATGGAATAACCAAAGAATCCTATTTAGCACAAGAACGTTACGATCCGGATGTACATTATATTACTGATATCTTTGGTCGGGGCTCATTTTTAAAAGGATTCAATCATATGGGGATATACCCGGGGATATATGCAAAAATAGGATTAAGTTTCGAATACGGTGCTGACGACAAGTTTGTGAAATCGCTTGAATGTGGCATTTTTGCTGATGCCTTCTATAAAAATGTACCTATAATGGCATATCAAAGAAATCAATTTATTTTTGTTAATGCATACATCGGTATACACTTTGGCAAACGTAAATTTTAATTTCTATGCCAGAACCAATAACGCATCAAACTCACTACCAAAGAAAACCTGATTGGTTAAAGATTATATTACCATCAACTCAAAATTATTCGTTTATCAAAGAATATTTATCACAATTCGGACTTCATACTATTTGCGAAAGTGGTAAATGCCCAAATATTGCTGAATGTTGGGCAGCCAAAACCGCCACTTTTATGATACTTGGCGATACCTGTACCCGCAATTGCAGATTTTGCGGTGTTAAAAAAGGAATACCCGTATCACCCGATCCAGATGAACCTGAAAAAATAGCAAAAGTGATTTCACAAATTGGTTTAAAACATTGTGTTATTACATCAGTCACCCGCGACGACCTAGCTGATGGCGGAGCGAAAGCATGGCATAATACGATTGTGTGCATTCGTAAAATGAACCCGGGAATAACAATTGAGGCACTTATTCCGGATTTTGGAGGAAAGTTGGAACCTTTAAAACATATAATTGCTGCCAAGCCCGATATCATTTCGCATAATTTGGAAACGGTCAGCAGATTGACTCCTGAAATTAGAATAAAAGCACAATATGATATAAGTTTAAAGGTTATAAAAACTATTGCTGATTCAGGAATTCAGGCAAAATCAGGAATTATGCTTGGTTTAGGAGAAACTAAAAAAGAAGTGCTTGAAACTCTCAATGATTTATTGAAACAAAATTGTAAAATTGTCACAATTGGTCAATATCTTCAGCCATCACGCAACAATTTTCCTGTTGTTAAATATTATTCGTTGGAAGAATTTAGAGACTTTAAAGAAATAGGACTAACAAAAGGTTTCAACACAGTTGAAAGCGGCCCATTAGTCAGATCGTCTTATCATGCCGAAAAACATGTGCGAAATTTACCGTTAACTGAAAAAAGACTACCGTTAACTGATTTGTCCTTTTAATATTAAAAATTGTGTTGTATCTTTGATTTTTATTCTTTTTTCGTTCTTTTTCTATTAATAAAATAATTAAAAAAACTCTTTGGCGCATTATTAAAAAATCGTATCTTGTGCCAGTTTTTATTGGAGTCTGTGAAATGATTTATTAAGCAAAATAATAAAATAACAATCAATTAATTAACTATATGAAAAGCAAAAATTTACTGTTTAGTTTTGTGGGATTAAGTGTAATAATATCCATAGTGCTGTTTTCGGCTATAATTGGAAATCCACAAAAAATGTATCATCCTAGAAGTTCTGAACAAGATCAAGAGATTGAAGGTGCAATGCAATGGCTTGGTGCAATTCGGAACAATCAATTAACTGGAACTATTAATCCTATTGATGTTATGAATGCACGTCAGGAGATAACTGAATTAATTAAAAATAAATCAATCGGGATGCAATGGAATGAAGCCGGGCCAAATAATATTGGTGGAAGAACACGTGCTATACTGATTGACCGCAACAATAGCAATCTAATATATTGCGGTGGTGTTAGCGGTGGTTTATTTAGATCAACCACAGGCGGAACATCTTGGGAACCACTACCAGGTCTACCTGATGTGAATATTGCTAGTATTGCGCAAAATCCACTAAATGGAAACTTGTATGTTGGTACAGGTGAAAGTTTTGCAAATGTTGATTATGTTGCCGGTACTCCAGGCTTTATTGGTAGCGGTTTGTACGAATCAACAGATGGTGGCGAAACGTGGCAAATTTTTCATAATGCAAAACCAACAGCTACATTTACCACAAGCATCGATTGGGCTTTTGTAAACCGCATTGCAGTTGACCCGGTAACCGGAAGGATTTATGCAGCAATGAACAGAGGATTGCGTTATTGGGATGATGCAACCAGTGCATGGATTAATCCTGTGTATTTAACAACAACTATTCAAAACAATGCCAATGCAACTTGCATTGATATTGGCTCCGATCAAACTGTGGCACTTGTAATAGGAAACAAAATATATATATCACCAGGTGGAACAGGCAATGGCGATCCTCATACTTTCGTAGAAAAAACTCCGTCTACCAGTAATAGTAGAATTGAATTAGCTATTGCGCCATCAAATCCAAATTACATTTATGCTTGCATAGCAAATACAGCAGGAGGACTTCAAGCCGTTTATCGTTCAACAAATAAAGGTGATAATTGGACAGTAATAGGACCTGGTGGTTCTACTGCTTTTCAACTTTTCGGACCCAACAATCAAGGCACATACGATAATTGTATTGCAGTTCATCCAACCAATCCAGATAAAATTTATGTTGGTGGTTTGGTAATTTGGGAATGGCATTTAGGTAGTAGTTTTGCTCAGGTAACAACCGGATCTGCTGAATATGATGCTCACGTTGATATGCATGCAATTGTATTTGATAAACATACCCCCTCCACATTTTATTTAGGCTCAGATGGCGGGGTGGCAAAAACAACAAATAATGGTGCATCTTTCATTACAATAAACAAAAACTTAAGTATTACGCAGTTTTATGCTGTTGCTTGTAATGGTTCTACTGGTATTATGGGAGGAACTCAAGACAATAGTAATCCTTATGTTAGTGGTAATGACATTGTTGATTCTAAAAAAGGAGTAGTACTTTTTGGTGGTGATGGTGGTTGGGCAGCCTTTTCATTAGTCAATCCAGATGCATTTTTTGGAACAATGCAAAATGCTGGTTTCTGGCGTTCGCCAGATAAAGGAGTGACATATCAAGAAGCAGCTAATGACCAATTTATTAGTGCTTATATGAAAGGTGCTGGGACTCCAGGATCAGATGGAGCTTTCGCACCATTTGTTACACCTTTAGCTATATGGGAAAGTTTCAACGATTTATACAGCCCTTACCAAACATGGTTTGTAGATACTGTTAATCATTCAATCGGAGAAACTCTAACTGTTAAGAGTCATAACAATCGTGTACCGTTCCAACATGTTCTAACAGCTTCCGACGGCAATTACACTGCACATGATACTTTGTATGTACAGGATATAATAACATCCAAATTTTTTGTCGGTTTAAATAATGGTATTTGGATGACATTTGGACCTTTGCAGTTTCAAGAAAGACCACAATGGTTTCGTATCTCAACAGGTATCACAAATCCACATACATTCAGCATTTCCAAAGACGGAAATTACATGTATGTTGGGACAATTTCCGGATCTTTATACCGTATTTCTAACATCTTAGCTATTACGGATTCAGTAAGCGGTTCATACAATAGTTCTTATTGTGTTGTTGAAACGAAACTTATAAAATCATTCGGCAGTCAAGCAGTAACAAGCATCGGCATTGATCCTAATAATGCTGAACGTATAGTTGTTACGTTAGGTAACTATGGTAATACCGATTATATTTATTATTGTGCAAATGCATTGGATTTAGCTCCTACCTTTGTTTCGAAACAGGGAACTACCACCGGATCTAAGCTTCCTCAAATGCCAGTTTATTCTGCAATTATTGAAATGAGTAATCCTAACATGGTAATTATTGGAACCGAATATGGCACCTATGCAACTCAAGATATTACTAAATCTGCTGCTCAAATTCAATGGACTGAAGAAAATACTGGTATGGCAAAAGTTCCTGTCTTTATGATTCGTCAACAAATCTTCAATTATCCCGGTGTAAGTAATTATGGCACCATTTATCTAGGCACCCATGGTAAAGGTTTCTATACCAACAATCAGTATCTAGGTATTAATGATAATAGCCAGCCGAAACAGATAAGTTCAAACAATATATCTGTTTATCCAAATCCTGTAGTTGATAATCTTAATCTCGCTTATACGTTAATTCAAAAAACAAGCGTTACTGTCAAGATTTATGATTTAAACGGACGTGTTATGAAATTGGTCAATCTTACGAATAAACCAAATGGTTATAATGTCGAAACTATAAATTGTCAAGATTTATCAAAAGGAACCTATATTATTCAGCTACTTGAAGGAAATAGCAGCAAAACTGCAAAATTTGTTGTCACAAAATAAATTATTTCATAAGCCTTGCTCTTTAGGGCAAGGCTTATTTATTTTCCAATTAAAAACAATATAAATAAAACAGTATGAAAAAAATATTAACTACCCTTGTTTGTATTTTCATGTTTCTTAGTGTATTTTCTGCAAATACCATGTTTCCTCCAACTTTAACGACTCCTACTAATGGCGCCATAAACCAAATGCCAAATCCATTTTTAAAATGGTCTGCGGTACCGGGTGCATTCAAATATAAAATTCAAGTTAGTACGGATAGTTTATTTGCAACATCGCTAATATACTCCACTAACTTAACTGGAATAACATCAGCGAACCTGTTTTTTAATACAAAATATTTCTGGAGAGTTAAGGCAATTGGTACTTCGGATTCTTCAGCTTGGTGCATTGCAGGAAAATTCTATACTTTAACAACTATAACTCTTATTAATCCTACGGACAGTTCGACAAATAGACCTGTAAGCTGCTACTTTAAGTGGAATGCGATTACCGGAATTACCGGCTATGAATATCAGATGGATACCTCTCTTACTTTCTCTAGTCCTTTATTTGTGACGAGCATAATTCCACCAACAAAAATTGAAGCATACTCAAAACAATTGGCTTTTGGAGAACATTATTATTTAAGAATCAGGGCACGTCATACACAAGATACTACTGCGTGGTCATCACTTTTGAATTTATATACTTTAACAGATTTTTCTCAACATCGTCCACAAACCGACACAACGAAAGTTATGACTGTTACAAAATTTGAATGGGATTGGGTGGGTTCAAAATTTTATTCATACACATTAGCAACTGATTCATTATTTACTTCAAATGTTTCAACAATTACCGTTGATACAACCAAAGTTGTTAAATACAGTACCGATACTTTAGTTAGGGTTCTTTCTGATACATTACTTTTTGGCAGAACATATTTTTGGAAAGTACAGGCCAAAAATGCACTAGACACATCAAATTTCACAGCAGTATGGAAATTCGCTACTATCAACAAAGTTACCATTTTGACTCCTTTAACCAATAGTATTAATGTCACCACAATTCCTACATTCACTTGGACAGCACTTAGTGGAATAGGTAATTACTTATTAGAATTAGACACGAATCAATTGTTTTCTAATCCAACATCTTTTATTATTCCGAATAGTACAACAACATATACAATAGCTTTGGAAGATCATTTATTACCTCTTACAAAATATTATTGGAGGATGAAAGCAACTACGCTAATTGACTCTACGGATTGGTCAGATGTTTTTAATTTAAAAACAACAACACCATTGGATGTTGAAACACTAGATAATAATACAATTAGCATATTCCCAAACCCATCTTTGAATGGTATTGTCAATTTGCAAATCAATTCAACAACTTCTACCGATGTCTTTGTTTCATTAATTAATATGGTTGGTCAAGAAATTTTAAATCAAAACTATTCCATAAAATCCGGAAGCAATTTGATTAGTCTTGATTTGAAATCAAATCAAGATGGAATCTATTTCATCAAATTTAAGCAAGGTGATAATATCATAACCAGAAAAATTATTTTGAATAAATAATTTATTATGTTTATCTTTGAAAAGCAGTTACATTAAAGTAACTGCTTTTTTTTTATGAATCTTTTCATCCGCCTATTTGTTTTTTGTTTTTTAGTTATACTGTCTGATTTTTACTTTTACAAATTACTAAAAAAGCTTTTCACCTCCAATCCGCGAAATACGCGTATCCTAAGATATTCTATACTAATTCTTGGTCTGCTATTTGTCTTTTTTGAATTAGTAGTCTATTATATTGTTGGGTATCCCGAGGATAATTATATTAAATACCGACAACTATTTTTAATACTTGATGCATTTATAATTATTTACTTGCCAAAAATTGTTGCAGCAGGATTTTTACTTATTATTGACTTCATTTTTATCATTATATTCATAATGAAAAGAATTTTCGGGAACCGAATAGCAATGATAAAACAAAAATGGAATTATATCGTTGCCTTTCTATTATACATTTTAGTTCTAACCTTTACCATTTTGGGATTTGTTTATGAAAAAACAAATCTTAAGGTTGAAAGAGTGGAAATACAATTCGATAATTTACCGAAAACATTTAATAATTTCAAGATTGTACAAATTTCCGATATACATCTTGGCAGTTTCCAGAGCACAAAAACCGTCGAGAAAAGTGTAGAAATGATAAATTCACTGAACCCAGATATCGTTATTTTTTCTGGCGATATGATTAACGTTTCCAGTTCCGAAGTGAATCCTTATATGAATATATTATCTAAAATAAAAGCCCGATATGGTAAATATAGTGTTCTAGGTAATCATGATATTGGTGATTATTTTTCACTTAGAAAACCGATAAATCAAAATGAAATAACGACACAATTGATTTTAGATGAACAAAAAATGGGATTCATTATGCTGATTGATAGTTCGTGCTATATTAAAATTGGTAATGACTCAATTGCGTTAATTGGAATTAATAATTGTGGAAATTATCCTTTTCTGCATTCTGGTAATCTTCAAAAGGCAATAAAAAACACCAACTATTATGATTTTAAAATTCTAGTATCGCACGACCCTGATGAATGGAATTCAGAAGTACTAAACCAAACAAACATTAATCTTACTTTGTCAGGACATACCCATGCAATGCAAATGGCAATAATTTGTAAATTATTTAAGATGAGCCCTGCCGCTTTAAAGTACTCAGAATGGTACGGACTGTATAGTTCAGATAATCAAAAAATTTATGTAAATCCAGGCATGTCTTATAGCGGTTTTTCAGGTCGCATTGGCACTCGCCCAGAAATTACATGTATTACTTTAAAATCTAAAAAATAAAAAAATCATCCTATTGATGAACTTTATTAAAGGTTATTGTTAAATTTACAAAAAAATCAAATGACAATAATAGAAATTTTGTGCATTTTAATAGCACTACTAATTGGAACCGCACTCGGATGGTTTTTTCAACATACTATATTAAATAAGTTAAAAATCAAAAACCAGGAAACAGAGCGTAAACTATTTGAGAGTAAATCAGAGTATGCAACCCTACAAAATTTATGCAACGAGAAGGAAACTATTTTGCGAAAAAATTTAACAACAATTGAACAGCAATTTGTTGAAGAACGAGAAAAGAATTTTCAACTGGGAACAAATTTGGCAAAATCAGAGCAACTGAACTCAACCATGAACGAAAAACTTGCTATTCAAAAAAAGGAGATGGAGGAACTTCAAAAGAAGTTATTAACTGAATTTGAAAATTTGGCAGGGAAAATTTTAAAACAAAACACACTTGATTTTACCGAAAATAATCAAAAAAGTATTGCCAATATATTAAATCCACTCAAAGAAAAAATCACTGCTTTTGAAAAACAGGTTCATGAAACCTACGAGAAAGGAATTAAAGACCAAACCGACTTGAAAGCAGAACTAAAAAAACTTCAAGACCTTAATATTAATATTTCCAAGGAAGCAAATGATTTAACAAAGGCATTGAAAGGCGATTCGAAAAAACAAGGAAATTGGGGGGAATTTGTGCTGGATAGAATATTAGAACGTTCCGGGTTGACGAAAGGTCAAGAATACGAAACCCAATTTAGTACACGAAATGATAAGGGAGAATTGTTGCGTCCGGATGTTATAATAAAACTGCCCGATAATAAGCATTTAATAATCGATTCTAAAGTATCATTGTTAGCATACGAACAATATGTGAACAATGACAATCTGGATGACAAAGACCGATATATTAAACTCCATATTGAATCTATAAAAAGTCATGTTAAAGGACTTAGTGACAAAAGTTATGCTCATGCTGAATCAATAAACTCCCCTGATTTCGTTTTAATGTTTATGCCAATTGAATCTTCTTTTAGTATAGCAGTTCAGCAAGATATTGAACTTTTTAACTTTGCATGGGACAGAAGGGTTGTTATTGTTAGTCCTTCTACGCTTTTAGCAACTCTGAAAACTATAGAATCGATATGGAAGCGCGAAAAGCAAACGCAAAATGCTATTGAAATTGCAGCTGAAGGAGGCAAACTCTACGATAAATTTGTTGGCTTAGTTGATGATTTAAAAAAACTTGGCAAACAACTGGGTACTGTTCAACAGACCTATAATGAAACAAGCAAAAAATTGTATGAAGGCAGTGGAAACCTAATCGGAAAAGTTGACAAACTCAGACAACTTGGAGCAAAGACAACGAAGAATCTCCCGAATCAACTTATTCTCGAAGAAGATACTACGGATGAATTCAGCGAAAGTACGAGTGACGATACTAATAGTTAAAAAGAAGTACTTTGGATACGAATAAAATAAAAATCGGCTCACTATTTCAATGCTCAGGAATACTATTTATTGTTCTCTTCTGCTTTATATCTATGTCATGCTATAATCCTTCCAAAATCAGTTTCACCAATATTTCATACAACTATATTAACTTGGCGAAGAATTTTAATTTAAATGTTTGCGCATATAAATCTGATTCAGAAACATGCACCGTTTACTATCAATTCAACTCTCAGGGATTATTCTACCAAAAGGATCTTAAACACAATTATTTTTTTTCCAAATATAAAATTTCTTACGAACTTTATAAAAGCTCCGATTTAAAACATATCATAGACTCCTCGTCGTTTATTATTGTGGATTCTATTCATTATTATACCCCATCCGAAATATTCAACAATTTTACTATTCGTATGAAAGATGGAGATTCTTATGTGCTGGCATTCACTCTTTGTGAATTAAGTAAAAAATATGCGTCCACTAAATTCATAAACATTACATGCCAAAACCTGCTTGGGAGAAACAGTTTTCAATTGCTTGATGTGAATAACAACCCTATTGTTCTGAATTATATAAGCAAGCGTGATAAAATAACGATTGTATGCAGGGATGCAAAAATACCAAAACTATATGTTAGCTATTTCAACAAAAGTTTTCCGATTGCTGCGCCTCCTTTTTTAGTTACTAGCAACACGGCATTACCTTTCAAGCCGGATAGTGTTTACACAATTGAAATGAATGATGGCAAATCGAATCAAATTTCATTCAATAATCAGGGAATTTACCATTTCCAAACTGATACAACTCAAAAAGAAGGTTTCACACTGTTTCGTTTTTTTGATGATTTTCCTGAAGTAACCTCTGCTGAACAGATGCTTCCTCCACTCAGTTATATTACTAGCAAGGCAGAATATACCGGCATGAGCAGTCGTAAAAATAGTAAAGAATCCATTGATAATTTTTGGATGGAGAAAGCTGGTAATCCTGACAGAGCCGTGGAATTAATTAAATCATACTATAATCGTGTTCAAGATGCGAATCGATTTTTTACTTCGTATACAGATGGTTGGAAAACAGACAGAGGTATGATTTATATTATTTTCGGGCAACCTTTAAATGTATATCGATCGGCCACAAATGAAACCTGGGATTATGGCGAGGACCGAAATATGTTATCGGTTACATTGGTTTTTACAAAAACATATAATCCGTTCACGGATAATGATTATATACTTGAACGCAGTGTTACCTATAAAGACATGTGGTATAACGCTGTTGAAAAATGGAGAAGGTAAAATGATTACATATAGTTTGATAGGTTTTGCAATTATACTGATTGCATTTGGTATTATTTATTTTAATGTTTTTATTCGTTATAAAAATAAGGTAAAAAATGCCGAAAGCGATATCGATATACAACTAAAAAGAAGATTCGATTTACTACCCAATTTGGTTGAAATAGTGAAAGGCTATGCCAAACACGAAAGAGAACTTTTTGAAAATATTGCTACCCGAAGAACACAATTTGCGAATGCTTCGAATATTGAAGGCAAGGCTATAGCCGGAAACTTGATTACCGGTTTGCTTAAAGATTTGTTTGTTGTGGTTGAAAATTATCCGGATTTGCTCGCCGATAAGAGTTTTATTGGTTTGCAGGAATCATTAATAGAAATAGAAGACAGTATTCAAATGTCGAGAAGATATTATAATGCTGTTGTGAGGGATTTTAATACTTCGGTTGAATCTTTTCCGGGTTTGATTGTTGCCAAATTATTCGGATTTAAAACCCAACTATTTTTTGAAATTGCGTTCCTCGAAAAGGAAGTTATTCAGGTGAAATTATCTTAATATAGGTTATGAAAAAAATTGTATTGCTACTCATAGTTATTATCATTAGTAGTCGAGCCTATTCGCAAGAGGCTTTTGTTATTGACAACTATTTGGTGGATATTAAAATGAATGCCAGTGGCTCTTTTGATGTGAGTGAAACCATAAAACTTACGTTCTCGACCTCTAAACATGGCATTATACGAAAGATTCCGTTTAGATACAAAAAAACACGCGTTGACACGGCGTATATGGCGCAGCGCGACGATTTCAACCTATATTACGAAACGTATATTAAAGATATTCGTGTGGCTGGATATGAATTTACCACATCCAAAGAAGGTGATTTTATTCAGGTTAAAATTGGAAATAAAGACACCTACCTGAGCGGAAGTCAGACCTTTGTGATAAAATATACGGTTTGGGGTGCATTGAACAAATTTAGCGACCATACCGAATTCTTTTGGAATATTATAGGGCACGATTGGGATACGAAGATAAATAATGCCGAATTCAACATTCATTTTCCCAGCAAAATAAAACTATTGGAGCAAAATGTTGTAGCTTTTACCGGACGCGAAGGGTCGCAAGAGAAAAATGTGTCGTATACGATATCGCAGGATGGTATTGTTGGAAAAAGCTTGCAGCCCCTAAAAGCCAGCGAAGGTATTACCATGGCAGTGAGTTTGCCTTTAAAGTATTTCAAAAGTTTGGATATCCCCATTACCGAAATGGCCAATGCGTTTTATATAAAGAATTATTTTACGAATGTTAAAATTAATAAAGATGCTTCATTGCATGTTGAAGAACATTATTTGGTTGAATTTATTAAACCCGTATATTCGTTTACACGCTTATTTAATTCGCCGGGTTCGGAAGAGAATACTGCTTCTGAGGAACGCCAGCACATCTATCTGGAGGATTTTTCGGGAAGTTGCAAGTCGGGAGATAACAAAAATCTTACGTTTATTGTAAACCCATTTGGTGATAATAAATGCATTGGTGTTGAAGCAAAAAAACAAGCATTGCTGGGAAGCTATGAATTTGTTTTTAAATACAAAGTTTGGGGAGCATTCAACTTTCATGATAGGTTGGTTGAAATAAACGGGAACCTGCTCAATGCTCAAATTGAAGAACCCATTGAAACGTTTTCTTTTAGAATTGGCATTGACACTTCTATACATTATAGCAGACTGCATATTGGGTTTTTTGAAAATAACAGTCCGGCTTTTTATGATACGCACCGGAATTATAAAGAAAATAGCATAGAACTGAAACAGCCGCTTGAGCCAAAAAATTGTCCGCAGATTGATTTTAAAATAAAAATGCATTCGTCGAATGTTGTTGAGACGAAAATCCCGTATTATATTTATGCGAAAAACTATTACATCAAGGATTTCCACACGGATTTAAGGATTCAAACTAATGGTGTGGTTCATGTGAAACAAATGTATGTGGTGCGATTTAATGAAAAAACAACTGTGCAAAATAATTTTGAATGCAAAATACGCTTTATTTATCCCGACAATATTCGCACCTACACTGGTCTTTCGTATTCGATACCCAACTATTGCCTGCTTGGCGACAAAACAAAACTGATTGTAAAAAACATTGTTGCCACACCAACAAATACGGTTCTTTTGGATTGGCAGAACACAAGCTACGGTATTTATTTTCAGCCCCAAACTAAAATTGATTCGGTGTTTACCCTTGAATATGACATTTTTGATATCTTAAACACGAAAAATGGAAACTTGGTGTTAAGCTATCCGCTAACGAACTTGTTTGATGAACCGATATGCGACGGGAGTTTCAGCATACTGTTTCCGGAATCGAAAGACTTGAAACCGACCAACTACCTTGCTTTTATTGATGGCGAAGCATCGAAAAAAGAAATAATTCCGTTGCTGTTTGCTGGCCATGAAATCAACGGAAAAATTCCGCATGGCTTGATGCCCAAGCAATCGGTTGTTATACAAACGGAGTTTTCGCATGAGGTGGTTAGTTCAAGTGTTTTTTGGCTGCGGCTGCAGTTGATATTTATGAATAATTACTTTTTATTTATTCCGGTTTTGTTTTTCCTGATACTGATGATTATGTGGTATTATATTGGCCGAGATAAAAAAGAAACTGTGGTGGTTAGTTATTATCCGCCAGCCGAAGTAACTCCGGCCGAGATTGGTTTTTTGTGGGATAATAAGTTGCAAAAACGCGATTTGGTGTCTTTAATTTTTTATTGGGCGGGCAACGGATTGATTACGATTAAAGAGTTTTCGAATGCGGTGACACACGAAACCGATTTTGAGCTTACGAAACTTAAAAATTTGCCCGACCATGCCAAAACCTACGAAATTACGATGTTTCAACGCTTGTTTAAGGCTGGCGATACGATTAAAACCAGCTCGTTGAAAAACAGCTACTACCTTACCATGAATACGGCCGAACGCGAACTGCTGTCGGATGCGAAAAATCGCAAATTTTATATGCCCGGCACCTTGGGTTTTAGTCGGTTTCTGAAATTTTTGTCCATCATTTCGTTGGCGGTTTGCTGCGTGATGCTTATTTTGACACAAAACTATGCTATTCAGATAGTGATATGCTTTTTATTGCTATTTGCGATGTTGCGCGTGTTTGGTCACATCATGCCCAAACGCGGTGCCTACGGAGCCAAAGTGTATAATCAGGCACTGGGTTTTTATGAATTTATGAAACGTGCCGAAATACCCCGTTTGAACGAAATACTGAAAGAAAATCCGAGCTATTTTTACCAAACTATTTCGTATGCAATTGTGATGGGACAAGGAAAAGAATGGGCCGGCAAGTTTGATACGTTGATAACCGAATCGCCAGCCTGGTTTGTGAGCGATAAAACTTCGGCATTTAACACCATACTATTCACGAATTTGGTTATAAGCAGTATGCACAATATGAACAGCAGCATGAACTATATGCATGCTACCGCCGTGAGCTCGTCGAGCGGCGGATGGAGCGGTGGGGGTTCGGGATTTTCGTCGTGGGGAGGTAGCGGTGGCAGCGGATTTTCGGGAGGCGGCTTTTCGGGCGGTGGCTTTGGTGGCGGCGGCGGCAGCAGTTGGTAAACACAAGTAAGAATATGAGAAATAAAAAACGCAATGAGCGCATGGTGCTTCATGATATTGAAATTTTGGATGCCGGCGCAGAAGGAAAAAGCATAGCCCGACACGAAAACAAAGTAATTTTTGTGAGCAACGCGGTGCCAGGCGATGTGGTTGATTTGCAAATTACCCGAAACAAAAAATCGTTTATGGAAGGCAAAGCCATAAAGATACACACCTTTTCGGAGAAACGTGCGCAGGCGTTTTGCGAGCATTTTGGTGTGTGCGGGGGCTGCAAATGGCAGCACATGCAATACAAGTTTCAGTTGTTTTATAAACAGAAACAAGTGGTGGATAACTTTGAGCGTATCGCAAAACTGGAAATGCCTGCCATAAACCCAATTGTTGCTTCGGAAGCCGAAACAAACTATCGCAACAAGCTGGAATTTACGTTTTCGGACTACCGTTGGCTTACCGATGACGACATGAAATCGGCCGACCGCGAACACATCAATATGAATGCGCTGGGTTTTCATATTGCGCAACATTTTGACCGCGTGCTGGATATAAATACATGTTATTTGCAGGCCGAACCAAGCAATTTGATACGAAATAGTTTGAAAGCTTTTTGCATTGCCCAAGGTTTTACCTTTTACAACCCCAGGCGGCACACCGGTTTTTTGCGCAATGTGATTTTGAGAACCACCACGCTGAACGAAACCATGGTGATAGTGGTTTTTGGCGAACAGCATCCCGAAAACGAAAAACAAGTGCTGGAACACATTCGGCACACCTACCCTGCCATTACATCGCTGATGTATGTGGTGAATACCAAGCATAACGATGTGATTGCCGACCTCGAAATTGCCTGTTATTGGGGGCAAACATATATTACCGAGCAGTTGGGCGACCTTCGTTTTCGCATTGGGCCGGTTTCGTTTTTTCAAACCAACAGTCGGCAAGCGGCACGCCTGTATACCCTAGTGAAAGACTATGCCGCGATTACGCCCGACAAAACGGTGTACGACCTATACACGGGCACGGGCACCATTGCCAACTATGTGGCCCGCGATGCACTCAAAGTGGTGGGCATTGAATATGTGGCGGCCTCGGTGGAAGATGCCAAGGTGAACTCGCAGTGGAATGCCATTGGCAATACCGACTTTGTGGCTGGCGATATGGCAAAAATTTTGAACGCAGAATTGTTTTCGGTGCATGGCACGCCCAACATTGTTATTACCGACCCGCCTCGCAACGGCATGCATGCGGATGTGGTGGCGCAATTGCTGCTGGCCGCGCCCGAGCGTATTGTGTATGTGAGTTGCAATCCGGCCACGCAAGCCCGCGACCTGGCACTGATGAGCGAACAGTACAAAATTACAGCCATTCAGCCCTTGGATATGTTTCCGCACACGCATCATGTGGAGAATATTGTGGTGCTGGAGAAGAAAACATGAAGTAAGAATTTAGGAGGTAGGAGGTAGAAGGTAGTAGAAAAAAGAATCCATCTATTATTTTTCTTGCTTTTTTAATCAATTCCATTTATTTTTGATGAATATTTGACAGGATGCACAAAAAAAAATAATTCACAACTTTAAAACCCAATTGAAATTCATTATCATGAAAAATTTAAAACTTTTGCTGCTTATCCTACTGTTGATGCCCAATTTTTGTGCCATGGCACAGCAAAGCAGCGACGCGGGGCTTGTTTATTATACAGAAGGCGTGCGTTCGTATCGCCTAAAACAGTTTAGGGAAGCCGATTCGTTGTTTACACTTTCGTTGAAAATGCATCCGCATCGCGATACCTATTATAATTTGGCATTGACAAAAATGCAATTGAACGATACCTGCGGCTATTGCGACAACCTGATGAAGGCACGCGATTTGGGCGACACCTTGGCAGGCGATATGTTTGATGCCAAATGCACTACCAAAAATTTGATTTATTACAATACGCAAGGGCGAAAGGATACCACCTTTAGCGCCGAAATGAGCAAGTATGTTTGCAAAGCCGATAGCGAACTCACCATAGTGTATAGCATAACAAATACGAAAACAAAGGTGGTTTCCACCTACAGCGAACTTTTTACAGACAACATTGCTGCCCACGAAAAAACCGCTTTTACCACATTTCCCCCTGTGAAACAGTTCAAGTTTGGCTCACTCATTTTTACGGTGGTGGAACAAATGCCGGTGTATCCCGGGGGTGATGATGCCCGCATTGCTTTTTTGCAAAGCCAGATACAATATCCGCAACGCGCCAAAGAAAAAGGGATACAAGGCACGGTGTATGTTACTTTTGTTGTTAACATGGATGGCAGTGTTACCGATGTTAAAATTTTGCGGGGCATTGGCGGTGGCTGCGACGAAGAAGCCGTTCGCGTGGTGCGCCTGATGCCCAAATGGCAAGCGGGCAAACAAGATGGCGACCCGGTGCGGGTGCAATTTAACATGCCAATACGGTTTTCGCTGAATTAATTGCGCTCCCCTGCCCCATGGATATAATTCGATTGATGACTTGCGAAAACTCCTTTGAAGCCCATCTGCTAAAAGGAAAGCTGAACAACGAAGGGATAGATTGTTTTGTTACCAACGAAAACACCAGTATCCTGTTACCGTATTTGAACATGACGACGGGCTTCGGAATCAATATAATGATTAAAAAAGAAGACTACGATGCCGCCTACGCCTTGGTGAAAGATAAGGTGGAACCCAACAACAAAGTAATTGTTTGTCCCTATTGCGGCTCGCAGCGTGTTGGTTTGGGTTTGGGAAACCACAAATGGATGAAGTTGTTTTCTATTTTTTTTGCATTGATGGCGTTTGTTCCCTTAGGAAACCTGAAACCGAAATATTTTTGCAAAGATTGTAAACAGGAGATACGTTAAATAATGCTATGAAGAAAAAAAGCCTATTTTTCATTTTTTTTGTGCTGATGGCGCTAAGCACAGCCTCGGCGCAGACTTTGGTGCAAATGGATTCGGCGGGCTGGGCTTTAAAAAAGTTTTATGTGCAATTGCACGTGGATAGCCTGTGGACCCCAGGCCATCACGTGAAGTGGGAAACCGGCACCCCCGACCAACCCCAAGCCACTCAAGACATTGCCACGCATTGCAGTGCTTTTGTGGCTGCTGCTTGCTTGCAGCGCAACATTTACATTTTGCGCCCGCCCGAACACGACACCGAGTTGCTTGCCAACGCGCAGTACGATTGGTTGTTGGGCAGCACGGCAGCGCAATACGGATGGGTGCAACTGTTGAAAAATCCGTTGGTGCAGGCGCAATGCTTGGCCGATTCGGGTTTTGTGGTGGTGGCGGTGTGCAAAAATCCCGACGCGAGGCGTTCGGGGCACATCGCGCTGGTGATGCCGGCGGTGATGTGCGTTGATTCGCTGTGGGCCTCGGGGCCCACTTTGATTATGGCCGGCCGCACCAACACCGACAGCATTAGCACCCGAGGTGGGTTTGGCAAACATTTGAAAACCTGGCCACCCACTGCCAGCGAAATTCGTTTTTTTTATTACGATAAACGGCGTAAGCCATAAAAAAAGTTTCCCGCAGCCGAAGCGCTACAGCGCAATTTGGAAAAAGGGACTTTTTTCTTTTTTGCGACCGCGGGCCCCAGTTGCGGGAAACTTTTATTGCTGAATGTTTTGCTATGGTTTTGTTTACAAAATCTCTTCAATTTCGAGGGCACCATCTTCGGTGGTGCTCAGGTTCTTAATCATAAAAAAGCGGTCGTCTTCGTTGGCATAGGTTCCCACCACAAACTCTTTCACTTCGTCGTTGGTTAAATCAAAATAGTTTGATGGCATGTCGTCGGTTTTGTTGGGCACAAACCAACAGCGCAGGGTGGTATCGCCCGAGTTGTACACCATCAATTTCATGCTGGGGGTGAAACTGAAGCCGCCTTCTTTGATTTCTTCGGGCAAAAACAAGAGTTCCAGCATATCGCTGGGGTCGCCCGTATTCTTTTTGGTGTAGCGCAGCAGGGTCAAATTAAAGTATTTTTTAATGTTTTCGGGGTTGGCTTTATGGTATTTCATGAGCGAACCCAAGGCGCCAAAGGTTTCAACGGCCGCTTTGCTTGCCAGTGTTTTCAATTGTTCGGCGTTAATTTTAACACCCGAGCCCGACTGCAATTTGGTTGTGCGACTGGTATCCACATCGGCATAAAACAAATCCATTTCGTCGGTTATGGTATCCAAAGTGCTAAAAAGTTTTCCGTTTTTGATGACCAAAGCAAAATAGGCCAAGCGTTCTTCCATAGCTCCTTTTGAAAATGCCGTGATACCATTCGGAAATATTTTTTTGTATTCGGCGGATTTGGGTTTGTAAATCACCTGTATGTCGCGATGCCAGTCGGGTACTTTCTCGGTGCTCATCAATTTAAACAGCTCGTTTTGCGCAAACGTGTCGCCTTTGCGAATACCGTATTGGGCTTTCCAGTAGATATACCCGTTTTTGTAGGCCGTGTAGGCAGGCAAAGCCGTGGTATAAATTGTGTTGATGTCGGCAATAGTATGCTCGGCATAAAGCGCTTGCATAAAACTGAACATAAATTTGTAAAATCTTTTTTGACTCCGCGTGGCTAAAATCAAAAAGGTGTTGTTTTCATAAATCCATTTTGCTTTCATAAAATACGGTTTTTGGGTTAGTAATTTGTTTTGTCTTTGTAAAATGTATAACGTAGATTCATTTAAAAAACTTGGTGCGCATATAAATATTTTTTTTGAAAAAACCTAGAAATAAAAAATCAAGAAAATTAATTCTATATAAAATGCACCAATTCAACGCCCAAGCCGCACGATTTTTTGCTTTATTTCGCTTAAAAATACCAAGAAAAAAGAAAAAAAATATTTTATCACCCTCCATGCAAATGCATCAAAAAGCTATTGCAACTTTTTACACATCTTCACAGGCTTTCCAGAAACGTTACTTTATTGCCTGCGCGCTTTCACATCGTCTCGAGGAACGTTACTTTATTGCCTGCGTGCTTTCACATCGTCTCGAGGAACGTTATTTTATTGCCTGCGTGCTTTCACATCGTCTCGAGGAACGTTACTTTATTGCCTGCGTGCTTTCACATCGTCTCGAGGAACGTTATTTTATTGCCTGCGTGCTTTCACATCGTCTCGAGGAACGTTACTTTATTGCCTGCG
>JBAXWF010000023.1:0-43392 GCA_037128515.1 Bacteroidota bacterium | reverse complement strand
CGAATAGTTGTTCTCAGATTATTACTATAACTGATAACGAAGTACCTTCCATAAGTTGTTCTGCTGATATGACTCAAACAGCCGATCTCGGTGTTTGTAATGCTGCCATGACGGTTATTACTCCTGCTACCGCTGACAATTGTGGTGTAGCAAGTATTTTAAACAATTATAATGGTACTGCGAATGCTAGTGATACTTATCTGGTTGGCACAACTACAGTGGTTTGGACAGTTACAGATATTCATGGAAATACAAATTCATGTACACAACTAATAACTGTTACAGACAACGAAATACCTGCTATTACTTGTAGTGGAGATATGAATCAAACGGCTGACCCGGGCGTTTGTCAGGCTGCTGTAACTGTTGTTACTCCTGCAACTTCCGATAATTGCGCAGTGGCAAGTGTTGTAAATAACTATAATGGTACAGCTGATGCCAGTGATACCTATCTGGTAGGTACTACTAGTGTGGTTTGGACTGTTACTGATGTTCATGGCAATACAAATACATGCACTCAACTTATAACGGTAACCGATAACGAAATTCCTTCAATTACTTGTGTTGCACAAACTCAAACGGCTGATCCAGGTGTTTGTCAGGCTGCAGTTACCGTGGTTACTCCAATAAATTCTGATAATTGTGCCGTAGCAACTATTATTAATAACTATAATGGTACTTCAGATGCAAGTGATATCTATCCTGTTGGAATAACTACAGTTGTTTGGACTGTTACAGATATTCATGGTAATACAAATACTTGTTCTCAACTCATTACTGTTACAGATGATGAAATACCTTCTATTACTTGTGCACCCGATCAGTCTCAGACTGCTGATCCTGGAGTTTGTCAAGCTGCCGTTACTGTGGTACCGCCAATTTCTACATCTGATAATTGTGGTGTTGCAAGTGTAATTAACAACTTCAATAATACAACTGATGCAAGTGGTACCTACCCTGTTGGAACAACAACAGTTATATGGACTGTAACTGATATTCATAATAATATTAATACATGCAGTCAGCTTATTACAGTTACAGACAACGAAATTCCTTCAATTACCTGTGCAGGCAACATGAATCAAACTGCCGATCCAGGTGTATGTAATGCTGCCGTTACTGTAATTACTCCTACTACCGCTGACAATTGTGATGTAGCAAGTATTTTAAACAACTATAATGGTACTGCTGATGCTAGCGATACCTATCCAGTTGGAACGACAACATTACTTTGGACTGTTACAGATATTCATGGAAACACAAATACCTGTACTCAGGATATTACGGTTACCGATGATGAAGTCCCAACAGTTATTTGTGGTGCTCCAATAACACAAACTAACGATAGTGGTGTTTGCGAAGCATTTGTCACTATTCCGATATTTAATTTAGGTTGTGGAGTACAATCCGGATTTACTGGTTACTATGCCCCAACCAACTGGAATTTATTTAATACGGGCGGTGGTTCAGGTTTTGTGAACAATATCGGTGCTCCAGGATCAATTTATATGGAAGGAAGTGACAACTGGTCAGGTATGGCTACTGAAACTCATCTTGAAATTACTATTCCATGTACAGGTGCACTAAACTATAACTGGAATTATCATACCAACGATTGGGATGCAAGCTACGACCCAATGGGATACTACCTGAATGGTGTTTTCACTCAATTATCTGACAATTCAGGACCTGTTGATCAAAATGGAACTGTTAGTATACCGGTTTCTGCCGGAGATATGTTCAGTTTCTGTTTGAAATCTGATAATGCTTTTGGCGCTTCGTTGTTAATTAGTTCCAATTTCTCTGCTCCTATTGGTATAGCAGGTATTGCAACAGATAATTGCGGCATTGCTACAATTGTGAATGATTACACAGGTACTGATAATGCTTCTGACACATATCCTGTGGGCACAACTACTGTTACATGGACAGTAACTGATATTCACGGAAATAGTAACACCTGTACTCAGGATATTACGGTAACTGATAACGAAATACCATCAATAACTTGTGCTGCTAACCAAACACAAACTGCCGATCCGGGAGTTTGTCAGGCAGTGGTTACAGTTGTTGCTCCTATTACTGCGGATAACTGCGGAGTAGAAAGTGTTGTAAACAATTATAATGGAACTGCAGATGCTAGCGGAGTCTATCTAGTAGGTACAACCACCGTTATTTGGACAGTTACTGATATTCATGGGAACATTAACACCTGCACTCAGGATATCACAGTTACTGATAATGAAATACCATCAATAACTTGTGCTCCTAACCAAACACAAACTGCTGATCCTGGTGTTTGTCAGGCTTATGTATCAGTTTTATCACCGACGGCTGCCGATAATTGCGGAGTTGCAAGTGTTGTGAATAATTTTAATGGCACTGCGGATGCAAGTGGTACCTACTTGGTTGGTACAACAACGGTTACTTGGACTGTTACTGATATTCATGGCAACATTAATACATGCCTACAGGATATTACTGTAACTGATAATGAAGCCCCAACAATTTCATGTCCATTTGCACCCTATGGAGTTGTCAGACCAGCCGACCCTGGAGTTTGTTATGCAGCTATTACTATTCCTGCACCAACGGTTAACGATAATTGTGGAATCTTAAGTGTTGTTAATGATTTTAATGGCACGAATGATGCCAGCGGTAATTATCCTGTCGGGACTACTACGATTACATGGACTGTTACAGATATACATGGAAATGTAAATACATGTCAGGATTACATTAACGTTACTGATACGCAACTACCGGTAGCTATAGCACAAGATATTACAATATATTTGGATGCTAACGGATTTGTTGCCATTACTCCAGTTGATATCAACAATGGCTCAACTGATAACTGTAGTATTATTAATATGACTCTTTCACAAACTGTGTTTAACTGTTCTAATGTGGGACCGAATACTGTTACACTAACTGTTACAGATGCAAGTGGCAATACGAATAGTGCTACTGCCATTGTTACGGTTGTTGACAACACTCCTCCTACTGTATTCTGCAACAATATTACAGTACAACTTGATGTTGCAGGAAATGCTACAATTTCTGCGTCGCAGGTTTACAACAGCGCTTTTGATGCATGCGGAATAGGCACTATGAGTGTTTCACCTAATACATTTACTTGTGCAAATGTTGGAACTAATTTGGTTACATTAACAGTTAACGACATACATGGAAATTCAGGTACATGTTCTGCAACTGTAACCATTGAGGATGTTACGCCTCCGGTTGCCATATGTCAAAATGTTACAATAAATTTAGATGCAACAGGCCATGCAACTATTACAGCAGCACAAATTAACAACGGTTCACACGATGCATGCGGTATAGCTTCGCTTACGGTATCTCCTGCGAATTTCACATGTGCTAATTTAGGAATAAACCCCGTAACTCTTACTGTAACGGATATTCATGGCAACGTTTCTACATGTAACGCTGCAGTAACTGTTGTTGATAATACACCTCCTATTGCAATTTGTAAAAACATCACAGTTCAACTCGACCCAACCGGTAATGTAACCATCACTGGAGCTCAAATCAATAATGGATCAACTGATGCATGCGGTATTGCTTCGCTTATTGCTTCACCGAATACATTCAATTGTGCCAATGTTGGAACAAATTCAGTTACTCTTACAGTTATTGATAATAGTGGCAACACTTCAACTTGTACTTCAATAGTAACAGTTAAAGATAATGTTCCTCCTGTTGCAATATGTAAAAACATTACGGTGTATCTCAATGCTTTTGGTAATGTTTCTATTACTGGTTCTCAAATCAATAATGGATCAACAGATGCATGCGGTATTGCTTCGCTACAGGCTACTCCTTATTCATTTAACTGTACCAATATCGGACCGAATATGGTTACACTTACTGTTACTGATTTATATGGTAATGTTTCAACCTGCACTTCAATTGTAACAGTTAAAGATACCATAGCACCTATTGCTATCTGTAAAAACATACTTGTACAACTTAATTCTCTTGGTAATGCAACCATCACAGGAGCACAAATTGACAATGGTTCTAATGATGCGTGTGGAATAGCTTCAATGGTTGCGTCTCCAAGTAATTTTACATGTGCAAACGTTGGTACAAACAACGTTACACTCATTGTAACTGATATAAATGGTAATGTTTCTACTTGTACATCAACAGTTACGGTTGTTGACCTTATAGCACCGATTGTGGTATGTCAGAATTTAACTATACCTCTCAATGCAAGTGGTAATGCAACTATCACAAGTTCCCAAATTAATAATGGGTCTTCTGATGCCTGCGGTATCGCTTCGATGGTAGTTACGCCCAACTCTTTCACCTGTGCTAATGTCGGTGTAAATAATGTAACCTTAACAATTACTGATGTTAATGGAAATACATCATCATGTACATCAACTGTTACTGTGGTTGATAACACAGCTCCCGTTGCAATATGCAAGAATATTAATGTATATCTCGACCAAGCTGGGCATACATCTATTGTTGCTGCCGATGTGAACAATGGATCAACTGATGCTTGCGGTATTGCTTCAATAAGCGTACTGCCAAATACGTTCTCTTGTTCCAATGTTGGAAGCAACGCAGTAACTCTAACTGTAACAGACATTCATGGCAATATTTCTACCTGTACTTCCGTAGTTAATGTATTTGACACTATACAACCTGTAATAAGTTGTCCTGCAAATATTGTTGTAAATACTGATCCTGGCTCCTGCACTTATTCAGGTATCGTTCTGGGTTACCCAACATTTTCAGATAATTGTTCAGTATCCAGCATAGTTAATAATGCACCTACAATTTATCCTATTGGGATTACACAAGTAACATGGACTATAACTGATGGTTCAGGCAATGTTAGTTCATGTGCACAAACTGTTACGGTTCATAGTGCTCCTTTAGCTGTCAACGACTATGCTACTACTGCAGAAAGTACGCCGGTGATGATACCTGTTTTGGCAAACGATATCGACTGTGGTAATGACCTCAATCCTTCCACTGTAGTGATTGTAAATCCACCAGCAAATGGTTCTGTTTCGATTGACCCAATAACTGGCAATATCACTTACACTCCAAATTACCTATTTACAGGTAACGATCAGTTTAACTATCAGGTATGCGATTATTCAGGTTTGTGCTCTACAGCTATTGTATTCATAAATGTGCTTTCTGTAAACAATCCTATGATAGGTATTGCTAAAGCTGTTTCAAGTGTAACTCCTCAACCCGATAACAGTTTCGATGTAACTTATGTTATTACTGTGGATAACCTTGGCAATGATTTGATTGAAAACATACAGGTTACAGATAACCTTGCTTCTATATTCAATGCTCCTGCCACTTACACTGTCTTAGCTCCTCCAAATACGAACAATAACCTGACTCCAAATCATAATTTTGATGGCAACAGTGATATCAATTTACTTGAAAGTGCAACAAGCTTTTTGGCTGTTGGCAAAAGTGCTACAATAACTTTCACCGTGCATGTAACTTTGTTGGGATTACCACAAACCTATTGCAATACTGCTGTTGCAACAGGAACTGGTTCTATGGGTTCGTTTGTTTCGGATACTTCTACCAATGGTTATTTAAGTGATCCGAATGGAAACGGTAACCCGGGAGACGTTGGAGAAAATGAATGTACTCCAGTAACCCTTACTCCGATTGATGTGTTTATTCCCCAAGCTTTTTCACCCGATGGCGACGGAATCAACGACTTCTTCGTTATCAATGGTATTGAAGAATATCCTGACAACGAACTTACAATATTCAACCGATGGGGTAATAAGGTCTTCAATATGAAGCCATACGACAACAAGTGGGACGCTAAACCAAATCAGGCATTGAACTTGGGCAGCCAAAAACTACCACAAGGCACCTACTATTATATCTTTGAATACAATAAGGATAATAGAGAGCCAAAAACCGGATTTGTTGTTATTAAATATTAATCTTAATCATGAACATTATAAAATCTCAAGATATGAAAAAGTTAATCATCATAACAGTAACCGTCATCAGTTTATTTCTTTTCAAAGGAGTAACAACCACTGTAAAGGCTCAATATGATGCCATGTTTACACAGTATATGTTTAATGAGATGTTTATTAATCCCGCCTATGCTGGCTATAAAGATGCACTGGCTGTTACAGCAATGCATCGCCAACAATGGGTAGGATTCGATGGACGTCCCATCACCACAAGCGTTACTGTTCACTCTCCACTCTACCAAGGCCGAATGGGCCTTGGTTTGAGTTATCTCAACGAAAAAATTGGGGTACTAAACCGAAATCTGATTTACGTGAGTTATGCCTATCGGGTGAAAACAGGGGCTAAAGGACGACTCTGTTTCGGACTTATGGGCGGTATTCATATACAAAATGAACGTTTGGCTGAATTAGCAGTGAACGACCCAAACGACCCCCATTTCTCGGCTAACACAGGCAATGTGGTCACTCCAAACTTCGGCTTCGGAATGCTTTACATGACGGATAAGTTTTATGTTGGTCTTTCTATTCCTCGTTTGATTGACGATGAATTAGACATGGGAGCCTATGGCAATGTTATTAAAAACATCGGAATTCGACCTGCCAAGTTTCACTATTATCTGACTGTTGGAAGGGTTTTCACTATCAGCGAAAATTTTAAACTTAAACCACAACTGATGGTTCAAGCAGTTATCAATGCTCCTATTGTGTTTGATTTGAACTTGAACGCGCTTATTAAAGAACGTTTATGGCTGGGAGTTTCATACCGTAGCTTATCCGACATATCGGGTATCGTGGGCATTAACGTTTTCCCTCAGTTTATGATCAGTTACTCGTATGACTACTCTTTATCCAAACTCAACAAGGTTGCCGGAGGTACTCACGAAATTGGTTTGTCATATCTTTTTAGCTATAAAGGAAAGAAAATAAGTAACCCAAGATATTTCTAAGTTTTTTGCTTTAATCAAAGATTTTTGCTTTATGAAACTACATAAATTTCTTATCCTATCCTGTATTCTGCTATTTTCTTTTTCGTTTAATTTGCGAGCGCAAAAAGCACGCATGTATTCGGCAAATGTATTATACGATACCACGGCTTTTGCCGAAGCTATTCCGAAATACCAAAAAGTGCTTAAAAAAGACAGCACCAATATTGAGGCAATGCTTAAATTGGCCGATTGTTATCGTTTTACGAACGACATACAAAATGCCGTGATAACCTATAAGAAAATTGTAGATAAAAAAATAGGACAACCCATTGATGTGTTATTTTATGCTCAGGCACTTATGTCGGCCGGCAACTATGATGAAGCAAAGAAATACATGGCGATGTATAACGCCGATTTAAGAGGTGAAACTTTTACCAAAGCTATGGAAGACATGAATAGGTTTTTTAAAGATAGTGCGAACTTTGCTATCGAAACCCAACCGTTTAATTCCAAGTTTAATGACTTTTCCCCCCGACTGCTTAACAAAAAGATTGTTTTCGCTTCTTCGCGCAAACGTTCACGCATGGCCAACTACATCAACACTTGGACCGACAACAATTATTTCAACCTGTTTTATACTCGTAAAAAAGGTAATGGGAAATATACTTGTGTGCGAGCATTCGTTCATTCGTTAGATAACAGGTATAATGCTGGTCCGGTGAGTTTCTCGCGTCAGAGCAATACGGTGTATCTCACACGTAACAATATTGTGGATACCAAATTGGTAAAAGCAATAGACGGTCAGGTGAAATTGCAACTGTATGCTGCCACGCTGAACAAAAAAGGTACCGCTTATCAATACCTTTTAGAATTTCAATATAACAATAAAGAATATAACTTTATGCATCCTGCCATCAGCGACGATGGTTTACGGTTTTATTTTGTATCGGATATGCCAGGCGGATTTGGTGGATTCGACCTGTGGATGTGTACGAAAGAAAACGATAAATGGTCGGTACCCAAAAACCTTGGAAAAGATGTAAACACTATTGGTGATGAAGTGTTCCCTTATGTAAAAGGCTCGATGTTGTATTTTTCTTCCAATGGCTTGGAAGGTATCGGAGGTTTGGATATTTTTAAAGTATCTCTTGATGATTCGGGTATACCCGGAGCAACGCCCGACAATATGGGAATACCCATAAACAGCTCGGGCGATGATTTTGGAATTGTTTATACTGAAGAAGGAGATAAAGGCTATTTTAGTTCCAACCGCAAAGCACTCAACATGGACGACGACATTTATAGCTTTACAAACAAAGTTCCTGAAAAGAGAGAAATAAAAATTGCAGGTATCATCTCAGAAAAAATCTTAGATACTCCTCTTGCTGATGCAAAAGTTTTTCTGCTGAACAATAAAAACGAAGTTATTGCAGAAGTTTCTTCCGACGCAAACGGAAAATTTTCTTTTGCAGCAGAACCCTATCTGGATTATTCGGTTAAAGCAACTAAAAGAGATTACGTCGAGGCAGTACAAGTGGTTAATACAACCACAGGAGAAAAAACAAAAGTATTTGTTGTGGACCTTAAGCTTGATAAAGACCTCGGCACCATGCTCAACATCTTGGTTATCGACTCCCGATCCAACCAACCGATTAAAGATGTGAAAATCGAAATCGTGGATAAAGACAACAGCAATAAAACCGATTTCCTAACTTCTGATGCTGGGAACTATAGCACCTTGCTAACTGATAAAAAAACTGGCGACATCATCAACTATGCTGTTAAATTCTCCAAAGACGGGTATTACAATGCAAACACCGTATATACTTATAATATCAAAAACAAAGATACGGTGCTGATAAAACAACGCATGGATAAAATTCAGGATATTGAACCGGTGTATTTCGATTACGACAAATTCAATATTAGACCTGATGCTGCCAAAAAACTCGATCAATTGGCCGAACTTCTCACAGAAAATCCAAAATGGAATATTCAACTTCTTTCGCACACCGATTGTAGAGGTACGGCTGCATACAACGAAGTACTTTCCGAAAAACGCGCGCGTTCCACCAAAGACTATCTTATCGGCAAAGGTATCAGCACAAAACGTATCACCGGTAAAGGATATGGAACTACCCGAATGGTGGTGAAATGTGATTGTAGTGGCGGTGGTAATGTTTCCGACTGTACCGAAGCACAACATCAACTCAACAGAAGAACCGAGTTTGTAATCATCAAAAACTAGGTTTTCGGCACTGGGCAACAAAAAAAAACATCCGGAGTAACAACTTGGCTTCGGATGTTTTTTTATATTCCTCAATGCTAAGGTTGAAGACTTTAGAAGAATATGAAAATACCTCAGAGGTACTCAGCGGAAACTAGAATGCTAAGCAATAAGAATTGCTACTAAAAAGATGCAATCACAGATATTTCAATTTTTGAATCTCTCGGTAAACGGGCTGCCTGCACGGTTTCGCGTGCCGGAAAATCGCTTACAAAATACGAACTATATATTTCATTTACTTTTACAAAATCGTTCATGTCTGCTATGAAGATTGTGGTTTTAACGACATTCGAAAAATCCATTCCTGCTTCTGCGAGTAATGCTGCTATATTTTGCATTACCTGTTTTGTGTGCACTGTAATCTCACCTTGCACCATTTGTCCACTCACTGGGTCAATTGGAATTTGACCCGAAATATAAAGCAAATTGTTTATTAATAGGGCTTGACTATATGGACCAATAGGTTTTGGTGCTCCTGGAATATTTATGACCTTTTTCATGATTAGAGATTTCTTAATAATTGTTGTTACAAAATTATGGATTATTACTTGATGAATTACTGATATCTGCCAAATTATTGCTATTATTGTAAACTAATATAAAATTCAGAAATTATGCCACTAATCCTTACTCGAAATGATGTTATTTCAGTTCTTACGATGCAGGACTGTATGAATGTTGTTGAACAAGCTTTTGCAGAACTCAGCAATGGTACTGCTGTTTTGCCATTACGCATCGGAATAACCCCTCCCGATGGGTTGGCCTTATATATGCCGGCCTACCTCAAAGAAATGGGTGCATTGGCATGCAAAGTGGTAACTGTTTATAAAAACAATCCTACAAACTTTAATATGCCGACAACTATTGGTAAAGTTTTACTGCAAGACCCTCAAACAGGTAATGTTATTTGTATAATGGATGGAGGCTATCTTACAGCAGTTCGAACAGGAGCAGCCAGTGGAGTTGCAACACGTTTGCTTGCACAAAAAACAGATGGACAGATAGCCGGTATCTTTGGAGCAGGCGTACAGGCAAAAATGCAACTTTGGGCAGTTGCTGAAGCACGAAAACTTTCAAAAGCATTGGTATACGATGTTTCTGCTGAAGCTGCTTCAAAATTTGCCGCAGAAATGAGTCTTAAATTAAATCTGCTAGTAATTGCGGTTACAAATCCTGATATACTTACCGAATGCGATATTATTTGTACCGCAACTTCTTCGGTAACACCTTTGTTTGATGGAACAAAAATAAAAAAAGGTGCACATATCAACGGTATTGGGAGTCATACTCCAAATGCCCGTGAACTTGACACAGAAATTATTATGCGTTCCAAATTCATCGGTGATTCTAAAGAAGCTTGTTTTAAGGAAGCAGGCGATATTTTAATACCAGTTGCTGAGGGAAAAATTAGTGCCGATCATTTTTACGCCGAACTGGGCGAAATTATTACAAGAAAAAAAGCCGGACGTGTTGATAATAATGAAATCACGCTATTTAAATCAAATGGTTTGGCAATTCAGGATGTGGCAACAGCAAAATTAATTTACGATAAAGCAGTTGAAGCAGGTATAGGCATACAGGTTGAAATATAATAATCATGGCTTTATAGAAATATATTTGCTTGTTATAAGAAATCTATACATCATTTTGTTGTTGGAACGTAAAAAGAGATTAGTAATTGAAATATTAAAACAGCTAATATTACAAGCAAAAAATGGCATGATGCTTAACAAATTTTTTATTAAGCAATAATATACAACCATAAATAAAGCCGCCAAAAAGCAACAGAAAATGTGGATCGTTCATAAGACCACACATACACTTGTAGCCAATTTAATATAAACGACAAACGTATTGCTATTTATAATACAATAAAGGTTATGTCTGTTTTTCTTAAAGATGGTCAAAAACCTGATTTTTTCGGATAATAATTTCGATCTAATGATAATCAGACATCCGTATTAATACTAAAATTATAAATCGGCTATTGCCCCGAAAATTCAAAAAGCCTACCTTTGCAGCAAATTATGAAGACTGTTGCAATACATACGCTAGGCTGTAAACTAAACTTTGCCGAATCTTCGACTATCATGCGTCAATTTGAAAATGCTGGATATAGCATTATCGACTTCGACCAAAAAGCTGATATTTTCATCATCCACTCATGCATTGTTACACAACAAGCCGAGCGTAAGTGTATTTCGACTATACGTCAGGCTGCAAAACGAAATCCCAAAGCACAAATTGCTGTTTTAGGTTGCATGCCTGAATTAAATAAAGAACGTTTATTGGAAGAAAATAACAAGCTGTTGCTTTTGGGAAACAACCAAAAGTTTTCCGTACTTGAAATTTTGTCGAAAGGTGATACTATTATTGATAATCAGTCTGAAATATTTCAACCTTCCTACTCATCGGGTAGCCGAACCCGTACATTTCTGAAAATTCAGGATGGATGTGATTATTTTTGCTCATATTGCACCATACCATCCGCTCGCGGAAATAGCCGTAGTGCCAATATTGAAGAAACTATTAAATATATTTGTGAAGCCACCTGCAACGGTTGCAAAGAACTCGTTTTAACAGGTATTAACATAGGTGATTTTGGAAAAAAGCACTCCGAGTCATTATTAAATCTATTAATTGAAATCGGGAAAATCGATAAAATTAAGCGTGTCCGTCTTTCGTCAATAGAGCCTGATCTGCTAAGTGATGAAATAATTGAATTGTTTGCAACTTCAGAGAAGTTCATGCCGCATTTTCATATACCACTTCAATCGGCAAGCGATAAAATTCTTAATCTAATGCATCGTAAGTATACGGTTGACTTGTTTGCCTCACGTGTAAAAAAAATAAAACAAAAAATTCCTTTTGCATGTATAGCCACCGATATCATTTGTGGTTTTCCGAACGAAACTGAAGTTGATTTTGATGAAAGTTTTAATTTTTTGAAAGTACAGCCAATATCCTACATGCATGTTTTTACTTTTTCAGAACGTAAAGGAACGCAAGCATACGATATGGAATATAAAGTTTCATCAAAAATAAAAAAAGAAAGAAGCAGGAAACTTCACTTACTCTCTGACCAAAAAAAAATGTACTTTTATTCAGAAAATAAAAATAGAATTTGCGATGCACTGTTTGAATCGGAAAACCACAATGGCGAAATATTCGGTTTCACAGATAATTATATTAAAGTAAAAACAAATTTCGATAGTGAACTAGTGAACAAAATACAGAGAATAAAAGTTTTAGAAACCAATTCAAGTGAAATCTGTCCAATCGAACTATTGAAATAAACCAAAACAAACCATAAAACACTTTTTATATGTTTCCTCAAGTTACCGATATTTTTAATTACCTTTTTGGCACCCATTTAAGTTTGCCGATTCAGAGTTATGGTTTTTTTGTTGCTTTGGCATTTTTAATTGGGGCATACACTATAAAGTTGGAACTAAAACGAAAAGAAAAGCAAGGAAGACTCCATATCATTATCAAAAAAGAATTGAAAGGAGCCCCTGCATCCTTATCCGATCTGATTATAGTTGGCATATTTGGGTTTGCAGCCGGTTATAAAATTGTTGGAGTTATTTTTGACTATGCTACTTTTGCTGATAATCCGCAAACATATATTTTTTCCTCAAAAGGAAATTGGATTGGTGCCATTGTTTTAGCTGTCGGCATGATTATTTGGCGCTATTACACAAAAAAGAAAGAGCAGCTCGACAAACCTGTAATAGAAGAAAAACAAGTACATCCTTATCAATTAACAGGAAATATTTTAATCATTTCGGCCATAGCTGGCTTGCTTGGTGCAAAAATTTTTCACAATTTGGAGAACTTCGGTGACCTTATCAATGATCCTATCGGTTCAATATTTTCGTTTATGGGACTCACTTTTTATGGTGGGTTAATTTTAGGAACTGCTGCCGTGCTTTGGTATGCTCGTAAAAATAAAATTTCGATAATTGAGCTTCTTGATGCATCTTCACCCGGTATCATGATTTCTTATGGTATCGGCCGAATGGGATGTATGACTGCAGGCGATGGTTGCTGGGGAATTGCAAATCTGAATCCAAAGCCCGAATGGCTTTCGTGGCTGCCGGATTGGATGTGGGCGTTCAATTTTCCACATAATGTTGTGGGTGAAGGTGTGCCTTTAGACCCTTGTACAGGAAAATTCTGTACTATTCTCGAACATCCTGTTTATCCAACTTCATTCTACGATTTTGTATTGTGCCTCACCTTTTTCATTGTTCTTTGGAGCCTTCGCAAAAAGATAAATATACCAGGGGTACTTTTCTCAATAATGTTATTCATTATCGGCATACAAAGATTCTTTATGGAAAAAATAAGGGTAAACAACAAATATCATTTTCTTGGAATTGACACCACACAAGCCGAAATTATTTCAGTTTTATTAATCATACTGGCTATCATAGGATTTTGGTTTTTTTACAAAAAAAAACAAAAAATACCAAAAAAACGTAGAGATTAATCCAAAAAAAAGTATGTTATTTGCAGCCCTTTTCTTTTTTGGGAAATGCTCGTAACGCTTATTTGATAAGCTTTTCGGACAAACACTCCGAAAAAAGATGTCTTTTATAACAAAACAATGACGAACAGAAAACTTGTATTTCTCATTCTGATTTTTGTGCTAGGTTTTTCCTCAGCCTGCAAAACCCATTGGGCGATTGTGCATGCAAAAACTGAAAACAAAATTATTATTTTAGATACAGTTAATGTGAAACTGGACGATGTTCAAACAAACGAATATATTCGACCTTATAAAGCTGTTATCGATTCTGAAATGAACGAAATTTTGGCCTATTCAGAGATTGTAATGTATAAAGATGACCCTGAAGGATTGTTGAACAACTTTGTTGCTGATTTGATTTTGCAAAAAGGCAATGAATATCTTAAAAAAAATTACAACACCACGGCCGATATTTGCCTACTGAATTCGGGTGGATTGCGCAGTGCATTGCCCAAAGGAGCCGTTACACTTCGTAATGTTTATGAACTCATGCCTTTTGAAAACGAATTGGTGGCTGTTCAACTATCGGGCAAAACCATAAAAAACATACTAGACTATATTGCAAAAAAAGGGGGCATGCCCGAATCGGGATTTGTTATGGGCATCAAAGCTGATACCGCACAAAACATTCTCATAAAAAATGTGCCATTTGATATTTCAAAAAACTATATCGTTCTCACTTCGGATTATCTGCTGGCAGGAGGTGATGATATGACATTTTTTGCCGATACGGTGGCATCCTTCCCTGTAATGTTAAAAGTTCGCGACGCTATAATCCAATATTTGAAGGAACAAACTCAAAATAAAAATACCATAACCTCAAAATTAGATAAACGTATCTATTATGAAAAGTAGGAAACATATCCTTTTTATTTTATTGGCAACAATTATCCTGATGGGTAATTCTGTTCCTGCTTTCAACCATAATTTAGATAAAAAACTAAAAAAAATCACCATTCTCTTTACTAACGATACGCACAGCCGAATTGAACCTTTTGCATCTAACGATAAAAAATTTGCCAACTTGGGAGGATATGCGCGCCGGGCTGCCATGGTTAAACAAATTAGAAACGAAGAAAAAAATGTAATGCTTTTTGATGCAGGAGATGTTTTTCAGGGCACACCATACTATAATTTTTATCACGGCCAACTCGAATACAATTTGATGAGCCTGATGGGCTACACTGCTGTTAATCTCGGGAATCATGAATTTGATGAAGGATTAGAAGGATTATTCAATTTATATCCACTAGCAAAATTCGATATACTTTCGGCCAATTACGATTTTTCGGAAACTATTTTAAAAGATAAAATAAAACCATACGAAATCTATACGGTGGATGGTATTAAAGTGGGAGTTTTCGGACTGGGAGTTGCACTAAAAGGCTTGGTTAGTACGACAAATTACGGAAAAACAAAATGCCTCAACCCTCTTGAAAAAGCTGCCGAAATAGCTTACTTGCTTAAAAAAACTGCACATTGCGATTTGGTTATTTGCCTTTCGCATTTGGGTTTTTCCTATCAAGACGATCAAATTAGCGACATGGTGTTGGCAAAACAATCGAAGAACATCGACCTCATTATTGGAGGACACACGCATACCTTTTTGGACAAACCTTGTGTTGTTAAAAACTCCGATAAGGAAGAAGTAATTATAACCCAATTGGGTTTTGGAGGAACACGATTAGGCAGAATAGATTTCTATTTTACTAAAAATACGGTAGTTAAAATTGCCGAAATTGATGCAAAAAATAAATAAAAAAAAGTTGAAAAAAAGTTTTGAAAAGTGGTTTTTATTTACAATATTTGTTGTATCGAAATCGGTAGTTAAATTACAAGATTGCCTTTAGGTTAATTCTTTAAAATAGAACAGACTAAAAAGGATGTAAGCAAATTTATTTTTTGAATTTTTTAGATTAATAAGGAGTATAGAATGAAAAAAAACCATACTGAAGTTTGGAACAAATGTCTCGACATTATTAAAGATAATATTCCCTACCAAAGTTTTAAAACGTGGTTTGAACCCATATTACCTGTTAAGCTTTTAGAATCAACACTCACCATTCAGGTGCCGAGCCAGTTTTTTTATGAGTGGCTCGAAGAACATTATATTGAACTACTCAGAAAAACCATTTCGAAAGAACTTGGGCAGGAAGGTCAACTTGAATACAGTATTTTGATGGAAAGCAGTTATGGCAATTCAACACCCATTACTGTGAAAGCACCTACCACAAACCGCAAGGTTTTGAAAAACCCAATGGTTGCTATGCCCATTGATATCAATAAAAGCTCATCGAAAGATATTCCGAATCCGTTTATTATTCCGGGGTTGAAAAAAATTCAGATTCCATCGCAATTAAATGAAAATTATTCGTTCGAGAATTTTGTTGAAGGCGATTGCAATCGGTTGGCTCGCTCGGCTGGTTATGCCGTGGCCGAAAATCCGGGCAAAACGGCTTTCAATCCGTTGTTGCTTTATTGTGCCACCGGCCTCGGCAAAACACATCTTTCGCATGCCATAGGCATTCAAGTAAAAAGAAATTTTCCAGATAAAATTGTGCTCTACGTTCAATTCGACCAGTTCATAAATCAATATATTGACGCTGTTCGCAACAACAATCAGAACGATTTTATGAACTTTTATCAAATGATTGATGTGTTGATTATAGACGATATTCAGTTTATTGCCGAAAAACCGGGAACACAAACTGCATTTTTCCATATTTTTAATCATCTGCACCAACGTGGAGGCCAAATCGTGATAACAAGCGACAAGGCACCTATGGATATGAAGGGTATTGAACCCCGGCTGTTGTCGCGTTTTAAATGGGGCTTGTCAGCCGATTTGCAGGTGCCCGACCTGGAAACTCGGATTGCTATTATCGAAAAGAAATTGTATACCAACGGCATTGAAATGCCGCGCGATGTGATTGAATATTTGGCTTACAGTATCAACACCAACGTGCGCGAATTGGAAGGAGCGCTTATTTCGCTGTTGGCGCAATCGTCGTTGAATAAAAAGGCTATCACAATTGAATTGGCGCGACAAATTATCGACAAGTTTATGAAAAACAACTTGCGCGAAATTTCTATCGACTATATTCAAAAAGTGGTGTGCGATTATTTCGATATCAACATCGATTTGATGAACTCTAAAACGCGCAAACGAGAAATTGTTCAGGCTCGTCAGCTATCCATGTTTTTTTCTAAAAAACTTACCAAAGCCTCCTTGGCAGCTATTGGTGCACATTGCGGAAATAAAGACCACGCCACGGTGTTGCACGCTTGTCGCACGGTGAACAACCTGATTGAAACCGACAAACAGTTTGTAACCTATGTGGAAGAACTGGAAAAGAAAATTAAACTTTAAAGATTTTAGTAGTGAGCATGGGCACGGCGACCTGTACCATCCAGGTTTTCTTCTATTTCAAAGTTGCCCAGAAAATACTTTTTTTCCATTCGTTGTTCCGGTTTCTTTCAGTTCGGTCATGATGCGTTGCTGCGAGGGTCCGTTTTAGAAATCTAAGGTATAATTATTTTCACTCATTTTATAAATAATTTACAATGGCCAGTATAAATACTAATGGCCAAATTTAATTAGAAGGATTGTCATAATTAAATACCTTATTTTCGCCATTTAGCTTTTTAATAGATAATTCTAAACTGTGCGCATTTTTTATTATTGTGTCACCAATTTCAGCATATGTCCAGAGATTACTAAAATCATCAGCATAAAAAGTATCTGTCGTATTATCAAACTTTTCAATAAAGAATTTATTTGTATTATGATTTTCTTTATCAACGTATTTGTCAAGCATGGTGCCTTTTAGTTCTAAATTGTAAACATAGGTTCTAGTAAGCTGGAATTGCGTACAACTACAAATAAATATAGTGATGCATATTAGTATATGTAATAATTGTTTCATTTTATAAATCTCCAATATTAATTTATTTTAATTCAATAACATAAATTTTGCTATTATAAGAAGTCCTCATTATTAATTCTTTTTTTGTTAAATTAATTATTTCCCATGTGGGAGTTTTATTTTGACCAAAAGGACCTGTACCTCCAACTTCATAAAGGCTGTTAGATGTAATAACATTAAGAGATTTGTTATCATTTGACAAATACCAAACCCAACCAATATGACCACCGGAAATTGTACAAACATCTACATTATCCATATTGTCCCGGAAAAAATAAAAATCTGTATTTAAACTATCCTTATATAAACTTAATGAATCCACCCCATTGACAGTATAATTATTAAGTGTGTAACGACGATAAATTTTTTTATATGTCTGTTCAGTTTTATTACAAGCATAAAACATTATTAATGATATTAAGATAATAGAACCTAAAATTATTTTTTTCATATCTAATTCTATTTTTGAAGTTTATTTACTTTTTTTGCAGCATCAGCATATTGTCCATTTTTATGAAGTAAATAATATTCAGTTGCTAAAACTCCCAAATAATATCCAAAATAAATGGAATGTTGACCATAATTAATATTTGAAGTATTACTATTTCTATTTCTTAAACCAGCCATTTGAGACTCACCTGGTTCGGTACTAGGCTCAACAAAGTACTTTAACCTTTCACGATAATACCAATATTTTTGCTGATTAATATAATCATCATGAGGATTTTGGGTATATGCACAATCAATTAATAAAAACAGAAACAATAAAAGCATTTTTACTTTATTTCTCATAATTATAGTGATTTGAATTTAATAAAATATTGATAATTATTATAACTGGTCTCAATCCAAAGTTCCGTTTTTGTAAACCTTTTGATTGACCATTCCGACCAAAAACCAGTGCCTATTGGACCTATATAATGAATAATTGAATCTGGATTGCCAATAAATCCACCACTTGAGATTTTTATTGTTTTCTTGTTATTTGCAAAGTCATACGAACCTCTAATATCATAAATATTTCCAATACAATTCGTAAAATCAAAAACATTAGGGTCATAACCGGTGGTGAATTTTTCAGTAAATTTAAAATTACACCCACATGTATTCTGATACAATTTTGTGTCATCACTGCCATCTATTGAAAAATATTCAACCTGCCACTCTGTAGCGATTTTCTTTTTCGCTTTTCGGAAACTTATGCATGGTCCGTCTTCATATTTTTTACAACATAATAGTGATAGAATAATAATGCTCGCAATAATGTATTTTATTTTTTTCATACCCATGTAATTAAAGATATCCGTTCTTTAATTTAATATAATAATCATTATTCTGATAATTTGTTTCAATCCATAATTCTTTTTTTTGTAAGGCGTTTAATTTGCCATAAAATATTAGTTCCTGAACATATAGGCCCTAAAATTCTAATAGTACTATCTAAGTAATAAGGTTGTCCGTATTTATAATACACAAAGCCATTATCCGACCATATATTAAGTTTATCTGTATGATTAGTTGTATAAAATCGTCCAAATATCCAAATTGAGTCTAAACAATTTTCAAAATAGAATTCATTATTCTGATGTTGATATTTTTCGGCAAAAACAAAATTCCAATGACAGGAATCCATATATAGCAAATTTTGATCAACATCATTTATTTGAAATAATTCAACTATCCATCGAGTACCTATTCTTTGGCTTTCGCTTCTAAAACTTATATAGGGTCCATCTTCAAACTTTTTGCAATTGTATTGTAAAAGAATCAGAATACCTACTAAAATTCCAATAAATAATTTTCTCATTCTAATCAGAAATTTTAATAATATTTACTTGCCTTTGCAATTCCTCATTTTGCTTTTTTTACTAGCCCCGCTGCCACACGATCGTATCGTGTGGTATAGCAATCCTATTTTCATTTAGCCACAATAATATCACTAAGCAATCTTTTTTCACCCATATAATCTCTTGCATTGCTATACATATAGTCTTGCGGATTTTGAAACTTATAATTTCGGCTCAATTTTTACCAATTAATAATATTCAAAGTTACTGTTTTATTTAATGAAAAGATTTATAACCGCACTATGCAATTAGGCGGCAGCAGGTCCTAAACATCTACTCCACCAAAAAACATTCTTTTTGTTTTCGCTGCAAAAATACAGACCGCTGCCCGCGATGCTAAAACAAATGGCATAAATGGCAGGCCCGAATACCTAGTTATTCATCATATTACTTTTCTATTTACCGAAATCTGTAAGCCTATTAATTTTGCCACACAAACAAACAGTAATTGTTTGGGGCAAAGTAAAACCCATACGTTCTTTGACAAATTAAGCATTTTTAGCTGAAGAAAACTGAGAAAATGAAGCTGAATGAGGAAAAAATACTTCGAAAAGACTTTTTTTTTGGCTTCAAGAGGTCTTGTTTTCACTTTAAAGGGTCTTGTTTTCACTTCAAAGGGTCTTTGACTCGCTTCAAAGGGTCTTTGACTCGCTTCAAAGGGTCTTTAACTCACTTCAAAGGGTTTTTGACTCGCTTCAAAGGGTTTTTAACTCGCTTCAAAGGGTTTTTAACTTACTTCAAAGGGTCTTTTTTTCATTTCAAGAGGTCTTTTTTTAAAAAAACAGCTCTTGAACATAATTCATTGAAAATGAATTGTTCTATTTTCACAAATAACTAAAGTGAAAATTTGTGTATTAAAATAAATTATAGTTCTAAAAAAAATACAACAATAAAACAATTACCCCCCCCTTGCACCTTTAGCACTTTCTCGTCAAGTACTCTAGGCACTTTAGGCATTCCAAGTACTTCCTCACCTTCCCTTCCGCTCACTTGCAGTTGGTGTACAAAAATCGTTTTATTTTGTGGGTGGCTGTCTTTTTAAACGGGTCGGCTTGGGGTATAATGGTTTGCACCCGCGAAAATTTGTTTACTCGTTTGTTAACGTATATCTCTAATTCCACCTTTAGTTCTTCAATTTTTTGGTCAACATAGGTCGAAATTTCGGTTTTCAGGTCTTCATATTTTTTGCCGATTTCTTCGGTATTAAAATAAACAAGTGCTACCAGTTTACCTTTTTGTTCCACCACCAGCGATTCGCCAACATAAGGAAAGTTGTTTATCACACCTTCAATTTCTTCGGGATACACATTTTCGCCGGTTTTCATCACAATCATGTTTTTTAGGCGTCCGCGTATCGATAAAAATTGGTTTTTATCCAACACACCCAAATCGCCTGTGCGAAACCAACCCTCGTCATCCAGCACGGTGCGCGTTAGTTCTGGTTCTTTATAATAGCCCAGCATCACATTGGGGCCGCGCGCCAAAATTTCGCCTTCGCCTGTGGCAGCATCCTGGTTTATAATTTTAAGTTCAATGCCATCCAAGGCCGGCCCGGTTGATTGCAATTTGGTTTGAAACGGGCTAGAACCTGCCAACAAAGGCGATGTTTCGGTTAACCCATAGCCAATAGCATACGGAAAACGGGCTTCAATCAAAAATTTCTCAACAGTTTTGTCGAGTTTGGCACCGCCAATGCCAAAAAACTTGAGCTTTCCGCCAAAGGTTTTCTTGAGTTTTCGTCCGGCAAGCAAGTTTAGCAACTTGTGTACAAAAGCGGTTTGATACAGCACCCGCGGAATCCATTTTTTGGTGAATTTGGGTAAAATGGTGTTGCGATAAATTTTTTCGATGATGAGCGGCACAGTTAAAATTAGCGTGGGTTTAACCTCCTGCATGGCCGGAATGAGCACGGCAGGCGTGGGCGGTTTTTGCAAATAATACACGCAAGCACCATAAATCATAGGCAAAATTAGCCCCAAGGTGTTTTCGTAGGTGTGCGAAAGCGGCAAAATTGAAAGAAAACGGTCCTGCTCGTCAATAGGTTGAATGATGGCTGCTTTTATAGCCGTGAACGAAATGTTGCGATGCGAAAGCATCACGCCTTTGGGTGTGCCGGTGGTTCCCGAAGTGTAAATAATAGCAGCCAAATCGTTTTCCTGCACATCGTAGGTATGTTGCGCCACCTCGTCGGCGTCGTATAGCACATTGGGCACTTTTGCTCTATCAATAGAAAAGTCGTCGATAAAAATTATAGTAGCAGGCATTTTATCTTCAATGCCTTTGAGTTTATATTGCAAACATTTTGAAATAAAAAGATATTCGGCACCCGAATGTTCCACAAATTTTTCGATTTCGAGCGGATGAAAATCGGGCAACAAAGGCACGGCCACCGCCCCCATAAATGTGGTGGCAAAATAGGCCAAACCCCAGTTGGGCATGTTAACACTCAATATGGCAATTTTGGTAGCCGGTTTCACACCCAGCTTTTCCAAAAAACCAATCAAGGACTGAATTTTGCGATGCGCCTGCAAATATGAAACAGGCGGCTGGCCTACAAAAGCAAGCGCATTATTCTGTGGGAAGTTGATTAAAGTTTCCGAAAATAATGAAGGAAACGTGAGCTTGGTGGGTGGGTTTGGCATGAATTTCGTATAAAAAAACATACAAAGGTACGGATAGTAAGCGAGGTAATACCCTATAAATTCATAATGATTGTTAAAAGAATAGCCGCCCGACCAGCGTTTTTACGGAATTTAATCTTAATTTTGCCAGCAAAAATAATAAGCAAGCTGACACAAATACTGATTATACAAACGGCTTCCATAGGCGATGTGATACTTGCCACACCGCTCATAGAAAGCATTTCGCAAGCCGATGCCAACATCAAAATTGATTTTTTGTTGCGTGCAGGTTGCCAAAATTTGTTTCAAAACCACCCACACATTCGCAAGGTGATGGTGTGGGATAAATCGCAAAAAAAATATGCCCGACTGTGGCAAATTTTGCGAAACATACGTAAAACCAACTACGATTATGTTATCAATTTGCAGCGATTTGCCTCCACGGGATTGGTAACCGGATTTTCGAAGGGCAGGGTGAAAATCGGTTTCCAAAAAAACCCCTTTTCGTTTTTGTTCACAACAAAAGTGCCCCACCACATTTCAACTACCCTGGGTTTGCACGAAATTGACCGTAATTTGAAGTTAATCCAAGGTATTTTCGAGCCGCTGAGAACCGTAAAACTATATCCAACACCAAATGATTTTGCAAAAACGGCAATGTATAAAACCAAAGCCTACATCACTATAGCACCGGCATCGCTTTGGGAAACCAAAAAATATCCCGAAGAAAAATGGGTAGCCTTTATCAATCATGTGCCCGCTGCTTTACAAATTTATTTAACCGGCGGCAAATCGGATACCGATTTATGTAACCGCATTGCCCAAAAATGCGTTAAACACAGCATTGAAAATTTGTCGGGAAAACTTAGTTTGCTAGAAACAGCCACTTTGATGAAAGATGCACACATGAACTATACCAACGATTCGGCTCCGCAGCATTTGGCTTCGGCCCTGAATGCCCCTGTGGCAAGCATTTTTTGTTCCACGGTGCCGGCCTTTGGTTTCGGACCCTTGTCGGAAAAATCGTTTGTGATTGAAACTTGCACACCACTGTATTGCCGTCCGTGCGGAATTCATGGATACAAAACCTGCCCCGAAAAACATTTTAAATGTGCTTACGAAATACATAAAGAACAACTGCTGATATGCCTGCCAAATTAACCGAAGAAGTACTGAAAGCCTACGAAGTGTTGAAAAAAGGCGGGGTGATTTTGTACCCCACCGATACCGTTTGGGGAATTGGCTGCGATGCCACCAAACCCAAAGCTGTGGAACGAATATTCCAGATAAAACAACGTCCGGAAAACAAAAGCATGATCGTGCTGTTAGACCAATTCGAAAAACTGTATCAGTATGTTGCGCATGTGCCCGACATTGCGCTTGATTTGCACAACAGCATATCCACACCTTTAACCATTGTTTATCCACAAGCCAAAAATATTGCAAAAAATATTATCTCCGACGATGGGTCAATAGCCATTCGCATTGTGAAAGACGAGTTTTGCCAAAAACTAATTGGACTCTTAGGCAAACCCTTGGTTTCAACCTCGGCAAACCTTTCGGGAACACAAACGCCATTGATTTTTTATAAAATTGCCCCCGAAATTGTTTCACAGGTTGATTATGTGGTGAACTATCACCAAGGCCGTATCATGCAGGTTAAATCATCTACCATAATCAAGTTCAACGAAAAAGGAGAATACGAAATAATACGTTCGTAGTTTTTGTTTTTGTACTTTTGCAGTTCAATTAAACACCCTTGAAAGCGCACCTGAATCACCCAGTTTTTAATATCGTATCAAACATAGCACACACCCACCATCAGCAGGCTTTTGTGATTGGCGGTTATGTTCGCGATATATTTTTGAAACGCACCGGAAAAGATATCGATATTATGGTGCTTGGCGATGGCATTGAACTGGCGCGACAGGTAGCCAAAGAAATTGGCAAAGCATGTAAGGTTACTATTTTTAAGAACTATGGCACCGCCATGATACATTATAACGACTGGCAATTGGAATTTGTTGGTGCCAGAAAAGAATCGTATCAGGCAAATTCGCGCAAGCCATTTGTTGAAATCGGCACACTGGAAGACGACCAAAATCGTCGCGATTTCACCATAAATGCCATGGCGCTGAGCTTGCAAAAAGAAAACTTCGGCGCTTTGATAGACCCATTTGACGGGCAAAAAGATATTCGAAACAGAATTATTCGCACACCGCAAAACCCGGATATTACGTTTTCGGATGACCCACTGCGCATGATGCGTGCCATACGGTTTGCATCCCAATTGCGCTTTTCAATTGAATCGGAAACGTTTCAGGCAATTGCTCGCAACAAAAACCGCATCGAAATTATTTCGAAAGAACGCATTACAGATGAACTGAATAAAATCATACTATCGCCCATACCATCTATCGGATTTACTTATATGGATGAATGTGGATTGCTGGAACTTATTTTGCCACAGTTAACCGATTTGAAAGGCATTGATATTAAAGATAAAATTGCACACAAAGATAATTTTTATCACACCCTGGAGGTATTGGATAAAATTGCTATTAATTCTGATGACTTGTGGTTGCGCTGGGCCGCATTGCTTCATGATATTGGCAAACCCGCCTCTAAAAAATTTGTGGAAGGAACCGGTTGGACGTTTCACGGGCACGAAACAAAAGGGTTTTACCTAACCGCCGACATCTTTAAAATGCTGAAACTCCCTTTGAACGAAAAATTGAAGTATGTTCAGAATTTGGTGTTGCTCCACCTCCGCCCTATTGTTTTGGCCGAGGATGTGGTTTCTGATTCGGCTGTTAGACGCTTGTTGTTTGAAGCCGGCGACACCATAGACGATTTGATGGCGCTGTGCGAAGCCGATATTACTTCGAAAAATATGAAAAAGGTTACCCGCTTTTTGAATAATTTTGAAATAGTAAGAAAAAAACTGCGCGAAACTGATGAAAAAGATAAGCTCAGAAATTGGCAACCACCCATATCGGGCGAAACGATTATGAAGACATTTGGTTTGAACCCATGCAAAGAAGTAGGGATTATTAAAACCGCGATTCGCGAGGCCATTCTGGATGGCGAAATTGCAAACAATTATGATGAAGCCTACCATTTTATGTTGCAGCAAGCCGAAAAACTAAATATCCGAATAAAATAGTTTCCATTATATTTCAAAATTATTAGTATTTCAGGCAACCCTTTTCCACAAATTGTGTTCTATGTTTCATAGCAATTCTGATGAATGTTACAGATTTAGTTGAAGGTTGCATACACCATCGCAAAAAGGCTCAAAATAGGCTGTACGATATGTATTCGTCGCGCTTGTATGGGGTTTGCCTACGCTATTCGGGCGATAGAGCTGAAGCACAGGATATATTGCAAGAATCATTTCTAAAGATTTATAAAAACATTCATACGCTGAAATTTACGAATGAGATTTCGTTTTATGGCTGGATGCACCGAATAACCGTAAACACAGCATTGAACCATTGCAGAGACTATTTAAAAAAACACCAACTGCACGAAACCTTAGAATTTGCAAATACGGAAACCGAATTTAATGAAACTTCGGTTTATGAAGATATTTTAGAGCATATAAGCCACGAAAAATTGTTGAAACTGATTCAAGAACTACCCACAGGCTATAGAACCATTTTTAATTTGTATGCTTTTGAAAACAACACGCACAAAGAAATTGCAACGGCATTAGAAATATCAGTTAATACATCAAAATCTCAATTATTTAAAGCACGCAAAATGCTTGCTTCGAGAATTTATAAAATTCTTGCTACGAACAATGTAAAAATGGTGATATGAAAGAAAATCCCGAACAAGTAGATGCTATCTTCAAGAAGGCTCTTGATGGCTTTGAAGAAAGCCCGCCCGCGGGTGTTAAAAACAAAATTTTTACCGCTTTGGTTGCAGCAAATACCAGCCGCATACTAAAAAATACATTCATAGGTGTTGTCTTACTCATTTCGATTAGCGGACTGGCTTTTTTGACCGTAAACTCATTAAATAGCCCGGCTAGCAATAACGCTACACCCACACAGCAACTGAAAGGCTATGCCAATCAACGGCAGGTTTTGGCTGAAACCCATTTTACCCAACCTGATAAATTGAAACACCAAAACGGCAAAACGGAAATAAAATCAGGAGAAAATGCTTCCACAACAAATACGACTGTATTAAATGCAAATAAAAAACGAACAGAAAATATACCCACGAATCAAAAGATTGAAATTTCGTCGAAAAATTTTAATGCCATAAAATTTGATGATGAAGTAAAAACCCAGCCCGAGACGATTGTTCCGGTTGCGTTGAGCAATTCAAGGGTGATAGCCGATGCTGGTTTTGGGTTGCAACGCACGGCATCGCTTGCCCAAATTAGGCAACAAGCCCCACTGCAATGCATGCAACGCCTATGTTTTGCATACGACGAACCGAAGAATTTGGAGCTAGTAGCTCAAAAATATGCTGACCACTATAAATTGCCTTTGCTTTGGTCGGTGGCGGTTTATGGCGAACATTCGTTATATCAAACCAATTGTATTCGCCTTGCGAAACGCATGGATGATTTGCAGCCCGAAGTATCAGCGAAAATGGGGTTTCCTTCGGGTTCGCTGGGTTTGAATGTGAAAGCCGAAATGAAGTATTTCTTTTTTGATTTTGGTGTGCAATACACCCACTTAACAGAAAAATTCGTTGCAAATCAGATTAACTACAATGCGCATAATTTGCAAAGCATTGCCCTAGCTGGGCAAAACATGACTATTGATACGATGGGTGGCTATTATCACTATTACTATATGGCCGATACAATTGTCAGGCTCATTGATTCGGTGTGGACCTGGAAAACCGACACTTCGCTGATGAATTTGTATGACACGACCTACAAAAAAGTGTACGACACATTGCGCAATGCATCGTGGAGGAATTCGTATTCGTTTATTGAAATTCCCTTGGCTTTTGGCTGGCAGAAAAATTTTGGCAGGCTGGCTATTGGCGTTAAAACCGGTCCGATTGTTAGCATGCTTGTTGCAACCAAAGGGCATATACCCTATGCTGTTGTGGCGTCGCCAAGTTTGGTTGCTGTGTCGGACGAATTTAAAAAATACCGGCTTGGCATGTCGTGGCAAATTGCGGCTTTGTGTAATTATCAGTTGAATTACCGAATGCTGCTGGAACTGGCTCCTTACTACCGATTCAACCTGGTGGGCATAAAATCGGCAGCTTCGGGCAACAAATTGCTAAATAATTCTTTCGGAATTCAACTCGGTGTCAGATATTATTTTTAATTTTACAGGCAACCTTTTATAAGTTTGGTGTTCTATATGAAAACAATTTAAAATTCACAATTATGAAAAAACTACTCGCTATTTTATTTTTTGTTGCAATTGCAGCCAATTCGTTTGGGCAAAGTTGTCAAGCTTTGTTTACCTATTATAACAGTCCGGCAACTGTGATGCTGGTTGATAATTCGGTTAACACCGATTCGTCGCAAATCGACATTACATCGTGGGTATGGACCGTTTCTTTCGGCGGTTCCATGCAAACGTATACTACACAAAACCCAACATTTCCTTTAAATGGATATACCGGTTCGATTGTGGTTTGTTTATCGATTACCACTACCACGAGTTGTTTTAGTCAGTTTTGCGATACTATTACCATAGCAAATACTGCCGATACCTGTGTGGCAGGTTTTTATCATCAGCATCCGAGCGATTCATTATACACCGGAAATAATACCTTCTACGACCAATCGTACACCTATAATGGAACCATTAACTCCTGGACATGGGTTGTGAGTTATAATGGTTCAACCATTGCTACGAGTAATGTTCAACATCCCACCTTTGCCTTGCTCACGCCCGGTGCATACGATGTGTGTTTGACCATAGGCTCAGACAGTGGTTGCCAGGCAAATTACTGCGAAACAATTGCTGTTCAGGATAGTGTTATTTTAGGTTGTATGCCCACTGTTAGTGCGCTTATTAATCAGGTAACCACCATTGGCGGCAACGACGGCTCAATTGACCTGACGGTGAGTGGCGGAACGCCTCCGTATAGTTTTGACTGGAGCACGGGTGCTACTACCGAAGATATTACGAATTTGACCAGCGGTGTTTATTCTGTTAACATCAGTACCATACCGGCTTGCCCAGTTTATTCTTATACCTATTATATTCTTGAACCTTTTGATTCGTTAAATTTTATTGTTGACACGCTTTATACCACCACGGTTGATACGTGCTTCGGATTTCCGGTTGACAGTTTTTATATATCGAATATTTCGGTTTCGGGCTACACGGTGACGGTTGTGTGGATATTTACGGGTGGCGGACTAACATTCACGCAAGTGGTAACCTATACCTACGATATTTACGGTACGCAGGTGGTGGTGCTTTCGGTGGGCTGCAACGGCACGAAAAACCTTACAACCTACATGAGCTATATTCATATTAATGCCCCTTCGGGGATGGAAACGCTGAATTTAGGCGAGGATATTGCACTGTATCCGAATCCTGTTAAAGATTATTTGCAACTTGATTTCGGAAATCAAAGTGCTGATGCCTGGTCGGTTGCTATATTTAGCGCAAGCGGACAGCAGGTGTTTGCACAAAAATTTGCAGCTGCTACCAATTCGGTTGAAATTAATGTACGCAATTTGGCTGCCGGAATTTATTTTATGAAGCTCGATAATGGCAACGGTAAACCGCTGGTAAAGAAAATTATAAAATAGCACAATTTGTTTCGAAAAAAAACCGTTCCCTTGTATGGAGCGGTTTTTTTTTGATTTTTAGGAAAGCCTACGCGGTTTCGTTGGTTTTTTATAATTTTGCAGAAATTTTTAACGATTCAGTTTTTTTTTAAAACCTTAAAAATGCATATTTATAAATTCAGAATAGTTTCGGAGGAACACGAAAAATTTTTCAGAGAAATAGAAATTCAGGCCAACCAAAGCTTTGAAGATTTTCATTTGGCATTGCTCGATTGCATTAGCATGGAAAAAGATGAAATGGCTTCGTTTTATATTTGCGACAACCGTTGGCACAAAATTCAGGAAATTGCGCTTTTTGATATGCATGTGGAGGCGGCAGAAAACGAAGAAGACAGTGTTCCGATGAAAGTTATGGCAGATATTAAGCTGGCCGAATGCATAAACGACCCCAACCAACGCATGATTTATGTGTATGATTTTATGGCGATGCACACTTTTTATATTGAGCTCTACGAAATTTTGGAGGGCGATGCCAAAACAAAATATCCGCGTTGCGTAAAAAAAACGGGGGATATTAAAAAAACGATAAAAAATAAGCGTTCTAAAACAGAGGTTTCGGAAACAGACGATTTGGGACTGACCGAAAAAGAAACTATTTTTGACGAAAGCGACGATATGCTCGACGAGGAAGATAGTGCCATGCTGGACAATTATTTTGATGATAACCCCTCCTCATAATCGCGGTTGATGCCTGCCATTTCGCCCGCTGCGCAAGGCAAATATCTTTTGGTGGTGCTTGGTCCCACTGCGGTTGGCAAAACTGCGCTTGCCATTAAATTGGCGCACTATTTTGGTACCGAAATTGTTTCGGCCGATTCGCGACAGTTTTTTAAAGAACTTAAAATTGGTACGGCCATACCCTTGGCCACAGAACTGGAAATGGTGGCGCATCATTTTATTGGCAACTTAACTATACAGGATTCCTACAATGTTTCGCGTTTCGAAACCGAAGCACTCGCGGTTATTGATAGGATTTTAAGCAAAAAAAATGTTGCCATTTTGGTGGGCGGATCGGGTTTATATATCAATGCGGTTTGCCAAGGTATTGACGAAATGCCCGATGCCGATGCGCCATTGCGAGCACAATTAAACGCCGATTTTGAACAGTTTGGCATTGAACCTTTGCGCGAGAAATTGAAGCTGCTGGACCCGCTTTATTATTCGAAAACCGATATGGCAAATCACAAAAGAATTATTCGGGCACTGGAAGTGTGCCTTGCCACAGGCCGGCCCTATTCATCGTTCATGACCCACCAAGCCAAAGCGCGTAATTTTATCCCCATAAAAATTGGGATAAAACGCGAACGCGAGGAGCTGAATGCACGAATCAATCGGCGGGTGGATTTGATGATTGAACAAGGTTTGGTGGCCGAGGCCCACCAATTTTTGCCCTTGAGGCATTTAAACAGCTTGCAAACGGTGGGCTATCGCGAATTGTTTAGTTATTTTGATGGTAAATACACTTTGGACGAAGCCATTGATAAAATAAAAGTGAATTCGCGCCGTTATGCTAAAAAACAAATGACTTGGTTTGCACGCGAAAAAGAAATTAACTGGTTTGATGCTGCCGAAACCAACAAAATAATTGATTGGGTGAAAACACAATTGCTATGAGGTTTTTGCCTGTTTGCGCGCTTTATTTACCTATTTTTGCACACGATTTATGAAACCGACCACTAAAAAATGCGCTACCCTACCCACTGTTTAACACTATGATGAAACGAATTTGTTGGATTACCATGCTTTTAGCGATTTTTGGCAGCAGCACTTTGCAGGCGCAAAAGTGCCCCCGAAACTTTTATGATTGCCGTGGCGGCTGCGGTTGGTATGTTGATGCCGACCGCGATGGCTATTGCGATTACACTTTTTTTACCGATGCCTTGTGGAAAAAATTAACCCACCACAAGGATTCTATTTCCAATGCCATTTTGGCCGAACAACAAAGAGTTGCCGATAGCATGGCCCAAGCCAACAAAGCCAAAGAACTAAAAAACAACACCCAAGCCAAAAAAGAAAAAGTGGACACCGGCGCGCACAAAAACTGCCCCTTGGAAAACACCCCACAATGCGAAAAAAATAGCAACGCACAAATTAAACCTACCGAGCCTGCCACCACGGCAGCTTTGCCCAACCCTAACCCCGGGTTTCAACCCCCCAAATACGATTTGATAAGCGTGTTTTTTGCCTGCATCGTTTTTTATATTTTCACCCTATTTTTATCAAAAATTCGTGTATTTAAAAAAACCACCCACCGCAAAATTTGGAACACTTTGTTGCTCATCACGTTTTTGGTGACAGGGATTTTTGGGTTGCTGCTGGTGATTCAACTAAACTATCAGGTGCTATTTTCGTGGTTCAAAACACTCATTTATTGGCATGTTGAATTTGGAATTGCCATGGCAGCCATCAGCATTTTGCATATAATTTGGCACTGGAAATATTTTTACCACATCTTTAAAAAAGCCAAAAAATAGGATTCGCTCATTTTTTTCGCAATTAAAACCCCATTTTCAAGCCGTTGGCAACTATTTTTGCCGCATTTTGCGCTAGCATGGCACCCACACCCAGCCGCTTTGCCCCAAAAACCGTTTCTGCCCACCCAAACACGATAAAGTGCCTCGAAAAAGTTTTTTGAACCACCCAAACACGTCAAACCCCTCCAAAAATCTTTTTTGAAGCACCCAAACGTGTCAAACCCCTCCAAAAATCTTTTTCGAAGCACCCAAACACGTCAAACCCCTTCAAAAATCTTTTTCGAAGCACCCAAACACGTCAAACCCCTTCAAAAATCTTTTTTGAAGCACCCGAACACGTCATTTAGCATCAAAAGACTTTTTCGACCCCCCATAAACACAATAAACGACGACAAACAAAGGTCGTTCTCTTACCCCTCCCCACCGACATGGTCAAAGTTCACAAATCATTAACACGATAGTTGCACATCGCTTGCAAAAACGCCCCCCTTTGAATAAATAATAAAACCGGCGACTCAAAAAATCATTACATTTGTGGTAATCAAAAAAAAAAAACATGAAAAAATTATTGTTTGTAGCCGTCATCTTGGCTGCCACAGCCACGTTGGTTCGGGCTCAAAAAGTTTATTCGGTTAGCAGCGAAGCCTTTGCCGACGTGAAAGTGTATGTGGTATCCAGCCAAGCCTTTGCCGATTTGCTGGTGTACAAAGTGAGCAGCGAAGCATTTGTGGGCAACAACGATGGCAAATGGTACTTTGAATCGAGCGAAGCCTTTGCCAAAAAGAAAATTTATTTTGTGAGTTCCGAAGCTTTTGCCGATCTAAAAATTTATTTTGTAGACAGCGAAGCCTTTGCCGGATGGGTGAACAAAAGCAAAATGTATTTGATGCAATAATTTGGGCTAAAGGCGCAAAAAACAGCCAATTAAAACAATTTTTTATTTGTGTTTTTTGGCTCCGAAACTCATATTTAGAAATTGCTTGCGCGAATTGGTGCGAAACACGCCCTGATTTACCGAGCGAATCTCTTCGATGGTATAAAACGAGTTGGGGCTAAATTGGTTGAGTATGCCAACAAAATCTTTCACATGTTTGCGTTTCACAATCGAAAACACCACCTTCACTTTGCCCAGCCCTCCTTCGGCATCCAAAATTGTTAGTCCGAAGTTGGCCATCCGCAATTTATCGATTAATTCGTGCGTATCCACATTCAAAATAACCCGAATAATCACATTGCCTATGGAAAGGCGCTCGTCTAAAAGCATTCCAATGTAATTTCCCATGGCGTAGCCGCCGGCATACGCCACATAACACATGGGGTTCGACAGATGCGCAAAAATTTGACTGATAGCCACCAGCCAAATAAACGCTTCGAAAAAAGCGAAGACCGGAGCCAAATTTTTCAGGCCTTTTGCCACAAAAATCATACGCAGGGTGCCCACACTTTGGTCGAAAATGCGAGCAACAAAAATAAGCACCGGCAAAATAACCCACGTAAACAAAGGGGCATCGTTAGCTAAAAAATTTAGAATAGTCATAAGTATAATTTTAATTTAAAATTTGTAATGTATTAATTATAAACCGCGCGCGCGTTTCTAAAGCCCACTTGCGCCGGCTGCATTTCTAAAACATTTTCCGATAACAACGCCGCCGTTTATGCATAATATGGTCGTAGTTTTTCCAAGTGGTGATGGCTTTGTGGTTGGTTTCAAAAATTCCGGTGGTTTCCACAGCCTTCACCCCGTGCGCAATCATCGACTGTTGCACTTCGTTAATTAAAATTGCCGGAATACCCATGCTTTGCAGCTTTGGATTCACGGCCGTCAAAAAAATATCGGCTTCCACCGGATGTTTCAAGGCTTTTAAAACCGGAATAAATCCAAACGGCAACAATTTCCCCTTTGCTTTTTGAAACGCTTTTGATAAGGAAGGCACACAAATAATAAAACCTGCCAAATCGCCCTGCTGCGTTTCAATAATTTTTACGAAGTTATAATTTAGCGAGTTAAAATATTTATGTATATAATAATCGCGCATTTTTTCATCGAAACTCACCACAAAAGGCAACTCCTCAAAAGCCAAATTCAGCAATTCAAACACCTTTTGCGCATAGCCCATCAGTTCTTTTTTCGATTTCGGATTAATCACCTTCAAGTTATGGCGTTCTTTAATCAAATCGGCCAGGCGCGCCGCCTTGGGTGGCACTTCTTTAATAAACAAGCGAAACTCCACCCAGTCAATTTCTTTTTCGTAGCCGTATTTTTCGAAATGTGTTTGATAATAAGGCAAATGATATACCGAAGCAATGGATTGCAAATGCTCAAAACCTTCAATGAGCAAGCCCTGCGTATCCAAATTGGTAAACCCCAAAGGACCCAGCACCCCATCCACTTTTTGTTGCTTGAGCCAATTTTCGGCCGTATCAAACAACAATTTACTCACCTGATAATCATCCGCAAACTCCATGCGACAAATGCGCCCCATGTTTTCGTTTTTCTTTTCGTTATACACGTGATTCACAATGGCACCAATGCGTCCCACACATTTTCCCTCCTTCAAAACAATCCAAAATTTTGCAGAACAAAAATCGTAAGCCGGATTTTGCCCGGGCGTAATATTATGGATTTCATCCTTATCCATCGAAGGTACCCAAAACGCATTGCCCTTATAAATTTCGAAAGGCAGCCTCACAAATTTTTTGCGATCGCTCTGCGTCACCACCTCTTTAATCACAATTGCCATAGTACATTTTTTTACAAAGATACAACATAGTTATTGCAGAATGTCGATTCAATTTCTTAATTTATAAAAAACACAAACTATTTAATTTAAGTTAACTACGAATGTTTTAAACAAAATAAATTTCTTCAATTAAATCTCATCACAGCAAAAACCGTAAAAATAAAAAGCACTGCCCTAAATCAAAAACGAAAAAACACTTGACATTTTCACCTCACATAGCGTATCTTTGTAAAAAATTAAAAACTTTTACCATGAAAAAAATTGCTTTAACTTTTTTAGCTATTATTTTGAGTGTAATGCTTCATGCTCAAGATAATTATGCGCTGGTTCGTATGGGAAAATCCTGGGGCTTTGTCGATAAAAAAGGCACCTATGTCATCAATCCGCAATTTGCCAATGCCAAAAGCTTTTCCAACGGCTTGGCACGGGCACGCACCGCCACCGAATGGGGATACATTGATACCAAAGGAACCTACACCATCAATCCGCAATTCGAAAATGCCGAAGATTTCAGCGAAGGCCTGGCACGTGTCAAAAAGTTTAAACAATGGGGCTACATCGACAAAACAGGCACCTTCAGTATCAACCCGCAATTTGATGATGCCGAAGACTTTGCCGGAGGCTATGCCCGCGTTCGCAAAGGCTTGCAGTGGGGCATTATCGATAAAAAAGGAACCTACGTTGTCAATCCACAATTCGATGCCATAGGCGAGTTTCATTCCGGCATTGCCAAAGCGCGCAAAGGAAAATCGTGGGGATATATCGATAAAACAGGCACCTGGACCATCAACCCCCAGTTCGACGATGCCGAAGATTTCTCAAACGGGCTGGCACGCGTTCGCAAAGGATTTACCTGGGGATTTGTTGATAAAACCGGAACCTACATCATCAATCCGCAGTTTGAAGCCGTAGGAAATTTTTGTGGCGATTTAGCTCGCGCTAAAATGATGAAACAATGGGGATATATCGATAAAAAAGGCACCTGGGTTATCAACCCACAATTTGATATTGCCGAAGATTTCACCGAAGGCTTAGCACGTGTTTTTAAAGGAAAACAATGGGGATTTATTGATGCCAAAGGCACCTATGTCATCAATCCACAATTTGATAATGCCCAAGATTTCAACGAAGGCTTGGCACTGGTTCGCAAAGGCATGCAATGGGGCTATATCGATACCAAAGGAACCTATGTTATAAACCCCCAGTTCGATGCCGCCAAAAACTTTACCAATGGCATGGCACTCATCCGCAAAGGACCCAAATGGGGCTACATCGATAAAAAAGGAAGCATCATAATCAATATGCAATTTGATAGTGCTGAAGAGTTTTCTAACTAATTTTAAAACTCATTTCAAAAAAAGGAGCATGTTAATTCGTGCTCCTTTTTTTATTTCCATCCCTAAAAACCCAAAATGTTCAATGATTTTTAAATAAAAATCACGATTTTGTGTTATCATAAACTATAATTATTACTTTTGCACCACCAACCCATACTCTATATTAAATTAGTAGACTACTAATACAACTAATAACAAACTAAATCACTATGGGAAAGCTTTATGATATTTTACTGCACGACGTTCGTTTCCAAGAAGGTTTGAACGCCTGCATCCATTGCGGAACCTGCACTGCCATTTGTGCGGCAGCCGAGTTCTACAACTACGAACCCCGTTCCATTGTTGACATTGTGCAAACCAAAGACGACGAAAAAATTGAAGCCCTGCTCAAAAGCGAAACGATATGGTATTGCGGCGAATGTATGAGCTGCAAAACCCGCTGTCCGCGTGGCAATGCACCGGGTTTGGTCATCATGGCCTTGCGTTCATTATCGCAAGATTTGGGCTATTTTATCGAATCCGAAAAAGGGCGTCAGCAATTGGCATTAAAGCGAACAGTTGGGGAATGGATTTTAAATACAGGCTATTGCATTTATCTTGAAGGTGTAGGAACCGATTTACACCCCGAACAGGGCCCGATATGGGACTGGAAACAAAAAAACTGGGCAAAAGTATTTGAACGTTTGGGCGCAAATTACCGTGGCGATGGACCGGGTATCTTACGTAAAATTCCCAAAGAAACTTTGGACGAACTGAAAGAAATTTTTAAAATTACTGGAGGATTGCAACGCTATGAGAACATTGAAGCCTTCTCAAAAAAGAAAGCCGCCGAGTTGCACATGAGCTTCGACGAAACCATTTCGAACGAATATTTCGGCCACATTTACAAATTCAACTCCGAAAAACATTACCGCGATGAAGATTGAAGGAAAAAAAGCCTTATGGAAAGACTATCAGAAAGAAATTGCTGATGACAAATTCTTTTATGTAAGAAGTTGCATTCGTCAAAGTTTTTTTCCGGGTTCCGAAACCGCATTTATCAAAATTCTTCGCCAAGAACTTGAAAAAGACTTATTTGAACATCCGTGTCACACCACATGCACTGGCATTGGCTACCATAGCGACATTGTGCCCATAGAAACCACCATGACCGTTATTGCCCGCCAATTCGCACTCATGACAGAAGCTGGATACGAAAATTATGTCCCCTCCTGTGTAACATCTTTCGGATTGTATACAGAAATTATGGAAACCTGGCATCATTTTCCGGAAACACTTGCAAAAACACGCGAAAATTTGAGAAAAGCAACAGGACGTGAGTTTTCCATTCCAAAAAACTTGGCCCATGCCAGCGATATCATTTATAAATTTCGGAAAGAAATTGCCGCCAAAGCCAAATTCAAATTGATAAACACCCAAACCGGCCAACCCTTGAGAGTGGTAGAACACATTGGCTGTCATTATTCAAAAATGTTTCCAAGCAAAGGAGTGGGTGGTGCCGAATATCCTTATGTGTTGATTGGTATGATTGAAGATTGGGGCGGCGAAATTATTGATTATCCAGAACGTAGGCATTGTTGCGGATTCGGATTCCGTCAATATTTGGTTCAAGCCAACCGAGGTTACTCTATAGCTTGTTCGCAAAAGAAATTTGAATCGATGGAACCCTATAAACCCGATATGATTATAACCAATTGTCCCGGGTGCCCCATGTTTCTAGATAAATGGCAATATGCCATCGCCGAAATGCAAGGCAAAACCTACGGACCCGATGGGCAAGGCATTCCGGTGTTTACTTACGAAGAAGTGGCGGGCTTGGTGCTGGGCTACAACCCTTGGGACTTGGGATTGCAATTGCATCAGGTTTCCTGCGAACCACTTTTAAATAAAATGGGTATAGCTTACGATGCAAATAAAAAATACGACGGAATTAACGGTCAAAAGCTGGGCATACCTGAAATTCCCACCTCATTGAAATGTTGTTAACAGCAAACAAAGAAATAAAAAAGATAAACCGTAATAGGCAAAAAGTACGATGGCAAAAAAAGTGGTAGTAATAGGTGGTGGCATAGCCGGCATGGAATCGTCGGCCTACCTTGCCGAAATGGGATACGATGTAACCTTACTCGAAAAAGAAGACAGTTTGGGTGGGCATTTGCGCAATTGGGAACGATTGTTTCCCACCATGCGATTGGGTCAGGAAGTCTTGGATTTTTTAAAACTTGGCATCGAAACCAAAGTGAACGTGATTCGCAATGCAAAAATCACCAAAGTGAATCGCATCGGCAAACGTTTTCAGGTTGAATTGGAAAGAGGCGCAAGTTTTAATGCCGATGCGCTTTTGGTAACAACCGGTTATGACATTTTTGATGCAACAAAAAAAGAAGAATACGGATACGGAATTTACGACAACGTGATTACCTCGGCAGAGCTCGAAAAAATGTTTATGGAGGGCAAAAACATCGTCACGCCAACGGGCAAAGTGCCCAAAAAGATAGGTATAATTCATTGTGTGGGTTCGCGCGACGAAAAAGTGGGCAATGTGTATTGTTCTAAAGTTTGTTGTGTTACCGCTGTTAAACAAGCCATTGAACTGAAAGAGAAACTTCCTGAAGTTGAAATCTATTGCTTTTATATGGATTTGCGTATGTATGGCATGCATTTCGAAGCTTTGTATAAAGAAGCGCAGGAAAAACATGCCATTAATTTTGTTCGTGGACGCTTGTCGGAAGCTTGCGAAAACATAGACCACTCTATTTTAATTAAAGTTGAAGATACCTTGGCCGGACGTCCGTTAAAACTTTCGGTTGATTTTCTGGTGCTTATGGTTGGTTTTGTGCCATCGGCAGGCACCAAAGAAATTGGCAACATGATGGGCCTCGAATTTGGTACAAACGGCTTTTATAAAACCAAAGACCAACATACCTTAACCAATGTTTCGAATATTGAAGGCGTGTTTTTTGCCGGTTCGTGCACCTCGCCAAAAACCATAACAAACACCATAACCGATGCCCGTGCTGCTGCCACCACGGTTGCCAGCTATTTGGAAGGCTTCGGATTGGAAATAAGAACACAAGCTTTCTTTAAATAAAACTCGGGCACCATGGTTGATTTTGGTTATAAAATACAAGCAGACTCTCAAATAAATTTGGATAAAACCGACAAAACCTTAGCACGTTTTGTTCGGCAACGCGAAAACAGTTTTACTATTTGCATTGGTTGCGGAACCTGCACAGCTACATGTAGTGCTGCAAAATTCACTGATTTTAATTTTCGCAAACTTCAATTGTTTGTGAAACGAGGCGAAATGGCAGGCATAAAAACCGAAATAGCCAAATGTATGCTATGCGGCAAATGCCAATTGGCTTGCCCCAGGGGTGTGAACACACGCAATGTGATTATGCTGATTAAAAAAGGACTGGAGGAACACAAATGAATTTCGATTGGTTTGTTTTGCCATTTAGTGCCGGCTTGTTAATACTGTTTATCCTGGTTATATTCAAATTTTCGTTTTGGATACGTCAGTTGCCATTGAGCGACCGTGTATTATTAAATAAAGGCATATTCAGTCTCAAAATCTTCAAGGTATGTAAAGAAGTTGTTCTGGAAAGTTTGTTGCATCGCCGCATCTTCAAAATTAATCCGGTGTTAGGCTTTATGCACATGAGTTTTGCTTTTGGCTGGTTTATGCTTATCGTTTTAGGCAATTTAGAATCGCGTTTGTATGCCGGGTCGGAGTTAAATTTACCGTATTACGCCATTTTCTTCAAATTCTTTATCAACAAACCACTTCAAATTCCGTTTGCCGAAGGTTTTACTTTTATCATGGATTTTTTCCTGCTTTTGGTACTTTCGGGGGTGCTTATTGCTTTTACAAAACGAATTTATTCGAAAGTTGTTGGTTTAAAAAGAACCACCAAACTAAAAGCATTCGACATTTTTGCCATGTTGTCGCTTTGGCTTATATTTCCGTTGCGCTTGTTTGCCGAAAGTATGGCAGCAGGGATGTATCACACGGGTGGTTTTTTAACGCAGCCTTTGGGCAATTTTTTTGCCGGGTTGTTGCCTTTACAAACGCTATCGTATATCATGTGGTGGGGCTACTCCATTGCATTGGGTGTGTTTTTTGTTTGCCTACCCTATTCAAGATATATGCACATTCCCACCGAAATAATTTTAATTTCGTTTAGGCATTTTGGCATACGCCGAAACAAAGAATACGACATTTTTAAAGATGTGGAAGTGTTTTCGTGTTCGCGTTGCGGAATATGTATCGACAAATGCCAGCTCAACACCATGGCCCAGGTTACCAACATGCAGTCGGCCTATTTTATAAAATCCATCCGAAAAAATATTCTGGAAGAAAAAATTGTTCAAAATTGTTTGGTTTGCGGACGCTGTCAGGAGTATTGCCCCGTGGGCATTAAAACAGACCAACTGCGCTTGTCGCAACGCATAAAATTTGAAAATAAAGAAGCCGCAAACTTTCGTTATTTTCCCACCGAAAATGCACTAAAAACCGATGTTTTATATTTTGCCGGCTGCATGACTCATTTAACACCCTCGATTAAGATAACCATGGTGAATATTTTGCAAAGTTCGGGGCTTAACTACCAGTTTATGGACGAAGACGGTTCCATTTGTTGTGGGCGGCCCATCATGCTATCGGGCAACATAAAGGATGCTAAAAAAATGATACAGGCCAACAAAGAGCGTATTTTGAACTCCGGAGCGCATACGCTGGTAACCTCCTGCCCTATTTGTTTGCGCATTTTTAAAGAAGATTACGATTTAGGTATAAAGGTTTTGCACCATGCGCAATTTATCGAAAATTTGATAACGGATGGGAAAATCAAGATTGAAAATTCGGGGATGAAAATAAGTTATCACGACCCCTGCGAGCTGGGCCGTGGACTCCAAATATACGACGAACCGCGTTTGGTTTTGGCGCAATCGGGCACCTTGTTAAAAAACAATCTGGAGAAAAAGAGTGCGCTTTGTTGCGGGGGTTCCATTGCCAACAATCAAACCTACAACGCAAACAAAGACAAAATATCGAAACTAGTGGTGGAGCATTTGAGTGCCAAAGAACCCGATGTTATTGCTACTGCTTGTCCGTTGTGCAAAAAAACCTTGGTGAAATATGCTACAATGCGGGTGGCGGATATTGCTGAAATTACCAGCGAACATATCATAACTTCGGAAAAAGCAAAGGCAACAAAAAACGGGGTGGAAGCCGCCTTGACGGAATACTAGTTTCGTTCACCAAGACACTCAGAAACAAAGAATCACTAATTTTTTTTGGAGCAGGTTGTAATTTTAATTTTACGAATTCATTGAACGGGCCGCAATGTATTTTGTAAACTTATCTTTATAAATATCGGCAATGCTAATGCGGGTTTTATTTATCAACACCTGATTGCGCTCTATCAGCTCTATGCAATCGAGATTGATAATAAACGAACGGTGTATGCGCAAAAACTTGCTTTCGGGCATTTGTGTTTCTAATGCTTTCAAACTCATGAGCGACAACACGGCCTTGGGTTCGTTTTTGATATGAATTTTTACATAATCTTTTAAGCCTTCAATAAACAATATATCGCTGAGCTGTATGCGGATGAGTTTGTAATCCGATTTCACAAAAATGGAATCGTTTGATGGATTCTCGTTCTGCGCAATTTCCGAAAGTTGAAACCACGCTTTGGCTTTGTTTGCCGCTTTCAAAAACTCTTCGTAGTTGAAAGGTTTTAGTAAATAATCCAATGCATCTACCTTAAATCCTTCGATAGCAAACTTTTCATAAGCAGTGGTAAATATCACTCTTTGGTTTTTTGCTAAGGTTCTTGACAATTGCAAACCATTTAACTCGGGCATTTTTATATCCAAAAAAATTAGGTCAACTTTTTCGTTGTTGATACTATCGAGCGCCTCGAACGCATTGTTGCAGCGGCCTATTAGATTTAAAAACGATGTTTTCAGCACATAGCTTTCAACCAAATCTAAAGCCAAGGGCTCGTCGTCAACTATTATGCAATTTAAAATTCTCATGTGTTGCGTTTCATTCTTCAAAAATAACAAAATCCATGCAATTTGGACACACAATCCCGATTATATTTCGTTTTGGCTGGTGGGTATTTTAATCACAAGGTGGGCTGTGTACACTCCTTTTGATTGTTCGCAGGTGAATTGATAATTTGACGGATACAGTAAACTTAATCGTTTCTTTAGGTTTTCGATACCGATACCCGACTCGGTTTTTTCGCTAATAACCTCTCGTGTGAAACTGTTTTGCGTAATAAAATCAATTTCCTGATGAAACAGTTTCATGTTGATGATAATATCGCTTTGCTGTGTTGCAAAAACACCGTATTTGAATGCATTTTCAATCAGCGGCAAAAAAAGCAAGGGTGCCACCTTAAAGTTGTGCGTATCGTTGGGAAACGAAGCTATCACGCTGGTGTTTTCGTTTAACCGCAGGCGCATCAACTGTATGTATTGTTTTAAAAAATCAATTTCTTTTGAAAGTTCCACATATTCCGAATTGGTTTCGTACAACAAATAGCGTATAAGTTTGGCCAAACCGTGAATGGCTTCTTTCGATTTTTCGGGCGAAATATCAACCAATGCATAAATATTGTTGAGCGAATTAAACAAAAAATGGGGCTGCAACTGATGCTTTAAATGCAACAACTCCGATTGCAAATGTTGGTTCTGAATTTCTTTTTTTTCGGTTTCGGTTTTTCGCAATTGCGCTATAACTCGCAATGCCAAACTAACAATTACCGGAATAATATAGGTGCTGCCGTTTCGCAAAAACATAAATTTTCCGTCGGGTTTAAAAAAGAACCTGTCGTGATGCGGTGGCGGACCCTCAAAACCATCGCGATTTGGTGGTGGCAAATGCAGTAGCATATCGCCGGGTCGCCATTCGAGCAAGAGGTTGTTGAAAAAAGTGAATGATGCCACCAAAATCAAATTGATGAGAATAAACCAATGGAGCTTTTTGTCGAACACCAACAGCTTAACCAGAAAAAAATAATTCAAATAAAATATAACACCCGCAAAAAACAGAAAAAACCAGTTTAATCGGAAAATGATATCGAAGGAAGCCATATTGCCAGGATAGAATATAACAGGCAAGGCGAACAATATGAGCCAAACAGCTAGATGCAACAGAATTTTATAGGATTTGGGTTTTTTGGAAAGCATAGAATTCTTAAGCATGAGAAACTAACAGTAATTAACCCCACAAATGTAGTGCATACCGCTGCAAAAATAAAATATTATAGAAGATAAGCCGTATTTTGCCGAAGAATTGGAGTTATTTATCTATTAAGAGGAACGTTTTTTGAGCTAAAACTTTATCAAGGGTTTTTTTTTAGCAGTTGCGATGTGCAAAAAACTGTTTTAAAAATAAACAACACAATACCATGCACCGCCAGCATTGGGTATATTTACCTATTGCGAATTGCGGTAATTATTCTGCCTCCTTTGCCCACAGATATGCCCACACCACGCCAAAACTATACCAATTTAGCTGCACGTTTTCGGGTGAGGGCAGACAACCTTGAGATGCGGAGCACAGGAAGTTGCCTTAAATAAATTAAAAAACTATTGCGTAATTAAAACGCGGATTATTGGTATGCTTACGATTTGCGCTGATGAAGAGCAGGCAACAAGGAGGTGAAGTTTAAAGATTTTAATTCCCCATTTCATAATTCACGAAAAATTGTGGAGCCGGGGTTCTAAAATGAGTGGGCCCTACTCGGTTTTTCAGGGCACCTGGGCCATGATAGCGGCGCACGATACGAAACAAAATTTCGGCTAATTAATTCATTTTTAAAATCATACGGCCCACATCAAGCCTATGTGGGCTTGATTTTAACCGGACGCGCTCC
>JBAXWF010000022.1:0-43465 GCA_037128515.1 Bacteroidota bacterium | reverse complement strand
TTGATTCTAAGGCCGACGTTAGCAGACGAAATCATTTTTTTGAAAAAGGGGGAATCATAAGCAACGAGCTATGGCATGTAAAAGTTTCTAAAGGAACTTATATAGAAATAAGAAGAAGGTTTGCACCGTGTTTATTGCTGAAGGCAGAAATTTTTCCGCTATCAGCCCCCCCCTTACCAATCTAAATTTTGACTTCTAACTTCTGAATTCTAACCTATTTCTTTTTTCCTTTCATTACTTCTTCGGCCAATTTAATAGCGTTATAGAGGTTGGCAACGCCACCGCTAACCGATAGTTCGGTAAACGACTCGGTTTTTTTGTCGCCATTGGCATTGGGCACGTCAACATCTTTAGTATATTTAGTAGCCGAGCGAATAATTATATCGCGCACATCGGCAGCCGTTAGTTCTGGAAAATAGCCACGAATAACTGCAGCCAAACCGGCCACCACTGGACTAGCCATAGAGGTGCCGCTGGCCGATTCGTATTTGTTGCCTGGTTTTAATCCCCACAAGTCAACACCGGGAGCAAACACATCAACCAGTTGTTTCCCATAGTTTGAGAAAGCCGCCGGTAGGTTTTTGCCTTTGTCGATACCACTTGCACCTACAGTAATCCATCCGCGGCAGAGTATTTGGTTATTGGCGTCGCGATTTTCTGGGTAATTGGTCACTACATCGTTGTTTTCGCCATCGTTGCCAGCTGCATGCACCAGCACCACATCGTGTGCATCGGCAATGCGCAACACGGAGTCAACAAAACGTTTTTGAGGCGAATACGATTTGCCGAAACTCATATTAATAACCTTGGCACCGTTGTTTACAGCATACAAAATTCCGTTGGCCACATCCTTGTCGCGTTCGTCGCCATCGGGTACCACCCGAATAATCATGAGTTGCACATTGCCGGCCACACCGTTTGCACCAATGCCATTGTTGCGCACAGCACCAATGTTGCCGGCTACAAAGGTTCCGTGCGAAGGCGCAGGACCTGTAACATCGTTGTTGCCATAATAGGGGCTCGAATTCACCTCGTAGTTATCGCCCACAATGCCGCGAGGGTCGAAATCAACATTATACTGATAGCTAAATTGATTAAAAAGCTGGTCGGCATACTCCTTAATATCGCTCACACTCACACCAATTCCCAACCAGTATTTAAGTGTGGAAATGCTTTTCATTTCTTGTTTGTTGTCCGATTTCAGATCCTTAATATCTGCCAAAGTGTATTCGGTTTTGTTTAAAAGTTTTATCACAATACTGTCGGCTGTGTGCAATTCGTCGTAAATTTCTTGAAACTTCGGATATTCCGATTTTGCTTCTTTCGATTTGATATTGTATTTTGATTTCACTTCTTTATACAATTTGTAGTTGGCATCGTTGGCTACGAGTTCGGGGTCGGCTTTGGCATAAATGGGGTCGAGTTTGCGAAATATACGCGTCAGTTCCAAGTTATCCTGATTCACATTTTCGCCTGAAGCGTTGCCAATAAAATTCCAGCCATACACATCGTCAATATAGCCATTGTGGTCGTCGTCAATGCCATTGCCCGGTATTTCGTCGGTATTAATCCAAATCACTCCTTGTAGGTCTTCGTGTTTAATATCGGTGCCACCGTCAATCACAGCCACAATAACCGTTTGCGGAATTTTGCCTTTCAGCAGTTTTTGATATGCTTTTTCGGTGCTAATCCCAAACGCCTTGTCCGATTTTACATCTTTGTTATACCAATCCAGATGTTTGCTATCGGCTTTTTGCGCTAAAAGATTGGTGAACAACAAAACCGAAATAATAATAATGAATAGTTTTTTCATACAAAAAATGATTTAAGAGTTGATTGTTTTAAATTTCCGTACAAATATCTAAAACTTTTTGCTTTTGCGGAAACAAAATCTACGAAACCGTCAAACCGCTCGGCGAAACATGTGTTTTGGTAGAGCAATGCCAACGGATAAAAAACGCAAGTTAGTTATCGAAGACCGAAACTAATAAATCGAAACAATTAGCCATGAGCCATAAAAGGTGAAAGTTTATAAACGTGAAAGAAAAAAGTGCGGACAGCGATTACATCCAACCTTTTGCCAATGAGCCAAATGTCTATGCGTAACTATATATTAAAAATGGCAACTACCATTCCAGCCAGTTCTTCATCATCGTCTTACCATCATGTGTAATATACGATTCGGGATGAAATTGCAAGCCTTTCACATCCATGCTGCGGTGCGCTATCGACATGATGCATCCATCCTCGGCCTGTGAAGTTACGAGCAAACAATCGGGCAAAGTGTCTTCGCATATAACCCACGAATGATATCGCCCAATGGCGATATTCCCTGAAAGACCGGCAAACAGGCTTTCGTTTTCGTTGGTAATTTGCAGCGTGGATGATATCCCATGCAGTGGGTGTTTCAAATTGATGAGTTGCGCCCCATAAAAACAGGCAATAGCTTGATGTCCCAAACAAATTCCTAAAATGCTTTTGTGCGAAGCATAGGTTGCCAATATTTCGCTCATTACGGGAACTTCCATAGGTACACCCGGCCCCGGTGAAAACACTATTTTATCGTAATCGGCCACCTTGGCTAGTTTCAGCGCGTCATTTTTCACAATATCAATTTTCTTGCTACCGGCTTCGGCAATCAGTTGTGCCAAATTATAGGTAAATGAATCATAATTATCAACCAGTAATACTCGCATTAATGTATTTTTGTACAAATATAACCAATAATATCAATTGAAATTTGGATGCACATGCACTAATGAACGATTATGGCACCCGGGCAATACCCTTTTTGTTTGTAATCGATTTCGAAATGAACACTCCGCTGGTAATTCCGCTTGCGCAGATTGATTCGAGCCAATTGTTGTTCGATATTGAAGGTATTAATAATATTATTGGACCATTTCCTCAAATCCCTTCACATGATTTGAGGATGGTTAAACCGGTTTCCATGCCACACTACAAAGCAGCCTATGATTATTGCTTGCAACAATTAAATTTGGGCAATTCGTATTTGATAAATCTCACTTTCCCCACCAAAATTGAAACCAACCTGAGTTTGCAACAGATATTTTATTTGAGCAAATCAAAATACAGGCTTTGGATGCGTAACAACTTTGTGTGCTTTTCGCCCGAAACCTTTGTTAAGATTCGCAACGGCATAATAAGTTCCTGTCCGATGAAAGGCACAATAGATGCAGCTATGCCCTATGCCGAAAATTTGATATTGAACGATACGAAAGAAACCGCCGAACACAATACCATTGTAGATTTAATTCGCAACGATTTGAGCATGGTAGCCATACAAGTGCGGGTTGAAAAGTTTCGTTATATCGATAAAATAGCAACCAATAACAAAGATTTGTTGCAAGTAAGTTCGCTCATTTCGGGTCACCTGCCTGCCGATTATGCTTCTCATATTGGCGATATACTTTTCAACTTGTTACCTGCAGGATCGGTGAGTGGCGCCCCTAAGAAAAAAACACTTGAAATAATTCAGCACGCCGAACAAAGCCCAAGAGGATATTACACCGGTGTTTTTGGCTATTTCGATGGTTGCAATATGAACACTGCCGTGATGATTCGCTTTATCGAACAATCGAATGGTAAAATGTATTATAAAAGTGGGGGCGGGATCACCACCCAAAGTATGTTGCATAAGGAATACGAGGAATTGTTAAATAAGGTGTACTTTTCGGTTTAGTTTTGCGTTATTAGGAACATGAAAAAACTTAAATCAATAATCTTAAAACATTATAATAAATGAAGAAAGTATTGTACTCTGTAATGTTGTTCACGCTAACAACTTTTTATCAAGCTGCCCAAGCCGACGAAGGCATGTGGTTGCCCATATTATTATCGCAAGGTCCCGAAGCAGAAATGCAACGTTTGGGCATGAAAATTTCTGCTGAAGATATCTTTAGCATGAACAAACCCAGCATTAAAGATGCAATTTGTATTTTCGGTGGCGGGTGCACTGCCGAAATTGTTTCCGACAAAGGGTTAATTCTAACCAATCATCATTGTGGCTACAGTGCTGTGCAGGCACACAGTTCTGTTGAAAACGATTACCTCACCAAAGGATTTTGGGCCAACTCCTTTGCCGAAGAATTAGACAATCCTACCTTGAAAATTTCCATATTAGTGCGCATGGAAGATGTCACAGCCAAAGTCCTAAGCGGAATTGATAGCAAAATGAGCGATGAAAAACGTAGGGCTATTATCGATTTGCAGATTGAAATGCTAAAACAGCAAGCCCAAAAAGGAAATCAATATCAGGTAAGTGTAGAGCCGTTTTTTTATGGAAATCAATACATATTGGTAGTTTATCAAATTTTTAAGGATATCCGATTGGTAGGTTCGCCACCCTCCGGTATAGGCAAATTTGGCGGCGATACCGACAACTGGATGTGGCCGCGCCAAACCGGCGACTTTTCGGTATTCAGAATCTACACCGACAAAAACAACAACCCTGCAGAATACTCAAAAGATAATGTGCCCTACACCCCACCCTATCATCTCACCATTTCGTTAAAAGGTGTTCAACCCAACGACTTTACTTTTGTGTATGGTTATCCCGGCACAACGCAGGAATATCTTACATCCTATGCAGTCGATAGAGTATCGAATTACGAAAATCCTGCGTCCATAAAAATACGTGGCACACGTCTCGATATTTTCAAAAAGTATATGGATTCAAGCAAGCTAACACGAATTCAATACGCAGCAAAATATGCTAATGTGGAAAATTATTACAAAAAAATGATTGGTGAAAGTAAAGGAGTTGATCGGACCGGAATTATTAAACGCAAACAAGTGCTCGAAGATCAATTCTCCAATTGGGCAAATAGTGATAAGGATAGGGCAACCAAGTATGGTACCCTGATTAATGATTTTAAAACGCTTTATGCAACTTATGCTGTGTTTAATCTTGCTGCCGAATATCTATACGAAGCCGGAATGGGTATAGAATGTGTGCGCTTTGCCTCGTCTTATGAAAAACTGATTCAACTCAGTGCCGGAAAGAAAAAGAACGATGACGAAATCAATAAATATCTAGATAAACTGAAAACATCAGCCGAAGGTTATTATAAAAACTACGATCCCCGTATCGATCATGAGATGATGGCTGCTTTATTGGCCATTTATTATAATGGCTTGGATAAAACTTATGTCCCCGACGAAATTGTGAAAGCCGCCTCGGATTATAAAAGCGATTTCAATAAATATGCCGACGATGTTTTTAAGCATTCTTTTCTGCTCAACAAAAATAGACTTGATGCATTTTTGAATTCGTATACACCATCAATGAGTAAGCAAATCCTATACGATCCTGCATATAAACTATCAACGAGCATATATGCATATTATCGTAACACACTTTCGGCTAAGACACTGGAATTTCAGAAAAAAAGCAGTGACCTTTATCAGGTTTATATGCAAGGTTTGATGGAAATGCAACCCGACAAAAAGTTTTATCCCGATGCCAATTCAACATTAAGGGTTTCCTATGGCAAAGTGAGCGGGTTTAGCCCACGCGATGGCGTGGATTATAAGTATTATACAACACTTAAAGGGGTTATCGAAAAAGAAGATTCAGCAATTTACGATTACAAAGTGGACGACAAATTAAAAAATTTGTATAATATACAAGATTACGGAATGTATGCCGACAAAGACGGAAGCATGCATTTGGCATTTATAGCGACAAATCACACCACTGGCGGAAATTCGGGGAGCCCGGTTTTTAATGCTGCTGGACAATTGATAGGTATAAATTTCGACCGCGTTTGGGAAGGAACCATGAGCGACATAGTTTATGATCCCGAAATGTGTCGCAATATTTCAATCGATATACGCTATTGCCTTTTTATTATCGATAAATATGCAGGAGCAAAATGGTTGATAGATGAAATGACGATTGTTAAGTAATTGAAATAAAATATTGTTTACGCTTTACTCGGTATTTTACCTATAATAATCCAAAACAGTTTCTTATATTTGCATGAATAAAGCTTTTGCAATGAAAAAAATTTACTTGTTTGTACTGAAATCTTTTGTAGGTCCCATGGTGCTAACATTTTTTATTGCGCTCTTTATTTTGTTGATGCAGTTTTTGTGGAAGTATGTCGACGATATTGTCGGCAAAGGGTTTGAATGGTTTACAATTCTTGAGTTGATGTTTTATGCCTCAGCCACTTTTATTCCGCTCGCTTTGCCACTAGCTGTTTTGTTGGCTTCGCTGATGACCTTTGGAAATTTAGGCGAACATTACGAACTAGTTGCAATGAAAGCGGCTGGTATATCGTTTCGCAAAGCCATGCTGCCATTAGTTATCTTTATTTTGCTTCTTAGTGGCTGTGCTTTATATTTCTCAAATTACGTTTTACCTATTGTAAACCTTAAGTACGGAACACTTTTATTTGATATTCGCGAAAAAAAGCCTGCATTAAATATCAATGAAGGTGTGTTTTTTAGCGAACTGGAAGGCTACGTAATCCGCATTGGCAAAAAAGATAAAGATGGGATAACAATTCATGATGTAATGATTGCTGACCATACAGAGAATCTGGGCAATATCAATGTAACAATGGCCGAAAGCGGAAAGATGGAAACTACTCCCGATGGTAGGACATTGATATTTTCGTTAAATAAAGGTTATAACTATTATGAACCAAGCAAAAACCGGGAAGATGCTATTAACCGACCACTACAGCGAACCAAATTCGATGAAGAAATGCACAGGATCGATCTATCAGAGCTAAGCATGATTCGAAGTAAAGAAGATTTGTTTAAAGATAATTACCAAATGCTTAACCTTTCACAACTCGAAAATGAAAAAGATACACTTGTTACAAATTATGTTGAACGGCAGAATCAGGCTTATCAATATTTTTTAAAAAACTTTTACTTTTTATCTGTTATTGATTCTGCCTTATACGACCCAAATAAGACACCCCGAAGAATTGAGGATGATTTTATAATGAATTTTCCAAAAAAAGATCAAAAACGTTTTGTTGATGTTGCATTAAACAGTGCCCGCTCGGTTTCACAACAATCAGAGTATATACAAAAAGAACTTGATGTAAAAAGAGAAATCATTGCCCGATATAATATTGAATGGCATCGCAAGTTTACACTCTCAATTGCTTGTTTGGTTCTATTTTTTATTGGTGCACCTTTAGGGGCAATTATTCGTAAAGGTGGTCTGGGACTTCCCGTAGTATTCTCAACACTTTTTTTTATAATATATCATGTAATTTCAATGACAGGTGAAAAATTTGCCAGAGAAGGTGTAATCTCAGCAGCTCAAGGTATGTGGATTGCTTCTTGGATATTTTTACCAATAGGGGTTTTACTTACCTACAGTGCATCAACAGATTCTAAAATATTAAATATAGAGTGGTGGCAGTTGTTTCTTAATAAAGTACGAAGAAAAAGTAGAAGTATTATCAAATCCAAAAAAAAGAACTCCGATGAACATATTGCAAATTTGTAACAAGTCCCCATTTCCTCCAAAAGAAGGTGGCCCCATTGCGATGCATAATCTTTCAAATGGTTTGATGTTGCATAATCATAATGTGGATATTTTGGCAGTAAATACACATAAATTCCATGTTGATGTTGATAATTTGCCTGTTGATTATCGATTTAAGACAAATTTTACAGCCGTATTTATTGATACGAGAATTAAAATATTAGATGCTTTTCTGAATTTATTTTCTAAAAAATCGTTTCATATATCACGATTCGAATCGGTTGAATTTGATAATACCTTAAAATGCATACTTAAAAACAAAAATTTTGATATTGTTGAGTTGGAAACAATTTATGTTGCTCCATATATTTCAACAATACGTAAGTATAGTAAAGCAAAAATAGTGCTTCGTTCCCATAATATTGAACATTTGATATGGACCCGTTATGCCAAAACAATTAGAAATCCAATTAAAAGAAACTATCTTTATCTCTTATCAAGAAAACTAGAGAAATTCGAAAGTCAAGTTTTTTCAAGTGTTGATGGTATTGCTACTATTACATCAGTTGATACCGATTATATTAAAAAGCTAGGCATCTCTACTCCTATTGCTACGGTACCATTTGGTTTGAATTTTTCTGCGTGTTTTTTTCAGCCCAAACAAATTGGGTCACCCACATTTTTTCATTTGGGTTCTATGGACTGGATGCCGAATCAGGAAGGAATAAAATGGTTTTTAACTGATTGTATGCCTGAAATTGAGCGACTGTTTCCCGAAAATATTGTTTTTTTGGCTGGTCGTAATATGCCTTTGTGGCTATATAATTATAATTTCAAGAACTTGAATATTGTTGGCGAAGTTGAAGATGCTGTTGAATTCATGAGTTCAAAGAATATTATGTTTGTTCCATTATTATCAGGAAGCGGTGTTCGAGTTAAAATTATCGAGGGTATGGCTATCGGGAAAACGATTATTTCTACTTCAATTGGAGCTGAAGGGATTAATTATATAGATGGTGAAAATATTCTTATTGCCAATACACCTGAACAATTTGTTGAAAAATTTAAATTGTGCATTGAAAATAGTGATTTATGCACATCAATCGGACAGAATGCCCGCAAACTTATCGAATCTGAACATGATATTTATGTAACAACGCAAAAGTTATTGGATTTATACTTCCTTGTATTAAAAAAATGATCTTTTTCGATAACAATCTTTTTCTGGTAACGAATATGAAATAATCTTATAAATTTCATTTTTATTACTTTTGCATGATTTTCAAAAAATATTGAATAATTTTTAAAAAAAACGCATGAAACTTTTTATATTATTGTCGCGAGTTCCTTTTCCGCTCGAAAAAGGCGATAAATTACGTGCGTTTAACCACATCCGTTGCCTGTCAAAATATCATGAGGTACACCTTTTTTGCCTAAGCGATACTGAAATTCATCCCCAAGCTGTCGAAGTTCTTGAGAAATATTGTATGACTATTACAATTGCCAGAATTAGTAAATTAAGAATATATTTTGGTTTATTACGAACTATTTTCACCAGATTGCCATTTCAGGTTGGTTTCTTTTATAATTCTATTATCAAAAGAAAAATTTTGGCCAAAATTGCCGAAGTTAAACCCGACCATGTTTTTTGTCAGCTGATTCGTGTTACTGAATACGTAAAAGATCTAAAAATTCCTAAAACACTGGATTTTCAGGATGTATTTTCGAAGGGGGCAGAACGTATGTCTTCAGATTCTTCATTATTAATGAACTTTATTTTAAAAATTGAAGCCAAACGTGTTAAAAAATATGAATACACCGTTTTTGATTACTTTAATAATAAGATAATTATTTCAGCCCCCGACAGGGATGCTATTGACCATCCCGACAACCAATCTATTCATGTTATACCAAATGGGGTTGACACTGATTTTTTTAAACCGAATATTGCAATAAAACATTACGATATTTTGTTTACAGGCAATATGGCTTATCCACCAAATATTAATGGTGTAGAGTTTCTTGTTTATCAGATTTTGCCGAGGCTACTAAAATTTAGGCCTGAAATAAAAATTTTAATTGCCGGGGCTTCACCAGATAAAAGAGTGCTGCGATTGGCTTCTAAAAATGTTACTGTTAGTGGCTGGGTTGAAGATATCAGAACATCCTATTCTGATTCAAAAATATTTGTTGCTCCGATGCAAATTGGAACAGGTTTACAAAACAAGTTACTTGAAGCAATGGCCATGAAGCTCCCATGTGTTACATCGGGTTTAGCAAACAATGCTCTTATGTCTGTTGAAGAAGTTGAAATTTTAGTCGGTTATTCGCCTGATGATTATGCAAAGAAAATTATCCTTTTGCTTGATGATAAAGAAACGTATAACAGAATTTCGGAAGCAGGATATAATCTCGTTATTAATAAATATAATTGGGAAACTCAGGTTAAAAAAATTCACGAATTAATTATCAAATCGGGTTAACATATTTCTTCATTATTTAGGCTATAAAAGCAACCTATTTTCATGATAATTGGTGTATAAAAAATAAAAATCATTTATTTTTCTGATTATTAGTAAAAAAAGTTATTACATTTGTGCAAATTAAACCAATTAAAAAAATTAATTATCGAATTATGAAAATTTACGCAGGAAATCTTCACTACGGAATGACTGAAGATGATTTACAAAAACTTTTTGAAGAGTACGGACAAGTTAGTTCAGTTAAAGTTATTACCGATAAATACTCGGGACGCAGCAAAGGTTTTGGTTTTGTTGAAATGCCAACAGATACTGAAGCTGAACAAGCAATTGAAGAATTGAACGGTACGGAAATCAAAGGAAGAGCTATAACCGTTAACCAATCGATTGAAAGAAAAGAGGGTGAATATGGTAATAGAAGTAACAATAACAGAAGAGATAACTTTAAAAGAAATAACAATTACAGATCAAATGATCAGGAGTAATATTTGTGTTCTTACTAAATAAATAGTATTCTGTTTTATTTTTTATTTAAAAGCGACTTAAAGTCGCTTTTAATTTTAATACCAATTTATAATTCGAAATTGTTTTCTGTAGTTGTTTTCAATTTCGGTTAACAGGTTTCTAATTTCATTTAATGCGTTTATTGATGTGTTTTCAAATGTAAAATCTGAAAGAATCAATTGTTGTTCGTCGACCATTTCTTTGTGAAATATATTTAAAAAATCAATCAGATTATTGGCTTCGTTTTTCGACAGTTGTTGTCTTGATTTTAAATATTGTAAAATTCGCAACCCATCTATCTTTTCGCAGCACGATTTACGGAACCTGTCCAGTGTTTTGAAATTTTCGCGCAATGGTTGCCATAAATTTCCTGTTGAGAACGTTGCAAATAAAAAATCTGTCATGGGGGTAATGGTATCCGATTCAAAGAGTTGATTAAAGAGTTTAAATGTAGTTTCTACATCATCAAACAATCGGTAAGAATAAATAGGATAGCTCTCCCAATCATGATTACTTCCTTTAATAAGTGCAGGACCTGTTCCAAAAAAAACCCTGTCGGAATAACGTGTCTCCGGAAATGTAGGTTCTTCATTCCAAACAATTACGGAACCATACTTACGTAGTTTTTGCAGAAAATAGAAATCTTCACCACTGAGTTTTGGACTAATTCCACCAATATTCTTGTAAACCTTAATTGGAACTGCCATCGATGAGCCAATAGCAGTAAAACAATACGGATTATGAATTCGCCACATATTTATGGCATAATATCGCATGTATATTTCGTATCGCAACATCGACCTGTCGAGCGTTTCTTCACCTGTTAGTTTGTGATAATAGGGTAGCGATAATGCAGTGGCTTTTTCATTATTTTTGAATGAATCAACGATAGATTGGGCAAATTTTTCATGAAATACTGTATCGGCATCCATACTTACAATTATGTCTTCATCGCAGCCAACATCTGCGATATAATCCATAATTGTTTTTCGCGCCCAACCAACTCCATGCATTTTACCTTCCCATCCTTTTCCTTTAGATGCGCGGTCGATAACTGTAATTAAAATGTTTTTATAATCCTTTAAATTATGTAATGTGGTGTCATTATTTTCGCATACCTGATATTTTTGCGGTTGGTTTCGGAACCGTTCCGGTTGATTAACACATACTACAACTTGAATATTTTTATAGCTTTGAAGTTCAATGCATTTTAAGCAATGAGGGAGTGTATCCATTTCATCCATAACGGGAATAGCAAAATATAATCTTGGCTGAAAATTCATAATCAGGTGCAAAGAAATGAAAAAAGGATTAAGATTTATCATGTGAATGCATAATTTTAATAATTTTACCAAAAAATAAATAAATGAAAAAAGTAGCTTTTATAATTGTACTTGTTATGTTAACAAGTGTTTTTTCTTGTAAAAAAGATGGTTCACTATCAACAGACCAAATTGTTAGTGGCTTGGTTGAGTTGTTGAATGTTGGTTCAACCAACGCAACAACACAAGGTTCGCAAGCCAATGGGTTTCTATCGAATTCGCTAATAAAAATATTGTTTCCGCAGAGTGCCGAATTTGTTGATGTTGCTTTACGTAATGGAGGCTATGGTTCAAAAAGCGATACATTGATTTATCATTTGAACCGCACTGCCGAAAGTGCTTCATCGCATGCTTTGCCCATTTTCAAAAATGCAATATCGAGCATGAGCATTATTGATGCTATCGGAATTTTATATGGTGGCGATTATGCAGCAACAAATTATTTGAAAGAAAAGTCGTATTCGCAAATTGTATCCACTTTTAAAACAGATGTGGATGCTTCAAGTTCCACATTGAATTCTGCATGGACAGATTGTAAAGATACATACAATGCACTTCCAATAACTCATCAAACTATAAATACCGATATCTCGCAATATACAACCGAAAAATCTGTTGATGGCTTGTTTACCTTGTTAGGTATTGAAGAAGCTAAAATACGCCACGACCCCAATGCACAGGTTAGCGACATCTTGAAAACAGTTTTTGGTGGATAACATTATAGCCCCATTGAAGGGTACCAATGTATATCATACTATGTAACAATGATCCATTTTTGTTAGGTTTTCGCAAACTAATGTAGCTGTAATCGAAAAGTAGGTAAATCCCTTCTCAATTCATAAACTACTGTTTGCTTTGGCATGTTCTTTTGCCATTTTTCTGTTAGAAACTTAAAAGTTTTTAATACTCGATTTTATTAATAGTTTACACTAGTTGAACCTCTATTCATTTCGGTGGCTTCAATACAAATTAGAACACCGATTTGCTTAGCTTTTCGCATTCCGGAACAAATTAGAGATTAAAAATAAAATCAGTAACCAATGTTGCCTATTTGCGTATATGCAACAAATTTTTGTTCCAAAACAGAACAATTTACTAGGTCTTTTAACCATGAGCTAATAGGTGTTTTAACCTGATTTTGAATTATATTCCATTATATTGTTGTTTTTAGTAAATTTGATTGTATATTTGCAATTAATATCGACTAACGACAATATAACAAATATAAATAAACATTTATCAAATACGAAAGACGTTTTCTCGATTTTTAAGAATTAACTGCATCATACAAACTTTTTAAATTAACTGCTTATGGAAAATCAAAAAAATGCAAGTGATGTGATTCTAAAAAAAGAAATAGTGGGTTATATAAAATCGAAATTGAGTCTAACTCAAGGAGTCCTTTGTATGACTCAAGAAAAGATATATTTAGAATCGAGCCTTCCTCATAGAGGGGTTTTTGGATTTTTCAGCAGTTTGGGTAAACATCATAATGAAAGACACGATATTATTTTCGATTTGGAATACGCTAATATTTTCGATATTAAACAAGGGCAGTATGTGGTTCAATCGAATGTGCTTGAAATAACAAATCGAAATAAAAATAAATTCCGTGTTATAGTGAATGATTATAAAGAATGGGAAAACGCGATTAAACAAAAGCTAACATCCTACGTTGCCTAAAAATACTCGTTGGGTATCAATTAATATATTTTTTTTGTTTTGCAAGGAAAGAAAATCAACAGAAATGCTGATTTTCTTTGTTTCATATTTGCCCTTTTTTGAGAAACTAAAATCATTTTTCTCAGTATAAAACTTTATTCATAATTTAGCAGGAAATATATTTTTTATATTCGTCATTTTTCGTTTCTAAAAAATTTATTTGAAATTAAATGGTTTAAGAAAAGGAGGCATTTTATGATAGATATCGATTTTTTCTTTAGTGTTGATTTGATTAACAATCTTTCTTTATTGCTTGCTTTAAGTGTTCTTTCTGGTTTTGCAAGTAAACTCAAAAAATACCGATTGTCTGGATTGGTTTTGCAGGGTTTTATTTTTGGATCGGCGGTAATTATTGGTATGCTTATTCCGTGGAATTTGCAACCCGGGTTGTTTATCGACGGACGAACGGTTATGCTGAGTTTGTGTGGTTTGTTTTTTGGACCCATATCAGTTGCTATTGCTGCTTTCATTAGCATTGTTTTTCGAATTTGGCAGGGAGGAATTGGTTTGATACCTGGAATATTAACTATTTTGAGTTCTTCAATTATTGGTTTGATATTTTATTACCGCAAACCACATACTGTGAAAAGTGTGGGAACATGGCAATTAGTAATAATTGGATTTATTGTTCAAATTGTAATGTTGCTTTGCATGTTTTCGTTGCCAAATGATGTGGCTATCACTACGATGAAAAAAGTTTCCATTCCAATTCTTCTGATTTATCCTATGGCTACCTTACTCATTGGAAAAGTGTTGTCGGACCAACTTACACGTTCGGTTTTTATAAAAGCTTTGCAAGAAGGCGAATTACGCTATCGAACACTTTTCACAACATCGCCTTCTGGAATCTTGGTATTGGATGAACAAGGTATTATTTTAGATGCAAACGAAACTTTTTCAAAAACAACTTTATACCCTATTTCTGAATTAATCGGGAAAAATATTTCTATGCTAGTGCCGGCTAAGGATGCCGAAACAGCGTTGAATAATATTATAAGGATTCTGGCAGGTAAAACTTTGGAAGTTGAAATTGAAAGCATTAGAAAGGATGGTTCAACTTGTATTTTCATGTTGAAAGAGACTGCTATTACATTACCCAACGGAAAACGCGGAATACTTTCGGTATCGAACGATATAACCGAACGCAAACGCTGGCAAGACGAGCTTCAGGATAGTGTGTTGCGCTACAAAACGCTGTACAAAACTTCGCCAACAGGTATTACTGTTTTGGATGAAAATGGTATTATTGTGGAGGCTAACGAAGAAATTTCGAAAACAACCGGCTACTCGCACGATGAATTAATAGGAAGTAATATAAGAATTTATGTTTCGCCTGAAAATTATGGCTTTGTGGCCGAAAATATTCAACGAATTCTGGCCGGCGAGGTTTTGGATCATGAGGTGCAAAGCTTCAGAAAAGATGGTAGTGTGGGTATATTTATGCTGCGCGAAACTGCATTTACACTTCCAAACGGACAAATGGGAATTCTTTCGGTATCCACCGATGTTACCGAACGCAAACGAGCCGAGTTGGAATTAAAGGAAAGTGAGAAATTATTAAGAGAAACGCAAGCTGTGGCCCGTTTGGGTAGTTTTGTGTATGATATTCAATCAAAAACTTTTAAAACTTCGAAGATTTTAAACGAAATATACGGAATAGACGAAAACTATATTCACACCGAGGAGAATTGGAATAAGATTGTGCATCCCGATTGGCGCGAAACAATTATTTCGTATGTTGAAAACGAAGTTTTTGGGAAACAACAAAAATTTGATAAAGAATATCAAATCGTGAGGCGCGATAACGGCGAGGTGCGATGGGTGCATGGCATTAGCGAACTGGAACTTGATAGCGAAAATCGGCCATGGAAGCTTATTGGAACTATATCGGATATTACCGATAGTAAACGAGCTGAAAAAGAACTGGAGGAAAACGAACGATTTTTACGCGAAACTCAAGCCATTGCTCGTTTAGGAAGTTTTGTATGGGATATTTCATCGGGTATTTGGGATAGCTCGGTGGTTTTAGATGAAATTTTTGGTATCGATAAATCGTTTGTTCGTTCGTTTGAAGGATGGACTAGCATTGTGCATCCGCAATGGCAACAAACCATGACAGAATATGTGCAGCTTCATGTTATTGGTACGCATCAAAAATTTGATAAAGAATATCAAATTATACGAATTAGCGATGGTGAGGCGCGCTGGGTGCATGGGCTTGCAGAGCTTGAGTTGGATAAAAACAACGAGCCCATTAAGCTTATTGGAACTATTGTTGACATCACCGAACGAAAACTGGCCGAAGATGTGCTGAAAACAAGCGAAGAACGGTATCGGATTATTTTCGAACATTCACCAATGGGCATTTTATCGTATGACGAAACAGGGGCAATACTTGCTTGTAACTATAATTTCGTTCAAATTATTGGTTCGTCGAAAGCCGATTTAATTGGTTTGAATATGCTCAATTTACCCGACAAAAAACTGGTGGCCGCCATTAAAAAGTCACTCGATGGGCAACCTGGTTTTTATGAAGACGAATATCAATCCTTCACCGCCATGAAGGCAACGCCTGTGAGAGCTATTTTCACACCGGTGGTGTTTGAACATAGCGGCATCCGGGGGGGTGTTGGAATTATTGAAGATATTTCGCCACGCAAAAAAGCGGATGATTTGTTGCGTAAGAGCGAAACAAAGTTTCGGGAATTGATTGAACTTGCTGCCGATGGCATTTTGTTGGGTTCCCACCAGGGTATTATTATTGGAGCGAACTCGTATTTGATGACGTTGATTGGACGAACGGCGGACGAACTGATTGGAAAACACATTAAAACTTTGTTTAATGCCGAAACTATGGAAGCTGTGCCGCTGCAATTTGATGCGTTGCAAAACGGCGAAGTTGTGGTGAACGCACGCAATATCATACACAAAAACGGGGCACTTATACCGATTGAAATGCATACGAAAATGATGCCCGACGGAACCTACCAATCCATCATTCACGATATAACCGAACGCAAACGGGCCGAAAAAGCCTTGCGCGAAAGCGAGGCCATGTTTAGGATGCTTGCCGAAAACTCTACCGACATTATTTGGATTTTAGATTTTCAGGCGCTTAAATTTTTGTATTTGAGTCCTTCTGTTGAACGTATTACTGGTTTTGCAGTGGCCAAAGCATTGGAAATGAAACTAAACATGTTTATGACTCCTGCCATGTTCAAAGAGTTTATGCGCGCTGTAAAACTTGAATTTGAAACGGATGTGAAGCATAATATTGACACGAACAGAATTCGTAATCATGAATTGCAACTAATTTGCAATAATGGCGAAGTGATTGATACCGAAATTCAGTTTCGACTGATTTTGGGACCCCAAGGCAAACCGCTAATTATACACGGCATTGCCCGAAACATTACCGAGAAAAAAATTGCCGAGCAACAAATTCTAAGTTTAAATCAAACCCTGGAACAGCGTGTGGTGGAACGCACTGCCCAGTTAGAAGCGGCCAACCGCGAATTGGAAGCCTACTCCTACTCTATTTCGCACGATTTGCGGGCTCCCTTGCGTTCCATTAACGGGTTTTCGCACATACTAGCCGACGAATATAGTAGTTTGTTTGACGAGGAAGGCAAACGCATTTGCAAGGTGATTGAAAATAACGCCAACAAAATGGGTTATCTGATCGACGATTTGCTAGAGTATTCCAGATTGAATCGTACCGAGGTTGTGGCCACCGATATTGATATGAAAGCCTTGGCCGAAAAACTGTATACCGAAATAATCACTACCGAAATGCATGAAAAAGTAGACTTTGAAGTTGGCGAACTGCTGCCTGTCAAAGCCGACTATATGATGATGAAACAAGTTTGGGGCAATTTAATTTCGAATGCAATTAAATTTTCGGCGCATCGCAAAAACCCCGTGATTTCGATACAATGTACCCGCCAGGAAAACATGGCTGTGTATTGCATTAAAGACAATGGTGTGGGGTTTGATACGGCGTTTTCGTCCAAATTGTTCGAAGCGTTTCAACGTTTGCACAGCATCACCGAGTTTGAAGGCACCGGCATTGGGCTGGGTATTGTGAAACGCGCTATTGACAAGCACCACGGCAAAGTGTGGGCCAAAAGCGATGTAGGCAAAGGTGCTGAATTCTTTTTCTCGCTGCCGATTTAAGTTAGTTACTAATTAGGTGCTAGCAGTTACTAGCAGTATCTGCGGTTTTTGGCTAAATATTTCGCAAGTCTCACCTATTACTTTCAAACTCCCATCTTCAACAGCTTTTGGGCGCAACCCTGCGGGTCGGGCCATTCGCTACAAGTCCTCGCTGCGCTGCGGGCTTTGCGCTGCTGTCCCTTGCGCGGGCGAGCCATCCCCAGGCAGTTTCATTCGCCCCGCTGTGCCCTGCCATCCTTCCACCATCCACAACCCTTTCACCCCGCCATTAAATCAAATTACCTCCTACTAAAAAAACTTATTATCTATAGCCTATAGTCTAAAGCCTATTACCTCTTACCAATTTCAATCCTGAGACTATAATAAAACACCACCCCTTCCCTCAGCCGTTTCAACGGTTTCAAACAAGAAAATCAAAAAATAGCCCCACAAATTTAAGAAAACCCATCGGATAGTTCAGATATCCCTTCGGATAGTTAAGATATCCCATCGGATAGTTAAGATATACCATCGGATAGTTCAGATATCCCTTCGGATAGTTCAGATATGACATCGGATAGTTAAGATATCCCATCGGATAGTTAAGATATCCCATCAGATAGTTCAGATATGCCATCGGATAGTTCAGATATACCATCGGATAGTTCAGATATCCCATCGGATAGTTCAGATATGCCATCGGATAGTTCAGATATCCCTATGGATAGTTCATATTTACCTTCGGATAAATGAAAAACGCCACCTCATAATAAAAAATTCCCATCATTGCATTCCATCCCCTTCACCATCCAACAAAAAAACCAAATAACAAACAAAAAAATCAAATGAACAAAAAACAATAGAACAATCCCCCCCCCTCCTACGCATTCTTCCCATTAACCTACACTCCGAAACCCCTATAAACACCACTTGGTTCTCTTCCAATTTATAATTCGCAATACCCTAAATCAAATTAAAATACCAATTATTTGTTAAAAATACATTCTAATTTCTTTTCCTCTCTATTTATATGTATCTTTACATAGATTCTAGTTTTAAAAAAAACAAAATTTCTTTATCAATAGCAAGCACGATATGGAAAAAAACTACTCCTCGCCCAAAGTAACCCTGCGCCAACAAGCCGAAAAAATTCTGAAACAACGCAAAATCAAACTAACACTGCCCACATCCAACAGCGAAACCCTGCAATTGATGCGCGAGCTGCAACTGCAAAAAATTGAACTGGAGTTGCAGCAACAAGAATTTAGGCAGTTACAAGAAACCACACAACTGAGCGATAATCGCAAAAAAATTTTTATAAACGCATCGCCCAACGGGGTGTTTATGAAAGACGAACAAGGTCGCTATATTGTTACCAACACCACCCTGGACAAAATATTTCAGAAAACCAAAACCCAAATTCTAGGCAAAACCGACCGCCAACTCATGCCCTTGGCCTTTGCCCAAAACTGCGAAAAAACCGATGGCGAAGCCATAAAAAACAAAACTGTGGTAATTACCGAAGAAAAATGGAATACCACAATTTACAAAACCGTTAAATTTCCGGTAGAATATGAAAAAGGCAAAATAGGTGTTGGCGGATACGTATACGATATAACCGAAAAAACACTAGCCGATGAAACCTCAAATTTATACTCCTATGCATTTAATGGTGCCAGCGAAGCCATTATCATAACCGATTTAAATTATACCATTATAAACCTAAACCCTGCCGCCGAAACTATATATGGATGGGCAAGACAAGAAGCCATTGGCAAACCATTAACCAGCTTAATACAACATGAATACATTGATGAAAGCCGTCATTCCGTAGTGAAAACATTTAACGCCACAGGCTCTTGGCAGGGCGAAGTAATGCAAACAAACCGCCACGGAGCCCGTTTGCATATCCTGGCATCGATTTCATCAATCCAAAACAAAGCAGGCCAGGCAATAGGTATCTATGCTGTTAACACGGACATAACCGAGCTCAAAAAAACCCAAATATTGCTTCAAGAACGCGAATATTTTTTTCGCGAATCGCAGCATGCCGCATTTATAGGTTCCTTTAAAATCAATTTTGATTCGGAACAATGGCAAGCCTCCGATGTGTTCGATTTAATGTTTGGAATTGACGAAACCTACCAACACAACATGCGCGGCTGGCTCAATTTGGTTCATCCCATCGACCGCAAAATGATTGATACCTACCTGAAAACCGAAGTCATTGCTAAAAAGCAGCCATTTCAAAAAGAGTTTCGCATTATTCGCCGCAGCGACAACCAACTGCGCTGGGTGATGGGCATAGGCAAGGTGGAGTTTGGCAGCAATGACAAAGTGATTTCGCTCATTGGCACCATTCAAGATATTACCCGACGCATGCAAACCGAAGAAAATCTGAAACAAAGCAACGAATTGTTTAACTTATTTCTGCAACATTCGCCCATCTATACCTACATAAAAGAAGTAACCCCAACCGAAAGCCGCGTGGTGCTTGCCAGCCAAAACATTGCTCAGATGCTGGGTATGAATGCCGAACATATGGTTAGCAAAAACATGTACCAATTGTTTCCCAAAGCATTTGCCAAACAAATGACTACCGACGACTGGCAAGTGGTTTCGCAAGGCAAAATCCTTACCCTGGATGAAAACCTAAACCAGCGCCACTACACCTCCATAAAATTTCCCCTAAAACTGGGCAACAAAAACCTGCTGGCAGGTTATACCATGGATATCACCGAGCAACGCCATGCCGAAGAACAATTGAAAGAAACCGAATCAAAATTTCGCAACATATTTGAGTCGGCCAATGTGGGCAAATCCATAACCCAACTAACAGGGGAGATATCAGTAAACAAAGCTTTTTGCAATATGCTGGGCTACAAACCCACCGAATTGGAACATAAAACCTGGCAAGAAATAACCCCAACCGAAGATATTGAGCCTACCCAGCTTCGTATGTCGTCATTGCTTAGTGGCGAAACACGCACCATCCGATTCGAAAAACGGTATATTCACAAAAACGGTTCCCTGGTTTGGGCCGATGTTAGTTCGGCCATGAGCTACGATAAAAACGCCCAGCCCAGCTATTTAATAACCACCATTGTTGATATCAACCAGCGCAAATTGGCCGAACAAACCGCCGCCGAAAATTTGAAAAAATTTGAAGCCATATTCAATAACAACTCGGCCGCCATTGCCACTATTGAGCCCGATACCACCATTGTTATGGTGAACGATGCCTATTGCAAAATGAGTGGATATAGCCGCAAGGATGTGATAGGCAGCAGTTGGATTAAACAAATACCGCCTCACGATCTGGACCGCCTGATGGAGTATAGCCGCCAGCGCAACAACAACCCCCAAGATGCACCCGACAAATACGAATTTACTTTTTACAAAAAAGATGGCGAAATACGCAATAGTTTGATGACTATTTCGATGATTGAAGGCACAAAAACGGTTATTGCCTCCTTTGTTGATATAACCGAACGCAAACAAGCCGAGCAAGCGGCAACCGAGAGTTTGAAAAAATTTGAAGCCATATTTAAAAACAATCCGGCAGCCATTGCCATTTCAACACTTGATACCGGCCAATTGGCTGATGTGAACAATGCATGGGAAAGCATAACAGAACACAGCCGAGCCGATGTGATAGGAAAACAAATTATCGATTTAAACATTTGGGTAGACCCAGAACAACGTGTGCAACTGTCCAACACTGTAAGAAGACATGGCAAAGGCCATCTGGAAATCCAATTGCGCCGCAAATCGGGTGAGATATTGGATTTGCTCATGACGGCAGAAATCATCGAATTGCTTGGCAAATCCTATTTGATAACCATGGGACAGGATATTACCGATAGCAAACGTGCTGAAGATGCTTTAAAAGAAAGCGAAGAAAAATATTCGATTGCATTTAAAACCTCGCCTTATGCTATTATAATAACGAATCCAGCGAATGGAAGAATTGTTAATGCAAACGACAGTTTTTACACATTCTCCGGATACACACACAAAGAAACCGAAAGCAACACCACCTTGGAAATGAATTTGTGGGCCAACCCTGCCGACCGTGCACAAGTGGTGAAAAAATTACAGAAAGGCGAAAAAGTGGTTTCGCAAGAATATACATTCCGCAAAAAAAATGGCGAAATCATGATTGCATTGTATTCAGCTCAGCACATCGTGCTAAACAACGAAACATATATTTTATCGAGCATCAACGATATAACCGAGCGCAAGCTTGCCGAATCGTTTCTGCAGGATATTATCGACAAAAACCCCTTGTCGATACAAATTATCGACGATAAAGGCTACACATTGCAAACCAATGCAGCCCACACCAAGCTGTTTGGTGCGGTGCCTCCGCCCAATTGGTCGCTATTCACCGATCCGCAACTTATCAAACAAGGCTTTGTTGATTTGTTTATTCGCTCCATGGCGGGCGAGCAAGTAGCGTTTCCCGATTCGTATTTCAATATTCACGATGTAGACCCCTCCTATCCCGACAATCCGATATGGATGCGTATTGAGGCCTTTCCGCTAGCCTATAACACCGGAAAACAAAAACGATTTGTGATAATGCACGAAGACATTACTGCACGAAAACAAGCCGAAGCCGAATTAAGGCAAAGTGAAGAAATTTTTAGAGCACTGAACACCGAGTCGAAAGTAATGATTGAATTGCCCGACGTAAAAAGCACCTACAATTATATCGTAAGCAGTTTGCAAAAACGCTTGCCCGATACCTTCATACTATTTAATTCAATAGATGAAACCAAAAACAATTTGGTTGTTGAATCCATTGGTGGTTTATCCAATAAACTTATGCAAAACATCATAAAAATTGCAGGGTTTAATCCTATTGGAAAACATTTTAAATTGCATGAGGAAAATAACAGGTATTATAAGTTGGGTAAATTAGTTGAATTTGATGGTGGCTTGTTCGAGTTTTCGGCAAACCAATTTCCAAAAATAGCTGCCAAAGCAATCGAAAAAATTATTGGCTTACATAAAATTTATACCATTGGAATAAGCAAAGAAGATGAACTATTAGCTGCTATCCATTTTTTTACCTTCAACAAAAAAGTGATTACCGATAACCGTTTTATCGAAATATTTACGCATCAAGCCGGTAAGATTATAGCGAAAAAACTGGCCGAGGAAGCATTGAGCAACTCGCGCAACTTTTTGCAATCAATTGTTGAGAACATACCAAACTCGGTATTTTTGAAAGATGCCAACACCCTTCGATATCTACACATGAACTATGCCGGCCAAAATCTTGTTGGTTTAACTGCCGATAAAATTATTGGAAAAACCGATTTGGAGATTTATCCGAAAGAGGTTGCCGAAAGTTTCATCAAGACGGACCAAACTGCGTTGAAACACAAAAAAATGTTTGTAGTTCCTGAATTGACCTTGCCCACCAAATTTAATGGGCAACGACTGATGCGAACCAAAAAAGTACCCATTCTAAACGCCCAAGGTAAACCTGAATTTTTGTTAGGTATTGCAGATGATATTACCGAACACAAACTAATTGAAACCTACAATGAAATGGGTCGCAGCATACTCGAAATATTAAACCAACCCGGCGATTTGGAGCAAACCATGCAACACATTATTGCTGCCATGAAAAAAGTTACAGGATTCGATGCCGTGGGCATACGTTTGCAAAACGGTGACGATTACCCCTACCATGCTCAAATTGGCTTCCCCGATAATTTTATAGCACCCGAGAACTCCTTGAAAGGAACAGACAAGGATGGATTGGTTTGTTTGGATGCCAATGGTAAGCCTCGACTTGAATGTACCTGTGGCTTGGTTATTTCGGGCAACACCCCTGCAAATCATCCGCTTTTTACTTCGGGCGGCAGTTTTTGGGTAAACGATTCGCCCACCCTATTGAACATGCCACCGGCCTCCGACCCTCGTTTTCAACCTCGCAATTTGTGTATTTATCAGGGCTATACTTCATTTGTAATGGTACCCATTAAAAATACTGAAGGTATTGTAGGCTTAATTCAATGTAACGACCGGCGCAAAGACTGTTTCACACATAACATCGTTCAAATTTTAGAAGGTATAGCATCGCACATAGGCACAGCATTGATGCGCAAACAAGCCGAAGCAGCATTGCAAACTAAAATGGACGAACTGCTGCAGTTTAACCGGCTCACGGTAGGACGCGAAATTGCTATGATTGATTTAAAAATAGAAATAAATGCCTTGCTGAAACAACTGGGGCAAAAACCAAAATACAAAATTGTGGAATGAACGAAACCGAAAAAATTGCAGCTCAGCTAAAACAACTAACAGGTATTGAGGTGGATGTTTTCGAGAATTCGTTTCTTGAAAAATCGCTCGAAAGAAGAATATCCGAAACCAAGTGTAGGTCGGCCACCGAATATGGTGCGCTGTTGGAAAAACAGCCCGAAGAAGCAACACATTTTATTGATTCGCTTCAGATATGCTATAGCGAGTTTTTTCGAAATCCGCTCACCTTTGCCGTGCTGGAACAATTGATATTGCCTTTTTTGATTGCAGAAAATACGAATAAAAAAAACAAAGAACTGCGTGTTTGGACTGCCGCCTGTGCTGCCGGGCAAGAAACCTACAGTGTGGCCATGCTATTGCAAGAATTTAATAACGGGAAAATTTCGGCAATTCCGTATCGTATTTTTGCTACCGACCAATCCGAATTGGCCATTAGCGAAGCAAAGCAAGGAGTGTATAGTAATACTGCCTTAAACAATTTGACTACCAAACGCCTCAATCAATGGTTCACCAAACAAGATAATGGTGAAACCAACGACGCACATTATACAGTGCTTCCCCTTTTGAAAAATCATATCGATTTTTCGGTATTTAATTTGCTTAATACGGAGTTGTGTTGCCCTGCGGCCAGCATATTTGGCAATTTTGATTTGGTGGTTTGTTGCAACCTATTGTTTTATTATAAAGCCAAATATCGCAAATTGATATTCGACAAAATTGCAAAGAGTATGGCAAGCGGAGCCTTTGTGATAACCGGCGAAACCGAACGCGATATTTTAATAAAACATAATTATCGGGAAGTTTTTGTAAATTCGGCGATATTTATTAAGCGGTGAATAAGTAAAAAGTAACAAGTAAAAAGCAGAAAAGTGTGCGATAAAAGTTGTTCTATGATTTTGGTAAAAAAACATACTCGTGGCGACGACCTAGTTTTAACCCCGTTGTGGTGTAATAAAAAGAATATGAATAAGAATACGTAATACCTAAAACAAAAACTATGAAACTACAAGACCTAAAAATCGGAACACAACTAAAAATAGGCTTTGGAATAATATTAGTGCTAATCGTTATGCTAGGCATGTTGTCATTTTGGCAAAGCGATAAGTTGGCCGAACAAACCACAGAACTATACAACCATCCGCTTATGGTTCGCAGGGCTTTGGGCGAATTAAAAGCCGATATCATCAATATGCATTGTATGTTGAAAGGCATGTGCTTGGTAGAAAATGCTAAAGAAGCAGCTATGCTAATTGAAGAAGTAGATGTGAACAAAGCGAGTGTCGAAAAACAATTTGGTGTTTTGCGCGATCGTTATTTGGGTCCACCCACCGATGTTGACAACGCTTACAATGCCTTTATAAAATGGAATACAATTCGCGAACAAATTATACGAATGATTTTGGATGGCAATATAAAGGAAGCCATTAACAATATCAAACCCGAAGGAGCCGAAAACCAGCATGTGGAATTGCTTTTAAAACGACTTCAAACCATTGATGATTTTGCCCGAAACAAAGGCGACCAGTTTTATGCAAATGCCATTAGGCTTAAATATACTCTAAATTGGCAGTTGGCAATTATGGTAGTTTTCATTCTTTTAATAACATTTTTTATCATCCTACTGCTTATTAAAAACATACGGCAGCCTATCACCGAATTGGTTAATGCAACTCAAAATTTTCAGGGTGGAGATATGTTTGCCCGAAGCAGCTACCATTCAAAAAACGAATTTGGCAAATTGTCGGCCTCCTTTAACAGCATGGTTGAAAACATTCAGGTGAATGCAGATTTAGATAATAAAACAGCAGATATTGCCGCTATAATGCTAAGCGACTATGATGCAAAAAAATTCTTTCAAGCAACCCTAAATGCTCTAATAACTCGCACTGGCTCGCAAATGGCTGCCATCTATATACTAGATAGTACCCACAATACTTTTGAACATTTTGAATCCATTGGAATTGACAACCAAGCCCGCCAATCGTTTGCTGCCGATACCAACGAAGGATCGTTCGGCATGGCCATCGCATCAAAAAAAATTCAACACACTAAAGATATACCTGATAATACACGCTTTGTTTTTCATACAGTTACCGGAAAATTCATTCCACACGAAATTATCACCATTCCAATTTTGGCCAACAACAAGGTGGTTGCCATCATTTCGCTGGCATGTCTGAACATATATAGCAAACCGTCTTTACAACTAGTCGACAATATTTTTGCTACCCTGAGTGCCCGTGTAGAAGGTATTATGGCCTATCACAAAAATTTAGAAATGCTAGAAAAAGTGGAACAACAAAACCACGAACTTGAAGCCCAAAAAACCGAACTGGCATCGCAATCGGCCGAACTTATTGAACAAAACACAGAACTGGAGATGCAGAAAAACCAATTGAAAGAAGCCAACCGATTAAAAACAAATTTCCTGTCGAACATGAGTCACGAGTTGCGCACTCCGCTTAATTCGGTAATTGCGTTGTCAGGTGTTCTAAGTCGCAGATTGGCAAAACAAATTCCTGAAGAAGAATATAGTTATTTGGAAGTTATCGAACGTAACGGCAAAAACCTGCTGGAACTTATCAACGATATTTTAGATATTTCGCGTATCGAATCAGGAAAAGAAGAAATTGATATCTCAGATTTTAACATCAACAAAATTATTACCGAAGTTATCACGATGTTGAACCCACAAGCACAACAGAAAAAAATTAAGCTATTACATTCCAAAGATAATGTCAATCTTACTATCAATAGCGATGCAAACAAATGCCGCCATATTCTACAGAATCTTATTAGCAATGCTGTAAAGTATACAGAGATTGGAAAAGTTGAAATAATAACACAGCTTGTGGAAACCAATATAATTATAACCGTAACCGACACCGGAATTGGTATAGGCGAAGCCAATATACCACACATATTTGATGAATTTCGCCAAGCCGATGAAAGCACTTCACGAAAATATGGTGGAACTGGCCTTGGATTGGCCATAGCCAAAAAATATGCACACATGCTTGGGGCAACCATCGCAGTGAAAAGCGTTGTTGACAAAGGGTCAGAATTCATCTTAACCTTACCAATTACCTATGTAGCCGAAAACGCAATAATAGAAACACAGATTTATAATTTAAATAAATATCCCATAAATCAATTGAGTCACACACCTCCTAATCCAAATTTCGAACATACTATATTACTTGTTGAAGATAGCGAACCCGCAATCATTCAAATTAAAGATATTTTAGTCGATAAAAATTATAAAATTCTTGTTGCACAGGATGGTGCAAATGCACTTGAAATCACCTCAAAAACCATTCCCGATGCTATAATTCTCGATTTGATGATGCCAGGAATCGACGGATTTGAGATATTACGAATTCTACGTGAATCGGAACAAACGAGCCAAATTCCTGTATTAATATTAACAGCCAAACATATTAGTAAAGAAGAATTAAGCTTTTTAAAACGTAACCACATTCATCAACTTATTCAAAAAGGCGATGTAAACCGCGAAGCACTGCTGAAATCAATTAGTGATATGATGGCACAGCAAACACCGCAAACCACAACGAAACCCACTTTGCAAAATAGTACCCACAATCCTACAGTATTAGTTGTAGAAGATAATGCTGACAACATGCTTACCGTGAAAGCACTACTTGGCAACAACTTTGTGGTAATAGAAGCAAATAATGGCAAGCAATGTATTGAAAAAGCAAAAACATTTAAACCAGATTTTATTTTAATGGATATTGCCTTGCCCGAAATGGATGGTATTGAAGCATTCCAAAAAATTCGCACCAATGCTTTGTTGAAACATATACCCATTATTGCACTCACTGCAAGTGCCATGACTACCGACCGAGAAACCATTCTGGCTTATGGTTTCGATGCCTATATACCCAAACCCATTGACCAAATTATTTTTTATAAAACAATCAACGAAACACTTTATGGAAAGTAAAGCAATTAAAATACTGGCAATCGACGATAACAATGACAATCTTATTATTCTAAAAGCATTAATTAAAGATGCTTTTCCAACAGCATGGTTTTTTTCAGCCACAACCGGTAAAAAAGGTATAGAAATGGCTATTGCCGAAAATCCATGTGTTATTCTACTTGATGTTGTAATGCCAGAGATGGATGGGTTTAAAGTATGCAAGAAACTGAAAGCAAACAAAAAGTTATGTGATATACCTGTTATATTTATTACAGCCATAAAAGACGATAGCGAGAGTCGAATAAAAGGCCTCGAAGCAGGAGCTGAAGCATTCTTAGCAAAACCAGTCGATATTAGTGAACTAACGGCTCAAATTCGAGCAATGGTAAAGATTAATCATGCCAATTTACTTAAACAAAATGAAAAAGAACATTTATCTAAAATGCTCGAAGAACAAACACACGAACTTAAAATAACACACAAAGCCACGCTCAACCTCCTTGACGATTTAAATAAAGAAGTTGATGCTCGAAAAGAAATTGAAAAAGCACTACGCGAGAGCGAGCAAAAATTCTCAGCACTTTACATGAATATGATTGAAGGTGCTGCCCTGCATAAAATTATTTACAACAAGCAAGGTGAAGTCGAAGATTATATTATTGTTGAAACAAACATAGCTTTTGAAAAACATTTAGGCATTCCTCGCACCAAATCAATTGGTAAAACAAGCAAAGAAGTATATGGTGTTGACCAGGCTCCATTTCTTGATATCTATTCACAAGTAGTTAAAACAGGCAAATCAAACGTTTTTGACATCTATTTTCCACCCATGCAAAAACATTTTGCGATTTCGGCCTATCGACCCGCACAAGGCTATTTTGCAACAATTTTTAATGATATCACAGAACAAAAAAAGGCAGAAGAATTATTACAACAAAACGAAAAGAAATATCGCCTAATAGCCGAAAAAATTCACGATGTGGTTTGGCAAATGGATTTGAATGGAATTAGTCAATTTGTTTCTCCATCCATTGAACGATTTACCGGATTTACGGTTAAAGAATACCTCAACCAAACTCTTTCCAATCGCTTTGCCCCGGAATCTGCTGCAATTGCAATAGAAGTTTTTAAAAATGAAGTGTCACGATACACACTATTGGAAGTTCCACCAAAAGATTATCAAAAACTAATGATTTTGGATTACCTTTGTAAAGATGGCGGCATAAAAACCGGCGAAGTTTTAATAACTCCAAACTTCGATGATGGTGGTAAATGTGTTGGACTTTACGGAGTAACCCGCGATATCACAGAACGCAAAAACGCGCTAAAAGCCGTGCAGGAAAGTGAAGAAAAATTCAGAGAAATGGCCGATATGCTTCCCCAAATTGTTTTCGAAACCGATGTTAACGGCGTTTTGAATTATGTGAACAAACAGGCATATAAAATACTCGGCTATCCCGAAGATTACTCAATAAAGGGTTTAAACACAATTGATTTTTATACCCCAGAAGATAAAAAAAGAGCGATAAGCAATATTAGTGACGTTATGTCAGGCAATAAAATTTCGAATAACGAATACACTATGATCCGGAAAGATGGGTCAACCTTTCGAGCACTTATTTACATTAATCCTATATTTAAAGATACTATGCCTTTGGGATTACGCGGAATTATTGTTGATATTACCGAACAAAAAAAATCAGAAGACCAAATCAAGAAATTAAACGAAACATTGGAAGAACGTGTAATTGAGCGCACAATTCAGTTAGAAGCCGCCAACCAAGAATTGGAAGCATTTTCTTTTTCAGTATCGCACGATTTGCGTGCCCCACTCCGTGCCATTCATGGATTTACTCAAATTTTAGAAGATGAATATGCCAACAAATTCGACGAAGAAGGCAAAAGAATCTGTGCTATCATCGAAGGCAACACTCGCAAAATGGGCATGCTTATAGATGATTTGCTTGGATTTTCTCGTTTAAGTCGTACTCAAATCCAAAAAACAGAAGTAAATATGAAATCCATAATCGAAAATATTTATCTCGAACTAACCAACGAAACAGAGCGTACAAAAATTAACTTTCAAGTAGATACCATTTGCAGTGTACCCGCCGATTCAACTATGATAGGCCATGTATGGTCAAACCTTATATCTAATGCTATCAAATATAGCTCTAAATCCGAAAAATCGATAATTTCAATTTCGAGTAGAAACGAAAACAACACTTGCGTTTATTGTATAAAAGATAACGGCGTTGGATTCGATATGAATTATGTTCATAAACTTTTCGGAGTTTTTCAACGTTTACACACCGATAAAGAATTTGAAGGTACCGGCGTTGGACTTGCTATTGTTCAACGGGTTATTCATAGGCATGGAGGTAAAGTTTGGGCAAAAGCGGAAGTGAATAAAGGGGCTGAGTTTTATTTTAGTTTGCCCTTATCACATGCAAATCCAAATTAGAATCAGCTATTTAATTTCATACTATCAATAAAATCCTGGTTGTAATGATCTTTCATCTGTATAAATGCCACCTGCTTGATAACATCGGCACCTAGTTTATATTTAGCAGTGCTCGCCGTCAGATCAAGACAAATTTTATCTTTTTTTAACTCTAAACCCCTTTTAATTACATTATAAAGCGATTTTTTGTAAACATTTAAATAATCAGCAGCAGTATAATCCATACCAATTATTACTGGGCAATAATTATACTCATTTTTTTCACAGAAAATTACTGAAACAACCTTATTATCTTCTATGGTTTCAATTTTAATTACTTCCCAATTAGATGAATCACACATCTTTTCAAATAACTTAATAGGTAAATCAAATGTGTTAAGGTCTAATTTTTTCGCTTTCACGTTCTTATACAATTGAAAGTACAATTCTACATCTTCTTTTTTACAATGAGAAATTGAAACAGAAAATAAGTCATGGTTCTTAATAATGTCATTTCGAAAATTACGTCGCTTTCTACTATTCAACCTAAGTTGGAAAAAATTATCAGAAAGTAATTTGTCAGAATTATCAACAATATTATTTCCTTCAATATCTATTTTAATAAAACCGTGGTCCATAAAAAACTCTCTAATCTCAACATCCTCGGCTTTAAAATCGCGAAGTAACAATGCCACGGCCTCTTGCCTCTCGTATTCTTCCCAAACACTATCCAGAAGCACAACCATTGCTAGCTTCCATAAAACATTTTGTTTATCAACATACAAATGCTCGCCAGCAGAAAGTGATGACCCCATCATAAAAGTCTTCGATGTTAAATAATAAGAATCTTTTTGTCGCTTGATCTCTATATTCTCAGAAATATTTGCAGGAGAAAGCATATCGTCTTTGACAAAACATACAGTAAAAAATGTTGAGAGTATCGGTTTATTCTCTTTGTCACGGATTATATAATAAAAGAATTCCCAATTATTTTCTTTCGCAGAATTTTTACTAAAAACATCTTCATAAAATAATAAATTATCATAGTCACAGCAGCCAATCTTTCCTGTATATTTATTCCATTCTTCTTTATCAATTTCTTTAATAGTAGTAAATTTTTCAATACTGAGTTCAGAATTAATTTTAAAATCATTTTTTGAATGATTTTCATCAATTACTTTCGATTTTGCTTCAAGTCGTGCATTTTTCTTAAAAACCTTGTAAATATCATTCATCGTTCGGCCTTCTTCCTCTATGGCTTTAGGTAAATGATAGGCTATTTTCTGTGCCAGTTTTTCAATATCCTCAAATTGAAGGTGATTTGTGATAGTAAATCGGATTCCTGTACAATTTTCTGGAACAGCCGGAAAAATACCTAAATTAACATAAAGTCCTTCATCCATTATACGACGGACCATATTATAGCCCATTCGTGTTAAACCCAGACCAACAAAAAAAATGGGGCCTTCGGAATTAGAAACTAAAGGAAGCTGATAATTTTCGAAAATATGATTCGCAAACGCTATTTTTTCGCGAAGCGAATTTTGTAATTCATAAATCTCCTCAGAAAGATGAATTTTTGCTGATGCTATTGATGCACCCACTGTGGCAGGCTGTTGAGGACCCGAATGTGTATTGGGACCACCCCAGTTTTTTACTTTATCGCGTAAAGCTTCATCAGGAAAAACAATTACACCGCCGCATGAACCAAAACCTTTAGCCAAGGAAGTCACCATAATCATTTTAGAATGCAAACTCGTTTCACTTAAAAAATGCCCTGCTCCGTTTTTACCTGCCCAACTCATTCCATGGGCATCATCAACATATAAGTGCAACTGTTTATGTTTATTCAATAAAGCTATGATTTCCTTGGTCGGAGCAAAGTCACCGTACATGGAATAAACTCCATCCACAATATACCAAATTTTATTATATTTACTCCGATATTCAATTATTCTGCTCTCAAGCTCATCCAGTCTACTATGCCTTATTATTGTTGTAAATGTATCGTTATGTTTTAATTTCGGAATATTATCCTGCATACTGAAATGAGCCTGTTGGTCAAAAATAACGCAATCATTACTTTCCATCACAATTGGCATTACAACCTGATGAGCCAGAGATGAACAGGTTGATAATAATACTGGAGCATTAAATATTTTTTCGGCTAATTCCTCAAATTCTTTATAATTCGCACAAGAAACATAAGTTCGGGAGGACGAAAATTGAGTTCCGTATTTATTTACAGCATCAATTGCACCAAATTTTAGTCTTTCATCCATTTCTAACCCCAAATAGCTACATGAACCGAAATTAACTAATTTTTCTCCCTTGATAGTAATGAATCGGCCATTTAAAAATTCGTCTTCCGAATATAAATGAATTAAACCACGCCCTTTGGCAATTTTGCCAATTTCATCTAAAGTCTTTATTACGGATTCAAATTTTCCCATTTCAAATTTATAAAATATTATTATTCTATTATCTTTTACTAGAAATTCCTATAAATTATTGTTGCCAACATTTTCGAATTAAGAAATAATTAATGCTGAATTCAATTTGTATGCAATCATCTTCGGAGCAAATATATGAAATTCTATGAATATGTCCACGATTGGTTCAGATATATTAAATCATGTCGAGTTATCAATAAATTTTAATATTTATGTGCAATTTTTAAACTATTGTCCAGTTAAAAACTTTTTGTCACATTCGTACAATTCATCAATCGTAATCTATGTTCTTCCGATATTATATCTATACAGAATCAGCAATTTTGCGCACCAAACTATTCGGATGGACATACTATTAGTACAAAAAAAAATCTATAACAAAACCAAGACCTATCAGGACGAAATATTATAAAAATGGGAAGTGGTCATGATGTTTAAAGATTCTTAATACCTTTTTACCGAATATCTGTGTTATTAAATCATATTCTCTCATTAAAATAGTCTTTGGTTCTCAATTAAAAAAATATCCTATATTTAAATGGATAGTTCTATAAACTATTCAATAACTAAACGATACAAACGCCAATAGAAGCTTATAACTGATAATCAATCAATGAATAATAACCGTTCTATTTTGAACTTAATATAAATGGGACTTCATTATAAAATAACTCCATGTATAATCGAACTCCCTGAACTTGATAAACCTCAAAATTAATGCAATCTTGTGAATTAGTTCATAATTTGTTAGTATATTTTCTTCAAATTTACTTTAGTATTACAAAATGTATTATTTTTGTTTGTCAATGTTAAGATTGACAAACAAATTCTGAATAAGAAAAATATTTATGGATAAGACTAAAGACGAATTCTTTGATATATGGATTGAAGATGGAATAGTATTTATAGCCACGAACTTTGAAGAATATACGGCGGAAATGGTTGAAGAAGGTATTAAAAAGAGATTAGAACTTACTAAAGATAAGAGTTTTCCCATGTTGGGAGATATAAGAAAAATAAAAAATTTCACAAGAGAGGCTCGGCAACGCTTGGCGCAAAAAGATGCAGGCTATGGAACAAAAGCAGCTGCTATATTAATTAATTCTAGATTGCAGGAAGCTATGTATAACTTTTTTAATGCGATATATAAAGCGCCTGCTCCTGCAAAAATGTTTACAGATAAAGAGAAAGCTATTGAATGGCTCCAACAGTTTAAATAAATTATACATTCTTTAAACAATATATTTAATTTCATATATTTAAATAAACCATAGCACGTAATGCAAAAATAACAATAACAAAATCCTCAAAATATTTTTTCTTATTATAATAATCCTAGTAAATTATCTAATATTCAAGATTTAAAAAATTCTTAAATAAAATAAATCAGAATTTTCGTTATTGAAGAACCATTAGAAAAATATTTTGATGCAAGAAAAGAAAATTGCATAGTATATACAAATTTGCTATTTTAAGATTATATCGAACAAATGATCGATTCAGAAATTATACAACGATTAGAAATTACAAAAATAAATACATACCCATTTTTTGCAATTTTACATAATTTAAAATGCCTGAACCTTGAAACACGAGAAAGAATAACTCATCATGACTCAGTTTTTGGTTCAAAAGTAGCTGCTTTTTTGGTAAATTCAAAAGTGGAAAATTATTGTATGATTTCATCATAATTATGCATAAACAATCTACCCCCATTAAAATGTTTTACCAATATGAAAAAACAATGGAAAGGCTGCAGCAATCTAAATAATTGATATTAAATAATTGATATTGAATAAATGAATTTGAACAGTGCAAAACTTAAAGAATTAAATTTACTCATTGAGCAACTTGGCAAACCTGAATTCAGGAATTACGTAAAAACACTCGATGTTGATAGTAAAGAGTTTAAGGAATTCAAAGATTTGGATGCAACATTAAAAAACCATTATTTAAAAACATCAGATTTCGAAAAAAAAATTCTCGAATTCAATAATACATTAATTAAGTTTGCACAACATGATTACACAATACAAAATTCCCTTGATAGCGAAAATGACCTCATTAATAGTTTAGCTATTGGAATAAATTTTTTAGGAGAGGAGTTAAATTTTTCAACAGTTACAACTTATTATCTCGATGATATTTTTAATTCAATGCGAGATTTGCTTATTGTGATTGATAAACAAGGTTTCATTCATTCAGTTAACAATGCGTGCTCTACCGTACTAAAATATGATAAAGAAGATTTAATTAATAACCACATTTCGGTAATACTCCCCAAAGATGTAAATTTCAAGTCACTTATTTCTCCAGATACAACAACGAATTTACAATATTTTATTTCGAGAGATCAGCTTAAAATACCCGTACTGTTAAGTATTTCAAATTTTGTTAGAGGCGACGAACAGGAAATTGGCACTGTATTTATTGCTAGGGATATGACTGCTAAAATAAAGGCAGATGAGGCATTAAAGCAATCCGAACAAAATTTTCGGAAACTTTACGAATCAACAAGTGATGCTGTTATGCTAATTCGGAAAAATAGATTTTACGATTGCAACGATGCTTCATTAAAAGTTTTTGGATGTAAAACCCGTGACGAATTTTATTCTTTGCATCCGGCAGATGTATCTCCTCCACTGCAATATAATGGAAAAGATTCGAGAAAAATGGCCAATACACAAATTTCAACAGCATTACGAAAAGGTAGTATCCGGTTTGAATGGCTTCATAAACGACTCGACACCGGCAAACCATTTCCTGCAGAAGTATTGCTAACAGCAATTGAACTCGGTGGTAAGCCGATTATCCAAGCTGTAGTACGCGACATAACTGAACGAAAACGAACAGAAGAAATTCTTAGAAAAAACGAAGCACGTTTCCGACAAATGTTTAACGACGCACCTTTAGGCTACCAGTCATTAAATATTGATGGATTATTAATTGATGTTAATCAAAAATGGTTAGATATACTAGGTTATAAAAAAAACGAAGTTCTTGGAAAATGGTTTGGAAATTTTCTGACGCCACAATACAAAGATTTGTTTAGAAAGAATTTTCAGTTTTTCAAACGAGATGGACAAATATATTCTGAATTCGAAATGGTTCACAAAAATGGAAGTTCTAGATTTATTGCGTTCGATGGAAATATCGGAACTGATATTGATGGGTCATTTAAACAAACACATTGTATTCTAAAAGATATTACAGAACTCAGACAAACAGAAAAAGCTCTCAAAGAAAGTGAAGAGCAGCTTCGGTTTGCACTAAGCGGAACGAACGATGGCATTTGGGAAATTAAAATTGAAACCGGTGAGATTTACCTAAGTCCTAGAGGCTGTGAAATACTGGGTTATCCTCCAGAATCTTTTGAAAAAACAGCTGCTTATTGGAAACAACTTCTTCATCCGGACGATGTTCAATCAACAAATATTGCAATTATAGATTACTTTAAAGAAAGAACGCCTATATTTATTATCGAACATCGCCTGAAGACTGCAACTGGCCAATGGAAATGGATACTTAGTCGTGCAAAGGCAGTTTCCTACGATTCAAATGGAAAAGCATTACGCATGGTTGGGACTATCACCGACATCACCGAACGCAAACGAGCTGAAGAAGCACTTCATATACTTAATCAAGAACTTGAACAACGAGTTGTTGAACGTACCTCCCAAATCGAAACGGCACATAAAGAACTCGAAACTTTCTCATATTCCGTTTCGCACGATTTGCGAGCCCCGCTCAGAAGTATAAATGGGTTTACACATATTCTTTTAGAAGATTATGCAGACAAAATGGATGATGAAGGTAAAAGGGTATGTTCGAGAATTCAAGACAATTCAAACCGAATGGGAAGACTTATCGATGACCTATTAGAATTTTCACGATCCAATCGCACCGACATTCACAAATCAGTTATTAACATGAACGAAATGATAAACACAGTTTATCATGAAATTACAAGTATTGAAGCACGAAAAAAAATTAGCCTAAACATTAGTGGCATATGCAGTGTTTTTGGTGATACTACCCTGATAAAACAAGTATGGAATAATCTATTGTCAAATGCAATAAAATATAGTTCAAAAAATGAAAAGGCAACAATTTCAATTACTTGTAAAAATGAAAATGGATTTTGTATTTTCTGTATAAAAGATAATGGCGTTGGCTTTAGTATGGATCATGCTAACAAACTATTTGGAGTTTTTCAGCGACTTCATACGAATGAAGAATTTGAAGGAACAGGTGTTGGACTTGCTATTGTTCAACAAATTATCCATCGCCATGGTGGAAAAGTTTGGGCCTATGCCGAGGTAAATAAAGGAGCTGAATTTTATTTTAGTTTGCCATTTTTAGGCACTTTAGAAACTCAGAATTAATGTATCACATAAAATAAATAGAAAATTAATATTATTATCTAGCAAACCAACCATTTTTTAATATCTATTTCTAAAATTACTGACATTCTTTGTTTATACAAAGCACATAGTTATTTATTACTTGAAGTTTTGAAGCTGTTTCGTGTCCCGCAAAACCAGTAATGTCTGAATATGTAATTTTCTTTTCATATTCATGTAAAAAGTTTTTCGCTAATGGCATATACGACCAATGCCATTTTTCTTCATCATAGCCATTCGGCCTGTCGTTTTTAGAGTTAAAAGGATTACAGAAACCATATTTTGAAGCATTGGAACAAAGCCAATCATAAACTTTTATTCCGACTGGTGTAGCAAAATATTTATCATCCATACTATTTAAATCAATGTCGGTTCCCCAATGATGACGTGATATACCGGGCATAGAGCTATATTTCAAAATCATTTCTGCACGTTTCACGGGATCATTAATAGTAGTTGCCAGGTTCTTTCCATCGACAAAGCGTGAACCATTCCATTTTTGTTCCCAAATGTTTTTCTGATAATTAAAATTTCGGGTAGCCGATATTATAAAAATTTTAACTCCATCATGCTGTGCAGCATAAAACATCTTAATAAATGCCTTATAGGTATCTCTTAACAAATACATATCAGATTTACCAGCATACTCTGAGTCAATAAGAGTAAATGAAGTATCCTTTGAAGGGTTAAACTTCCCTGTCAAAAATGCTATGCTCACAGCAGTGTCAAAAATATTTGTTTTAGGCTTGTTGTTGGCAACTGCTGTATCTGTTTGAGCCGTTATTGCAATATTTTTGGTGCGATTAAACTTATCCTTTTGTAAAATCAAATAATACACAATCATTAAAACCAATAAAACGATAATATAAATGCTGCTCGATTTAAAAATTTTCATTTTAATATTAATTGTTGTCATGAATAAAACGAGTTATGGTTTTTGTTATTTCATCGGCACTAAGTTTAAATCTTTTCATAAGTTCTTCGGGCTTACCCGATTCGCCAAACCTGTCATTAATACCTATCATTTTCATTTTAACAGGATAATGTTCTACTATAATCTCTGCTACTGCACTGCCAAAACCTGCATTTACCTGATGTTCTTCGAGAGTAATAATACTTTTTGTTTCCTTAGCTGCTTTAATAATTATGTCCTTATCTATAGGTTTTATGGTGTGCAAATTAATTACTCGGGCATTTATACCATCCTTGCGGAGTTGAGATGCGGACTCCAGCGCTTCCCAAACCATGTGTCCTGTAGCTATTAATGCAATGTCATTCCCCGAAATCAATTCCTGCCCTTTTCCAATTTCTATATTCTGATCTCCTTGAGTAAAATCCGGAACAGCTTCACGACCAAAGCGAAAGTATACGGGGCCATTCAATTTCTCAATAGCTAGTTGTATTAATATTTTTGCTTGCGTAGCATCGCAAGGAGAAAGTACTGTCATGTTTGGCATTACACGCATAATTGCAATATCTTCCAAAGCCTGATGCGTTGCACCATCCGGCCCAACTGAAATTCCTGCATGTGCACCTCCGATTATTACATGAAGATTATTATAGCAAACTGAAACGCGAATTTGATCAGCTGCTCGAAGTGCTGCAAAAACGCCATAGGTGGAAAAAACAGGTATTTTTCCATTTAAAGCCAAACCAGATGCAACACCAACACAATTTTGTTCTGCTATTCCCAAAGAAAAGAAACGATTCGGAAACGCTTCAGCAAATAAATTTAATCCAACTGATGAAGTGATATCAGCACCAAGAACAACTATTTTTTCGTTACTTATTCCTGCATCAAGCACACCCTCCCCAAAACCTATTTTAGTAGATTTATTTCCTTTGTTTATAATTTTCTCAATCATACTATTTTATTCTAACATTGAAATAAATTGCGCTGCTTGTGATTTCGTTGGGGCTTTACCATGCCACAGATTATTGTTCTCGATTTCTCTCACTCCTTTTCCCATTAACGTATTGGCTATGATTATATGTGGCTTGTTATTTAGTTTTTTGCACTGCTCAAATGATGATAGAATTTCCACATGATTATTACCATCGCATTCAATAACACTCCAACCAAAAGATTTCCATTTGTCTTTGAGGGGTTCCACTTCCATCACATTAGAAGTTTTTCCATCAATCTGCAATTTATTTCGGTCAATGATTCCTATAAGATTTTCGAGTCTATAATGCGCCGCACTCATTGCAGCTTCCCAAACTGATCCTTCCTGAATCTCCCCGTCGCCCATTATACAATAAATAAAATAGTTTCTTGAGTCCATTTTAGCCGCCAAAGCAATTCCTACTGCCACAGACAATCCTTGTCCAAGCGAACCTGATGAGAGTTCAATTCCAGGCAATCCTTGTTCTCTACTAGGATGACCCTGTAAACGTGATCCAATATTCCTTAATGTGAGTAACTCCGCCTTTGGAAAATAACCAACATTTGCTAAAGTGGCATACAATACTGGTGCTACATGACCTATTGAAAGTATTAATCTGTCACGATCAATCCATAAAGGATTTTCAGTATCATGATCCATTACTGAAAAATATAAACAAGTAAAAACATCTGCTAATCCTAAAGAACCACCGGTATGACCTGATTCCGCCTCGGCAAGCATACATAGTATATCTTTTCGTACTTCATATGAAATATCATTTAATTTTGTAATATCCTGAATCTTGCTAAAAACCATAATCTTTGATTAAGTATTATCACTATTTTCCTCTTCTTTTTTAATTACCTCTATTGTAAAATTATTCACAAGAGCTGCTAGAGCTCCAACTGAAACAAGTACTGGAACAATAGCAACACCCGCCACGCCAATTGATAGTGGGATTTCCATAAAAATACGACCCGTCTCATCTTTGTTAATAATTCGGCGTATATTGCCTTGATGAATTAGCTGCCTTATCCTGTTTAGCAACTCGTCACCTGAAACTTTAAATTCCTTGTTATCTTTTGTCATATTTTTTCTCAAAGGTAATAAAAAAGGATATTCCAATTTTCTTAGAATATCCTTTATTAAAATAAATACAATCCTATATTAAACTGAATACTTTCTCCAGTTTAACTATATTCTTATCGAACCAGAGTTACGACACCTTTAAGTTTACCATAAATACCTTGAATTTCTTTATATTCAATTATATATGAATAGACTCCCATCGATGTTTTTTTACCATTTATCGTACCATCCCAACCAGCATCGTAATCCGTTGTGGAAAAAATCTCTTTTCCCCAGCGATCAAAAATAATAAACTTATAGTTTTCTCTTTCAATACCTGAAACAATAGGCTTAAAGACATCATTAATATTATCCTCGTTGGGTGTAAATGCATTAGGAACATATATAAGTCTGTCAAGATATATCGGAATATCCTTATATGCCGTATCTGAACAATTCTTTCCGCTTTCAACTATTAATGTAACTCTGAAAATCCCTGTATCAGAAAATATGTGTGATTGGGTAGGTATATTAGAAACATTTGAAGTTGTAGTCGCAGGATCCCCAAAATTCCAACTCCATGTGGTAACTCCTATAGAATTATCAATAAAATTAATAAACGGATTATTCAAATAGGCATAATCGGGATTATTCGTAAAACCGGCGATAGGTTTTATATAAACTCTGATTGTATCGGTTGAATTCACAACGCAACCATCTATGGTTTGTGCTGTAAAGTGAACAATATGAGCACCTCCTTCGGTATAGTCGTGTGTAGGATCCAGTTCGGTGGACGTATTTTTTGAGGATGAAAGCTCATCAAAATTCCACAAAATTGAATTTGTATCTATTTGGCCCATCGGAGAGAAATTAAAATAAACAGATAATGGACTACAGCCTTCATTTGGTGTCGAGAATATCGTTATTGTTGGCACAGTATAAATACTCACAGTAACTGTATCAGATCCTATACAACCAAATTGATCTACACCTAAAACAATATAATTTGTTGGAACAACTGGAGATGCTGTTACATTACTACCTGATGTGGATGATAATCCTAAAGATGGTTGCCAATTATAAGTTGTAGCACCATTTGCAGTAAGAATCGTACTTCCTCCAGGACATATTGAAGGATTATCCGGTGTTATTTTAACAGTGATGCCAACATTTACCACAATTTGAGTTGTTCCTATATTACTACAACCTGTAACCGGATCGGTATAAGAATATGTTATTATATGAGTTCCTAATCCTGCAATAGCAGGATCAAATGTTGTACCGTTAACTCCTGTACCCGAATATGTACCACCTGCTGGTGATGCCTGATTTAATGTTATTGGCGGATACGAAACACAAAGGTCTGGTATTTGGGTAAAGGTAATAGTCGGTAATGGATTTACAGTAATAGTGTATGAAGATGCTGTACCCGTACAAGAATTAGCTGTAGGTGTCACTGTTATTGTCGAAACAACTGCAACAGTTCCCGTATTTATTGAAGTAAATCCGGGCACATCGCCATTGTTACCAGCAGCCAAGCCAATTGTGGTATTTGAATTTGTCCAAGCAAATGTGGCTCCGGCTGTTGGACTTGTTAAAGTAGTACCGGGTATTGCAACACCTGGGCAAACAGCTATATTTGCAGGAACTGTAACCGTAGGTGTTGGATTTACTGTAATGGTATAGGATGATGGAGTCCCCGGACAGTTATTAACCGTAGGTGTAACAGTTATTGTAGCTGTTATCGGACTTGCAGTTAAATTCGTAGCAGTAAATGAAGCAATATTGCCTGAACCACTTGCAGTCAACCCAATAGAAGTATTGGAGTTTGTCCAGGTACATGAACCTCCTACAGGTGTGGTTACAAAACTTGTAGCAGCAACTGTTCCATTATTACAAACCGTAACATTTGCAGGCACACTCACAGTTGGAGTTGGGTTAACTGTTATAATGTAACTTGCAGAAGGACCGGCACAACCATTGGCTGTTGCGGTAACTGTAATTGTCGCTGTTATTGCAGCATTGCCGGTATTGGAAGCTGTAAATGCGGCAATGTTGCCTGGGTTACCTGCACCTATACCAATATTTGTATTTGAATTCATCCAATCGAAAGTAGCACCTAAAGTAGTACTGCTAAAATTTGTAGCTGGCACTACACCATTATTACATACTGTATAATCAGCAGGGACAGTAACATTTGGTGAAGGTTTTACAATTATTGTATATGTTACAGGAATGCTATTACAACCGCTAGCATGCGCTATAACAGTTATTACTGCTGTATCTTGAGTAGTCGTTATATTTGTAGCTGTAAAAGCCGGCACATTTACTGATCCACTTGCAGGGAGTCCAATAGTAACATTTGAATTTGTCCATGTAAATGTTGCTCCCGGTGAAGTGCTATTTAATGTTCCTATAGGAACCGGAACTCCATTACAAATTACAATATTTGATGGTACCGTTAGATCAGGAGTAATATTAACTGTTATTGCATACATTGCAGTGTCACCCGAACAGCCATTTAAAGTTGGAACAACCGAAATCAATCCAATAATTGGAGTTGCACCTGTATTGGTAGCTGTGAATCCCGGAACATTTCCAACACCACTTGCACCTAATCCAATCGTAGTAGTTGTATTTGTCCATGTATATGTTGCACCGACAGGCGAACTAATAAAATTAGTTGCAGCAACTAGCTCATTATTACATACTGTAAAACCTGCTGGCACAGTTACTGTTGGTGCTGGGTTTACTGTTATTGTATAAGTGGATGCTTGGCCTGAACATCCATTTAATGTTGGAGTAACAGTTATAGTTGCCGATATTGGGACATTTGTAGCATTAGTTGCAGTAAAACTTGGTACATCTCCGACTGATCCTCCGCCTAAACCAATTGCTGTATTGGAATTTGTCCAAGTAAAACTGGCTCCTGTTGGCAAACTAACAAAGTTTGTTGCTGCCACAGTAGCATTATTGCACACTGCAATATTTGCAGGAACCGTAACAGTTGGAACCGCATTAATTGTTATGTTTGCAGTTGCTGTAGCTGCTGCACAACCTCCAGAAGCCGCAATATTATTAGTAACAGTATATGTTCCTGCAGTACTTGCCGATAAATCAACTTGACCGGTTGTAGTACTTACAAAAACTAATCCTGCTGGTATTGCACTAAAAAATCCGGGGCTACCATTACCTATATATGTAGGATTTGGGTCTGTATCACTTGCACAATAAGGTCCTACATAACCAAATGTAGCAGTTGGTGATACAGTAATATTCACTATTGCTGTACTACTCGATGGACAAATTCCATTTGTCGTAAAA
>JBAXWF010000021.1:0-43825 GCA_037128515.1 Bacteroidota bacterium | reverse complement strand
TCACGCCACACAAATGGCAACGATTACAATTACGCCTTAGCTGCTTAGTTTAGAATTAAGCGGTGGCTGCTTCCCGGGAAACTCTTTTCTGCGGTGTCCCGTCAGAAGCATCGTAAATGCAGAAATAGTTCCGACAATGCTCTGATGTTTGAGCGAAAATTTAAGAGATACGGGGTTGGTAACAATGCTCTTTTGCAGTCAACCCCCGACAATTAAATAAGAGATAAGCATGTAGAAAGCATTTCTGCTACTTGTTTGGACGAGGGTTCGAATCCCTCCAGCTCCACAAACCACGCCGCAAGGTGTGGTTTTTGCTTTTCTACCAATCCACATGGCGTGTGTTCAGTCTTGGTTAGAACGTGTTCGCTTTCAGATGGACAGTGTCCGCGAGAGTGGCAAGAAGATTGTGTAAACAGGGGTTTGCACTTTTCTTCAAATAGAATCAAATATTGATTAAGAATTAGGGACCAATTCTTAATGGGTAGAATTGGATAGTATAGCGTATTTTGTACTAGGGAGGTATAGATTATTATAAGAAATTAGAAGTAATAATGTTTGAGTGCGCATGGAAAAAAAATTGTGAAAACTATTTTTGTATTTACATAATAGCGTATTATTTGCAAAGAAGTATTCTTTTAATTAAAAAATAAAAGAAAAATGTTAACAATTTCTTTTCGTTTAAAAAAAATAGTATATTTGCATGGGATTAAACGTTCGGTAATAACGAAAATGTATGCATAATACATTGAACTATTGCCAATCATCATTAAGCCCGTATCAATATTACAAAAAAACATAAAAAAATTCATATTAATAGTAACCAAACCACCAAAAGCTATGAAAAAATTTACTTTCTTTTTATTACTTCTGCTTTTTATTGTTTTAGGAAATACTAAAGCACAAACCTACACAGGTGACGGAACAACAAACCACTACACACCCATTCATAAAAATGGAAGTGGAAGTCTTAATAATTCATTTACAATGTCAGACAATGGCTTGAATTATGTTTCTGCATCAGTAGTAATAGGTACACGTCTTGAACCTTCCGGAGTAGGCACTCCTGCTTCAGTATCTATTGCGGGTGTCCCATCAGGTTCATCCATCGTTAAAGCATTATTTTATTATGGTGGAGGCACTAATTCCGGAATTACCACTCTGGTCTTTAACGGAACAAATTATAATGCTGATATTATTGGTCTTGGACCCGATTTCTGTTGGGGTTATGTCAACACAATTGGATTCAGAGTTGATGTCACTGCCTCTGTAGCCGGAAACGGAACTTATGTCTTCGACCTTGACGAGCCGGACGAAAACGTTAACGGAGCCACATTACTGGTTATATATAAAGATCCTGCTGCAAGCTATACAGGAACCATATCCATCAATGATGGAGTTATTGAAGGGTCTAATAGTTTCTCAAACACTGTAGCATTTCCTGCTCCTACAATCGCAACCTCTAATGCAACTGCATTTGGTATCGTTGCCGATTTTCAAGTTAATTTTTCTTATGATTTTAATGGAAATACAGGAACCAGTTCTCCACATTGGTGGGATATGACCGAAGTCCCTACTTCATTTGGAATTGGAACCACAAGTTGCGACTTAAGTTACACATCATCAGGCGGTGATTGCTATGGATGGATGGTTGCAGGAGCCTACTATCAACAATTAAGCGCTTCATCGGTCACTGTTTCTGCCTCTGACAATCCCATCTGCAGTGGAAGTCCAACTACCCTTACCGCCAGCGGTTCAGATTCTTATGAATGGAGCGACGGTCTGGGAACCGACAACCCCTTAACCGTTTCACCTACCACAACTACAACATATACCGTAACCGGTACCACTGCAGGCGAAACTTCTTCGGCAAGTATAACTGTCAGCGTAAACAACCTCCCTGCTGCAGCAGGCATCATTAGCGGGCTTACTTCTGTTTGTCAGGGACAAAGCTCGGAGGTATACACCGTACCCGATATTGCCGATGCAACTTCCTACGTGTGGACATTACCGGGCGGGGCAACCGGAACAAGCAGCACCAACAGTATCACCGTTGACTATTCATTAACTGCTGTTTCGGGCGACATTGTCGTGAAAGGATATAACAGTTGCGGCGACGGAACCGAATCGACACTTGGAATTACAGTGAATACAAAACCTGTTTTCACACTGAGTCCAACAGATCAGTCGGTAAATACCGACCCGGGTGTGTGTACTGCAAATGTTAGTTACACCGAAACCCTGAGCGGCTCACCCGTTCCAACCCTAACCTATTCATTTAGCGGTGCAACCACCGCAAGCGGCAGCGGTGATGGAAGCGGTTCTACATTTAATAAAGGAATAACAAATGTAACGATTACGGCAACGAATATATGCGGTACCAAAAGCTGTAACTTTGCAATTACTGTTAACGACAATGTAGCACCGGTATTTACCTGCAGATCGGATACAATGGTTTATACAACACCAGGAAATTGTTGGTACCAAGTACCAGCTCTTCCGCAAGCAAACTTTTTCACGCCAATTGGTATGGGAGATAATTGTTCAATATACACATGGTCTAATAATTCAAACGGATTGACTAACATTGCAGGAAAGGTTTTTAATGTTGGTAATAACACTGTAACATGGACTATAACCGACGGTTCAGGCAACACGGCTACCTGTACACAAACAGTAACTGTTAAAGAGAATGTGCCTCCTGTAATCACCTGTCCATTATCCCAAACACAAACAACCGATCCAGGAGTATGTGGTGCTAATATTACTATCCCTCAATTTAACGGCGGTTGCGATATACAACATGGCTTTACAGGTCATTATCAACCTTCATTGTGGACTGTGGTTCATATTAATGGAGATGCCGGGTCTGTAAATACCGGTGGCGCTCCGGGTTCAATTACAATACAAGGTAGTAATAATCTCTCTAGTAATCCTTCTGAAATACGGTATCAAAATCTCATTCCTTGCGATGGAACTTTAAGCTTTGATTGGTCATATTCAACTACTGACGTTAACCCTTTGTGGGATCCTATGGGTTATTATCTTAATGGCACTTATCATCAACTTACAATCAATGGCGGTCCCCTTTCTCAAAGTGGTTCAGTAAGCATTCCTGTATCAAATGGTGATGTTTTTAGTTTCTGTATTAATTCTGTAGATAATTATGGGAGTGCATCTACTACTATCAATTCTAATTTTTCTGCACCTGTACCCGGAGGTACTGCAGGAGATAATTGTGGTATAGCCAGTATCATAAATAATTTCAATAATACAAATGATGCAAGTGGTATTTATCCGGTAGGCACAACTCCTGTTGAATGGACTGTTACTGATTTAAGTGGTAATACTGCCAGTTGCACACAAACTATTACTGTTACCGACAATGAACCGCCAGTAATCACCTGCCCAAATGATATAAGTGTGAGCAACGATGCAGGGTTATGCTCGGCAACAATAACAATTACCAACGCTACTGCAACGGATAATTGCTCCGTTAACGTAACAGGAATACGCAGCGATGCGTTACCTTTAACAGCTCCATATCCTGTTGGCATAACAACAATTACATGGACTGCCACCGATGGCGCATTGTTGACAGATAACTGCATTCAAACTATTACCGTTTCCGACCATGAAGTACCTGTAATCACTTGCCCTGCAGTAATATCAACTAACGCTGACCCAGGAACATGCACTTTCTCCCCGGTATCCGCACCACTTCCACTTCCAATTCCTTCACCAAAGACACTGAGTATTTGGGATAGAATGAATACATATTCAGGTGTGTCGATTAATGGAGGTGGAAATTATGCTATTGTTTCACCAGGTGCTGCCGTTAACTTGTCTTATAACATAAATACATCTTATACAGGCGGATTTTGCCCGGGTTGTATGGTTCAGGCATATATCGGAATCGGAGGATCCACCACAATAATAAATTGTCATGACGGATTATACGATGGTTACTATGATTCATTTTCGGGAACATTTACTGCACCAAATACTTCCGGAATCTATTACCTGACACAGGCAGGATCATTGGATTATTCCTGTTGGCCGACCAATAATTTTAATACCGATCCGAATAATGCAATCGCTGTGATTGTGGTAGGTTCATTAACAAGTATAGGGTCACCGCTTACTTCAGATAATTGTGGCATTGACACAGTAACAAACAATGCACCTGCAATTTTCCCAATTGGTGAAACTATAGTTACATGGACTGCAACAGATGCTTCGGGCAATACAGCTACCTGCACACAAACTATTACAGTAACGGATAATGAAAATCCGACCATAAGTTGTGCAACACCATTAGCATCATACAGTACCGATGGAGGCTCATGTTCTTATAAAGTACCTGACAACAGTCTTGATCCTACTGCAACGCATGATAATTGTTCTGTTGCAAGTGTAATTAATGATTTCAACAACTTATCCACTTTAAATGGAGCATCGTTTCCCAAAGGAACTACAACAGTAACCTGGACTGTTACAGACGGCAGTAGCAATACGGCCACCTGTACACAAACAATTATTGTAAAAGATAACGAAATTCCAATCATTTCGTGTCCTAACGATATCAATTTTGCTACCACAGCAAGTGATTTAACTTGCGGAACAAATATTAGCATTACACCTGCCACTGCAACCGATAATTGTACCGATGTTACAGTGGATGGTGGCGTGAGAAGCGATGCTTTGCCTTTAACCGACTTGTATCCTGTGGGAGCAACAACTATTGTTTGGACTGCAACCGATGCTGTGGGTAATACCAACGCCTGTACACAAACCATAACAATTACAGATGGTACGCCACCAATTATTACTTGCCCTGCCGATATCACCCAAGCTACTACAGCAACTGATATAACTTGCGCAACCGCTGTTACCATAATTGATGCTTTGGCTACAGATAATTGTTCAGGTGTAACCATTACCGGATTTAGAAGTGATGAACAACAGTTATCGAATCTTTATCCTGTGGGTACAACACTTATTTATTGGACAGCCACAGATGCAGCTAACAATACATCAAATTGTACGCAAACCATAACCATAACCGACGGAACATTACCCACAATTACCTGCCCGGCAGATATTGTAACTACTACCAACACAGGATGCACTGCTACAGATGTTATTATCGGTTCCCCGACTGTTTCCGACAATTGTGGCATTGCAAGCATTACAAACAACCTCGGTATGCTACAAAGTACCATAACCATTAATATGTGGGATTCATGGGGTGATGGTTGGAATGGCGGTTATCTTTCTGTGTATATTGGCGGATCATTCTATGGAAACTATTATGAATCTACTGGTTATTCTTCATCAGCAACAATAACCTTACCTGCAGGTGCAACCATTGCTTTCTACTATACATCCGGTTCGTGGGAAGGTGAAAACTCATATCAAATATTGGTAGATGGCGCACAAGTTTATTATGCAGGTGGCTATCCTCCCACTGGTTTGGTTTACTCCTACACTAGTCCTAGCATCGCCACATTCCCATTGGGAACAACCTCAATAAACTGGACCGTTACAGATGCTGCCGGAAATTCTGCTTCATGCACACAATTGGTTACAGTTAATGATGCCGAACCTCCATCCATTACCTGCCCTGCCGATATCAGTGTAAACACTGATTTGGACGTGTGTGGTGCAGTTATTAATTATAATGTGGATTATGCTGATAATTGTTCCGGTGCGGTTTTATCGCAAACTGCAGGTATTGCCAGCGGTTCTGTTTTCCCTGTTGGTACCACAACAAATACTTTTGTGGTTACCGATGGAGCCGGAAACATGGCTATATGTAGCTTTGATGTAACGGTAAGCTATATTGAAGTACCTACCCTATCAGGCCCATCATTGGTATGTGCCGAGTCGGATGGAAATGTATATACAACCGAATCAGGAATGACAGATTATATTTGGATTGTTTCGCCAGGCGGTACGATTACAGCCGGTGGAAGCACTACAAGTAATACGGTTACGGTAAGCTGGACAACAGCCGGTGAACAATCGGTTTCAGTAATTTATAACGACAATGGTTGTTCGGCAGATGCTCCAACAGTTGAATTTGTAACCGTTAAAGCCCTTCCCGAAATCACAGCACAACCCATAGATTTAACACTTTGCGAAGATGGAACAGGGAATTTCACTGTTGAAACTTCGGCTTCATCCCCAACATATCAATGGCAATATCTCCTGAGTGGAGTTTGGGTGAATACGAACGGACTTACTGGAATTTCGGGTGATGCCACCTCCATGCTTTCGTTATCTTATGTTCCACTTAGTTTCTCCGGTTCCTACATCAGTTGTTTAGTAACCAGCAACGATTGTTCTGAACGTACCGATTCAGTTTTACTAACTGTTACAGCTATACCCACAGCTACAATCAGCTATGCAGGAATTCCTTTCTGCAGAACAATTACCGCCCCGCAAGCTGTTACCTTAAATGGCACAAATGCCTACACGGGGGGTATTTTTATCGCAGATGCTGGATTAGCTATTAACCCAACAACCGGAGACATCACACCCAACTCAAGTGTTGCTGGCACATATACGGTAACATACACCATTCCTGCATCGGGTGGTTGTGCAGCCGTGCCTGTTACCACTTTGGTCAAAATTAATGAAATACCTCCGGCTCCTGTCATTTCACTATCCGATAATTGTGGCAACTCGGTTATCACTGCTGTGGTTTATACCGGAACGTTGTTATGGAACACCGGCGAAACCACAACCGCAATTACTACTTTAGTTTCGGGCACATTCAGCCTTACTCAAACCATTGATGGTTGTACAAGTCCTGCTGAAAGTGTTTTTGCAAATCCGATGCTAGTGCCTGAGGCTCCTGTGATAACGGTATCGAATAACTGTGGATATTCCGTATTAACGGCTTCGGTTTATTCCGGAACCTTGCTTTGGAATACTTCGGAAACCACAAGTGCTATTACTGTTAGCAGTGCCGGAACCTACAATCTTATCCAAACAGTGGGTGTTTGCCCAAGCAGCACGGCTTATGCTACTGCTGCTCCTTTGGCTATTCCTGAACCACCAGTGGTTACAGTGGTTAATAACTGTGGAAACTCCGTCTTAACGGCTGGGTCCTACACCGGAACATTGTTGTGGAGTACGGGCGAAACCACGCCTTCAATCACGGTTACCTCGGCAGGCACCTATAGTGTTGCTCAAATTGTTGGTAGTTGTTCAAGTACTGCCACCCTTAAAGATGCTGCACCTTTGGCAGTGCCTTCGGCGCCTGTTGTTGTGGTTACTAATAACTGTGGAAGCTCCATTTTAACAGCTTCGGCTTATACTGGCAATTTGCTATGGAGCAACGGGGCTACAACCGGTTTAATTATTGTTGCAACGCCAGGAACATACACTGTAACCCAAACTTTAGGTGAATGTACGAGCAATCCGGGCAGTGGCTTGGCTGCACCATTGGCCATACCGGCTACTCCGGTGGTTAGTGTTGCTAACAATTGTGCAAACTCGGTGTTAACGGCTTCGGCTTACACCGGTGCCCTAACCTGGAACACAGGGGCTACCACCAGTGCAATAACCGTTACGGTTGCCGGAACCTATAGTGTTTCGCAAACTGTGGGAAGTTGCACCAGTGCTGCTGCATTTGTTGTGTCTGCACCAAAAACAATTCCACCCGCGCCTTTGGTTACTGTTACAAATTCATGTGGAAATTCGCTGCTGACTGCTACCTCCTATGTGGGGTCGTTATTGTGGAGCAACGGAGCCACAACCAGTTCAATCAACATTGCTACACCCGGACCGTATAGCGTTACACAAACCTTAGCCGGTTGTACTAGTGTTGCAGCAAATGCATTTGCTGCTCCCGTGGCTTTACCAGCCACACCGGTGGTTACAGTGGTAAACTACTGCGGATACACTGTGCTATCAACCACGGCAATTGCCGGTCCATTGTTATGGAGCACCGGAGCTACAACAACCGCTATTACGGTTACCACGGCAGGAACTTACAGCGTTCGTCAAACGGTGGGCAGTTGCATCAGTTTGCCTGGAAGTGGCGTGGCAGCACCTTTGGCTGTACCTTCGGCGCCTGCAGTTGCAGTGGCTAATAATTGTGGCACTTCGGTTATAACTGCTTCGGCATATACAGGAACTTTAACCTGGAGTACCGGAGCAACAACCAATCCGATAACGGTTTCAGCGGCCGGAATATATCATGTTACACAAACCGTGGGCGGATGCACCAGTGCTTCGGGCAATGTTACTGCAACACCATTATCAGTGCCCCCGCAATTGGTGGTTACGGTGGCCAATCATTGCGGCAATTCATTACTCACAGTTTCACCTTTCACAGGAACTTTGGCATGGAATACAGGTGCAACAACCAGTTCCATTACAGTTGCTGCCGGAACCTATACGGTTACCCAATCGGCAGGCGGTTGCACAAGCACACCAGCAAGCGGTGTGGCTGCTCCTTTGGCAGTTCCTGCTCCTCCGGTGGTGAGTGTGGCCAATCATTGCGGAAACGCGGTTTTAACAGCTTCAACTTACACCGGTTCCTTGTATTGGAGCACTTCGCAAACCACCCCTTCGGTTACTGTGGCTACGGCCGGAACCTACACGGTTACACAAACCGTTGGAGGGTGTACCAGCAATGCGGCAAACGCTGTGGCAGCTCCTTTGGCTGTGCCTGCCACACCGCTAGTTTCGGTTGCTAACAACTGCGGTGGCTCAGTTTTAACAGCTTCGGCCTTCACCGGTTCGTTGTTGTGGAGCAACACTGCAACCACAAATCCAATCACGGTTACCACTGCCGGAACATTCACAGTTACACAAACTGTGGGAAGTTGTGTCAGTTTGCCGGCTTCGGTTGTGGCCAATCCTTTGGCATATCCTGTGGTGGATTTGGGTACCGATATAACGCTTTGTGTTAACCAATCGGCTGATATCGATGCCGGAAACTTTGGTTCGTTTTTCCAATGGACTCCGGGTGGACAGTCAACGCAAATAATTACTGTGGATACTTCGTGGCTTGGCGCGGGTGCAAACTCCATTCAGGTTACAGTAACGGCTCCTAACGGTTGCGAAACAACAGATGAAATTCTTGTTACCTTCAACCCCTGCACAGGAATTGAAGATAATAATCAAAGCATTTCCATCAGCGTGGTTCCCAATCCATCAAATGGTTTGTTCTATGTAACCGTGAACGGATTGAACGAAGCGGCCACCTTGAGCATTTATGCAGCCAACGGTCAAATTGTTTACAAGGAAGAAATGAATAATGCAGGGTTTACCAATAAACCCATCGATTTGCAATCGTTTGCAACAGGCATGTATTTCTTACGACTGGTTTCAAAAAACTACGCTCATGTAGAGAAAATCATTGTTGAATAATACGATTTCAACTGTTTTTAAAAACGGAGGGCTTGGCTCTCCGTTTTTTTTTTCAAAGAAAAACATTACAACTTGATTTGTTGTATTTCAATTTTTCATAACTTTGATTTCGCATTTGCTTGTTCTTTACATAAAACAAAAAAATAGGAGAACATTTTTATGGATATTAAAATTTTGGCTACCCTCACCCCTACCAATATTACCAATTTGGAAGCTGTGAAAGCCATTGTGAAACAAGAATTACCTTTTTTGGTTGATTTAACCAATGAAGACCGGATGAAAAAACGCAAACTGGGCACCAAAAGCAAAGGCTATGTGGCCGATGTGTATGCCGGTTTGTCGGCTCATCCCGAAATTTTGCCTCCCACCTTCGATTTGGAAAAATTTAAGCAAGGAATGGAATTGATGGCGCAATTTCCCTATATAAGAATGATGTTTGCAGCATTTGTAGAGCAATTTGATGATACCGAAATGGAACTGGGGCACGAACTAATAACCGAAACAGATTATGGCTATTCGCTCTTAAAACTGGCAGCAAAATACAACGAATCGGTTAAATTATTGGTCGACGACATCAGCCAGGTGCACAAAGGCAAAGGAAAGCGAAAATCCATGGTAAAACATGAAATTACTCCAGGAACAATAATTGAGGTGCGGAATGTGGCCGTGCAAACACTGTTTATAAACAACGGTACCACAATTTTAACCCTCGGACCCGGTAGCAACCTGCATGGCAGCGCAAAAAACCTACCTGCAATACAAGTGGAGCCGGGCAATTCGGCAATGATTCCTAAAAAATGGAGCACGGTCGAGGTCACAAACCTTAGCACCACCATGGTCGGAAGTTTTTCGGTGAAGGTGAATTGAGCAATTTGGTCGTCAACTCAAGCGTTTCCACCACGCGTTTCATACAAATTTAAACTGCCCCACCCCAGCAGTGCCACCCCATACTTTTTTGCTTGCCTATTTTTCTACAAATATTTTATCCCGTTTTCAAATAGCTAACTCAGTTTACCTATTTAGCTAACTCAGTTTACCTATTTAGGTATGTCAGTTTACCTATTTTGGTAAGTCAGTTTACCTAATTAGGTATCTCAGTTTACCTTTTTGCTAACTCAGTTTACCTATATAGCTATGTCAGTTTACCTATTTAGCTAACTCAGTTTACCTAGTTAGGTATGTCAGTTTACCTTTTTGCTAAGTCAGTTTACCTATATAGCTAAGTCAGTTTACCTTTTTGCTAAGTGAGTTGAGCTCGAAAAAAGTTTTTCAAATCAGCACAATGCAGTCTCAGTGCGGCATAACAACCAATTTGGCGGTTTTAACAACCCTGCCGCCCGAAATCACCTTGTAGAAATACAAGCCCGGACTTATGCCCTGCATATCGCAGTTTAAAGTAGCCGTGTTCCATGCCATCGGCATCGTAATTATCATGCTGCCGTTCCGATTGTAGAGCTCAAACCGAGCATCAGACAGGTTTGCACCACCTATTGTAAGGTTTCCGCTTGTCGGATTGGGATATACCCAAATGTTTTGATCAATCGCAGTCCTGGTCGAAACATCAGAAAGCACATCAAAGCCCAACCAATCCACCCACTCGGGATGGTCAATAAAAAGATTGCGGTTGCCTTGAATGCTGTAGATATAATCATTTCGAGCTATTTCATAAGCATCCGGCGGGTCTTGCAAGCTCCATTTCTTCATCAATTGCTCATTCTGTCCATACGGAATAGATGAGGTATCAATAATTTGAGGCAAAAACCAATCGTTGCCACCCACCCCATCGTAACACAAAACCTGATAGAACATGGCCCGTGCCGCATCGCCTTTTATTTGGTCGCGCGGTTCAAACACCACATGACCCAGCGAATCCAGACCTTTTTTACCATTCAAATACTGATATTGAACCGTCAGCACCTTGCCCAAAGGGTAGTTTAGCCTATAAACATTAATTTTGTTTTGGTTCACCGGCAACAAATTATGATAATCCGAATAATCGGGCAACGAAGTATAATTGGCATCATTGTATGTTGGCATCCAGCTTTCGCAAAACACGTGTTCGCGGCTGTAAACCGTAAAAGCAAAGGGCGGTGTGTACACATAGTTTTCTCCCGAATAGGCACAAGTCAACACTTTTTTCGACTGCCCGCCAGCCACCGTATCGCGGCTTTCAAATTCATTAATTAAATAGTAAATATAATCGCTGTAAAACAAATTGGTGTGAACATTCACCAAATTATGCAAATCTTGCCACAGCGTTGGCGAATAAATGTTGATAGCACTGTAATACGAACCTATCATGTTGGGCAAGGTGCTTGTATCGCCCGAAGCCACCGTGGCAGTGTAATAACTTTCGTAACCACTTGCACCGTTCACCGGAAACACCTTAATATAATAATGCGTGTTGGCCACCACATTGGCCGGACTAAAATAACCGGCATGGCCCACATAGCATACCTGCGCGCCCCCAATAAAGTCGCCTTTCAAATAGGTGTGTCCATTCAGCGGTTCTTCGGTGATGGGCGACGATTTTTTCAGCACAATATACTGGTCGGGAACCGATGCCCCATCAGCAAAATCAACACGAAAAGTGTACGATTTCACATTCGAAATAGCCACATTGGTAGCCGCATGAGTGGGTTGGGTGGCACAACAGCCTTTCACTGCCCACAAATTCATTACATAAGGCGAGTTATCGGCATCATTATTTTGAATTGCTATCGTAGCAGTTTTGGTTCCGTCGGCACCACTTGCCGCAAAGTTAATAGTAAAAGTCGCCGAATCCAGCGGCTGAACGTTCACCGGAATAGAAGAAACACCAAACATAGCAGCATCCAGTCCCGAAAAATTGGATGCCGTTAGCCTCAACACCGAATCGGTGCCGGCATTCAGCACCTTAAAAGTCGATGCCACCACATTACCCACCACAGCCGTTGTTCCATTTGGAATCAACACATCGTTTAGTTTAATTTTCATATTGGCTTCGGGTTGTGGAGGTCGTTTTGTGATAGTGATATCGTCAACATCCACATTTCCGCTCGATTTGTTGGTGTAATAAAACCGAACAAATCGGCTATTGGCAGCCAGACGATTTTTAAAAGAAGCAGCACTTGCCAAGCTTGCATTGGGTATATTGGCATTGGTAAACGTTTTCACACTATCCCATGCCATGCCGTTTGCCGATTGCTGAATGGTGAACAACCCACCCGAAAAGTAAGCACCACGCAAATAATATATCAACGTATCGGGGTCATCCACAAAGTTAATAGTTAGGTAGGTTCCCGTAGCATCAAATTTAGCAGCATTCGGAGCCGTATGCACGTATGCAGCCGCAGTATAATAGCTCGTAATGTTGGTGGTCCATCCATTCGGAAGCGTGGCTGGTGCGCAATCCCACGAAGTTGGTAGTGCTGTTTGAGTATAAGCGCGAAAACTTGTTGCAACTAAAAAAACAATAAATAATAGTCGTGTAATTCGTTTCATTTCAATTTGGTTATTTTCCATAAAAATATTCGCATGAAGTAATCCTAGTAAAGTTACAAAATAATTGGGTATCTCAGCCACCACTATCAAAAAGAAAAAGCTACCTTTTAAACAAAGATAGCTTCTTATTTCAAAATTATGAATAATTATATTTGATTACCTTTTACAAGAATGCCGCCAATTTCCCAAGTTGCCACATTGGATGTTGAGCAAGTATATTTAAAAGCAATATGCACATTGGTTCCAACTATCCCCGACAGGTCAATATCACCCGAAGGAGTGCTAGTAAAAGATCCTCCCGACAGGGCTGCCGTTGTAATTTCCGTCCAAGAAACACCCGCACTTGTAGGATCTCCCGAAACATAATCCGTAGAATAGTATATCTTGAGCGATCCATCGCCAGCAGTTCCATAACTCATCATGGTAAAGAAATTCAGCACTTCATTCGAATACAAATTCAAATTCATCGAAGGCGAAATAAGCCAGTCTTCGTTCGCAGTGTAAACACCACTAACATAACCGGTCATTTTTGCAAAAGTACTACTGCTATAAGTTGATTGCGCCCACACTTGCGGCCCAATAACACTATATTGCGAAAACGTACCCAGCGAACCCGCTGCCGAAAAACTTTCGTTAAGAATTAACTTTGTAGAATAATCGAAACCCACCAAGTCATTCAAATTTCTAATAACCAATTGCAGGTCCGAGCCAAAAATAGTCAAAATTCCATAAACCGTGCCTGTTCCTGAAGGAATGAGGCTAGCCCTAAAATCAGCGTAATTGCTCGTACGCATAATTAAGGTGTTTGTCCCATCAGAAATGGTGCGATTGGTAGTTGCAGCGGCATCAGAAAATGGTTGTGCTACCTCAATAAAATGAACATTTTCTAATTTTATCAATGTTCCCAAATTATCCGGAGTAATTGTAGGTATAGTAACAACGGTTGCAGCAGGAATTGCGCCAGGCAAACTATCCAGAAAAAGATATTGATCAATTAAAAGGTCCGAAATTCGACCAATAGCATTATTATAAATCGTACCAAGTTGAGTCATTCCGCCATAATCGCCAATAATCAAACCCTGACATTTCACATAAATCCGTTGTCCTAAACGATATTGTGTATACATACTGGTTCTGTCCAAACTAATCAAAAGCCCACCCGATGTATCCTCAATAAACAGGGATTTGTAAATATTTCCCGATTCATCATTGCCAACCACTTTACCTGTCACATACACATTATCATTAATACTGTCTAAATTGCCAACACCAGTATGTCGGGCATTAAGTTCTTTAATTGAAATAATGGTTGCGCCATTGGGCAACACAAATTTTGGAATTTCGACCGGTGGCACATCGAATTTTTTTGCACAACCTGCAAAAAAGATTGCAGGAGCTATTAAAAGCAGTAACCACATTTTGCTTATTACCCTAAATGCTCTCATATTATTGTTTTTTTTAGTTTCTATCTTGTTTATATTATAATCGTACTGATGCCATTAAAAAATAGGTTCTACCCAAACCATAATAGTACTTTGGACCAAAAGTATCCACGTTCTGTTCTCTAAAACGCAATTGTTCATAGCCCGAAGTCACCATTTTTGTATTGTTAAGAATATTGCTAACGCTAAAATTAATACCAAGAAATACTTTCCCGATTTTAAATGATTTACCCACCGATGCATCCAACGTAAATTGAGGATTCTTATACGCTTTCTGTTGCTCGGTAATTAAAGCAATTCTTGCATCACCCGGATAAATACCTTGTAGTGCTTCGAGTGTACGACGGCTTGGGTTAAAATCAACCCAATTGTCGGCAAACAAATTGGCGTTTAAATTTGCATACCAAAACTTCGGATGAACAAACTTCAGTCCGATAGAGCCTGCCGATTGTGGAGTTCCGTTCACATAAAAATTCTTGCTGTAAATTAGTTGCGTTGAATCATTTTGCGAACCATTTTCAACCGACATGTAGGCTGTTGGACGGTTTGTGTAACGATAGTTACCAATAGAACCAGCAAGTTGTAATGAAAGTACGGGTATCAATTTCACTTCCACACCCAATTCAATGCCTTGATGCACTTTATTTATGCCAACCAAAATATAGTCAACAAAAGTGTTTAAATCATCGTGGTAAAAACTCATCACCTTTGTATCGTCCCAGAAATTGGTATTAAAAGCAGTGATACGCGCAGTAACTTTTGGATAACGTACAATGTAACTCAAATCGCCGCTAAAAATCTTGCGAGTTCTAATATCAGCCACAACCGTATTTCTAATACGCGGCGACAAAAAGATATCATTAAATGTAGGAGCCATGGTCATATATGCAAGATTCAAAACAAAATAATGCCGCCCCGAAAGTTTGTAAGTTACTCCGGCTTTTGCTGCATAATCTAAAAAGCTAAACTTATCTGATTTTCCATACGAGTTTTCAGAAAAACGACCATTTCGCATATTTCCGTTTCTCCAAAATTGAGTCCCGGTAAAATTAAGTCCAACATAAAAATCAAAATGATTGAATGTAAATTCACCCAAACCCCACAGATTTGCCGAATTAATATGAATATCGTAATCGTAGCCAAAAACATCACCTTTTTTTATTATTCGGTTCGGATTATTCAAATCGTTTTGCAGAATATTGGTATCTGTTGGAAAATCTTGAGCAGCAAACTGGTCCACATCCAGCCAATATCCTTCATAACCATTACCATCAAGCATATCGGCCATCACCTTATAGTTTCTACTTTTGTATAAATCCACATTCAATCCACCCGAAAAGAACACATTTTTGTTGATTTCATAATTCACATGAGAAGCCAATGCAAGTTGAGAATGATCCAGGCGACGTTCTTCCACAATATAACGGGTTTGTTCCCCGCTTAAAGCACTCAAATAATTAATTTGATATAATCTATCCCAATTAATCTGATTTGTACTTTCACTATTCTTCCATGCGTTTCCCATTGCAGTAACAACTGCAGGATAAGGAGTAACTGTAGTATCCATATTTGTTTGCCAACTTGGCAAATATCGATAATAATCAGGACGTGGGTCAGCGGCATTATACCAGTTAAGAGCCGTAGTGCTTGTGCGTCCAAAACTATAACCCAAAGTGGTTGTAAGCTTTATTTTATCATTGATATCAAAAAAATGCGAAAGCAACAAAACGGGCTCATGCGAATTGCGAACCTTAGCATTTTTAACTTCTCCGTTTTGCAATCCCCAATTCGGATTATAATAATTATTGTCAAGTAAATCATAGCATTCTTGAGTTGCTGCCGATTGCATACCTCTTTTTGCTGGTGCACCAAAACCCGTGAAAGATATAGAATGTTTAGCATTAATCTTTTTTTCTACAGAAATAAAATAGGACCATGCGTCATAAAATGTACCTTTCACATATCCGGTATTACCTTGTCGGGTTGAAGCCGAAACAGTAACAGCCCAATTGTTTTTCATCATACCGGTTGATGCAGTTAACATCACCCGATTAGTGTAGGTGCGATTTGAATAAGCATACGAAGCTTTAATTTGTTTGCGTTGATGTGATGCTCTTACATCAATATCCGAGGTTCCGGCAATTGTACCGAATGAATAACGCGTAGGATTAAGTCCATAGGCACTTTCTTTAAATCGAGTTGCATCATTTAAACCGCCCCAATCCGAAAAATTTGGACGACCTGTTTCAGGATCATTTAATGCCAAACCCCCTATCATAACCTCAGAATATTCGTTATCATAACCACGTGGCCTGAAATAACCGGCACTTAAAGTGTAACCCGAAATGGAAACAAAAGGATCGTTTGATGAGTGTAACAAGCCCGAAACATACTGGTCTTTTATATCATCCTCAGATTCCACAGTAGCTATTGTTGACTCTCCTGAATTTTCATTTGTATTGCTTGTAATTGTCGATTTAATTTGAGTATATCCAATTTTCACAGAAGCCGTATTAATATCAATAGTTATAGTTTTATTTTCATAACCATCAAAAGCAAAACTAATTTCTGTTTTCCCAAAGCCAATGCTTTCAAAAATATACTTTCCCGTGGCATCGGTTTGGGCAGTTTTATTCCCAACATTTACTGTCACTCCCGGTAAAGGATTTCCAGTAACATCAGTCACGGTACCTTCTACTGATGCAGTTTGGGCATTTAACCAAGTAGTTGAAAAAATTATAAGCACAAGTATTAATAATATTTTTTTCATTTTTTAGTCTCTTTAGATTTCAATTTTTTAAACAAAAATGACAGGATATAGTAGCATTCCAGAGTTCAATCATTTTAATTATAACATAACCAAAAATCATTGAAAAGTCGACAAAATTAAACAAATAATAATTACATAAGGCTATCTTCTAAATTAATTTTTTGATATATTATTAGTAATTTTTTGATTTTTCATCCACAGTATTATTAAAGAAAGCTATTTTTGCTAAAAAGAAAAACCAACTTGAATAATGACTAAAAGAAACCTGATTTTTGCATTTTTATTTGTGCTAAGTTCATGCATTTTTGCCCAAAGTAAAAAAATCAACATCGCTATTATTGCTTTTTATAATGTCGAAAACCTATATGACACTATTGATGATCCCATTACCGATGATAAAGAGTTTTTACCAAATGGCATTCAAAATTGGAATTCTTCAAAATACAATCTTAAAATAGAAAGAATTTCAGAAGTTATATCTAAAATAGGTCAAGAAGTTTTACCCGGTGGTCCAACAATTATTGGATTATCAGAAATTGAAAATCGTGGTGTTTTAGAGGCATTAATTAACTCCGATAATTTGAAATCAAAAAATTATGGTATTATACATTATAACTCGCCCGATAGAAGAGGTGTTGATGTGGCTTTATTATATCAAAAAAGTCGTTTTGTAGTTGAAGGGAGTCAACCCATGCCATTGCGAACTTCGGATACTGCTTTTAGAACACGCGACCAGTTACTTGTTTGGGGCAAGCTCGACGGCGAGCAAATATATTTTTTAGTGAATCATTGGCCATCACGCCGAGGTGGAGAACAAAGAAGTGCACCCAAACGACGAGCTGCTGCAGAACTTAGTCGTCATATTTCTGATTCTTTGATGAAGCTAAATCCAAATGTGAAAATAGTTATCATGGGTGATTTAAACGATAATCCAACTAACGCTAGTATAACCAAATATTTGAAAGCAAAAGGCAGAATTGACGAAGTTACCACAGGCGACCTCTACGACCCAATGTTGAAATTGTACCAAGACGGAATTGGTTCATACGCATATCGCGACTCATGGGATTTGTATGACCAAATTATTGTTTCATTCGGATTAACTGGTAACGATTACTCCTCCTTTAAACTCATGAAAGCTAAAATCTTTAATGATACATTTTTAAAACAAAAAACGGGAACATTTACGGGGTATCCCTGGAGAACAGCCGCTGGCGGTCAATATTTAGGAGGGTATAGCGACCATTTTCCGGTTTATGGTATACTTGGAAAAGACATAAAATAAATGTCCTATTGTTTTTATTGTCATACTCCTTTAATGATAATTAAGCCTATCATTTGGTTATATATTAAATTTTAATATTATGAGAAAAAGTTTCTTCTTCCTAATACTACTGTTTTTAAGTATTGGTTTGTTTGCACAAAGTAAAATATCCATCAATACACGGATTTTTATTAACGATGTTAATATAGTTTACGCCAGAAACAAAACATACGTAAACAAAGAACTCTGTGATAAATATCCAATTAATAAATTTAAAAATGGCTATTATGTTTCGTGCTTGGCTTTGGTTAACAAAAGTTATTCCTCCTCTGATTATATAAATGCAGGAATTCTTATAGGCTCACAAACAGGCAAAATAATTACTCTTCGCATTCCTATTGAAAACTTCGACATAATAAAGTCTCTCAAAGGCATCGACTATATCGAAATCGCAGGCAAAATCAAACCAACCTTAGACCGTGCAGTCAAAGATACACGTGTCGATAGCGTATGGCAAGGCATTGACCTACCTCAGCCTTTTACAGGTAAAGATGTTTTAATAGGTATAACCGATTGGGGTTTCGACTATACAAATCCAATGTTTTATGATACCACCCTAACTCATACCAGAATAGTTAAAGCTTGGGATCAATATCGAAATTCAGGACCACCACCTACAGGTTTTAACTACGGAACAGAAATCAACGGTGAAACAGATTTGTTAGCTGCCCAATGCGATACATTTAATATTTATGAATGGGCCACGCATGGTTCGCATGTTGCAGGTATTTGCGGAGGTAGTGGTGCAGGAACTGTTTATCGCGGTGTTGCTTTTGAGGCACAGTACTTAATGGCAACATTCTTAGTTGATGCCGCTGCAGTTATTGATGCATATAACTGGATGCTTGATTATGCACAAAGTGTGGGTAAAAGACTGGTTATAAACCAAAGTTGGGGGCTATATTGGGCTGGAAATTTAGATGGTTCTTCATTACTAAGTCAAGCAATAGATCAACTTTCTTCACAAGGTGTAGTCTTTGTTGCTAGTGCTGGAAACAATGGAAACGTAAATTTTCATTTAAAACATTCTTTCCTAAACAGCAATGATACTTTAAAAACCGTTGTTGGATTCGATAACTATTCATATTATCCAAATATGTGGGGGCAATCGGTATCTATTTGGGGCGACCCATTAAATAGTTTTAATGTTTCACTTCAAATTATGAATACTTCCAATGTCATTTTGGCCAACTCACCTGTTTTTTCCACAAACGACACCGCATCATACACCGAAGGTCATGTTATCATTGGAACTGATACTGTTTTTTATAACCTGAGTTCAGATTCTGCAAATCCATTAAATAATAGGCCACATATGCGAATCCGTATTAAAAATTTAAATACAGGTGTTTACAAAATAGCTTTATTTGCAAATGGAACTTCCGGAACTATTAATTGCTGGAATGTAATTGAATTAACCAACGATGTTGGAAATTGGGGGCTACCATTTAGTGCAGCATTAGCCGGATGGACAAATGGCGATTACTATTGTGGTGTTGGCGAACCTGCTTGTACAGAAAGTGTCATTAGTGTTGCCGCTCATAATTCCGAAATAGTTTTAACAGGAGGAAATGTTGTTGGAGGTGCAATTGCTTACTTCTCAAGCTACGGGCCCACGTATGATGGCAGATTAAAGCCCGATATCTCGGCCCCTGGAGCCAGCGTATGCTCATCTGTATCTTCTTTCACAAACCAAGTATTATCCGGAATGATAACAAGCGTCGATTTTAATAGTAGAAATTACAAGTTTTATAAATTTTCAGGGACATCTATGTCATCACCAATGGTTACCGGCATTGTTGCACTATTGCTTCAAGCTAGCCCTACTCTTACTCCTAATGAAATAAAAAATATTATTAAAATCACAGCACGTGAAGATGTTCAAACCGGTAATATTCCTGATACAGGAAGCTACCGTTGGGGATGGGGAAAAATTAATGCCTGGCGGGCAGTAAAAACTGCAGCAACGAATATAAACGAACAGAATGGTTCTTCTAAATTTCTTATTTACCCAAACCCTTCGAATACTGTTGTGAATGTTTTCGGAGATGTAAAAAACGCTTCCTATAAGATAACTATTTATAACACCGTAGGAGAAATTATTTTTTCTGATTCAAATAATACTACGGGTATAATAAATATCGAAAAATTTCCTGAAGGAATTTATTTTATTGAAATAAAAAATAATGAATGTAAATCAGTACAAAAATTGGTAAAATATTAACAAGATTAGTTATCGGAACAATTGCAGCATTCCATTCCTGTTTTTAGCTTCACCAGAAGTACTGTAATAAGAGAACGCATAATAATAATAACTAATTGGCATGTCCTGACCATTAAACTTGCCATCCCACTTACCATTTATATCAGTAGTTGAGAATAATTTTGTATTATCTTGATCGTAGATTCTTAAATAGTAATTCTCTGAACTAACTTCTGAAAAAATCGGGGCCCATAAATCATTTCTATTATCTCCATTTGGTGAAAATGAATTAGGTACATAACAGTCGCTCCCATTTTTAAAAACAATTACCTGATAATTATGATTACCAGCATGCGTCGAAACTTGAACAGTATAATCTCCTTCAGATGTAACTGTAATTGTAGGTGTAGTATCTCCACTTGGACTCCAAAAATAATTGGTTGCATCAGAATTTGTTGCATCCAATGTTAAAATTGTATTTTCAATTAATGCATATTCGATATAAGGAACATTCACATTAAGAGTATCATAAAGTGTTTCTGTTGAAGGATTTTCCTGCTTCTTACAAGATGCAATCAAAAGTAAAGAAATTGGAACCAAAAATATAATATAGCGTTTCATAGAAACTGTTTCATTTAATGGGAATTCCCGAATTGGAAGCGTAAACTTAAACCAGTGTAATCAATAATTCCAAAATTATCAATTATGTTTTTGTTCATTGGTATACCCCCGTGGAAATTCAGAATAAAATTATTTTTAAAATTACACCCAATAACAATACCGGCATTTTTTAGATTTTGGAATTCTAAACCAAAAAGCAACCATCTTTTATATGCAAACAATAAATTAGGCGAAAAATTCATTAACCGCCCATGATATTTTAGCTCAAAAGCAGGCAGAACATCAATAGATTTACTTAATTTAAACGAATATCCAGATGATAAAGTATACTCACGTGGAATTCTAGATTCGCTGATAATACCAATATTCGGATTTGCCAAATGCAATGCAGATATGCCCAAATAATAAGATTTCCAGCTATACCATAAACCTAAACTAAAATCAAAATTATACGAAATGGTTTTACTAGGTGAAATTTCACTAGTATTATAAACATAGCCATTGTTCTGATCAATCATATCAGGAAATGTTAAATCGTCAAAATTAATTCCACTTGATACGTATGAAGCAGCAACACCTAAACGCAGGTTATGACCTTTAGCGAAACGAAAACGATATGCAAATGTTAAATCAATATCTAATGAACCTTCAGCACCTCCAACAAACCTTTTGTAATTCAATCCTAATCCATAATTATTTTTCCTGCCAAAATTAAAATCGTATGAGATTCCATACTCAAATGGAACGGTAAAATCAGATGCAGGTTTATAAGTAGGTTTATGCACTATTGTGGAAAGAACAATTGTATGATGTTGATTAAATCCCGCAAAAGCCGGATTAGAAATAATATTATTTACCACACTTACTTTATAATCAGGTGCAACTTCCTTCTTTACATCCATTTGAGCAGATGCGTTGCGTTCAATTTGCTTAAACCGTTTTTCGCTTACAGATTGTTTTTTTACTAAATAATCATCTGTAACTGAAGAATAATTTGGATTGTCATCAATAGCAATCAATCCCATATCCGACTCACTATAACCTTGATCTTTTTTTGATATATCAGTAATATTCTCATTTTGATGATTATTGGTTTCACTAGTAGAGTTACTGAGCAGAGTACTATTTGCAAAAATATTTATGTCAGTTTTGTTTTCTAGATTATTAACATTCCCGGTTTTTGGCTTGATAGATGATTGAAAACTATCTACTACCAGAGAATTTGCGACTACTGATGCATCTTTCAGTTTAAAGTATTTTAAACTATTCTGGTATAACCCATTTCTTGAGGATGTATTCTTACTTTCAGTTTTGTTTATTGGTTTGCCGTGATTTAAATTTTGAAAATTAATTTGATAGTTATTATTATTTTGAATATTTTGTGAATTATCCTTTAAAATATCAGTCGTAATTCTAGTATGATTATTTAAAGAGGACTGTTCATGGTTTATATTTTGGGCATAAGTATTATTTTCAATCTTATTATATTGATTGCGTAATTTTTCAGATAATTTATAGGTATAAATTCCAGTAAAAACGATAATAACAGCAGATAGAATCAGAAGAACATTTGATGTACTTATTCTCGAAATTCTGATACCTTTTTTACTGGTAGTTTCAAGTGCCGATTTCATCATCTGCCAATGCTCAGGGACATACTCAGGGTTATACCCCTCAAGTTTTGATCTGAACAAGTCGTCGATAAGATTTTTATTATCCATTAATTACTGACTCCTTTATGTTTAAATTAGTAATTCGCTTCATTAAAATTCTACGTGCATTTAATAGATGCCATTGTGATGTGCTCTCAGAGATATTTAATGCCTCCCCGATTTCTTTGTGATTATAGTTCTCAAAAACATACATATTAAAAACGGTTCTACTTGATGGTGGAAGATTCTGAATCATCTGAATTAAATCTTCTTCAGCAAAATTACTTAATGCATCATTTTCAATGTAATTTGAATCATTATTTATATTAAGTGGAACCGTGTTTGAATATTTGTTCTTTTCAAAACGTATTTTATCTAATGCTGTATTAACCATTATTTTACGAATCCAAGCATGCAGCATTTCGCCCTCCCCAGTGTATTTATCAATATTTTGAAATACTTTTAAAAAACCTGTATTCAATACTTCAACAGCATCATCAGGGTTTTTGGCATACCTTAAACAGACATTCATCATTGTTCCATAAAATAGTTTATACACCTTTTCTTGAGCAGTTGAATTGTTTTCTCTGCATAACTTTACCAGATCCTTCAATTCTTTGCCCGGATTCATTTATTCTTGTTTAAATTACTAAACGATATTTTATTGAAAAAACTTGGTATCAATTTTTAAATTTATAATAAAAAAAATAAAAAAAATCATATTATATAGTTATTGAATATTTTAAATCTTACTCTTTTATTAGTTTACGATAAAAATCAGGTCAAATAACCTACGCTATTTTTTTTTTGTAAATTGTAAAATTGCCTTTACATTTTTTTATTATCAAATAATAACTATAATTTGAACAAAATTATAAAAAACATTCAATCACTGTACAATACATCAGTAATTTATTTTGGCAACAAACTTGTCCGAAATATAGTTATCATAACTTAAACAAACATCTGAAGCAAATCCAATAGCAGTATTAATCATATCAGTATATTCAGTTTGCCGAAAATTTGGAATATCAGTTTGCTTAATGCCGTTTTTAAACAACCAATAGGCCATACCTGCAGTAAAAGTATCACCTGCACCAACGGTACTTAATGGAATCAAGTCAATAGCAGGATGATGATAAGTACAATCTTTAAAATAATAGTCAACACCATGCCTATTTTTTGTATAGATAAGAGATTTGCAACCAAATTCTTTAACTATTTTATAAGTTTCTGAGGCATCATTAGAATTAAAAATAATTGCAAAATCTTCATTCGAGCCTTTTGTTATATCTGCTAAAGAAATATTTTCCTCAATAAAAGTCTTGACCTGTGGTAACATTTTCAAATGTGCAAGTCTAAAATTTGGATCATAAATAATAATGGCCTTATTTTTTTTTGTTTGCCGAAGAAAATCAATAACCATGGATCTAATCTCAGGTTTGATGCTATAATAAGAACCAAACAATAAAATATCATCAGCTTGTAATTCGGGGAAATTAATATGTAGTTTATCATCAACCCTTATTTTATAAAAAGAATAATCCGCATCATTTTTTTTGTCTAAAAATGCAAGGGCAATTCTCGATTTTGCATTTGTATACATTGTAATCATTGATGTATCAACATGATTTGTATTTAGAAAATCCTTTATTATACGCCCTACCCGATCGTTAGCAAAATCGCCAACGAAACTAACAGGCAATCCTAACCGTCCTAATGATACAGAAATATTAAGCATTGCTCCGCCAGGTTTCGCATCAATTGGTTTTTCATCTTTAAAAATTATATCATAAACAGCTTCCCCAAAACAATAAATTTTTCGCATAACTTTTATTTAGCCATTTGTAATTTTTGGCACCATTAAGGGTGCTATCCTACTCAGAATTATTCAACAAAATAGATTATAATTTTTTTTTGTTTATTTTTAACATGGCTTCTTTCTGTGATTAAACATAGTCAATGCAATCAACTTACCAACCGTTCCAAAACAACTAAAATCAGTTTTTCCATTAATGGTTTATAGTTTTTACTATACTGTCGGGAGATCCGATTCGCAATAATTACACAAACCGTTAAGGCTTCATGACCTAAAACCTTGCTGAGACCATATAAGGCGGAAGTTTCCATTTCAAAATTTGCAATTCTTTGATTCTTATAATTAAAAGAAGATAAACAACTATTTAATTCAGGAAAAGCAAGCATGGCGCGTAGTTCACGACCTTGTGGCCCGAAGAATCCCGGTGCTGTTGCTGTTATGCCTTGTTGCAAGTCTGATGCCATCTTCTGTAACAGAAATTCAGATGCTTGAATAACATATGGCTTTGCTAAGTATGAAGGCCAATTTGTTTGCTTAATAAATTCATTGGTGAGGATACTATCCTTTATTTCATTTGTCTTCTTATAAAAATTCATCACACCATCAATTCCTAAACCATGAGATGATGCAATAAATGAATCAATGGGGATGTCGGCTTGTAACGCACCGGAAGTACCTATACGGATAATATTAAGTTTTCTGTGGATTTGTTTTACAGTCCTTGTATTAAAATCAATATTCGCTAATGCATCCAATTCATTAAGAACAATGTCAATGTTATCAGGGCCCATCCCAGTCGACAATGCCGTAATACGTTTATTTTTGTAAAAGCCGGTATGAGTTACCAATTCACGGTTATGAACTTTTACATCTATGTGTTCGAAATGCTTCGAAATTTCCGGAACTCTTCCAGGGTCTCCAACAACAATAATATCGTCAGCAATATCATCGGGGTGCAGATTTAAATGGTAAATCTTCTTTTCTTGTGTTAGAATCAATTCCGATTCTTCAAATATTCGCATTGCTAAACCTCTTTAAATTTGTTTTTTAGTTCATTTTATCTTAGTATCTTTGTAAAAAATTTCAAAATATAGCAATTTATTATTTACCAGATTACAAATTTAAAAAAAATATGGAAACATTTAAAAACATTTTAGTTCCTTTTGATTTCAGAGAACAAGCTGAAATTGCATTAACACAATCTTACAATCTATCTCGCCTCACAGGGCTTCATATTACATTATTATATGTTCATGAAGAAAGCGGATTCTTAAACAAGTTTTTCTCAGCAGACCAAAGCGACGAATTGGTTAGAAAGATGGAAGCAGAATTGGATATTTTTGTTAAAGGAAAGAGTAAAGAAACCGGATTGGAAATAAACTTTATGGTTGCCCGAGGCAAGGTACACTCAAAAATAGTGGAAGTTGCTGAAATGATTCAAGCAAAATTTATTGTTATGGGAACTGCCAGTTCTACAATTCCTGAAGAAAATAGTATAGGTGCCAATACATCCCGAGTTATTCGAAATGCAAAATGCCCGGTTCTTACTGTTGGTTCGGCAGGATACTATAATGGATGCCGAAGTATTTTGCTTCCCTTAGACCTAACAAAAGAGACCCGACAAAAAGTTGGTTGGGCGATTGAGATTGCAAAAATGTTTGGTGCAACTATTAAAGTTATTACTGTTTTGTGGTCAACCAATCACAAAGAAATTGCAGGCACACTTCGTGCACAAATTGCTCAGGTAAATGATTTTATTGAAGCACGACATGTGCAATGCTCGACAGAAATTATTGAAGCAAACAAGGAGTCAGAAGAAACTTCCCTGCTTTTAAAATATGCAAAAGACCAAGGCGATATTGATTTGATAATGATTATGACACAACAAGAAACCGGGTTAATTCCATTTTTCATTGATAAACAAGCTACAGAAATCATACGGTTATCGAGTATTCCGGTTATGTCAATTATTCCTAAAGATACAGGTGATACATTAGCACGTTAGATAGTTATGGTAACTGAAATAATTAGTATTGGTGATGAACTTTTAATCGGTCAAATTGTTAATACAAATGCCTCATTTATCGCTACAGAGCTTAACCTTGCAGGAATTATCGTTAAACGTATCATTATGATTGGCGACACACGAGATGAAATTTTGGCAGCATTGAACCATGCTTCTGAATATGCTGAACTAGTTATATTGACCGGTGGTTTGGGACCAACAAATGATGATATTACCAAAAATACGCTTTGTGAATATTTTAACTCACATCTTGTACTTGATCAAAAATCGCTTGATGATATTACCTCCTTATTTGAAATAAGAGGGTTTTCGGTAACAGAAAGAAATCGTATGCAAGCAGAGCTCCCACACAATTGTAGAATAATAAGAAATCCGGTTGGAACAGCACCAGGTATGTGGTTCAAAAAAAACCATGTTCAATACATATCGATACCAGGCGTTCCGTTTGAAATGAAAAAGATGCTGCTTGACGAAATTATGCCAGAACTTAAAAAGTCGAGTGCACCCAATGCAATATTTCATAAAACTGTGTACACTATTGGCATGGGCGAATCGGCACTTGCCGACCGAATTAAAAACTGGGAAGAACAACTGCTTGGCCATATAAAACTTGCATACCTGCCCGAACCTGGAATTGTAAAACTTCGGTTATCAAATTACACCTCAGACATAGGTAACCCCGAAGAACAAATTGAAACTGAAATCAGAAAACTTCAATTGCTTATTCCGGAACTTATTTTTGGGTATAATAAAGATACTATTCAGGAAGTTGTTGGCAGGTTATTGAAAGAAAATGAGAAAAGTGTTTCAACTGCTGAAAGTTGCACAGGGGGCTATGTAGCACATTTGTTTACTTCAGTACCCGGTAGTTCAAATTACTACAAAGGTACGATAGTGGCTTATGACAACTCAGTAAAAATAAATTGTTTAGGAATCGACCCAAACCTCATCCAACTTCATGGTGCAGTTAGCGAAGAGGTGGTGACTGCTATGGCAAGACAGGTTAAACAATTTTTAAATTCGGATTATGCCATAGCAACATCGGGTATTGCAGGACCTGACGGGGGGACTTTAGATAAACCGGTGGGAACAACATGGATTGCAATTGCTACACCCGAAAAAATATTTGCTCAAAAATTCTTATTTGGACTAAACCGTGAACGAAATATACGACAAGCAGCTTTGCATGCACTAAATTTGCTACGAAAAGAATTGATTAAATAATTGTAGTTTTGTTTTCATCTCGTTTTCTGCACAAAATGACAGAATTATTAATTTCAGGTTTATGGGTGTTTAATGAGTAACTTTGCCACTAATTTTTTTGTGAATTAATATTTTTTTTCATTGTTATTTTGAATTCTCAGAAATAATTATGATCTTTGCACCCCATTTTGAAAAAGAATAAATACGAAAATATACAACGATGTCAAGAATTTGTGAAATAACCGGAAAAAAAGTGATGGTTGGAAACAACGTATCGCACTCAAATATTAAAACAAAACGGAAATTTATCCCGAATCTTCAAACCAAAAAGTTCTTTATTGCAGAAGAAAATAAATGGATTACTTTGAAGGTTTCTGTTGCTGCACTTCGTACAATTGATAAAAAAGGAATTACTGCCTGTATGAAAGAAGCCCGCGCAAAAGGATTCTTAACGAAATAAAGAATTTTTAGGTAAAATATTTAATGCTGTTGCACATTGTGTAGCAGCATTTTTATTTTATTTAAGTTTGGATTGAAATATTTTTTTTCAATTTGCGTTTATTTTTCCGTAAAAACCTTCACTAATTGATTAATAATTCGGATTTTTGCCGAACAAATTCCTTAAAATGCGCGAAAAGTTAAATTTACTGACCACCACTATCTTTATCATTATTCTCTGCTTTTCTGCTTTGAATGCTAAATCGCAAATTACAGATTCCACCTTGGTGCAGTTTTCGGGTGTGGTTGTTACTGCCGATAGTTTGAAACCACTTCCTTTTGTAAATATTTTTATAAAAGATTCATGGCACGGAACTATTACTGATTTATATGGTTTTTTTTCGTTTGTTGCACATAAAAATGATGATATTGTATTTAATGCTCTAGGTTACAAACCGGCCTATTTTCGGATTCCTGATACGATTTCATCGAACCGCTATTCGCTTATACAGGTGATGCGCTCGGATACACTTATACTAAACGAAACCGTTATTTATCCTTGGCCCACTTATGAGCAATTTAAACAGGCATTTGTTGATTTGACAATTAAAGATGACGATTTGGAACGTGCCAATAAAAATATAGAGGAAATCAAAAAACGAATTTACTACGATAAAGGCGGTATGGATGCCTCGATGAATTTCAGAAATTATATTGATCGAAGGGTTGGTCAGTTGTATACTGCTGGTCAATATCCGGTGAATAATTTGCTGAGTCCGGTTGCCTGGGCACAATTTATTAAAGCATGGAAAGACGGGAAGTTTAAGAAAAAAAGAGGTTATGAATAAATTGTTGCCAAGGAGTTTTTTCATATTTTTTTTCATTCTTGCTCCTGTTATCGGGGCTTTTTGTCAGGATAAAGGCAGCATATACGGGCATGTGACGAACGAAAAATATGCTACACTGGAACTGGTTAATGTTTCTATTCAAGGTGCAACTGTTGGAACCACCACCAATAGCAATGGAAATTATGAACTTACCATTCCGGCTAACCAGGATGTGATTATTGCGTTTTCATTTGTGGGGTATCAAAAGGTAGTGTATACTATAAAAATTGGCAGTGGCGAACGCAAACAAATGAACCAGATTTTGGTTTCGACATCGACTGAGATACCCACCTTTGAACTTATTGCCAAAGACGAAAGAGCTGTTATTACACGCATTGATGTGAAACAAGCCGATTTTATTCCTTCGCCATCGGGTAACGGGATTGAAGAATTGGTTAAGAAAACCAGTTTGGGAGTGTATTCGAACAATGAGTTGAGTTCGCAATACGCGGTGAGAGGTGGCAATTTTGATGAGAATTTAGTGTATGTGAACGATATTGAAATTTATAGGCCGTTGCTTCAACGCTCGGGACAACAGGAAGGCTTGAGCTTTGCCAATTCCGACCTCACATCAAGTGTACTATTCTCGTCGGGCGGATTTGATGCCAAATATGGTGACAAAATGTCGTCGGTGTTGGATATTCAGTATAAAAGGCCTACTAAATTGGGCGGCTCGGTGATGTTAAGTTTGTTGGGGGCTTCAGCGCATTTGGAAGCAGCATCAAAAAATCAAAAGTTTACGTTTTTATTCGGCATACGCCAAAAATCGAATCAATATATTTTAAATGCGCTGCAAACGAAAGGGCAATATAAGCCATCGTTTACGGATGTTCAGTTGTTCACCACGTATCAAATCAACAAAAAGCTTGAAATAAGTTTTTTGGGCAACTATTCGCGAAACAAATATTTGGTGGTGCCCGAATCGCGCGAGACGCAGTTTGGCACGGTGCAGGAATCGTATCAGTTGAAGATTTTTTTTGAAGGTCGGGAACTGGATTATATTAACACGTTTTTGGGGGCACTGACTTTGACTTATAGACCCAAACCGGATTTGTTTATAAAATGGATAAGTTCGGCGTATCAAACCCACGAAACGCAACGTTTCGACATCAACGGGCAATACTTGATTGGTCGACTGGAGGCCGATTTCGGCAAGGAAGATTTTGGGCAACTAAAAGAAGTGCTGGGCCAAGGTACCGACTTTGAACATGCGCGCGACGAATTGTATGCTACGGTGTATGGCACCGAACTGAAAGGTGGCTACACAAAAAAAATAAATTATCTGCAATGGGGTGTAAAATATCAGCACGAAATGATTAACGACAATTTGAAGGAATGGGAAATGCTTGATTCGTCGGGCTACACGCAACCCCATCATCAGGATTCGGTGGGATATGTGAACCCCGACTTGCAGGGAGACAATCCGATTTTGTTGCAAAACGTGATTAACCGTGTAAACGTTATGCAAAGCAACCGAGTAAATGCTTTTGTTCAAAACACTTCGACATTTAAGGTGGATAGCGCCGAGGTGATGCTGACAGTGGGTGTGCGAGCTACGTATTGGGATTTTAACGGGCAACTTTGTGTGAGCCCAAGGTTGACTTTGGCCTACAAACCGCATTGGAAAAAAGATATTGTTTTTCGGGTTTCGAGCGGGTTGTATTATCAGCCTCCGTTCTATAAAGAAATTAAAGGTTTTGATGGTACTATCAACGCGAATGTGAAAGCACAACAATCGATTCATGTATTGGTGGGCTCCGACTGGAATTTTAAAATTTGGGGGCGGCCATTTAAATTTGTTACGGAGGTGTATTACAAAAAACTGGACAACCTGAATCCTTACGAAATTGACAATGTAAAGATTCAGTATTTTGCCAACAACAGTGCCAAGGGCTATGCCACGGGTATCGATTTTAAAATAAACGGGGAGTTTGTAAAAGGCGACGAATCGTGGTTAGGCGTTTCGCTTATGCAAACACGCGAAAAGATTGAAGGCGAATATTACATGCAATATTATAATAAAAGCGGCAATTTGATTCAGCCCGGCTACAGCCAGGATGCTGTGGCGGTTGACAGTGTGAAACACACCACGGGTTATGTGCCTCGGCCTACCGACCAAATGCTGAACATCAACGTGTTTTTTCAAGATCATTTTCCGCGCTGGCCCACGTTTAAAATTCATTTGAACTTGGTTTATTCGAGCCCGCTGCCGTTTGGGCCTCCCGAACACAAACGCTACATGGACACGCTGCGTATGCCTTCGTATTTTAGGGTTGACCTAGGTTTCTCGAAATCGCTAATCGACGAAAGTTCTATTTTATCGAAAAAAAATCCGTTTCGGTTTATTAAATCGTTGTGGATTTCGGGCGAGGTGTTTAATTTGTTTGGAAGGCTAAACACAATTTCGTACACGTGGGTGAAAGATGTGAACAACCGCCAATATGCTGTGCCCAACGAACTTACCAACCGATTGTTTAATATTAAACTGGTGGCGAAGTTTTGACTTATGAAATCGGAAGTGCTTAAAGTACTTAGTTGAAAATTTCAAGTTGACACCCATACTAACTTCTCATTTCTGAATTCCATTTTTCCTAATATTCCGTATCCGGCAAGGTATCGTCTCCGTTGGTTTTGCGTTTCTTTTGTTTCAATCCGCCGTTAATTTTATACGAAATGCCAAAATACAACACCCGCGTTTCGCGATAGCGGTTTAGCACAGAGTAGTAATTGTCGGCATGCGTGGTTAGTTGATATTGGTTGGTGTTAAACACATCGCTTAGGCGCAGTGTAAATGTGAGTTTGCTTTTAAAGAAATCTTTTTTCAGACCAATATCAAACGAATAGTTGGCAATTTGTTTGCCTTGACCGCCCGAAATGCCACCGCGGTCGCTACCCGTTTGCGCCGTCACCTGAGGTGCACTAAAGTTAAAACTCAATTGCACATCCAACGATTTCCAAAAAGTCATGGTCGAATTCACCTTGGCGGTCCAACTAGTGTTAACCTTGTTGAGGCCAGCCACATTGGTGGTGCCAAAATATTGCAACCCAAAATAGCTCAAGTTGGCATTCATTTTCCACCATTTAAAAAGCCCCTGGCTCACCACCAGTTCCACCCCAAAGGAGCTTCCTTTGTTCAGGTTTGCATAGGTACTCATGCTCACCCCCCCATCCATCAGGGTAACCATGCGTGTAATCATGTTTTCGGTTTCCCTATAAAACAAGGTAGTGTTTATGGTGGTTTGTTTAAAATCAATCAAATGTTCCAGTTCAAAAGAGTTGGTAAATTCGGGTTTCAAATATGGGTTACCAGCCGAAAGGTTCATAGGGTCGGTGTTGTTAATAAAAGGGTTTAAGCTTCCCGAACGCGGACGGTTTACCCGCCGGCTGTAGCTTATTTGCAACGCATTGTGGTCGGTAAATTCGTATTTCAGATGCACCGTCGGAAACACATTAAAATAGTTGTTATGAAAAATGGTATCCTGAGTGCGCTGGTTCGACACCGTCAGAGCTTGTTCGGCGCGCAATCCCAGTTGAAACTTAAATTTTTTAATGTTGTTGCCATAAATAAAATAAGCAGCATGAATTTGTTCATTATACAAAAAATCGTTGCTCGAGTTGGAGTCTTTCACCCATTGATTGTCGATAAATTGGCTCAGCACATAATTGTTGTCCGAAATTTTGTACGTACCTTTGTAGCCGGTTTCAATACGACCCCATTTGTCCAAAGGTAGCACAAAATCAAGCTGAGCCAAATAGCTTTGATTGCGATTGCCGTTGGTGGTGTTTTGGTTAATAAACATCGAATCGATAGGCGTGTTGTCGGACCGAAACCAACGCGTATTCAAATCGGTGTAGCTATCGCCTGTGGAACTCGATGCATACAAACTGGAGGTGAGTTCCTCGCCTTTTCGGGCAAAGGTTTTTTTATAATCCAGGCTCAATTCAAAACCGTTGTTGTTGCTTTTTCCGAAGTTGCTGCGGCGATAAAAGTCGGATAGTACACGGTTCAGGTCAAAATTCTGATATGCTGTGGTATCGTTTGGCATAAACTGCCTTAGGTTGTAAGTTCCCGTAAACGAAAGTGTGTTGCTTTTATTGATAAAATAGTCGGCACCCATTTTAAAATTCGAAAAATATCCTTGTCGCACACCCACATTATCCTGTTGAAAATAAGTGGTAGTATCACCTTCAAACAACTCTCTGTACAAATTGCTGCTCGAAGTAGAATGCATCCGCCTAAAATCGATATTGGTAAACAAGTTAAACTTTTTTCGGCTATAGCCCAAATTGAGTGAACCACTATATTTTCCGCCTGTGCCCACGTTGGCCGCAATCATGCCGTTGTAGCCCGGTTCTTTTTTGCGTTTGGTTACAATATTAATAATACCCGACATACCATCGGGGTCGTAGCGTGCAGAAGGGTTGGTTACAACCTCCACCTTATCAATCATGGCAGCGGGCATTTGGTCCAAACTCGTCAGGTTCGAAGGTCGGCCATCAATAAAAATTGTCACATTGCTCGAACCCCGCAAACTCACCGTTCCGTCAATATCCACATTCACCGATGGTATGGTTTGCATCACATCCAAAGCAGTTCCGCCCGACGTAAGCATGTTTTTATCCACATTAATTACTTTTTTATCCAGATTGTATTCTATCTGATCTTTTTGCCCGCTAATAGTAACAGCTTCCAAATTTGTAGATGATGTTTCCAGTTCAACCGTACCAATATTCACATCGCTGTTATCGGGTTTCAACATAACTTCGGTAATAAACTTTGTTCCGAAACCAATAAAGTTCACCTTAATAATATATTTACCAAAAGGCACCTTATCAATTATGAACTTTCCCTTGATATTCGACAAGGCTCCTGTCACCATCGATGTATCTTTCATGCGACATACAATCACATTGGCAAATTCAATAGGAACTTTATTTTTTTTATCAATCACTACTCCAGAAATAGTTCCTTTGGGAACATCTGTCCCACTACCCGCTTTGTTACCATCAGGTTTATACTGGGCATTCGTAACCAAAATCGAACATAAAAACACGAGCGTAATCCACACAAATTTCATCAGCAACAGTATTTATTCTTGTAAAAATTTATAATAAAAAGTATTGTTTTAAACTGTAAAACAAAGTCAGAATTCTAAAACCCCCAAATTGGATTCCGAATTCTGACTTCTTAATTCTGACTTCTGAACTCAGTATTATTTTTTGTCTTTGCAACCACCTTGTCCGGCAGCAGCTTTATCTTTGCAGCCACCTTGAGTTTGAGCGCCCTGACCTGCACCGGCTTTATCTTTGCATCCGCCGCCCATCTGAGCGCCATCGCTCTTGCAACCGCCTTGGCCTTCGCCCATTTTCATTCCACAGCCGGCACCTTGCCCACCTTGGCCCATTTGGCCACATTTCTGTCCGCCATTCATGCCACCGCAGTTTTGGCCACTGGTGCCATTTTGACCACATTTCATTCCGCCTTTGCCTTCATCATCGCAATCTTTTCCGCCTTTTTTCGATTGAAAGGCATCAAACATTATTTTCTGTTCGGGCGTCAACAGTTTGCGAACATCTTGCATAAAAGCAATGTGTTTCTTTTCCAATTCGGCTTTCAACATAAATAATTCGTCAACGGTTTTGCTCACAGCTACCATATCAATATTATCGCCCGTTGAAACTGTTATCAAATGCGCTTTTTTCTCGTTAATCTGATTTTTGATAATGATAGTTTCTTTTACCAAATTCAAATGCAAAGCATCAATTTGTTTTTGCTGATCGGGAGTTAGGTTCGTAATACCACAGCAACCTTTTTCGGGTTTACTACAACCCATTCCATTGGGGTCACCCATTTTCTGACATTGGCCCTGAGCCAACAAAGCCGTGTTGAACAAAGTGCTCGACAACAATACCACAAGCACAATCATTAGTTTCGATTTCATTTTTTTCATAATTTTTAGTTTTTATTTATTAGTATTTGGTTTTATTCATATTGCAACCACCGCGCGATTCGTGTCTGTGCCGCGATGGTGCTGTCATTTCATTCATTGAGCCTTCGCAACAAAACATATTACTGAAGATTTCAGCAAGTTTTACTTTCTGCGTTGCATTGCACACTTTCGAAAGTTCAAAATAATGTAATATAAAAAGTTTGCGCGATTGCGCATATAATGCACCTATATCCTCAGTGGTTTTAAACAGCATATTGGTATCGGCATTTGGTTTGGTCATGTTTTCAGAAATATAATTCTTCTTTTGTTTCATGGCTTCAAAAACCAAGTACACACTTTCGTGATGTTTCTCTTTCAATTTTTTAAACTCGGCAGCCTGAGCTGGAGTTAATTGAAGTTCGTTTTCCAAATACGATTGCGCGCAGGGCATTTCCTTTTTCTCCATTTGGTGTGGATGCGGATGCAGGTATAATTTATACATAATGGTGCCAATAGCAGTAAAATTTAAAATTATAACTGCAACAACAATCCAAAACGAAAATTTTTTGTTCGAAAAATAACTCATTGTTTATTTTTTATCGGTTAAATAATAATTCTCTAATATCTCATCACGCGTATTGCTTACATAATATTCGTTGGCCAATTGCGATAGAACCATATCCTTAGTATTAACGGTAGCCGTTGCATTCGTTGCCGGAAATTTATCGCTTATTTTAACACCGATTAAGATTCCGACAACCACCATAGCGGCAAGCAATGCCGGTTGATATATTTTATTTAGAAATACCATACCGCTTGAGGTTGTTTTTCTGTTTTCAATCTTTGCCATCAAACGCGTACTATAAAAATCATCTGTATAAACTTCCTGATTCAAATTGGCCGATAAAAGTACATTACTGATTTTGGAATACACATCCAAACAATCCTCACAAATGACCAAATGCTTTGCAACATGCTCAGCAGAACTCTTTTCTAGGTCCTTATAAATATAATCGACTAACTTATTTCTAATTTTTTGGCATTCCATAATTGAAACAACTTATTTGTTTGACACCATTTCGTGTAAAAACTTGCGGTGCGATGTAACTTTTTCACAAAAATAATTTTAAAAGCTTTGCCTGTAGACTGTTTTTTGCTCTATGTATCAACGATTCTACGGAAGAAACGGAAATATTCATAATTTCCGAAATTTCCTTATACGATAATTCATCAATTTTATTTAGTGTGAAAGCTATTCTTTGATTTTTGGGTAATTTTTCTATTGTTTTATATAAAATCGCTTTCTGTTCTTCTTTTATGTAATTAGTTTCGGTGCTAGTTTCCACATATTCATGTTGAAATTTGTCTTCTCCCTCGTTAAAGCTTGCTAGAAAACCAAAATTTGCCAGCCATTGATTTTGTTTTTTCTTTCGTAAAAAATTCAGCGATTTATTAATGGCAATTCTATAGATCCATGTTTTGATATGCGATTCCTTTTTAAATTGCCCAATGTTATTATAAACCTCAATAAACACTTCCTGGCTCAAATCTTCAGCATTTTGGCGATGGTTCACAAAATTGTTGCACACCCTGAAGACCATATCAGCATATAATTCCACAAAGTATTTAAACTCTCTGTGGTCTACATTCATTAACCTTTCAACAACTATTTTATCGACTTTATCGTCCATTTGCAAAAAAACTGCGCTAAATTAGAACTTTATTTTTCGTAAATACTAAATTAGGAATAAATTAATTCGTAAATAATAATATGGCAATATTAAATCGACTTTATATATAAAGCAAATTAAACAAATTATTGCAGATTTTATTTTGGATTGTAGCAAGATTATTTAGTTTTGTGGATGTTTTTATTGTTCCAGAACAGATTTATAAATATCAACCATACTTAATGATCTCAATAAAAGTTGCCTTTCAAGTTTTTATTATAATTCTAATGCACGATTTTGCCCTGAGCCAAACAGCAAACTCATATTACGATTCAGGTGTTTTGAAATACCAAAATAAAGATATTGTTGGTGCTATTATAGAATTCACCAAATGTGTAGAAAAAAACGAAACATTTTACGAAGCTTACCTTGAACGTGGTAAATGTTTTGCCGATCAAAAAAAACATGATGCTGCCGTAAAAGATTTTTCGAAAGCAATTCAAGTAAATCCCCAATACTATCAGGCTTATATTCAAAGAGCAAATTCCTTTATAGAATTAAACCAATCAAAAAATGCACTTGTCGATTATGCAAAAGCAATCGAACTAAAGCCGAATAATGAAGATGCATTTATTGCACGAGCACAATACTACATTAATATCGATGACTCAAAATCCGCAATAAAAGATCTGAACACAGCCATTCAGCTCAATGAAAAAAATGCAGATGCCTACTTCAAACGTGGCATAATTTACGAAAAAACACACAAAATATCAGAAGCCATATCCGATTTCGGAAAAGCATTGACATTGAAGCCCACTTTTGCCGAAGCCTATTACCATCGAGGTTTAGGCTATGAAATAAACAAGAATTACGGAGCAGCCGCTACAGATTTTTCAAAAGCTATTGAACAAAAAATTCAAAACGTTGAAATATACAAACACAGGGCAAATACACTTTACTTATCAAACAATTACGAAAAAGCCATTGGCGATTTCACTATTTTGCTCACAACATATGCGCAGAAAAATTATGATTATTATTTTAAACGAGCCTTATGCTTTTATAAAAGTCAGAAACTTGACGAGGCTTTGAAAGATTTCACTAAAGTGACACAGCTAAATCAGCAAAGTGATTCGTCGAATATTTTTATTGCTGAAATTTATTTAAAACAAAACAAACCCAAAAACGCGCTCATAAGCTATAACAAAGCTTTATCTATAAATGCGAATAATGCTAAAGCGTATGCTGGAAGAGCTCAAATAAACATGAATCAAAATAAATTTGCACTGGCACTTGAAGATTATAACAACGCATTAAAGATATCGCCGATTGCTGAGTGGTACTATTTTAGAGCAGCCTGTAAAGATCAACTAAAAGATTATAAAGGCATGTGTGAAGATTTGCAATCAGCAAGCATATTAGGATATAAAGAAGCTAAAGATAAACTAGATAAAAACTGTAAATAAAAAACAGAACTTTTTTATAGATTTTGCGTTAAAAAATAAAAAAAATAAAAAAAAATACCACCCAAATTAAATTTATTGTAAATTTACACGATTAAAAATATTCAAGTATGGAAAAAACAAAAAGATTTTTATTAGTTATCATTTCTGTTCTTTTGGTAATACCTGTCTTTAATTCGTGTAAAAAAGGTGCCGAAGACCCATCTTTCTCAATATATTCGCGTAAGCATCGTTTATGCAGCGATTGGGGATTTTCGTATTACAAAAGAGCAGAACAACATAATGACACAACCGTAACCTACGAGTTTGACGGTGCTGCTGGAACTTATATTCAAGTTGCTGCAAATAAATCTATTATTTCAGCAGGAACCATGAATATTTCATTTCACAAAGACGGAACGTATATTTGGGATGAATATATTTCAAACGATACATCCACTTATTCATATAAAGAAGAAGGAAGTTGGTATTTTACCGGAGGAGGGACAGACTCTGATACGCATTACAAAGAATTATTAACGCTTCAACAAAATAAGATAACCCAAACATTACAAGTTGGTGGCATAACTACAACCACAAATTATCTTGGAACCGGAAATTTACAGTCAACTGTTTTCAAAATAATAAAATTGGCAAGTGATGCAGTCAAGCTTAAATCAGTTGCACAGACTGAAAATATTTATGGTACAAGTGGCACGAGCAACTTGTATATTTTGTCAATTGAAATTAATTTAAAAAATAATTTATAGTCGTTTAACAATTTTTATTATTTTTGCCTCAATTAATAACCTAAATCAATTATTAACCTAAATCAATTAAATTATGAAAAGATTACTTTTAGTTTTGTTGGTAGCAGCAATTGCAATTCCAACTTTTCAATCATGCAAAAAAGGGCCAAATGACCCGGCTATCTCATTAAAATCGAGAAAAGCACGTCTTGTTGGTGAATGGACACTTTCCAGCGGCACAATTACCCAGAATGCCGGAACACAGGTTGTATATACCTTTAATGGTTCAACAGTTTCATACAGTACTGGTGGATCTGTAAATTACACAGAAACTGTTACTATTGTAAAAGATGGAACTTATAAATCAGTTGTTCTAGATGATGGTGATATGTCCACAGATGAAGGACAGTGGTATTTTATGGGTGCTAACAAAGATAATGATATTAAAAACAAAGAATGTGTTGCATTTGTAATTACAAAACGTACGTATACTCCTGCAGGTGGTACAACAATAGTTAGTACTTGGACAAGTACGAATCCTGATTTTGCCTGGAGATTAGATGAATTAAAAAGCAAAGAACTCATTGTTACAATTGATGAAACTTCATCATCACCTTCTAGTACTACTGGAACATATACATTTACAAAAAAATAATCGAAAATAAATTATTTTAAGTCCCGTAACATTACGGGACTTTTTTTTTATAATCAAAAATATTTATAGGATAATGTAAAAAATTGTACCTTTGTTATAATAACTAACTTAATTTAATCATTTATGAAAAGACTATTTCTTGCATTGTTGATGGCAACATTGGCAATCACTACATTTCAATCGTGTAAAAAAGGGCCAAACGATCCTGCCATATCTTGTAAATCTAGAGATGCTAGATTAATGACTACATGGAAATTGACTAAAATTGAAGCCTCTGATGTTACAGTTATATCAGGTGTTACAAATACAATTACAACAACCTACGACGGGGCCACAATAACTTCTTCCTCTACACTATCTGGCTCAGAAACATCAACAGGAACCTATGAAATGACTATCGAAAAAGGTGGTGTTATGACTTGGAGTGAATCGTATACACCATCTGGTGCAAGCACCGCCAATGTTCAATCAGCAACCGGAACATGGTTTTGGTTTAACTCTAATAAAAATAAATACATGATTGATTTATCAGGTGGAGTTCACTTTTTAAGCTTTGGAATTTATTACATTGATAGACTCGCTACAAAAGAATTGATTCTTATTAATAGTGGAGAAGAATATAATAATGGTGATACCAGAGTGTGGAATTTTAAATGGACTTTTGAAAAGAAATAGCCCCAAACCTATTAATAAGTTCTTTACTATTACAGAACTTTCTTTCAGAATTTAACAACATAAAAAAACAAAAATATTTGTTTAATGTTATAAAGTTTTTATATTTGCAATGAATTAATTTCATCAGTTATGAAAAAATATTTAAAAATTGTTTCGGGAGTTTTAATCTTTACATTTATAAGTTTAATAATAGTATCATGTAAAAAAGGGGATGGCGACCCTTTTCTTTCACTAAGGTCGCGCAAAGCACGACTTAGTGGAAACTGGAAAGTTTCATCTTTAACCTCAACCTTTAGTTATAAAAATCAAAAACATGAAACCACATATGATGGGGTTTCCAAAAAGGAGGTTTATACAGTTAAAGACAGCATTATTACTGTTCCAACACCGACGCCTCACGATTCAGTTTTTACCTATACTAAAACAAAAACGTATACAGGCGATATAATTACCGATTTCGAAAAAAACGGATCATATTATTATCAGGAACAATTCAAAGACGATACTACCGGTATTGCCGTAACGATTGAAATCACCGGCTTGTGGTATTTTACTGGGGCAAATGCTCAAAATGGCATAAAAGCAAAAGAGCAATTAGCTATTCAGGGCACAAATTTGACTTATAATCCTAATATTGGCTTCTCCTATTCAATAATTCATCAAGGTGAAAAAACTTTAGACATTTATGAAATTTATGAGTTGAAAAACAAAGAAATCATTCTGAAAGTTGATAAAACAGAAACCATTAACTTTGTTAAGTATACAACTTCTATGTCTTTCACCTATGTTCCCCGATAAACCCAATTTATTTCAAAAAAAATCCTCCATTTTAATGGAGGATTTTTTTTTCTATTTTCAATGAAATATCTTTTCACAAAAATATTCACTGATACTTTTCGAAGCACCCAATCAGAGCATTTGAAATTTATTGGTTTGCCAAAAAACCAGAAATTCAATGTAAAAGTGCTTCTAATTGTAATTGTTGCTTGTGTTTCCTTGAGCTGTATTGAATATATTGGAAAAGATGATGGTTATTACCTAATTCTTGAATTTTTAAAGAAGCATGGTTTTGCAGCATTATCTGATAAAATCAGTTTTTATATTAAAAGCCAAGTAAATAATCAGCTTTTTTCACTTGCATATTGGGTGTTTATTATTTTAATTTTTTATATCGGACTACCATTACTTTTAATAAAATTTGTATTTAAAGAAAAGCTCAGCAATTATGGCTTTGCCGTTGGAAATTTGTTTAAAGATTACAAAATTTATTTATTGTTCTTTGGTTTTATGGTTCCAATAATCATATTTTTTTCAACAACTGATAGCTTTCAAAGCAGGTATCCATTTTACAGATTGTCGGGAAACGAAACCCTGTGGCCAAACTTCTGGACCTGGCAAATTCTATATTTTTTTCAATTTATTGCAGTAGAATTTTTCTTTAGAGGATTTTTGGTTCATGGATTAAAAAAACAATTTGGATATTATAGTATTTTAATAATGACAATCCCCTACTGCATGATTCATTTCGGGAAACCTTTTCCGGAAACAATAGCTGCGATAATTGCAGGTATCGTTTTAGGAACTTTAAGTTTAAAAAGTCGGACAATATTGATGGGTGTTGCGATTCATTATACTGTGGCACTTTCAATGGATTTGTCGGCACTGTGGCAGAAAGGATATTTGTTACATTAATTTACTGAATTAATGTAAAACAGTTTTAGGAATGTTGTTACCTTTGCACGCGAAAAAATAAAAACCATGGAACACAAATTAAATACCACTGCAGAAGCAATTGAGGACTTTAAACAAGGTAAAATTATCATTGTTGTTGATGACGAAGACCGTGAAAATGAGGGAGATTTTATAACTGCAGCCGAAACTATAACTCCGGAAAAAGTAAATTTTATGGCAAAATACGGACGCGGATTAATTTGCGCTCCAACATCGGCTGATTTATGCCAAAAATTAGAACTTGAAATGATGGTTGCTAAAAACACTTCATCGCACGAAACCCAATTTACTGTTTCTGTTGATTTATTAGGACAAGGTTGTACAACCGGCATTTCGGCAAGCGACCGTTCGAAAACCATCAAAGCGATGGCTGATTCCAATACAAAACCGGAAGAGCTGGGCAGACCTGGACATATTTTTCCATTAAAAGCAAAAGATGGTGGCGTGTTAAGAAGAGCCGGACATACGGAAGCCACTGTGGATCTTGCACGACTGGCAGGACTAAAACCAGTTGGTGCTTTGGTTGAAATAATGAATGAAGACGGGACAATGGCCCGATTAATGGATTTATATAAAATTGCGGAAAAACATGAACTGAAGATTATTTCAATTAAAGACTTGATAGCTTACCGCATCAAAAATGAAAGTCTGATTATTAAAGAAGAAACCGTTGACCTGCCAACGGATTGGGGACATTTTAAACTTACTTTGTACCGCGAAATTACTACGGGTCAATTGAACATGGCTCTAACCAAAGGAAGTTGGGGAAATGACGAACCAATACTTGTTCGAGTTCATTCATCATGTATGACAGGTGATATTTTCGGTTCCTGCCGTTGCGATTGCGGAAACCAACTCCATCATGCAATGCAGATAATTGAAAAAGAAGGGAAAGGCATTGTTATCTATATGAATCAGGAAGGAAGGGGTATTGGTCTTGAAAACAAATTAAAATCGTATCATCTTCAAGAGCTTGGTTACGACACTATAGAAGCAAATGAAAAATTAGGGTTTAAGGCTGATGAACGAGATTATGGAATTGGAGCTCAGATTATCAGAGATCTTGGAGCCAGTAAAATCAGATTAATAACAAATAATCCCAAAAAGAAAAGCGGTTTAATTGGTTATGGTATTGAGATTGTTGAAAATATTCCAATCATTATTGCACCTAATGAGCACAATAAAGTGTATCTGAAAACCAAACAGGACAAAATGGGGCATACGCTAAATATTGAAGATTAAGTTCGATACGCAATGAAAAACCGATGTCCTTAGCCGCTGAATGATGGTTTGATGATAGGATATCTTGACAGGGAGTGGGGTGTTTCGGTTTGTGATGATTCAAAGCTTTTTGATTATATTGTCTTGAACTCGTTTCCCAATTTCATAATTCACGAAATAGTGTGGAGCCGGGTTTTAAAATGAATGGGCCCTACTCGGTTTTTCAGGGCATCTGGGCCATGATAGCGGCGCACGATACGAAACAAAATTTCGGCTATTTAATTCATTTTTAAAATCCTACGGTCCACATCAAGCCTATGTGGGTTTGATTTTAACCGGACGCGCTCCGTGGCGCGAAGTACGCGCTCCGTGGCGCGAAGTACGCGCTCCATGGCGCGAAGTACGCGCTCCGTGGCGGGAAGTACGCGCTCCATGGCGCGAAGTACGCGCTCCATGGCGCGAAGTACGCGCTCCGCGGCGGGAAGTACGCGCTC
>JBAXWF010000020.1:0-47606 GCA_037128515.1 Bacteroidota bacterium | reverse complement strand
GAAGCAATCCTTATATTGGCTTTGCTTCTTTCAATTTTTTATCGGACAACAGTGAAATAAATAGTATACTCATGAATGCTTCTTTGTTTATTTTTGTTTAATTAAATGTATTTATAAACACTTTCTGAAATAGATACTATGAAGAAAATAAAAAACTGGCTATTCTTACTGTTTGTTTCAATATTGTTGGCTGCTTCATGCAAAACAATTAATCAGCAACAATTATTTAGCATTGGAAAAGGAGGCGGTTTCACCGGAAAGTATGAAGAATATTTGGTAAAAAGTACCGGAGAAATATATAAGATTGCTGAAAACAAATCTCCTGAACTAATCAAGACTTTGAACTCCAAAAGAACAAATGAGGTTTTTACTAAATTTGAACAAATCAATATCACCACCTTAAACTTTTCGCATCCAGGAAACATTACCTCTTATATCCGCTATACCTTAAATGGGAAGTCCTATGAAATAAAATGGGGAGACAATAAAGTTGTGCCTCCCCAAAATATCGTTGATTTTTTTGACCTTGTTTGGAATATCGTCAAACAAAAATAATTAATTCTTAACGATTTTATTGTTGTAAATTCCCATGTCAGTAGTTATTTTAATAAAATAAATGCCTGAGGGTTTATTATTCATGTCAAGTTGATACTGGTTTTGTCCAATAGAAACATCTTCATTCTTCATCTCAATAACTTTTCCTTGTAAATCCATTATATCAATTTTAATCTGCTGTGAATTATTTGAGAAGAAAGAAATATTTAATTGCTCAGTTACCGGATTTGGGTAGACTTTTATGTAATCATTCATGTTTACAGGTTCAATACCAATATCCGAATTCCTCATAAATTTTACATTATCAACATAGGCATTATCCATTATGAAAATAACTGTATCCTTACTTATATTTCTTGTTTCAATTGTTACTGTAAATTTTGTCCCTGCATAGTCATCTAAATTGATGAAATGAGTAATAAATGGATCTGAGCCAGCAGTGATAGGGTTGTATGTTGGGCTAACTTGTACAATATCATTTACTAATACTCTACAGTTGCTTGCGACTGTAAAATCTTCTGTACCCAAATATAATTGGTAAGCGGTTTGACCGAATGTTTGTTTTAAATCAAAACGCATATTAGCAGTTGTCCATGATGTTGCATCAACACAGAATGTAACTTTGGCTGATAAAAAATCATTGATTGTCCAAGTGTTCATACCATCCGGAAATTCTAATTGATTCATGTATGAAATCACGTTGCCACCGGTCATTTGGAAACCTTTAGCACCGGTATTATGAGCGGTAGTCGAAACAAAGGCATGAGCATATAATCCCAAATTTATAAGAAAATTGTTCGTTGTATTAGTTTCATCAAAGGTAACTATAGTATCGCGCAGCGCAAAAGGATTCTTTACAATGTATCCGTTTAGAGCATCATTAGTGTTCAAACTATCATTTGAATAATCTGTCCAGGCATCTATTGTATAGTTTCCAACTGCCGACAGATTCGCTGGTGTCAAAAAGGTATGCGTAAAAATTGAGTCTGGAGTCATGTCGTAAGGCGTAACCAAAGTATCAAGAACTGCGCTGCCTCCATTAATTCTATATGCAAGTGGAATTTTATTTCCGGCAGCTAAAAACTCGCAACCATAAAAACGAACATTAACAGTTATATTTTCCATATTCGACATGTGACATTCAGATACAGGTGACATAATAGCCGAAACGCCAACATCACTATTCTGGTAAAGTTTATTTACAAATGTGTATGTTGCAAGTGTATCATTGCTCAAAACAGTATCGTTTGCATAATTTAACCAACAATTGATGGTGTGATTCCCAAGAGTATGAACATCGGCAAGTGTACCAAAAGAAAAATCTATGGTATCGCCACCATTAAGGTTTGCAGCAAGAATCAAACTGTCTTTAATTGTTACTCCACCATCTGCTTTATAGTAAAAATAAATTTTCTCACCCGAATTAATAGGGGTATTACATCCGTTATATATCATACGTAAGGTAACAACTTCGGAAGTCATTCCACAATTGGTTTTTGGCGATAACACTTCGCTTATATAAACATCATTATCGGCGACAGCTTGACCCACACCAACAGCAAACCATGCATTGGCACACTGAACAGCTTCGTTCGAACAATATCCATATATATCAACCGCTGATTGAATTGTAGCTATACGAGTTTCAACATAATTTGACGTGCTGGTTAGATAAACTGTAAGTGCACGATAAGCAATTTGCTCAGCTTTATCTATTCCAATTGCACTAACGCTAAAAGTGTTTCCAATGTCATTAGTTCCACTACCACCTACTGATAATAAATAAAACCAATAATTTGCAACGCCACTGTTGGTATGTACACCGCCATTGTCCATAACACCAATATACCAATTTGTTCCAAGATAGGTATCGGGTTGTTGAAATTCACTTGGATTCGACATATTGCGGAAACCATGACCTCCAGTTAAATCAAAATCTTCTCCAATAAACCAATCCCCGGTGGCAGGGACAGCATAAAACTCAATAGCAGTGCCAAACATATCACTAAAAGCTTCATTCAAAGCTCCTGATTCATCCTGATAAATTAAATTACAGGAATGCTCGGTAACACCATGCGTGATTTCGTGACCACAAACATCCAATGAAGTTAATGGCCCGGATGATGTACCATCTCCATCACCATAAGTCATGCGGGTTCCATCCCAGAAAGCATTATTATAAGCAACATCGTAATGTACATAGCTGAACAATGGTGAATCCATATTGTCAAAACTATGTCTGTTGAATCTTTCCAAAAAGTAATCATAAGTTTTTTCAGCACCAAAATGTGCATCTGTTGCTACTTCGTCTTTCTGTGCATTCACATTATTCCAGTTATTGTCAGAATCAGAAAAGTCAACTGCCGCAGCGTAATCTGTCGCGGCATTCATATCTAGAGTCTGCAATCCGCACCGTCCCGATTCCCTTAATCGATATGCTCCTGGTGCGGTTGAGTCGGTTGTGATTGTTTGAGTCCCACTATATTTCGTTACTACAGTTCCTGGAACATCTGAATTTCGAATCAAATTGATTGTATGATAAATTTCACCTGTTTTTGCATTTACATAAATGTTTCTATATGAAAGAGGAGACGCTGCATAAACATCCACTTTATATGCAAGAATATAATTAGCCTGATTTTTACTGAAATTTTTATCGATAAAGACCAATGTTGCTTTTGGATAATAGGTTGCGTTGGGATTTTTTTTTGCTTCTTTAATAAATTTCTCGTTTGCAGGATATTCCCACATGTATTTAGCTGCATTTGTATATAGTATTGCTTTGGTTATTGCAGCTTGAGCTGAAATTGTGGGGCTAACATCTTTACTTATGCCTACAATAATGTTACCATTTCCACTTACTGATTTTTTACCAATACTATGAATAAGATATTCTGCTCCTTCTACAGGAATTCCTTGATAATATTGCTGATAACGGAAAAGTGAATAACCGATCCTATCATTTTCGGTTTTATAAAGCTTCATTTCATCGGAACTTGATAATCCGAATGATTCCTTTTGACTTGTGAATATCATTGACGGATCAAGTGATAAATTAGATTTAAACTCTACCCATCCCGATTGGCTTTTTACTGTGCCAATTTGAGAAATCGTTGCTGCGAATTGAGCAAACCCACTATGCGCAAGAGATAGCAACATAAATGATAGAAGTAGTATTCTGATTTTTTTCATAGTAATTGAATTATTATTGATTAAGGCAATAAAAATACAATTTTTTTAATAATAAAAACGGTTTTGCTTAATTAATAATAAATTTGCAGAAATATTTTTCATGATAAATTTGCCAAAGCAAATTATTGTTTCCTTTTTGAAACAAATGTTTTTCTGGTTGGTTATTTTCGATTTCAACCGAATTGTTTTTCTGTTATTTCAGATAAATTATTTAAAAGGAGTATCGTTTTGGTCCTATTTTGGTGTTTTCTGGTATTCATTTCCTCTCGATCTTTCTACTATCTGCTATATTATGGTAATCCCCTTTTTTATCTTAATAATTCAAAATTTTTATACCCATAAGTCGATTGATATATTTTCAAAAGTATATGTTTTTGTAATTTTAATAATCTTTCATTTGATTACAGTCACTGAAATAGCAGTGTATAGCGAATGGAAAACGAAGTTACATTATAAAGCCTTACTCTATATTCTCCATCCTGCCGAAATCGTTTCAACTGCTCAAACTTGGCAATTAATTGTGTTTGGATTATTTTTTATTGGGCAGTTATTATTAATTTTTTGGATTTATAGAAAGTTTGTATTTAAAAGAATTTCAATTCAAAAGCGAAACTATATATTTAGTGCGATTTTTTTTCTTTTAACACCGATATTGCTATTTGGAGGCATACGAGGAGGCATACAACAAATTCCAATTAATCAAAGCCAATCCTATTTTTCTAAATATGAAATATTAAACTTGACTTCAGTAAATTCGGGATGGAATTTAGTAAGTAGTATTCAACAAAATTTTAATTTATTTAACAAAAACCCATACCAATACTATGAATTGAGTGAAGCAAAAAAAATAGTTAAAGAACTTTATACAATTAAAAATGACAGTACTATATATATATTAAAAAATAAACGCCCAAATATTGTCATGTTCATTCTTGAAGGTTGGGCATCATCTATTATTGAGAGTCAGGGAGAAAAAGAAATAACACCTTTTTTTCATGAACTTGAAAAGAATGGTGTATTATTTTCGAATATTTATTCAAGCGGTACTCGTTCGCAGGAAGGTATGACTGCCATTTTTTCAGGTTTCCCTTCACAAACTATAACTACAATAACACAGCAGCCAGAAAAATATATAAAACTAGCCAGTATAAATAAAAGGATTAAAGAACAAGGATATTACTCATCATTTTATTTTGGTGGACAGCTTATTTATGGTAATATTAAGGGTTATCTTTCATTTAATGAAATTGATAAAATTCAGGAAGGAATTGATTTTCCTTCTTCTATACCACGTGGGAAATTAGGAATCCATGATGAGTTTACGTTTCCTTATTTTTTGAGTGAATTGAACAAACAAAGACAACCGTTCTTTTCGTCCATATTTACAATGAGTACCCATTCGCCTTATGATTTTAAAATGAAAGCTAGGATTAGCTGGCCTGAGTATGAAAAGGAATATGTTAATTCTGCATATTATTCTGATAATTGCTTAAAGAACTTTTTTTTAGATGCAAGAAAACAGAGTTGGTATAATAACACTTTATTTATTTTGATTTCGGACCATGGACATGGATCGTATCCTAATTACGGTTTTTGTTCACCTGAGTATCACAAAATTGTTTTTCTGATGGCTGGAAACGTTATTAAAGATGAATTTAAAGGGTTAAAAATTGCTAAGTTGGGTTCTCAAGTTGATTTATCTGCAACACTTTTGGGACAATTAGGTTTGACGTATAATGAATTTGAATGGAGCAAAAATCTGCTTCAACCTGCTTGTCCTGAATTTGCATTCTATGCATTCGACAATGCGTATGGCTTGGTAAGACCGGGTGCTGCATTCGTGTTTGATGCCCGAAGTAATACGAATTGCTTGCTGCGTATTGATTCAACTACAACGATTACAGAGTCAGTGCTTCAAAAACAAGCAAGGTCATACATGCAATGTGTTTTTCAAGAATATATGGATTATTAATTATAAAGAGATTAAATACAAACAGTAAATCGCTTTCCATATTGAATTCTATGCAATAATAATTGCGGAAATCAGTTATTTATTATCAGAAAAATACTAATTTTGCAACATGTTTAAAAATACCCGTCTTATAATTGTAACAATAGCCCTATTAATAGGGATTCTGATATCTTCTTGCAGCCAGTATCGCAAAACACTTAAATCTACAAACATCAATTTAAAATACTCAACGGCTGTTGCATTATATGACAAAGGCGATTTTCATCGTGCGATGACGCTGTTTGATGAATTGTTGATTTATTACAGAGGAACTGACACATCTGAGAAAATCAACTATTATTTTGCATATTGTTATTTTGGTGAGGGCGATTTTTTACAGGCAGGTTATTATTTTACAAAATTCACTTCAACATTCCCTACAAGTAAATATGCCGAAGAATGCCAATACATGTCAGCATACTGCCAGTATATGTATTCACCTAAATATAGTCTCGACCAAACTATTTCTGTGGATGCCATTAAGGAGTTCCAATTATTTATAAACTCTTACCCAAAAAGCAAACTTGTTGATTCTTGTAACTCAATAATTGACGAATTGAGAGGAAAGCTTGAAACCAAATCATATGAAATAGCAAAACTGTATTACAAAATTGAGGATTATCAGGCAGCAGTCATTGCATTTAAAAATTTGCTAAAAGATTATCCTGATACGAAGTATAAGGAAAATGCCTATTACTATATTTTAGTTTCATATTATTATTACGCCTTAGGTAGTGTAGAAGGCAAAAAAAATGAAAGGTTAAACAATGCAAAAGATGCATACAGTTCCTTATTTGCTGCTTTTCCTCAAACCAAATTTGAAAAAGACGCAAAGTCTATGTTGAAAAACATAAACAAAGAATTGCAAAAAAATGCAGATAAAGAAAAAGCTATTAAAGAAGTAGAAATTAAAAAAAATAACAATCTAAATACTAAACAAAAAAGCTGATATGGATTATAAAAAAGTTAAGGCAGGAACTCTGGCAGTTACACGAAACATCAGTGATTTCAGAAAAGGAACAGGAAATATTTATGAAACTCTCGTGATTTTATCGAATCGCGCAAATAAAATTTCGATTGACTTAAAAGAGGAGCTAAGTTCGAAAATTGAAGAATTTGGTATACCTACCGATAATTTGGAAGAAATCTTTGAAAACCGCGAACAGATTGAAATAGCAAGATATTATGAACGTATGCCTAAAGCAACATTAATTGCAATTCACGAATATCTAAATGATAAACTTTATTTTCACAATCCATTAAAAGAAAATCCTACAGATTTTTAATATTCTGTGATGGTTAAAGGAAAAAAAATCATTATTGGGATTACTGGAAGTATTGCTGCATATAAGATACCTTCTCTTGTCCGTTCATTTATCAAAGAAGGAGCCGAAGTTAAAGTAGTTGCTACAGAAAATGCTTTAGAATTTGTTACAAAAGTTACTCTCGAAACCCTTTCAAAAAACAAGCTTTACTTTAATACGTTTGATGAAAATAATGATTATTCTACTGAACATATTTCTTTGGCAGAATGGGGCGATATACTTTTGGTAGCTCCTGCAAGTGCGAATATTATAGGAAAATTTGCTAATGGTATTGCCGATGACGCTCTTTCTACTTTATTATTGGCATTTAATAAAACACTTTTTATTGCTCCGGCAATGAATACGGTCATGTATAGCAGTTACTCAGTTCAAAAAAATATAAAGTATCTGGAAGAACACGGCGTAATTTTTATTGAGCCTACAGAAGGTGAAATGGCGTGTGGAACCACAGGAAAAGGCAGGATGAAAGAACCTGATAAAATTGTTGAAATTATTTTTGGATTAGTACATAAAAAACAAGATTTAACGGGTATAAAAGTTATGGTTACTGCGGGGCCTACTCAAGAAAATATTGATCCGGTCCGTTTCATTAGTAATCATTCTTCCGGATTGATGGGCTTTGAAATTGCAAATGAATGTGCCGAAAGAGGTGCTGAAGTTACTTTAATAGCTGGTCCTGTTAATTTGGTAGCTGATCCCAAAATTCATCGTATGGATGTTGTTTCAGCTACGGATATGCATCAGGCTTGCTTGAAACATTTTGAAAAGAGTGATATAACTATTATGGCTGCTGCAGTTGCCGATTTTATGGTTGCGAAAGCTGCTCCTAGAAAAATAAAAAAGAAAACCGACCTTTTGTCAATAAAGCTTACAAAAACACCTGATATTCTATATGAACTTGGACGACTTAAAAAATCCGGACAGATGTTGATAGGTTTTGCCTTGGAAACCGACGATGAAATTAATAATGCAAAATTAAAATTACGTAATAAAAGACTGAATTTTATCGTTCTTAATTCGTTAAAAGATAAGAATGCAGGGTTTAATTCACCTACCAATAAAATTACGATGATTAACAGAAAACTTGAAGTAAAAACTTTTGGATTAAAGTCGAAAAAAGAGGTAGCTGTTGATATCATTAATGAAATTGTCGATTCACTCAAAAATAAGTTATGAAAAAAGTAATTATTGCTTTATCTATTATTTTTTTAACTGCGTTTTGTTCACAAGCTCAAGAATTGCTTTGCACCGTAACAGTAAATTCACAACAAATCAGTGGAAGTGATAAAACGGTGTATGAAGATTTACAGACTGCTATACGTGAGTTCATGAATACACGAAGATGGTCGAATTATACCTATAATCCGGAAGAGAAAATAGATTGCAATATTTTTATTACAATAACTGAACGCACATCCGATGTTGATTTTAAAGGAACTCTTCAGATTCAATCTCGTAGGCCTGTTTTTAATACCTCCTATTTTTCACCAATTCTAAATATGGTTGATAAAGATTTGTCCTTTAAGTATATTCAGAAACAATCTCTTGAATACGATGATAACAATATTTATTCCAACCTGACTGCAGTTTTAGGTTATTATGCCTATATAATTATTGGTATGGATTTCGACACATTTTCTTTAAAAGGCGGTTCGCAGTTTTTTACTAAAGCACAAAATTTGGTTACACTTTCGCAAAATGGCGGAGATAAAGGATGGAAAGCGTTCGAAAACAAAAAAAATCGCTACTGGCTTGTCGAAAATCTCTTAAACGATTCTTATGGTGGTGTGCGCGAATGCCTTTATTTGTATCATCTTAAGGGACTTGATGTAATGAAGGACGATATGATGCAAGGTCGAAATGCTATAACATCAGGATTGGAAAAGGTTCAATATGTCGCAAAACAGACACCAAGCTTGTATATTGTTACTGTATTCATGGATGCAAAACGCGATGAAATAATCAATATTTTTTCGCAAGCACCCACATCCGACAAACCAAGGATTGTAAATATTTTGAAGGATATCGACCCGGCTCATTCCAACGATTTCAATACAAAAATTTTGAACGCAAAATAAAACATCCATGCTTAAAAATCTTTCAATCACCAATTATGCTTTAATTGATGCTCTTGAAATGGATTTTTATCCAGGTTTTACCACCATTACGGGAGAAACCGGTGCCGGTAAATCAATTATTCTTGACGCACTTTCATTAATTATTGGCCAACGAGCCGATGCGCAGGTATTGCTCAATAAAACAAAAAAATGCATTATTGAGGGATGTTTTGATATTTCATCATACAATCTTTCTGGCTTCTTTAAAAAACATGAACTGGATTTTGATACCAATGTGTTGCTTCGTCGCGAAATTAACCCCGAGGGTAAATCAAGAGCATTTATTAATGATACGCCTGTGAATTTGTCGCAGTTGAAAGAATTGGGCGATAGTTTAATTGATATTCATTCGCAGCACAAAACTTTACAAATTAATGATACTGGATTTCAATTATATTTGATTGATAGCTATGCCCACATCGTTGACGAAGTGGCTGTGTATAAAAAGGAATTTGTGGAATTAAAAGAAATGAAGAAATTACTTCAACTTTTAACTCAAACAGAAGCAAAAGCGAGTGCCGATAAAGATTATTTTACTTTTTTATTCAACGAACTGGATGCTGCCAACCTTCGCGAAACAGAACAAGTTGATTTGGAACAGGAACTCGACTTGTTAAATCATGTTGAACTTATAAAATCAACGCTTAATAAATCGTTGTATGCATTAAATGGGGCAGAAGGTAATATTATTCTGCAACTGGCAGCCATTCAAAATCAGCTCTCACAAATAATTGCTTTCAATAAAGAAATTGAAGGAAATGCACAACGGCTTCAAACTGCTTATATCGAATTGAAAGATATTACATCGGAACTTGAACACATCGAGGAACACACTTTGTTTAAACCTGAACGCAGCGAACAAATCAATAGTCGCTTGAACGAAATTTATCGGTTGCAGCAAAAACATAGAGTGGATTCTATTGCAGAGTTGCTTGATGTTTATAATAAACTTGATAACAAAATTCAGGATATTGCTTCGCTTGAATCCAAAATATATCTACTGGTTTTAGCCATTGAACAAAAGGAAAAGGAATTATGGGTGGTAGCCGAAAAACTTTCGGCAAAGCGTAAAAGTATTTTTACCGAAATAGAACAAAAAGCAGTTGGGATTCTTGTTTTGTTGGGCATGCCAAATGCTCGAATTAAAACCGAAAACATAAAATCGGCAGAATTGAAAGAGACAGGTATCGATGATATTGTGTTTACATTTTCTGCTAACACGGGTTCGGAAATGAAACCTATAGACAAAGTGGCTTCGGGAGGTGAATTATCGAGGCTAATGCTTGCTTTTAAATCGCTGGTATCGGAGAAAAAACTTTTGCCAACCATCATTTTCGATGAAATTGATAGTGGTGTGTCGGGCGAGGTGGCTTCGCAAACTGCCACGATTATGAAAAACCTTTCCAAAGGTATGCAGGTTATTGCCATCACACATTTACCTCAAATTGCTGCCAAAGGCAATGTGCACATGCAAGTGTATAAAGTTTCGGATAAAAACGCTACCTACGTGAGAATTAAAAAACTGGAAATTGATGCTCGCGTGGATGTGATAGCCGAAATGCTTAGCGGCAGCAATAGCTCTCAAGCCTCAGTAATTACGGCTAAGGAACTTCTTTCCTAATCATTGGTTTACTTCTTTGTCAGAAAATCGGAAATACTTGTGGAAATGGTGATGGAGTTGGGTGATGCGCCCAACTGATATTTTGCCCAGCAATATCCAATGCGGAATTTATACACATTAATACCGAATCCAATCGAAAATCCTACAATACCTTTTTTAATTTCGGTTCGAAGTTCGCGACGTCGCTGGTAGTTATAGCCAATGCTTACATAAAACCGTTTCACAGGATAAAATTCGACACCCAACACAAAATGGCGCATCAGTTTGTCGGCAAATTTTTCAACCTTTCCAACTTTTATGGTATCGCCACTTATGGGGTCGACGGTTGAATTTAAAGGATTGGTGTATGTTAGGTCGAATTTTTCGAGGTGGTTGTAAACTATATTATAGCGCAAGGGCAGTGTGTTGAATTTTTGTGAAATGCCCAACTGAATTTCGAAAGGCAAAGGTTCAACATTTCCTGATACATAGGAGTGCAATTCGCGCCCCATGTTTTTAAATAAAACCGTGGCCATAAATCCACTCTTCTGATGATAGTAGGAACCGGCCACATCCACAGCCATGCCAAACGAATTGTATTTTTCCATGTGCGAATAAATCATTTTGAGATTGGCTCCAATCAAAAAATGTTTATCCAACTTTCGTCCCCAACCCAACGTAAGTGCATATTCGCCACCGCTGAAATTGCCGTAAGTTTGTCCGGTTTCATCCGCTTCCAAAAACCGACCGTAATTTATAAATTGCAATGCGGTAGTAAAACTGCCCACTTTCTTAAATGTATGCGAGTAAGCTGCCATTCCGTAGTTAACCCCTGCTATGTAATCCACAAAAGTTAAGGCGATTTTGGTGTGAAGATTTTCGTCGATTATGGAGGGGTTGGTGATTGCAAGCGATAAATCTTTATCGTTGGCTGCCACAAAATTTGTTCCCAAGGCAGCCACACGTGCAGAATAAGGCAGATTTAAAAATTCGTAGATATTGTTGCCGCCTGTTTGGCCAAATGAAACAAGGTACCAAAAGCTCAATACAAATAATAGAATGGTTTTCTTCAATTTTCTGAATCTTGTGAATGACAAAAATACATTTTTTTACCCAAAATGCATTTGATAATGTAGAAACGACAGAAAATTTAAAATATTGTGCTAATTTTGTTCAATGACTACTGATGAGTTATACATGCAACGTTGCCTAGAATTGGCATCCAACGGTAGGGGTAATGTGGCTCCAAATCCAATGGTTGGATGCGTTATTGTGTGCGATGATAGAATTATTGGCGAAGGCTTTCACATCAAATTTGGTGGGCCGCATGCCGAAGTGCATGCCATTGCTTCGGTTAAAAATAAAGAGTTGCTGAAAAAAAGCACCTTGTACGTAAACCTTGAGCCTTGCAGCCATTTTGGTAAAACACCACCCTGCACCCATTTAATCATTAAATCGGGGATACCCAAAGTGGTGGTGGGCATGATAGACCCTTTTGCCGAAGTGAATGGAAACGGATTGGCCATGCTAAAAAGAGCCGATGTGGAAGTGGTAACGGAGGTGTTGCTTGAACAATGTTTGGAATTGAACCAACGTTTTATAACATTTCATAAGGAGAACCGACCTTATATTATTTTGAAATGGGCTCAAACCCGCGATGCTTTTATTGATAAAGACCGAAACGCACCCGAACCGCATATAAACTGGATTACCAACGAACACACTCGCATGTTGGTGCATCGTTGGCGAGCCGAAGAGCAAGCCATAATAACCGGAACCAACACCATTCGGCTCGATAATCCGCAACTTACTGTGCGCGATTGGACAGGCAGCAACCCCTTGCGGCTAGTGATTGACAAAAATCTGCAGATTTCGGCCCATGCCAAAGTTTTTAGCGAGGATGCCAAAACTATGGTGTTTAACGCAGCCAAAAATGAGGTTGTGGGGCATATAGAATTCGTGAAACTCAATTTTGCTGTCAACATAATTCCTCAAATTTTGGCATTGTTGCATCAGCGCAATATACAGTCGTTGATTGTAGAAGGGGGGCGCATGTTGTTGCAATCGTTTATCGATGCCAATTTGTGGGACGAAGCCCGCGTTTTTTCGGGCAACCTGTTTTTCTTTGGTGGAACCAGAGCTCCACAAATTCACGGCACAATGGCCTCATCAATAAATTATGGTGAAGATAATTTAACTATTATTAATCCGAAAAGGTAGCCTCGTGCCGCGGGGGTGAAAAACACAAGTGGAAAGGCAAAGTGCAGCCACAAGCCACACGCAACAATCTCCAATCAGCCCAACCAGTAACTAATAACTAATCTTATTGGTTTTAAACATATCCTTGCTTTGGATGGATTGTACGGCCTCCTGAAACACATCATCTTCTTCGTTGCTGATGCGCCAATAGGCATCGTAGTCCCACAAATTGCGTGCTATCCATGCTTTGATAAAGTTACGCAGGTATTTTTCGGATGCTTTGTAGCCTGCTTCATCTTTTTTAACGCCTTCGGTTTCGGCAAAGGCAACAAAATTCTGCATAAAAGTATCGTCGAGGTTAAAGTTTTTCAAAAACACGTTCATGTCGGCATATTGTTGTTTCAGGGCGTCGCGTTTGCCTTCCAAATAGTTTAACACGAATTGGTTGATAATGTTTTTGCGCAGCAGGTTGGAGTAATAATCAGAAATGCGGGTAGTATCCAAGGGCATAAAAATGTCGGGCATGATGCCGCCGCCGCCATAAACCACGCGTTTGTTCGGCGTGTAATATTTCAGCGAATCCGGAAATTTAATGCTGTCGGGGTTCACCAGTTCGCCGTGTTTGTAGCGGTTGGTGATGTCTTTATAATATTTGTCGGTACCTTCATCGTAGGGTTTTTGCACGCAGCGGCCAGTGGGGGTGTAATAATGCGCGGTGGTCAGGCGTATCACCGATCCGTCGGGCAAATCAAAGGGGCGTTGCACCAAACCTTTGCCAAAGGAGCGTCGGCCAATGATGAGGGCTCTATCCCAATCTTGCACCGCTCCGGCCACAATTTCGCTGGCCGAGGCCGAGCCTTCGTTAATCAAAACCACGAGTTTGCCTTTTTCAAAAGTGCCGCTGCTGGTGGCGTTGCTAATTTGCTTGGGCGATGAATGGCCTTCAGTGTAAACTATCATTTCGCCTTTGGGCAAAAACTGGTCGGCCAGCTCTATGGCGGTGTTCAGATAGCCGCCAGAGTTGTCGCGCAAATCCAAAATAAGGCTTTTCATGCCGGCTTTCTCTAGTTTCGCCATAGCGTCGTAAAATTCTTCCATGGTGTTTTGGGCAAATTTGTTAAGCTTGATGTAGCCAATTTCGTTGGTTTCCATGTAGGCGGCATCCACACTGTTAATAGGGATTTTGTCGCGCACAATAGTGTAGTCTAACAGGCCGGGTTTGCCTCGGCGGTATATGCTCACTTTCACCGAACTGCCTTTGGGTCCGCGCAAATGACTAACCACAAAGTCGGTGGTTACTTTAGCTCCAACAGCATCTTCGCCATCAATTTTCACAATTCTATCGCCAGATGTAATGCCCACCTTTTCGGATGGGCCGTTGGGGGTGGGGGTTATCACCACAATGGTATCTTCAATAAGGTTGAACTGAACGCCAATGCCATCAAAGTTGCCGATGAGGGGCTCGTTGGCTTTTTCTATATCCTTTTTTGACATGTAGACCGAGTGGGGGTCAAGTTCTTTCAACATCGCCACAATGGCGTCTTCGGTCAGTTTTTCTTCGTTCACCGTGTCCACGTATGCCATGCGGATAATTTGCAGAGCGGCGTAATATTTTTGATCCGATTTTTTGGGGTCGTGTACTTGCGAAAACGTGGCTGAGGTGCACCAACACACAATTGCTACTAGTAGTAGGCTTGTATTTATGGTTAGAGATGACTTAGTTTTTTTCATAATTTAAGTTGATTTTTGTTTTGTATGATAGGATAACGCAAAAGTAAGTAAATACAGTATAATTTACCTGCAAATATCGGCTAAAAACGCGCAAGTACCAAATGGAATCTATAAATTGGGCAATTTACTCGAGCAATGGGAGGTTTTCGTGGGCGAAAGCAGAAAGTTGCGCCCCCCCAAAAAATGCCCTCACCCAATAAAATAGTTTGTCAAACAAAAACAATGGTTATCAACCAAAAAAAACAGTATCACAGCCCAAAAAATCATTTTCTGCCAAAAAACAAACAACGCATGCCTTCATTCAAACAACACATGCCAAAAAACAAACAAAACATGCCAAAAAACAAACAAAACATGTCAAAAAACAAACAACACAACCACCCAAAACAAACATCTCAATCCAAAAATAAACAGCACATACCAAAAAACAAACAACACATGTCAAAAAACAAACAAAACAGCCAAAAAACAAGCTTCGCAAAAACAACAAAAAAGTAACGCAAAAGCAAAAACAAACGTAACAAACCAAAAAACAAACAACGCAGCCAAAAAACAAACAACGCAGCCAAAAAACAAACAACGCAGCCAAAAAAACAACCCATCACAAACCATCAAAAAACCAAATAATAAAAGGATAAAAAATAACAAAAGAAACAATAAAACAATTACATCCCGCCCACTGCCCACTGCCCTCCGAAGCCTGCCCACCACCGCCCCAGCTAGTTCAACCCCTCATTTCGAATAGAAACCGCCGCCGGCTAACTTCTGACTTCCAAAAAAAAATGTACCTTTACGGCTACAAATTTTAAAAAACGTATAGGGTGAATACCGAGTACAAAAAAATGCTGCGTAGCATCTTGTTTCCTTTGCTGGTGGTGGCTGTGATGTGGGTTGTGCACCTAGTGGAAACATGGCTCAAAGCCGATTTCTCTTCATTTGGCTTGCAGCCGCACACCTTGCGCGGGTTAATAGGCATTGTGAGCGCGCCATTTATTCATGCCGACTTTCAGCACCTAACAGCCAACACCGTGCCCATGTTTGTTAGCCTGAGCTTGGTTTTTTATTTTTACCCCGAAATTGCCTACCGCGTGTTTTTTTTAGTGTGGCTGTTCACTGGGGTGTGGGTGTGGTCGTTTGCGCAAGGTGCTTCGTTTCATATTGGTGCCAGCGGATTAGTATATGGTTTTGTTACGTTTTTGCTCGCCAGCGGGCTAATTCGGCGCAATGCGCGGCTCATGGCCATTTCCATGTTGATTGTGTTTTTGTATGGCGGCTTTTTTTGGGGTATATTCCCCAATTTTTTTCCGCATCGAAACATATCGTGGGAATCGCACTTGATGGGAGGCCTTGCCGGATTGGTGCTGGCGATATATTACCGCAAACGCGGCATACAGCGCGAGGTGTATCATTGGGATGATGACGATGATGCCGACGATACCAACATGGATTATTTGCTTGACGACGACGAAAGTGAACAAAAACAACCCGTTGGGGAGGAAACCAACGGGCTAAATTAAATGCAAGAGTTGTTGTTAAAATCTATTTTTTTTCGCTAATATCGGCATAATCGGTGGTTGAATATTCGCCATTTTTTAGTTTTTCGGCTACTTTGGCAAAACATTCTATGGTGTAGTTCACATCATCCATGGTGTGCGCTGCTGTGGGTATCAACCGAAGCATCACAACGCCTTTGGGCACCACAGGATAGATAACCACATTGCAGAAAATGCTGAAGTTTTCGCGCAAATCGTAAACCAATTGAGTAGCTTCTTGCAAAGAACCTTTGAGAAACACGGGAGTAACGGGCGATTCGGCTACACCCATATCAAAACCTTTAGACCGCAACCCATCGCGCAAAGCGTGAACAATCGTCCAAAGTTTTTCGCGAAGTTCGGGGCTGTTTTTCAGCAATTCCAAACGTTTCATAGCGCCAATTACCAGAGGCATGGGCATGGATTTGGCGTAAACCTGCGAGCGCATGTTGTAGTGCAGATAGTCGATAACTTCTTTTTTGGAAGCCACAAAACCGCCAATCATCGCCATAGCTTTGGCAAAAGTGGCAAAATAGATATCAATTTCGTTTTGCACGCCGCAATGTTCGCCGGTGCCGGCACCTGTGGCACCCATGGTTCCAAATCCGTGTGCATCGTCCACCAGCAATCGGAAATTGAATTTCTTTTTTAGGGCCACAATTTCGTTGAGCTTGGCAATGTCGCCCACCATGCCGTAAACACCTTCAGTAATGACCAAAATGCCGCCACCGGTTTGTTCGGTAATTTTGGTGGCGCGTGCCAGGTTTTTCTCTAAAGCTTCCATGTTGCTGTGCGGATAGACAAAGCGTTTGCCCATATGCAATCGCAAACCATCTAAAATGCAGGCGTGTGCTTCGGAGTCATACACAATCACATCGTGCCTGTCAACCAAAGCATCGATAATAGACACCATGCCCGGGTATCCAAAATTCAACAAATAAGCAGCTTCTTTGCCTTCGAAAGCTGCTAAGTCGCGTTCCAGTTTTTCGTGATAATCGGTTTGTCCCGACATCATACGAGCACCCATGGGTGTGGCAAACCCCCATTCGGCGGCAGCTTCGGCGTCGGTTTTGCGCACTTGGGGATGATCGGCCAATCCCAAATAGTTATTTAAACTCCAGGTTAAATGTTCTTTTCCCCGGAAAATCATTTTATTTGAAATTCGTCCTTCCAACTTGGGGAAGAAAAAATATCCATGCCCTTGTTTGTAGTATTGGCCTAAGGGTCCGTAGTTTTTTAGTATTTTTTCAAATAAGTCCACAACAGTATAATTTTAATTGAACAATAAGTTAGTTTGAACGGCAAAATTACGAATTTTAGTTTAGTTAACACCAAATTATCATGAAATATCGCAGCGTTTTTTTAACAAATTTATGATTTATGCTGTATGCGGCAAGTTCAAATAAATGTGTAAATTTGTTTCATCAATTCAATTGCCATGAAGTGGAAGGAACTGTTAGCGATTTTTATGTGTTGCATCGGCTTGCACGTGTCCGGGCAAATTTATTTTCAGAAAAACATTGGAACTGGCTTTGCTGGCGAGGCACATTCGGTTTGTTTGTCCACCGACCAGCGTTATGTGGCGGCTTGCGCCGGAAGTTTGTATAAGATAGATAGCAGCGGTTATGTGGTTTGGGTAAAAAAATATCTTTCGCCTTTGATGTATAGCAATAGCTTTGTGATTCGGCAAAGTAGTGGTGGATATATGATGATTTTCGAAATTAAAAGTGGCGGATTTGGGCTGAATGATATGATGGTTTTTAGCACCGATTCTTCGGGTGCTATTGATTGGATACGCACTTTTGGCGGTGTGGGCACCGATGTGCCGGGCAGCATTGTGGAATGTGGAAATGGCGATTTTGTGCTGGCTGGGCAATCGGATGCGCTCAATGGGAGCCAAGTGGATGTGCTGCTGATGCGATTTAATAAATATGGTAACCAATTTTGGCAACGCAGCTATGGCAGCGCAAGTGATGATGACGATGCCGAAAAAATTTTGGTAACACAAACCGGCGATTTGTTGGTTGGAGGACGAATGTGGTCGCAAATTAGTTTGCTGAAAACCGACGCCAATGGGGTGGAACGCTGGTGCAAAACCTATGGTATGGGCTCGTTGTTTGATTTGATAGAAGACAAACAAACGGGCGATTTTTATGCTTGCGGCACAACGGAGCCCGATAATTCGAAAAGCCAACGCAATGCCTTTGTAATGAAAACCGATTCGGCCGGCACGGTGGTTTGGGCCAAGGTGGTGGGCAACAACGTGGATGCAACGGCCTACAGTATAACTGCCGATTCGGCTTTTACACAACTAGTTGTTTCAGGCGAAATAGCCAACGATACTTTGAGCAATTCAAAAGCATTTACCTGTGCCATGAACCCTGCCAACGGTGCGCTAATTTGGAACAAACACTACGGACAAGCGACTCGCGATGTTTTTTACGATGCTATGATAACCGATGATGCGATGCTGGTGCAAGTGGGCTATTCGGCCACAAGCGATACGTTGTTGCGCAATGTTTTTGTGGTGAAAACACCCTTGACGGGCGAATCGGATTGCGGTGTGGAGGATGTGGTTTCTTCGGTGGATTCGTTGTTGAGTTTGCAAGCAATTGATTTTGCATACCTGCAAGATTCGGGCGAGATATTTGTGATGACCAAATGTTTTCCGCCAAGCTGGATTACGTTTTATGAACATACGTATTGCACAAACGGAAAGGCTGCTATTGCTAGCGAAAATCAGTTGGGGTTGCATCCCAATCCTTCAACAGGCAGCATTCGCGTTGATTTTGCACTAACTGATACCAAAACTATTGAAATTTTCAATGCAACAGGCCGGCTTGTTTATAAACAAAACTATGGTCATGTTAGCGGTGCTGAAATTGATTTGTCGGGCAAACCGGCAGGGGTGTATTTGGTTGTGGTTAAAACCGAAAAGGTTTGTTATAAGCAAAAAGTGGTTATTGAATGACCTACTATTGCACTAGTTGATGACTATTTTTTTTGTTGTGGTAATTTGTCCACACCTTATCCTAATAAAATAAATACCTTGTTTTAAATTCTCAACATTTATTGTTTGAGTTGGGGTTTGCTTGTCGGGGATTATGCGCAAATTGTTAACAACTTGTCCAAGAATATCGACTACGGAAATGGTTATTTCTTGGTTTAAATTGTCGATAGTAAGATAAAGGTAATCCTTGGCCGGGTTTGGGTGGATTTGGATTTTGCTGAGTGGGTTTATGTTGTTTTGAATACCTGTAATAACCATTGAAGCTGAAAACTCTGAAGTGTTTCCATTGGCATCGGTGGCGGTCGCCGTAATGCGGTCGCCCCCCCAAACTCCGGCCACCACCACTGCATTGAAATTTCCTGAAACATCGGGCGTCACCGAAGTTAAATAGCGTTCGCCTTGTCCATAGCCTGATGGGTCGTTATCTGATTTAAAAAGTTCGATGGTGACAGTTGTTGGATTGGGTGTGTCTATGGTTCCGGCGATAGTGAAGTTGCCCGAGAGGCTGTTGTAGGCAGCTTGTGTAATAACCGGAAAATTCATACCGAAGTTAGGTCCTGTATCCACATCTCCGGCATCATTTGGGGTGGGACCGGCAGGGTAGAGGTCGATACCCAATTGTGCGTTGTTAAAAATGGAATTGGCTGATATTTTATTATAATAATCGCCGTTGTTCATAATGGTAATGCCATTGCCGCCATTGTTGGCAATACTATTTCCCTTTGCGATTGCGCCACCAATTAGATTGTGTTGCGGGCCTTCGCCAATGCGAATGCCATCGATTTGGTTGGGGATGGCAATTAGTCCGCTCCAGTCTGTACCAATTCTGTTTCGGGTAATCACATTATAATCGGTACCTGTGGCATGAATTACCATGCCTTGTTGCAGATTGCCCGAAATGACATTGCTATCGACAATATGGTATTTTGGCATACCATCGATAACCACACCGTTTGCATTGGGTAGGGCTTGCGTTCCGTTTGCCTTTGTACCAATGAGATTGCCAAGAACCGTGTCGCTATTGGTTGAATTGTTGTAAATGAAAACGCCGTAGCCACTGTTGCCCGAAATCAGGTTTGCGGCACCCGTTTGGTGGCCACCCAGTATATTATAACATGCGCCATCATCGAACAAGACGCCGTAGGTATTTGGGATGGCCAGCGAACCGCTTATGTCGGTGCCAATGTAATTGCCGATAATGGTGTTGTTGTTGCATCCGGCACCAAAAACGGGAATGCCATAAGCCACATTGCCTGAAACGAGGTTGCGTCCGGTGGTTGAAAAACTGCCGATGATATTGTATTTTGAGGTGCCCTCAATCGAAATGCCATCGAAATTTCGCAAAGCAATGGTTCCGCTTCTGTCGACTCCAACATAATTGCCGATAAGAACATTGGAATCGGAATTTGCAAGACGAATACCTATGTGATTGTTGCCCGATACAATATTTCGGAGGGCAGGTGTGCTGCCGCCAATAAGGGTATGTTTGGGTCCTCCCAGAATTTCTATCCCAATGTAGTTTCCAAGCGTATCGGAAGCATTGTAATTTGTTCCGATATAATTGCCCGTAATGGTATTGTTTCGGGCTAACAGCCCCGAAACTTGTATACCGTATATAAAATTGCTGATAATAAAACCATTGATTACAATGCCGGAAACATTGAAAACACTGAAAGCAAAATCGACGGTACCCGACCCTTTTAGCATGATTTCGGGACCATTTGGGTTGGTGTTGCCATGCGCCACAGTTTGCGTGTTGCCATCAATTGTTATATTGCCTCTTGTAATATAAGGCATGGTAGATAAAGGTGTGATAGTCCAAACACCGGTTGTTGCATTATAAGCACCATCGGTTGTGGGTATATTGAATGAAATGGTGTGGGAAGCAGCCGGTGTGGCATTTGCATTTGTTAGGGCTGCACGCAAGGTGCCGGTGCCGGCATCGTTGGTGTTTGTTACAACAAAGTTGTTTGCCCATGTAAAATCTGCTATAAGATTGAACAAAACTATTATGCATAACCTTTTCATAATATGCTATTTTGTGATGATTAATTTCATGGTTTCTTTATCGTCGTTATCCGATTGGATGCTTATGAAATATACCCCGGCGGGATACGATTTGGTATCAATTGCTTTGGCGTGGTTTCCTTCGGTAAACGATTCGGAAAACAGGGAGGATATCATTCGTCCGTCAATTGAATAGAGATGGGCCGATACATGCTTTTGAGCAGCAAGATTGAACTCAATATAACACTGATTTGCGGCAGGATTCGGAAAAATATTGAAATGGTTATTGGCTATTGAATAGTTTGCAATACCGGCAACAACACTAGAATTGGGCGAAAACTCTGATGTGTTACCAAATGTATCGGTGGCTGTTGCGACTAGTTTATCTCCTGTAGTTGCTCCGGTGAACGCGTTAAACCAATGCCCGGATGCATCAACTAAGGCACTTCCGAGATATTGTAAAGCTTGGCCATACCCCAAGGTGTCGCCAACACTTTTAAATATTTCAATAATTATTCCGGCAGGACTGATATAGTTGTAGTCTATGGTTCCATTCAGCCATAACTGACTATCGGAAGGATTGAAGATCGTTGAAGTAAACACCGGACTATTCATACCTAAATTCGTACCTACATCGGCATCGCCGGCATCATTTGTATTAAATCCAAAGGGAAAAATATCGATACCAATCAAGCGGTTGTGATGAATTGCATTTTGCGAAATGGTGTTATACAACGTATTGTTATCGTCTAACACCACGCCCACTGTGTCGTTATAAGCAATAACATTTGTTTTTATTAAATTGTATGAAGCTCCTTTTACAATGGCAATTCCGGCACCACCGTTTCCCAGATTCGTTGTACCGTCGGTTGTTCCAATATAATTGTTGATTATTTGGTTGCTGTCGGCCTGTTCAAATAAAATTATGCCCATGTATTTGTTTTTACAAATTGTATTATTTGAAATGATGTTGTTTCGCGGGTTGGTTGCAATTCCAATACCATTGTAATTGCCCGGTAGCGAATTTATAGAGCCTACCTGATTTCCGATGATTTGATTGTGGTCGGTTCCCATATCGGCTATTTCAATGCCATCGTAATAATTTCCGGTTATAATATTTGCTTCACCAGGGGCTGTTCCGCCAATGGTATTATATTTTGTTGCTGCTGCCACAATAACTCCAATATAATTTGGGATGGTGTCGTTGGCAGTTGCATTGGTGCCCACCTTATTGCCTTTAAACACGTTGTAATATGTTCCGGTGGTAACAAAGAAAATACCATAACTTTTGTTGCCCGACAAAACATTGTTGTTAATTATATTATGATTTGAACCACCATCCACACAAATGCCAGTTGCGTTTGGTAGTTTGTTATTTCCGCTCATATCTGTTCCTATATAATTTCCGGACGTGTTGTTGTATGAACTATTCCCGTAATAAACCAAACCATAAACCCGGTTGCCCGAAATAATGTTGCGTTCTCCGGTGCCGCTTCCTCCAACAGTATTGTATTTCGAAACGGTGTTTAACTCTATGCCGTTGCCCTGAATGGCAGAATCGCCTAACAAAAAAGTGTTTGTTCCGCTAACATCCGGACCAATAAAGTTGCCAAACACAAAATTGCTATCGCTGGCTTCGCAATAAACACCAATTTCGAGGTTGCCCGAAATAATGTTGCGGTCGGCCGCAGTGGTTCCACCAATTAAATTGTGATTGCTTTTGCTTTTCAACATAATGCCGGTATGATTGCTCAAATGGCTATTGCCGGTAACAGTGGTGCCAATAAAATTTCCTTGTATGCTGTTATTTCGAGTACCAGTGCCATTAAATGCAATTCCTGCCTGGAGATTGCCCGAAATAACATTTCTTTTGAGGGGGGTATTGCCTCCGATAATTGAGTTATTTGCCCCTGCCAAAATAATACCGTTAGCATTGGGGATAGTATCGGTTCCGGCGGCATTGGTGCCTATTAAATTGCCCATAATTTGATTGCCTGTGGAAGTGATTCCGTTGATTACAATTCCACCGCTGATATTGCCCGAAATAAGATTTTGAGTGCCCGCTGTGCTGCCGCCAATGGTGTTGTTGGAACCGCCATCAATAGCAATACCATAGTTGTTTGGTAGTTTATTGGTGGCTGTTCTGTTGGTTCCAATTCTACAATTAGTTATCGCGTTGTTGTTTGAAGCTGAAATGGCATAGCCTACAGATGAATTGCCTGAAAGGAGGCAGTTTGTTATTAAATTCCCGCTAGCTCCGTTTGCGATGCCTATACCATATTGATTTGGGATGCTTGTTGTGCCATCGAAGTTTGTTCCGGCATATACATCGGTTATAGTGTTTGAGGTGCTTCCATAAATTAAAATACCATAGGTGAAACCTGTTATGCCCAAGCAACTGATTTTATTGTTTGATGAGCCGAGTATAAAGGCAGCATTGATTGAGGCATTTTCGCACTGAATAAACACTTCAGGCCCGTTGGTGTTGGTGGTTCCGAAAGTGCTTTGTGAGTTTCCGTCGATAAAAGTTCTGTTATCAATAAAATAGGGCAGAGCGGTTGTAATATGTATGGTCCAGATACCTTCGGCTATGCTGTAGTTGATATCGGAGGTTATCAAATGGAATTTTACGGTGTCGGCACCCAAATGCGAATTGGCACTTGTAATAGCAGCATTCAACGAACCGAGGCCGGTGTCGTTGGTGTTTGTTACGGTGTAAGTGGTTGCATGAGAGTTATACGTAAAAATAAGAGAAGTGACTAAAAGCATGAACACTAATTTCGGATTTCGAATCATAGTAGTGATATTAATTTGCTGAGTAATAGAAAAACTATTGGTAGAATTGTTGTAAAAATAATAAAAAATCGGAACGGTAGGGTTGAGTGTAGATAAAAAGATATTTCGGAAGTTTTAACCTTTTGCTTGCTAATTAAAAAAAAAGTGCGAACCTCGAAAGGCTGCACTCAAGTTGTTACGAGAAATCTAGCAAATGGTTTAATCAAATATTTTTACTATTTTCTCGGAATTTAGAAGCAAATCGAGTTTAAGTTTCACGGCCAAAAGTGCGCCTTTGCGAGCTGCTTTTTTCGGATTCCAGAAACTGCCGCCATACGCTTCAGCATTTGCTTTAATGGAGTTTTCGGCAATAATTTCTCCGTTTTTGTTATAAACATCTAAAGTTACAAAGCAATACAAATCTGCCTTCATATAGGTGTCTGTTTTCCACTCGTGAATGCTGATATAAATTTGTTTCTCGGCCTGTGTTTCGTTTAGTAAGGTTATAACAGCTTTTTTTGAAAGGCCAGAACGTGTGAGAACCTTAATTACGGGATTGCCATTTTTTTCAAGAGCCGAACACAATATGCCGAGCATGTCATCGGCCACCGGCTTGTCTGATTTCGTGGTTATATCGTAAGGAATACCCACTCCAGAACGCATGCTTCCGCAAAATGTGGCAGACTTTGAGGCATCAATAATATATTGTCGTTGATCGTGAATTGCAATAGCAATAGGAGTAGTGCTTTTAATTGGAGTTGTAATTACAACTTCGTGATACGGATGTTTGTTACCAAATGCAAACATAATTTTATTATTTTAGGGTTTACGGTCGCAAATATAGTTAATAAAATATAAAAGTCAATTAAAAGTTATGAATTTATTTAATTTAGGCTATAGGCTGCGGCAGATGACCTGAATTTTTATTTTTTTTAACTACTGTCCAAATGCAAATCGCCTAATTTTTTTTATACGTTTTTTTCTAGTTGATGCTATAATTCAAAAAAGTGAAGCAAGGGAAGGTAGCAACTGAAATTGGCAAATTGTTACTCGCTAAATGGGTTCTTTTTATTAAAATCGGGTTGATAGGTTTGGTGACTGCCAAGCTCTTGCAACCAACCATTCTCCAATCCCAGATTTTCCATTGCCTGAACTACCGATTTGTATTCCATTTCGGAAAGCACGCGCGAAAGTTCTGCAAAACCGTTGGCTTTTGCATTCGGAAAATACTGCGACATGAGCGAAACATGCACCTTTGGTGATAGCTCTTCAGCAATAAACTGCAAGATTTTTATGCTGTTGGCTGTGTGGTTAGGCAATACCAAATGCCTTATAATCAATCCTCCTTCGGCCTGAGATGGATTGGCATAATGCAAAACAGCACCTTTTTGCCGGTACATTTCTTTTATGACTTGGCGGCTCACCTCCCAATAATCATTAGCATCAGAAAATTGTAATGCCAAATTGTTGTCGGCATATTTTAAATCGGGCAAATAAATATCAATCATTCCCTCAAGTTCTTTCAGCACTTCCACCTTATCGTAGCCATTCGAATTGTAGACAAAAATGGGTTTCGGCCTGCGATGTTCAAAAGCACGAATCACCGAAACCATTTGTGGGATTTGGTGTGATGGGCTCACAAAACCTATTGCTCCACAGCCCTGATTAAGTTTTTGCTCTATAGCGTCCAACAACTTTTCGAAGTCCCAAGCATTGCTTTGCTGCTGCATGAAGTTTTCGCTTATTTGATAATTTTGGCAAAACACGCATTGCATATTGCAGTGACTAAAAAATATGTTACAAATGCCCGTTATACCATTTATGGCAGGCTCCTCGCCCTGGTGAACCACTACACTACCTATTTGATATTGGTAATCGGATTTGCAATAGCCCGAGCCACCTTCGAAACGGTTGGTGAGGCAATTTCGCGGACACAAATTGCATTTTGTGAGCGCAGTAAACGAAATGTTCATTTTGCCTATTACAAACTTTTTACAAACTGAGTAGAAAACATAAAACGCAGTGTAACTGCATATTGCGGTTTAAAGCTGTTGTAGTGCATCAGGTTTATTTTGCTCCAATATATTGAACCCAAAATGTCAACCGCCACATTGTCGTTGAATCTGAACTCAACACCCGGCGATAAAAAAGCACCAATGCCAATGCCACCTTCGTGTACTTTGTATTCCTGAAGCTGGGTGTTGGGAATATACTGTTGACCACCATAAATGTTGATAATACTATACTCTAGACTCTCGATTTGAATCTTGTTTTCCAACACCCGAGTGTTGTTTAAATTAAAACCACCCTCAAGGAAGCCGTATATTTTAGGAGCAAGAAGTATTTCGCCACTCACCCCAAAATCGATATTGATACGTTCTTCTTTACCCCAAATGGCATAGTTTTTCAGATTTGGAAAAGCAGCCGAAGTTGAAGTGGCACCCAACTTTAACGTGAACTGGTCTTGAGCCGTAAATTTTGAGTAATTAAACTGAATGAAAACACCCACATTGTTATTGATGTGTTTTTTAACCAAAAATCCAAAAGCCAAAGCAGGATTATATTTCATTCTGGTTGGCATGCCATCCAAAGCAAAAGTATCATTCAACACGCGTTTAATTTCCTCTTTGTAATATGGGTTGTTCAAAATATAACTCAATTCGTTCTGGTTACCATCGGCTCCGTTATAAAAATTCGCTTGATAGCGACTGGCAAAAGCCCCCCCGCAATTAATTCCCAAACTCCATGAACGATTTTGTATTGCAGGCTCTTCATCATTATTGTTTTTATCCTTTTTCTTTTGTGAAAAACCAAACGAAATGTTGATAAATAATGCGATGAAAGCAATAAGGCCAATTTTTGTAAGTGTGTTTATACTCATTTCAAAAAAATTACGTTAGAAATATTATGCAAAATAAAGTCTTTTATTACAACTTCATGTTGAAGTTTTTTATTATTTTGCACAAAAGTTTTTTATGAAAAAGATATTCTTGATTTTGGTTTTGTTTATTTCCTATGCAAATCTAAGGGCACAGGATTCAACCGAGGCGAAATATCTTGTCAATAATCCAAAGATACCCATCAGTGGTTTTGGAGGTATTTTAAGCGAGACATCCATATTAAACAAAGGACTATCCGAATCGGTGGGCGCAGGTGGTGCACTCACCATTACCGATTACTTTTTTATTGGTGGCTACGGTTTAACACTCACATCAAGTCATTATATTGATGATTTGGTTATTCACAGCATACCAGATTCAATGTTTTTTTATGGAAAAAAGCTTCGAACAAATTTCAGCCATGCAGGCATTTGGACAGGTGCAATGTTTTTTCCTAAAAAACGCTTTCATTTTGGTGTAAGCACCAAATTAGGTTGGGGCAATATTCATTTAGAAAAAACAGATGTGGCGTATATAAACAATGTAAACTTTTTGCTTGATTATACTAACAATAAGGTATTTGTTATAACCCCTGAACTTGAATTGGATGTTAATATAACCAGTTGGCTTAAGTTTAATTTAGGTGTTGGATATCGGTTTGTGAAATTTTTGCATGGCGACGAATTTGACCGTTTTAAAGCGTTCAAGTTTAATACACCTCAAATTACAATTGGCCTCTATTTTGGTGGCTTTCCCACCAAAGAAAAAAGTGAGACGGATACAGAAAATACAGATACAGATACCGACCAACAATAATATTTATTACTTTTACTTTTTTTTACTGCAAAAAGCATGAACTTTCAATACAATGATTATAATGAAATTAGACCGTACAACGATTTAGAGGTGCCCTATGCGGTAGGCGAATTGGTGCGTGATGCTGATTTTATTACTTTTCTGCGCTACTTGTTCCCCAATTTTAATAGAGCCAAATTCGTTAGAGATTTTAAGACAATCAATAATATTTACGATTTTCAGGCAAAGTTTGCCTATGCTGCCTTGAATGTAGTGATTGAACGAACCATCGAAAGTTTAACCTGTAGTGGCGTTGAAGGCTTGGAAAAAGGAAAATCTTATTTATTTATTTCCACCCATCGAGATATAGTGTTGGATTCATCACTAATGAATTACCTATTGTTTGAACACGGCCATCAAATTTCGCAAACTGCTATCGGCGACAACCTATTTGTTTCGCCTATGGTAACCCATTTGTTGAAATTAAACAAGAGTTTTACGGTGAAACGTAATATTCCGCAGCGTGCTTTTTACGATTATTCGAAACAACTCTCGGCCTATATTACCGATGTCATTGTGAACAAAAACTCATCAGTTTGGTTGGCGCAGCGCGAAGGCAGAGCCAAAGACGGCGATGATAAAACTCAATATGGTTTGCTTAAGATGCTTGTGATGCATGGCGACAAAAACGAAAAAGAAATTTTCTCAAAGTTGAAAGTTTTGCCAGTTGCAGTTTCATACGAATACGACCCTTGTGATGTGATGAAAGCAGTTGAATTGTATGCCGTGGCCAACGAACTCCCTTTTCAAAAAACTCCGGATAAGGATTTTAAAAGTATGTTGACAGGAATTCAAGGATTAAAAGGTAAGGTTCATGTGGCATTTGGAAAGATGTTGGAAAAAGATACCACCGACGATACCACTACGAAAGGCAATATCAACGAATGGTTGAAAAAAAAGGCAGAACAGGTAGACAAGCAAGTATATTCAATTTATAAACTCTGGAATACAAATTATATAGCCTACGACTTATTAAACGAATCAGCACGTTTTTCAAACGAATACAATGAGGCGGGAAAGGAACAATTTGTAGCTTATATAAATGAGAAACTTGTTAAAATTCCTGTTGAGTTTAATAAAGAAGAAGTATTTAAAATAATTTTGGCTATGTATGCCAATCCGGTAAAAAACAATATTGAAAATGAACTAAAATAGTAATTGGTTAGATCACTTCATTAATAGTTCCTTCTTTGCCTCTAAATTCATAATTGTCTCCTGCTTTTTTTCCTTTCATGGCCATAAACAATGGTACCGAAGGTGATATGGCATAATACAATTCCCCATCAATAATTACTTTTCCTATACCAATAGCAATAAACAATTTTTGGGAGTTGGTCACAACAATGGCACCCAACTCCACAATAGTGTTCGATTTGGAGGTATTGATACGTTCTAGGTTTTTTATTTCTTCTAGTGCAATACGAAGTTGTTGGCTGTAGATATCGCTTTTGTTGAGTAAGTCCATTTTATAGGTATCAAACCAATCTTCGGGATTACCATAATCGTTGGCATTTTCGTAAGCATCTTTTATTTCTGCCATGGCATTATCAGCAATTTTTTTCTGCAACACCATGCATGCATCAACCAGCTTTTTCTTTAGTTCTTTCGTATCCATAGCTTCAAGATTTATAACAAATGTAAGTGTTTTTACTTTTCAAAACAAATATTTTGAAAAATAAATATTGCAATGTAATTCTGAAAAGTTTTGTTTTATAATAATGCAAAGAATTAACCTTAAAATTTGTATTTTTGTAATGATAATTAAGTAACTCATATATGGCAAACGAATCAAAAAACAGTATTCATTCAAAAACAGTTATCGAAGTTATTACCATTGCTAACGATTTGTGTATTTTCATGGAAGAGTTTGAAAAATATGATTTGGAATTTGCTTTTCTATACATGCAAAAGGTTTTACCTTTACTATATTTAAAAGGCGCCATGTTGCCCGAAATTGAGAATACAGATGAAGAAGCGAATGAGCGCTTTGTTACACAGGAGCAATGGGAAGCTATTTTTAACAGCATTAATAAGAAAACAGACACAAACGATACATTCTATTTTGTGGAAGCAAAAGTTATGGTAGCTTCCAAAGGAAGCATTGCTGAATGTTTGGCCGATATTTATCAGGATTTAAAGGATTTCTTGCTTTTATATCAAAAAAACACGCTTGTAGCTCAGGAAAATGCAGTTTATTATGCAAAAGAGCTTTTTGAAAAACATTGGGGCAGCAAATTACTGAATGTACACAAGGCCATACATACTTTACTTTACAAATCGTCCGATTCAAGTCAATTTAATGGTTTTTCATCCAATTAAAAATGTATCTGCAAAAGTTAAATCTTACTAATTTTAAAAATTATCCATCCATTGAACTGGTCTTGTCGGATAAAATAAACTGCTTTGTTGGCAACAATGGCGTAGGAAAAACCAATTTGCTCGATGCCATTCATTATCTTTCGTTTTGTAAGAGCTATTTTAATATCATCGACACACAGAATATTATGCACGATAAAGACTTTTTTGTGATACAAAGTGTTTTCGTTAAAAATCCCGAGTCGCCCGACTCGCTTATTTGTACACAGAAACGCAATCACAGAAAAGTAGTTAAGCTTAATAAAAAGGAGTACGATCGTCTGGCCGACCATATTGGTTTGTTTCCTTTGGTGATGATTTCACCTCACGATTCGAATATTATTTACGAAGGCAGCGAAGAGCGCAGGCGGTTTATTGATAGTTTTATAAGTCAGTTTGACCGCGATTATTTGGACACCTTGATTAGTTATAATAAAGCACTTTATCAACGCAACAGTTTGTTGAAACTGTTTTACGAAAACCGCTCGTTTGATATGGATGCTTTGGAAATTTGGGATATGCAGCTTGTTAACTTGGGTACAAAAATTCATTCAAAACGATTGTCGTTTATCGAAGATTTTACACCATTTTTCAACCGTTTTTATCAGTATATTAGTGGCAATAAAGAACAAGTTTCCATAACTTACGATTCGCATCTGAATGATAATTCATTTGCTGAGCTTCTTACCGCAAGTATTTCGAAAGACAGGGCAGTTCAATACACAACAACAGGCATTCATAAAGACGATCTTATATTCAATATTAATGGGTTTCAACTGCGCAAATTTGGATCGCAAGGACAACAGAAATCGTTTACTATTGCTATTAAACTAGCGCAGTTTGAATATACTAAAAATAGTAAAGGTTTTAAACCCATACTGTTATTTGATGATATATTTGACAAACTTGACGACCAAAGGGTTGAACATATAATTAAACTGGCCACTGATAATAATTTTGGACAGGTATTTATAACCGATACACAAAAAGACCGCATTGTTAATACCATGAAGAAAATTAACTCGCCCGGCAAAGTATTTATTATTGATGAAAACACCGCTACTGAGATTGAATTCTAACCTATGTACGACGAAAAGCCATTAAAAAGAGTTATTCAGGAGTTTGTAGAAGCCTACAAGCTTAAAAATAAGCTAAATCAGGTACGCCTTATCGAAAGTTGGGGCGTGGTGGTTGGCAAAATGATTGCGCAGCATACAAAACATTTATCGGTAAACAAACGTATATTGTATGCCGAGCTCGATTCTTCCATTGTGCGAAATGAGGTGTATATTCTGAAATCGAAAATTATGACAGAACTCAATAGCAAATTCGATAAGCCCGTGATTGATGATATTGTTTTAAAATAAAGTGATATGAAGATTAATATGTATGTGTTTAAATTTATTGTAATTACATTGATTACCTTATTTACTGCTTCATGTAATATGTTTCCTCCAAAGAAAGGAAGTGGCACCATTATTAAGACCGACAAGGAGTTGGCTGCCTTTACCAAAATTAGCTTGGAAGGTGCTTTTAATGTGTTTATATCGCCAGGCGAGAAAGCTGCGATCACGATTGAAACCGATGATAACTTGCAGCAATATATTACTGCCAAAGTTCGTAGCAACAAGCTTACTATTAAAACCAAAAGAGATTTGTTGCCATCAAAAGAGGTTAATATTTATCTGACAGTGGCAAACATCGAATCTATTGAAGCTTCGGGGGCAGTGATTGTAAAATCGAACGGAAAGATAAGTGCCGACAAATTTGCGCTCGATTTGTCGGGTGCCAGCAATGTGGCTTTAGATATTAATTGTGTTGATTTTAATGCCGAAATGAATGGCAGTAGTAAAATGAAACTGATTGGTGCTGCTTCAATGGGAAATATAAATGTGAGCGGTGCTTCGGATATGTATAACTTTGATATGCTTTTTGATAATTTGAAACTTAAAATTAAAGGTGCAGCAAAAGCACAAGTAAATGTAATAACTCAGCTTGATGTCACTGTTATGGGAGCAGGAGAGGTTCTGTATATGGGCACTCCCGACGTAAAAAAATCGATATCGGGCGGGGGAAAGGTTGATAAAGTATTTTAAAACTATGGAAAAAGAACTAACAGTTGGAACCCGCATTGACCATGATAAATATGGCGAAGGGGTGGTAAGCAAAGTAAATATTTCGAACTACGAAATTATCTTTGTGAGAGCCGGCAAGATGGAATTCTCGAAGAATAATAAGGATTATGTTGTGCTGGATTACAACGAAAATAGCGGTTCAACCGATGTTGCATCTATCGATTTGCAAGCATTTGAGCAAGTGTTGATTTCGTTTCTTGATAAATATGGCGGTTTTCAGGAGGTGATTCCGATGGGCGAAAAATGGACTGGCGGCAAACTGATTTTGCAGCCGGGCAAAACCGATTTGAAACCCAAGGAAATTCCCGTTGAGGCATTTTTTCACAAAATTGTGATGTTGCGCGACCGACTAAGGGTTTTGGAACAAAACATCAACAGTAATCCTAAGCTAACTGACGAGGAAAAAGTAAACTTTCAACAGTATATTACCCGGGTTTATGGCAGTTTAACTACTTTTAATATTTTGTTTGATAATAAAGACGATTATTTTGTGGGCACTGGAGGAAATTAGATGTTACAAGTTTAAGGATTGGCATTTACTATGAAATACCTATAAATTGAGTTTAAGTATCAATACCGAATATTCGTTGTGGCTAACCATTCCTTGTTTGATGCTGGGTGTGGGGTATGCTATGTTGTTGTATTTTCGCGAAAAGCGATACGACTACAGCAAACTCACTGTAAGGGTTTTGGCCACTTTGCGAACCATTAGCATTTTTTTGATTTCATTTTTATTGCTTTCGCCTTTGGTGATGCTAACGACTACAACGGTTGAGAAGCCAATTATTGTGGTTGCGCAGGATAATTCGCAGTCGATTGTGTTTTGCAAAGATTTGAGTGTGGTGCGAACACTATATGTGAAAGAAATGAAGCAGTTGGTGGCGGATTTGGAAAAAGAGTACGATGTAAGCGTGTTTTCGTTTGGCGATAAAATACAGGATAGGTTGATGTATGATTTTCGCGATAAGCAAACCGATTTTTCGCAATTCATCGAGGATTTTAATGCGCGCTTTGCCAATCGCAATGTGGGAGCGGTGATTGTGGCTTCGGACGGGTTGTATAATAAAGGTACTAGCCCTGTGTATTTGTCTGAGCAACTGAAATATCCGTTTTATACGATAGCACTAGGCGATACGGCTATACAGAAAGATGTTATTGTGGTGCGGGTGAACTACAATCGTATCAGTTATCTAGGCAATGAGTTTCCACTGGAGATTGTGGTGGCTGCCAACAAATGTGCGGGGCAAAAAGCAACATTGTGGGTATGCAAAGGAAACGAAACGTTGTTTACTAAAACTATTGATTTTAATTCGCCGCACTTTATTGAAACTATTCAGGTGCAGCTGGAAGCCAAACAGGCGGGAATGCAGCACTACAAAGTGAGCCTTTCGGCTTTGGAAAACGAAATAAGTTATGTGAACAACTATCAGGATGTGTTTGTTGAAGTGCTTGATGGGCGCGAAAAGATACTGATTTTGGCCGGTGCGCCGCATCCCGATGTGTCGGCCTTGAAGCAAAGTATTGAGATGAACAAGATTTATCAGGTGGACGAAGCTATTGTGGATAATTTTACGAAACCTTTGGAGGATTACAATCTAATTGTTTTGCATCAGATTCCTTTTAAGGGTAAAAATAGCTTGCCGTTGCTGCAAAACATTGCCAAATTGAAGCTGCCGGTATTGTTTATTGTAGGTTCTTTGTCGGATATTAAGACATTGAACACCTTGAAAACAGCTTTGCTTATCAGGCAATCGGGCGATAAAATTGATGAAGCTGCACCCACTATTGCCAACGACTTTGCGTTGTTCACTATTTCGGATGAACTGAAAAAGGTGAGCACCAATTTTCCGGCTTTGACCGTGCCTTTTGGCGATTATTTTCCGGGCAATTCGCTGAATGTGCTTTTTTATCAGAAGATAGTTGGTGTGCAAACGCAAAAACCTTTGGTGATGTTTAATACGGCTGCAGATGCCAAACTGGGGGTGATTGCTGGCGAAGGGATTTGGAAATGGCGGCTGAACAATTTTTTGCAGACATCGAACCAAACGGCTTTCAACGAATTGATGGATAAAATTATTCAGTATTTGTCGGTGAAAGTGGATAAAGGACGTTTTCGCATTCATGCTAAAAATACGTTTATGGAGAACGAAAATGTGGAGTTTGATGCAGAGGTGTATAACGAAAGTTACGAACTGGTGAACGAGCCCGAAGTGCAGCTCACCATTACGAATGCGGATAAGAAAAGTTTTCCGTTTACGTTTACTCGCACTTCGCATGCCTATCATATTAATGCCGGAAGTTTTGTCGTGGGCGATTACACTTTTGATGCGCGGATGAAAACAGGGGGGAAGTCGTATTCGAAAAAGGGCTTGTTTACGGTGGTACCTGTGAATGTGGAATCGCTGAATTTGATTGCCGATCATCAGTTGTTATATGCGCTGGCTAGCCTACATGACGGCAAAATGCTGTACCCAGGCCAGCTTAAACAACTGTTGGCGCTGCTGAAAGCTCGCGATGATGTGAAATCGATTTCGTATGCCCGAAAAACGTTTGATGATGTTGTAAATTTGTTTTGGGTGTTTTTAATAATTGTTGGCTTGCTGATGGTGGAGTGGTTTGTGAGGAAAAGGGCAGGAGCATATTAGGTGAAAGGAAAAAGGTTGGAAGATAGTATAGTAGATAGTAATTGGTATGGGGCGGGTTGTATAATCGGATATCGCACTTACCTTTTGCTAAAACATTACCAATAATATGGCATTTGACAAATGTACCGGAACTAAGAACCCATAAGTTGGAAACCCAGAGTGCGTTTAATTCGTATTAAGTAGTTCGTTGTTAATATATAATTTGTGGCTGCTGTTGCTAAAACATCTTTGTTTGGACTGATACCTTTTGGGTTGCAGGCTTTGATATTGGTTTCGGGCACGATGGAGGGAGGTAGCCGCGTGGCTCAGGCCATTATGCTTTGCTTTGCAATAGCCGGTTTTATGTTTATTTGTGGTTACAGTTGGGTGGCCATATTTCCGCGTTGGACGTTTCCGGCACTGGGGTTTAGTTTTATTTGCAGTTTTTTGGTTGGCTATTCGATGTATATAGGAAACGTGCACAGATATTGCGCTTTGTTGTTTCTGTTGCCCATGACACTGGCTTTTGTGGCGGGGTTTTGTATGAAACCAACGCTAAAACCAATCAAATATTTGTTTTGGCTGTTTAAGGCCGACAAAAGTATTATGTTGTTTTGGTTTTATGGGTTTGCTCCGGCATTTATTTCGTTGCTGTTTGATAGCATTACGGATGTGTGGCTGGTGCCGGTCACTTTGCTAATTACCGCTATTTGTGCCACCGGAGCGTTTTTTTATTTGGAGAGTTCAAGCAAAACTGTGCGCATTCTTTCGCTGTTTTTGGGTGCATTTGTGGGGTTTGCTGTTGCAATTATTTATATTTCGGGGTATTGGATGGGGAGAGGATAAAGAAGAAATCGGCAATCCACAATCGGCACAGGGTGGGTTTTTGTCGCAATTTCACCTTTTGCTTTTTCCCAGTTCTAGTTTTCAAGCAGTCGCGACACCACGGTGTGCTCTACTTTTAATATATGGTACTTGATGGTGTTCAGTAGTACGATGTCGGCAATGAGCACCGATTCGAAAAACAGGTGTTGTTCGAAACTTTGAAGGTTGTCGCCCGCATCGTAAAAAGGTCCTTGGGTGTCGAGGGCGGGAGTGTTGATGGTGGTGTCGTTTTCGGTGGGGAGTTTAAAACAAAGCATCTGGTTTTTGTACTGTTCAAGCTTGATTTTTAGTTGGTGTCCTTCGCCATTGGAGCCATCGGGGGTGGTGCCAAACAAATATTGTGTGCTGATGTTGTTGTTGGCCAAGCCTTTTATGGTGTGCAAATTGGCCGATTTGGCTTGTTCCACAGGCATGCTTTCTACTTTAGCAATAGCAACTGCAATCACTTGGTCAATATATTCAATCATTTGGTTTGTTAGCAAATTGGCACTGTCAGCTTTGATTTTGCACAGGCTGGCCCGGATGGGGTGGGTGGTTTTGCTTATACCGAAACGGGAAAACATTTGTTGGGTTTGGGTTTGCAGGGTGTTGCATTGCAAAAGCAGGCTATCGTTGGTGCTTAGCAGTTGGTTTATTACATCGGGTTTGGGATGGTGTGTGCACGAAAACAAAGCGGCGCACAGCAGCAGGAAAAGGTGGAGGCGTTTCATGGTTCGGGTTTTAATGGTATAACAAATGTAAGCACAAAAATGATTGAATTGGGGTTTTTCGGAATAAAAGTAGTTCGAAGATGGAAGTTTGTAGGAGGCAGGGTGTGGGTTTTGATTGTTTGTTTTGTTTTTTTGTTTTGATGCTGCAAAGCAGAAGGACATAGTAGCGTTTTGTGAAGATGGTTTTTCAATTTGGTTTTACGCATTGGTAAGCAATAGCGTTATCGGAGCACTTCGGTGCAAAACAGCAGTGCTGAAGCGCAAAAGGGCATGAAATTTACTACCTCGAGTAGTAAATTTGAACAAACGAGTAGTAAATTAGTACCTCGGGGTAGTTCAATAGCTACAAATTAGTAGCAGATGTGCTACCATTGATGCAAAGTTACTACCTCCTAGTACTTGTATAGGTACCTGGAGGTAGCATAACAACTACCTCCGAGTAGTAAAATAGTTGAAATTGATGCAAAATAACTACCTGGAGCTACCACATTAGGTACTTGGAGGTAGTAAATTTATACTCGGAGGTACTAAAACACAACCATGGAGTTGTGGGTTTGCTTCTCTAATGTAGCATAAAAGCAACGAATTTGAAGGTTGAATAACAAAAATAGAACTCCTATATTGTTCAATATGTGTGTTTAATGATATTCAAATAGTAAATAGTGATTAACGTGTTGGTATGAGTAGCATGTGTCTAAACCCTGCTAATTTACATGCGAAATAATTAGCCAAAAACCACCGCCATAAGCCATAAAAGGTGAATTTTTAAAAAAGTGAAACGAAAAAAAAGTGTGCCTACCGATTCCATCATGCTCTTGGCCGATTGTGGATTGCCGATGGCCGACTTAAAACAAGAGAACAACTACATCCTGCCCCTTGCTTTCTTCCAATAGGCTAAAGAATTTAACCGGCTTTCCTCTCCATTTCCTCTTCGGCAAAAAACTTATTGGCATCGTCTAATCCAATATATTTTTCGAGTAGGGTAGCCGCAGGATGTTTTTTGATGGGGATATCGTATTTCTCAATAATTTCGCGCAGTTTAAAAATGCAATCGCAGCCCGCATCGGCAAATAATTTTCGAATACGTGGGTTTTCGTGCACCTCTGTAGTCATAAACGTGCTCAATTTATCCAAATCCAAATATTGTATATCCGAGCGTTGCAAGCCCGTCAGTTCTTTCAGTTTATCCGATTCGGGCATACCCTCTTGCGTCATAAACAAAAAAGTGCGAATAATAAGTTTATCGTCAATAATGTCGGCCAACAAATAGCCTGTTTTCACATCCACCACTTCAAAATCAATCAAAAATTTGCCACTACTCAACTGGCGTTGACATTTCACCGCCTGCAAACTGCAGTACAAATACACATTTAAAGTTTCAGAATACACACAATCGTTGCGTTCGGCAATACGTTGCAAGGCGTGCGCTTGTATGTATACCGGAAATTCCTTATCGGGATTGGCCGAGTGCACACCCAGGTTTTTTGCTTTCACGCTCACCCACTTAGGTCCATCGTTCATGCTGCAATGACCCACCCTAACAGCATTATGCCTTTCGCCGTTCACCTGAAAGTATACCCTTTCAGGAATTACACTGTGCCAATCCAACAGATGACAGGCTTTCATTTTGGTTCCCGACACATCGGGTTTAAAAACACCATAATACAAGCGTTTGTTCAAATCGCTGAAAGCCATCACAGCACTTTGAACAATAGCATGAATAGTGCTCCAGGCATCCGTTTTAATTTTTTCGTTAGTGCAAAAATAATTCAGGTCTTTTTTAATTTGTGCAGCTTTCGCATATTTATCTTCATCAAGGCCTAGTGCCCAATACATCATTGTGATTCCAGCAGTTAAATACGTATCCAGATCCACTTCAGCGCCATCGGGCAACAGTTTAACGGTTTTTTCTTTCAGTGCCTCCGAAATAAATTTGCTGGTATATTTCCGGGCACCTGCTGGCATACGTTCGCCTTCGGCAATGGTAATATTTACCGACTGAAACCGTAAAGTATACAAAGCTTCCAGATCTCCATTCGGTATCATAGAAAAAATAGAATCGCAGTTTAAGGCGTGCAACACCTTACGTATCTTTCGATAATACTCATTTTTGTGCTGCGCCCTTGCCACCTTTTCCAGATGGTGGTGATTCACTTTTTTCTTTTTATGCTTCGCCATGACTGAAAAAAATTAAATCTAAAAGTAACTATTATTTACGAAACAAATATCAAAAAACAATAGAACAAGATAAAATAAAAAAACAATTCAACAATAGAGCAATAAAACAATAGAACAATTACACTCCGCCCTTTGCCAATTGTGCATTGCCAATTGCCGACTTCCTAAATCTTCGCTACAAAAAAACCGCTCTTTGCCATGCATATCTTTCTCCACTTTGGCATATTTTAAATCCAGCAATTGAGCTAGTTGCATTAATTCGGCACCTGTGCTTTTGTACTTGCTTTTTTATGCTTTTTTTTACGTTTTGCGTAAAATAAAAAACCACCAAATTGTTTCAAATTCAGTGGCTTGCATCGTATTTCCTTTTTTATCAGCGGAGAAAGGGGGATTCGAACCCCCGGAGGTGTTACCCTCAACGGTTTTCAAGACCGCCGCAATCGACCACTCTGCCATCTCTCCGCTGCAAAAGTAATACTTTTTTTTATTTTGCCAAGCAATTATTTAAAATTGACAATTAACGGAATCAAACCTACCGTTAACTTTCAAAACCCTACCGTTAACTGATTTGTCGTAAATTTGATAAGCAAAATGTAACACTTTAATAAAAAAAATCTTTATCTTTGTATCTACTTAAAATTAAAAGAAAATGAAAAAAATCGTGTTCATAATCAGCCTGCTGCTTTTCACATGTTTCAGTTTCCATTCTTATGCAAAACGTATGCAAGCGTTCATGTCTTATGCAACATTTTACTCTCCAAAAGACGGCCCATATATTGAAACATATATGATTGTGGTTGGAAAAAGCGTTCATTTTACAGAAAACGCAAACAAGAAGTTTCAATCAACTATTGAAATCACTTTAATTTTTAGACAAGACTCGGTAATAAAAGATTTTAAAAAATACAATCTGCTTAGCCCCGAGGTGGATGATACTAGTAATGTAAACTTTAATTTTATTGACCAACAACGGTTTATTTTACCCGATGGAACCTATGATGTAGAAATTATTATTGCTGACAAAAACGCTACATCAGTACCATTCAAAGGCAACGAGACTATTGATATTTCATATCCTGCCACCAAAGTTGCAATTTCAGGTATTGAAGTGGTTGATTCGTATAAAAGAACTGAATCTGAAAATATTCTTAGCAAAGCTGGTTATGACATGGTGCCATATATCTTGTACTATTATCCCGATAATATAAACAAGATGACCTATTATGCCGAAATTTATAATACAGATAAAGTTATTGGTACAGAAGAAAAGTATTTATTATCTACCTATATCGAAATTAATGAAAACGAAAAACTTGTTGATGCTTTTGTAAAAGTTAAAAAAGAAGTGGCCAAACCGGTAAATGTGGTTTTTGGTGAATTTGATTTATCGGCATTGCCCACTGGCAACTACAATTTGGTGGTTGAAGCTCGTGATAAAATGAACAAACAAATTGCCATACAAAAATTTTACTTCGAGCGCGACAATTTAAAAGTTCAGGCACCTTTGCAAGATGTAACAAAGGTGGTTACAGAACACTCATTTGTTGAAATGTATACCAACAAGGATACGCTTGCCGAATATATCCGCTGTCTCTATCCCATTTCGAGTGAAAACGAACGTATTTTCGCAAAAAATCAGTTAAACAGAAACGAGCTGGTTTCCATGCAAAAATTCTTTTTAGCCTTCTGGCAAACACGCAACCCCCAAAGCCCAGGTGAAGCATGGGGAAAATACTTGATTGAAGTAAATAAAGTGAACAAGGAATATACCACCAACATCAAAAGAGGATACGAAACCGATCGTGGTCGTGTATATTTAGAGTATGGCGAACCGAATACTATTTCAAAACAATATTACGAGCCAAGTGCATTCCCCTACGAAATATGGCACTATTATACCTGTAAAAATCAGAAAAACAGAAAATTTGTATTTTGTGACAACGATTTAGCCACGAACGATTTTGTTCTTATTCATTCCGATGCTATTGGTGAGATTTATGACTATAAATGGCAGCAAAAAATCTACGGAAGAAATAATGTGACCAATGATATCGATCAGGATGGTGTTCGCAACCATTTTGGCAGAAAAAGTGAGGAACTCTTTAATAATCCACGATAGTTTGTAGCAAACATTTTCCCTACAGGATTTTGATAATGATAGTTTTTTTCAAAAACAACAAGCCATTTCGTAATTTATTCTATATTTGCTAACTTGAAAATAGCCGTTGTTATATTAAATTGGAATGGTCAAGAATTTCTTGCAAAGTTTTTACCTACAGTACTAAAGTATAGTAAAGATATTGCAGATGTCGTGGTTGCTGATAATTCATCCACCGATTCCTCCGTAGAATATTTGCAAGCTAATTTTCCCGAAGTTCGTGTAATTTTAAATGAAACCAACGGTGGTTTTGCCAAAGGTTATAACGATGCCTTACGCTTGATTGATGCCGAATATTATGTTTTGCTAAACTCCGACATCGAAGTAACTGAAAACTGGATAGCCCCTGTGATTCAATTGATGGAATCGGAGAAATCAATTGCTGCGTGTCAACCTAAAATACGATCCTATTTCGAAAGAAGTAAATTTGAGTATGCCGGTGCTGCCGGTGGTTATATTGATAAATATGGATACCCATTTTGTCGTGGACGCCTGTTTATGTCGATTGAGGAAGATTTGGGACAATACAACAATGTTGAAGAAATTTTTTGGGCTACAGGAGCATGTATGTTTGTCAGAGCCGATCTGTATCATTTATTTGGCGGTTTAGACGAAGATTTTTTTGCGCACATGGAGGAAATTGATTTTTGCTGGCGATTAAAAAACTATGGATACAAAATCATGTACTGCCCCGATTCATTGGTTTATCATATTGGTGGAGGAACATTACCTAAGAGTTCTGCCCGAAAAACCTATTTAAATTTCCGAAATAACTTTTCACTTCTGTATAAAAATCTTCCTAAAGAAAGAGTAATTCCGGTGTTTGCTACTCGATTACTTTTGGATGGTGTTGCTGCCATGAAATTTTTGTTTGAAGGCGGATTTAAAGACTTTTTAGCAGTAACACGTGCGCATTTTTCGTTTTATCGCCGATTTAAGTTAATAAGAAAGAAGCGCAAGATGATACTGCAGCAAAACGTTACTAGAATTTATAACGGAAACATTGTTACAGATTATTATTTACGAAAGAAGAAGAAGTTTACGGATTTGAAAAATAAAATTAACTGAGATTTTATGAAAAAGTTGTCAATCTTGATACCTGCTTACAACGAAGAAAAAACCATTTGCAATGTTTTAGATAAGGTCTTAAGCGTAAAATTACTCAATGACATTGAAAAGGAACTTATTGTTATAAACGACTGCTCAAAAGATGGCACCGAAAACCAGATACGCTCTTACTTGAATACACATCCCGAAGCAAACATACACTATGTGAAGCATGAGATAAATCAGGGAAAAGGTGCGGCTATACATTCGGGGATAAAGAAGGCCAGTGGCGATTATATCATTATTCAGGATGCGGATTTGGAATGCGACCCAGATGAGTTTAATATATTGCTAAAACCCATGGTTGAGGGATTTGCCGATGTGGTGTTCGGTTCGCGGTTTGCCGGTGGCAGTGTGCACAGGGTGTTAAAGAAACGCAATCTCAGAGCCAACAAATTTCTGACATGGTTTACAAATGTTTTTATCAATCTTACCATCACCGATATGGAAACCTGCTACAAGTTGTTTAAATCGGAGATTATCAAAAGCATTCATCTAACAGAGAAACGATTTGGTTTTGAGCCGGAAGTAACCATTAAGGTAGCCCGAATCGCCAAAATAAAAATCTACGAAGTTAGTATCTCCTATTATGCCCGTGGTGTTGACGAGGGAAAAAAAATCGGATGGAAAGATGGCGTACGTGCCATCATTTGCATATTGAAATACGGATTGTTTCGGGTTAAATAACCCCACTACTTCCACCACTTTACTACCTGAAAAACAAAGCAAGGCCCGGTTTGATCGTCGCCTATCTTTTTAATGAGTTTAAACTTGTCGGGGTTCTTTTCAATAATCGGGTAAATAAGCTGCACCGATGCTGAATTAAATGTATCGAGAATCAGATAATCGGTGTTGTTTGTAGCGATTTGCTTGAGTTTGTTTTGTTCAAATTCTTCCAACGTGGTTCCTTTGTCCTGCAAACGGCTGATTTCGTTTGAAGCAATGTGTTTATAGCCTCGCAAACCCCCACTGAAGATGAAAAAGATACGTTCTTTGCGGCTGGCAACAATAGCATCTTTGGGTAGGTTATCTTTGGCCCACACCGCACAATCTAAAAATGCCTGATAGGGCGGCGCATACATGGTTTCTTTTTTGGAGCGTTGAACATTGAATGCATCGCCAATGAACGAATTTCCCATCAGAAAACACATCACCAATATACCGGCAGTTTTTGCAATTTGTTTTTTCTTGTCGAGTAGGCCTATCAATCCTTTTACACCCAAATACAAAAAATATATCATGAAGGGAGTAAAAACAATTAAGTAACGCGACACCACAAATGCTTGTGTGGCAACGTTTCCGACCAACAAAACCAGCATGACAAAGATAAAATACAGTCCAACCAATTGTTTTTTGAATAGGCTGTAGACCATACCGGCGAATGTAATCAGAAAAACTAATGCCCACAAAATACTTACAGGTTCCAATAACTTTGGATTCACTTCATAGCGGGCCAATGCACCGCAAAAGATATTTTGCGATAATACCTGCCACACCAAACTTAGGTTTTTGCTGAATTGGTCGACCAAACTCATTTTCGACAATATATCGGCTTGAGAACTGCCACCCAAAGAACGTGCCCACACCTGATAGGCCAACATACACACCACCAACAACGCAGAGATTAGCAGAAATTTCATGACGGCAACTTCTTTTATGATTGCCATCTTTTTGGTCTTTATATTCTTCCAGAAATTTGATTTGATGAGAAAATACAATATTGCTGCCACCACAAAACCTGCTCCAATGGCACGGGTGAGGTAGGTCATAAAGATTGATAAGACAGCGGCCACCAACAAAAAGTAGTTGACCTTGGGCGTCTCCTCAAATTTTAAACACAGGAATAGAGCCAGCAAAGACCAAAAGATATACGGTATTTCGGTCATGATGATGCTCGAAAAGGAAACAATATAAGGATGTGTGGCAAATAATAAGGTGATGATTACTGCAAAAATAGTTCCTTCCATTTTGCGAAACAGCAAAAAACTCATGATAACCGAACCAATTAGGGTGAAAAATATCATGATTTCCATGGGCACATAATTCATTCCCCAGATTAGATAAAATGGTATCAACATAATGGGCAAGCCAATGGCACCTTCGGTATCGGGTTTCATTATGGGCATATAAAGATAATATGGGGCGTGTTTGTCGACCAAAGATTTGGCTGCTATCATATACGATGCATTGTCGTCCACATCTTCAAAGGCTTTGTTGAACGCAATGTAATGCAACAGAATGATGGCCGCAAAGCCGACCAAGGTGAGAATGGTGGTGGTTTTGTTTTCGGATTTTCCGCTGACGAACAAATAACCGAAATAGCCAAACACGACATAAATTAATGTGTACAACAAAAACTGGAAAGAAACGATCCACTGCGCATGCAGCTTGATATACGGATTGGTGAGTTCTTTGATATTAAAATAATTGTTGATAAACACTACATAGGAAATGGCGATGATGATAAAAAACACTATCGCATTTATGTTGGTTTTGCTTGGGGTGTTGAGCGTGGTGGCGGCTGGCTTTTTTGCAACGGCTGATTTCACCGGGCTATGCTTTTTGCTTATTTTCTTATCCATCAAGTGGGGTTTTACCTTTAATATTGAATTATACAAAAATAAAAAAAATACCGAGTTCAATTTATTATTTTTGCACTAAAAAAGAATTGGCAAAAATACACAAAAGCTTTTATCGTAGGCAAGATGTTGTGCTAATTGCAAAAGAATTACTCGGGAAACACCTATATACTTGCATGGATGGTAAGCTAACGGGCGGTATAATAACCGAAACCGAGGCCTACGCAGGCATCACCGACAAGGCTTCACATGCCTACGGAAACCGCCGCACCCAGCGCACCGAAATGATGTATTGCGAGGGGGGCACTGCTTATGTGTATTTGTGCTATGGGGTGCACTCGTTGTTCAACATTGTAACCAATTTGGCAGGCACACCCCATGCGGTGCTGGTTCGGGGCATTTGGCCCGTTGCCGGACAGGATATTATGTTGCAACGAACCGGAAAGTCAATGATAACTGCCCATTTTGGTGTGGGACCCGGCAACGTGGCCAAAGCCCTGGGTATTCATTATTCGCAATCGGGTTTGAGCCTGATGGGAAACAGGATTTGGCTTGAAGACCTCGGATTGGTGCCATCCGACAAGGAAATTGCTATTGCAACACGCATTGGTGTGGCTTATGCTGGCGAAGATGCCGCACGGCCCTACCGTTTTATTTTTACGAAATACCAAAAACCATGACAACATATCCAAAGATTGTATTGAAACACGGAAAAGAAGATGCGCTAAAACGTCGCCATCCGTGGTTGTTTTCGGGTGCCATTCAGCATATTGATGGATGCCCCGAAGAAGGAAGTATTGTGGAAGTTTTTTCGGCAAGCAACGAATTTTTGGGTATGGGACATTATAACGAGGGTTCTATTGCTGTGAGGGTGTTTTCGTTCGAGCAGGTGGAGCCTAACAAAGACTTCTGGAAACAGAAACTGCAAGATGCATTGGCATTGCGCGAACTGCTAGGCCTTTGTGCCGGGCCTAACACCAATGTGTATCGACTGGTGTTTGGCGAGGGCGACGAATTGCCGGGGCTGATTATTGATTATTACAACGGTACGGCTGTTATTCAATGCCATTCCTACGGCATGTATACGTTGCGGAATGTTATTGCCGAATCGCTGCACGAAATTTATGGTTACAAGCTGCAGGCTGTGTTTATGAAAACCAAAGAAACTTTGCCTGCCAAGTTTCACGAGATGGTGCACGACGAATATATCATGAGCGGCAACTCCGAACATGTGGTGAGCGAAAACGGCTGCAAGTTTTTTGTGGATTGGGAAAACGGACAAAAGACAGGTTTTTTTATTGACCAACGCGAAAACCGCAAATTGCTGATGCTTTTTTGTAAGGACAAGAAGGTGTTGAACACGTTTTGCTACACAGGAGGTTTTTCGGTGTATGCTCTGAAAGCAGGCGCCCAGTTGGTTCATTCGGTTGATTCTTCGGCGAAAGCCATTGAATTTACAGATAAAAACATTGAGCTGAATCATTTCAGCAACCACAACCACCAATCGTATCGGGCCGATGTGATGGAGTTTTTGAAAAGCACAACGGAAACGTATGATGTGATAATACTTGACCCGCCTGCCTATGCCAAACACGTGAAAACCCGTCACACAGCCATGCAAGGCTATCGAAGGCTGAACGAAACAGCTATTCGGAAAATAAACAAATCGGGGTTTTTGTTCACGTTTTCGTGTTCGCAGGTGGTGGATAGCAGTTTGTTTCGCTCTACTGTGATGGCTGCCGCCATACAAAGCGGTCGGAAAGTTAAAATTATTGCGCAAATGAGTCAGCCACCCGATCATCCGGTGAGCGCTTTTCATCCCGAAGGTGAGTATTTGAAAGGCTTGGTGCTGTTTGTGGAGTAGCAAGTGGAAGGGTGAAAGGGAAAAGGGAATCTGGTAAACAGGAAAAATAGCATCCAAATTTATACTATTCAAAATAAAAATGAAAGTTGCTTCGAACAAAATTGCCGATGTGAGGCGGTATATTAAAGAGGGTTTGCAGGGGGTGTATCCCGTGGAGGAAGTACAGTCGTTTGCGTTTATGTTGTTTGAGCAGTTTTGCGGAATGAGCATGGCTCAGGTGCTGGCGCAGACGCGCGAAACCATCAATGAATCGGAATTGCTGTTGGTGTATGATGCGGTGAAAGAACTGCAACTGCAGCGACCCATTCAACACATTTTGGGGCATACCCGATTTTATGGGCTTAACCTCAAAGTGAACCAACATGTGCTGATACCGCGCCCCGAAACTGAGGAACTGGTGGAAATGGTGATTAAACAAAATTATTATAAACCGCAACTAAAAATTTTGGATATTGGCACGGGTAGCGGATGTATTGCCATTGCGCTGAAAAAAAACATGCCCGATGCGCACATCACGGCAGTGGATATTTCGGGCGAGGCATTGGCTGTTGCACGGCAAAATGCCGATGCCAACGACACGGAAATACATTTTGTGCAAGCCGACATTCTCAACCCAAGCGAATGGGCTCCCTTGACCGATTTCGATTTGGTGGTGAGCAATCCGCCCTATGTGTTGGAAACGGAAAAGGCACTGATGCATGCCAATGTGCTCAATTTTGAACCACATGCAGCCCTGTTTGTTCCCGATCGGGATGCTTTGCTGTTTTATAAAGCCATTTTTGGTTTGGCAAAAAGCAAAAACAAGCGGTGCAGCATGTATACCGAAATAAACGAAAGCAAAGGTGCCGATTTAATGCAATTGGCGCAATTGCTGGATTTAAAATATGCCAAAGTGGAGAAAGATATGCATGGCAAGGAGCGGTTTTTTGTGGCGAAGATTTAGGAAGTTGGCAATTGGCAATGCTCAGTTGGCAAAGGGCGGGGTGTAATTGTTTTCTGGTTTCTTTTGTTGTTTTTTTTATCCTTTTATTATTTGGTTTTTGGATGGGTTTAGGAAAGCTGTTTTTTTGGCGGCATTGTTTGTTATTTGGCAGAAAATGGATTTTTTGTTGGATGTGCTTGTTTTTAAACCCATTGTAACAACAATTAAACAAGATGTCACATCTTTTAAACCCAAGGGCATAACTTATAAACCCAAGGGCATAACTTATAAACCCAAGGGC
>JBAXWF010000002.1:0-118750 GCA_037128515.1 Bacteroidota bacterium | reverse complement strand
AAGGTGAGCAGTTGGGGGTTTATGGGGGTTTTTGATGTGCGTGTGGTGAGGGGGTGGACATTGGAAAAGTAGACTTTGTTGTATTTTAGAAAATTTAACAGGTGGACCACAACGGGGACTGTGACGTAGAATATTCCAAATAAGAAAAAGGGAGGAGAAAGCTGTAGGGGTGATTTTGGTTTTTAAAGAAAGGAAAATTTAGCGAAAATATTGTGTGGGGGGGGAAAAATTTTATTGGGGGGGGGATTTGGCTTTTTAGGCTTTTAGGCTTTAGGCTTTTAGGCTTTTTGGCTTTAGGCTTTTAGTTTTGGGGTGGATATTTTGTTGGGGGGTTGTATGGTTTTATTGTTTTATTGTTGGGGGGGAGGATTTGGATGGTGCGGGGGGTGACTCGCCATTGACATTTGTTATTTAGCCTATGACATTATGTTGTTAGCCTATGTTATTTTGTTGTTAGCCTTTGACATTTTGTTATTAGCCGTTGACTTTTTGTGGCTGGCCAATGACTTTTTGTTGCTGGCCATTGACATTTTTTTATTTAGCCTTTGACAAAGGGTTGGTGGCTTTTGATATTTTGGTTTTGGCTTCACGCAAAGTGAGGAATGTTTATTACACTTTGGTTTTGGCTTCACGCAAGGTGTGGGTTGCCTTGGTGGGTGGGTTCATATTGCGATGGTTTTGGTTGTGGGGCGGGTGGTTTGCTTTGTGGGGCTGGGATTGTTTGGAGGGGGGGCATACAATGGGCTGTGTGTTGGTTACTTTTTTTTTATTGCCTTGCGGATTTGAAATGTTTTTTTGCATACTTTTACTTCAAATATTTAAAATTGTGAATTTATGAGCGAAACTATTCGATTGGAGGAGTATCATACGGTGGGGACTTTGTGTTGGGGAGGTTTCATGCGTATAAAAGTGCGTTTGTTGGGTTTTCGCCGTTTTATGATGGTGCTTTTGAAACGGATGCTGGTTTGAAAATTGGGTTGGTGAGCGAGATTGTGAATACGCGATTTCATATTAACAAAATTAAAGTGGTGACGAAGGCGATTGATTTGCTGTTGGTTGGGACGTATCCGAAGCTTTCGCTTTTGGAAAAATATGTGATGATGGGGCGGAGTGAAATTGGGTTGAGCTCTAAGGATTTTGGGTTTTCGGCTTTGCGAAAATCGTTGAATGATGGGGATGTGGAGGCTGTGGAAACGGATTTTGCTTTTGTGGTGCATAATGCTACTACTTATTTTGGTGTTTTGGAGACGAAAGGTTTTACGGCTGCGGCCTTGACTGAATTGAAGGATTTGGCTGGTTTGATTACGAGTGAGAATGATTTGCAGGAGGCTTTGAAGAGTGATAAACGGCAGGCTGTGTTGGCGAATGGTGCGTTGTTTGAGGAGGTGGGGAGGTTGATAAAAGATTTGCAGGATACGGGCAAGCGGTTGTTTAAGTATACGAATAAGGAGCTGACAAAGGATTTTACGATGAGGTATATTTTGAGTCAAATTCGGCATGAGGGGAAGAAAAAGGAGGATGAATAGGGGGCTTGTGAGCTGGAGGTGGTGGTGAGGGATGCGGATTGATGGTTGTTGGGGGGTCATTGGTGGTCATTTGTTGTCATTTGTTGTCATTGATGGTCATTTGTTGTTATTGATGGTCATTAGTGGTCATTGATGGTCATTTGTTGTTATTTGTTGTCATTGGTGGTCATTAATTGTCATTGGTGGTCATTAATTGTCATTTGTTGTCATTCATTGTCATTAATAGTCATTAATTGTCATTTGTTGTCATTAATTGTCATTAATTGTCATTGATGGTCATTGGTGGTGGCTGGGCGAAATGTGGTTTGTGAAATGGCGGGCTGTGGGTTGCCCGCGCAAGGGATGGGAGCGGCAGCCCGCAGCGAAGCGAGGACTATAGCGGACAGGTACTGTCTGAAAATGCAAATCATTTTAAAGATTTTTTATTAATTTTGCTACGGAAAGAGGACCTCGGACGATTCTTTGTACCGATGTTCATCTTGTGTAGTGCTGCCAATTGGCGGCACTACTGCTTTTATAGCATTGGTTTCCTTTTCTTGTATTAAAAACGGAAAGAGGACTCTGGACTCATCATTACCCGATGTTGCATCTTGATTGTATTGCTTTTGATAAGCCTGGTCTTTTTTCCATAAGGTATAGATTATCTCGAGGAGCTTTTTTTGTACGGCCACGTATGCTTTCATTTTCATTTTGCTGTTGTTAAAAACCCTCTTGTATAAATTAACGAATGAGGGTTCTTCGAACCTGACTACATTAAAAGCTGGCATGTGAAGTATTCTGCGAATACGACTGTTGCCTTTTTTTGAGATTTTTGTTTTACCAACATGTTTACCAGATTGATTTTCGATGACATCATACCCTGCATAGCTTACCAACTGACGAATGTTTGTGATTAGTTCGAAGCCATTGGTTTCTGCTATGATGGTGGCAACAGTGAGTACATCCACACCTTTTATTTTACAAATCTGGCTTACTTTTCGTTTTATTTCATCGTTGCTATTGATGTATTCAATGATGTTTTGTTTGCCTTCTTTGACTTGTTTTTTGAAAAGTGAAATTGTTTTTTCCAGTTGTTTACTCACCATCTTGGAAGAATAACCACTGTGTTGTAAGGCATGTTGTTGGTTCATGAAGCGCGTTCTTGCTTCTTGCATGCTTTGATAATGACGCGTGAGCAGACGAAGTTCGTAGAAGTATTTTGCGATAGGCTTCCATGAATCGAATTTTTGTTGCGCACACATAAGGGCAAGACCTTGTGCATCGATCTTGTCGTTTTTTGATTTTAATCCTAAGGCTTGCATGAATTTGCGGGCTTTGTTTGGCAGCACGACAAAGACCTGAAGTTCTTGGTCTGTAAGCCAGATGGCAAGCTTTTCGTGGTACACGCCCGTCGCTTCCATAAGTAGTTGCACAGGAACGTTTTCTTTGCAATTCTTTTTTAACCATAGCAGTAGTTCCTTAAATCCTTTAGGATTATTGCTGAATTTGCGGGTAGATATTACTTTGTAGTTTAGTTCTACATCCACACTCATCAGACAGGCATCGAATTTGTCTTTGGCGATATCATTGCCTACGACGTACTTGATTAATGTTTTCATTTCATTTAATTTTTAGAATGATAGTAAAAACCAAAAAATTCCTCAACAGTCTTTGCTCATAATTATACAAGATGATTTTATTGAAAAATCTCTTTAGGTACTGTTCAGACTTTGGAAGAATAAAACCGGCAGGAATAGTCCTTTCCGACAACATCGTTAATGAAAACGTGTCTAGCCCGGCCAATTGATTTCCTGAACGGTTTTTAGCTTTCATACTTTTTACAAAGTTATGGCTTTTTATAATTTTTTGCAAAGATATGAGCCCGACCCGACGCAGGAGGGATGCGCCCAAATGGGAAGTGTGAAAAAAGGAAATGGGTGAAGGATTGGGGAAATTTGATTTTTGGTGGGGCGTGGCTATTGGTTGAACTTTAAATACTCCTGGAAAAGGACTTGGAGGTAGGCTTTGCCTTTTTGGAGCAGGAGGTTGTTGGTGGTGGTATCGAGGTTGTTTTTGCGGAAGACGACTTGCTGGGCATCGTGGTCGAAAACGAGGGTTTGTTGGGGGGTGATGATGCCAAAACCGTTGTCGAATGTATAAAAGGCAAAGCCGGGGGCGCTGGGGTTGAACAGGTTTTTGCTTTTGGTGAATTGGGCAAAGGGGATGTGCAACTGTGCTAAGAGGGTGGCGGGGAAATCGACTTGCGAGGCTATGGTGGGATGGACGGTGTTGCGATATTGTGGTTTGAGGACGTTGCCAAACAAGAGCAGGGGGATGTGGTGGCGCTCGGGGTCGTTGGCGGTGCGGGCGTTGGGATAGGGATGGGCGTGGTCGGCTGTGATGATAAACAGGGTGTTGGCATACCATGGTTGGGTAGCGGCTTGCTGCAAATAGTTGTGGATGCAGGCATCGGTGTAGTGGGCGGTGTTTTTGTAGGCGTCGGCGGTGGTGTTGGCGGGGAAGATTTTGGGGACGTCGGCATCAAAGGCTTCGTGGTTGGTGCTGGTCATGATGATGGTGAAAAAGGGTTGTGCATCTTGTGCTGATTGGCTCAGGTGGCAAGCGAAGAGTTCGTCGTCGTAGGCACCCCAATCGGTTTTTTTGATCCAGGTGTAGTTGGTTTTATCGAAGATGCGCTCAAAGCCTGAAAAGCGCAAAAAAGCATCGGTGTTGGCAAACTGGAGGTTTCCGGAATAATAATAGTTTTCGGAATAGCCATTGTTGCCAAGGGTTTTGGGGAGGTTGGGGAGTTTGTCGAACTTGCCAAACTTGCGCAAAATGGTGGTGCGGGGTTGTGCCGGAAAACCACATAATAGGGAGATTAAACCTTGTTCGGTGCGAAAGCCACTGGCATAAAAATTTGAGAACAGTAGGGATTGTTTGCACAAACTATCTAAATGTGGCATGATGCCGGGTTGGCCTCCGAGCCGCGTTAAACATTCGGCGCTGACGCTTTCCATCAATATGAGTACGATGTTGGGGCGGGTTGTGGTGAGGATGTATTGGGTTGAATCGGTGGGTGTTTTTTGGATTTGGTTGACTAGTGTTTGGGCTTTTTCATCGGTAAAATAGTGATAGGGATTTTGGGTTTCGATGGGGGAAACGGCTAGTTCCATAAAATTCCAAAATCCGTTTAAAGCGGCGTTGTTGAGCACGGGGTATTTGGAGAAATAGACCCAACTTTTGTTGATGGGATACATTTGAAATCCGCCACGCATACCAATAATTAGTGCAAAAACGATAAGGGGCGGAAAAATAATTTTAAACGGTATGCGAATTTTTTCGGAAAGATGGATGCGGAAAAAGCGTTTGTAAATAAAAAAGGAAATGGCAGACAGCAAGAGCAACACGGTAAAAAATAGGATGTAGGGTCCGGATTTGAGTGCGGTGAATGCTTCGGAGGGATAGGCCATGTAGGAAAAGGCTTTGTTGTTGATTTTGGAGCCCCAGACGGAATACAAGCCTGTGTCGAGCAGGGGTATGAATAAACAAAAAAAGATGAGGATGTAATTCAGGATGTGGATGGTGGTGATGATTGTTTTTTTGGGTTTGATGAAGAAGGATGCGATGATGAGCAAAATGGGTAAACTCAGGAGAAAGGAGGTGGCGGAAAAATCCATGGCCAAAGCGAAGTAGTAGGACCACAGGATTTGGGAAAAGGCGACGGGTTTTAGTTCGGTGTGATTGTAAACCAAGAATAGGGTGTGCTGGACAGCGAACAAAAGCATCCAGAATATTATGAGTTTTGCTATTATGAGGAGTACGTTTTTCACGTTTGGTGGTGGTTGGTGTTGCGTTTTTTTAAATTATCATGCCTGCGCCCAGGGTTTCGTTGGTGGCTTCGTCGATTAGAATGATGCTGCCTGTGGTTCGGTTCATTTTATATTTATCGAAGAAGAAAGGTTGGGTGGTGCGAATGGCCACGCGTGCAATATCGTTGAGACCGACGGTTTTGTCGGTTTCGTTGCGGTGGAGGGTATCAATATCGACTTTATAGCGAATATCTTTGATGACACAACGGGCATCTTTTGTGGTGTGTTTTATGGTGTATTTGCCACCGTTGAGGAGTTTTTTTTCGTTCATCCAGCAAAGCATGACATCAAAATCTTGTGCTGTTGTGGGCAGATTGTTTTCGCGGACAATCATATCGCCGCGACTAATATCGATGTCGTCGTTTAACAAAATAGTGACGGACATGGGCGAAAAAGCTTCTTGGACGAGTCCGTCGAAGGACTGGATTTCTTTTATGGTGGTTGAAAATCCTGATGGCAGAATTAATACTTTGTCGCCTTTTTTGAAAATGCCACTAGCCACCCTACCTGCATAACCTCGAAAATCGTGATACTGGTTGTTGTTTGGCCGAATGACATATTGGACGGGAAAGCGGCAATCGACGAGGTTTTCGTCGCTGCTGATGTGGATGGTTTCTAAAAGGTGCAACAAAGGTCCGTCTTTGTACCATGGCATATTTTGGGACGAAGTGACGACATTATCTCCTTTTAACGCACTGATAGGAATAAAACGAATGTCGTGAACTTCAAGTTTTGTGGCAAAGTTTTTATAGTCTTTTTTAATTTGTTCGAAAACGGTTTCGGAATAATCGACCAAATCCATTTTGTTGATGCACACGACCACATGCGGAATTTTTAATAAAGAAGCAATGAAGGAATGGCGACGGGATTGCTCGATTACTCCTTTTCGGGCATCAATTAAAATGAGTGCCAAATTTGCGGTTGAAGCCCCTGTTACCATATTTCGGGTATATTGAATGTGTCCCGGTGTATCGGCAATAATGAATTTTCGTTTTGGGGTTGCGAAATAGCGATAGGCTACATCAATTGTGATACCTTGTTCGCGTTCGGCTCGCAAGCCATCGGTTAGCAATGCCAAATTTACTTGGGTTTCGCCGCGTTGTTCGCTTGCTTGCTTGATAGCGTTGTATTGGTCTTCGAAAATAGACTTGGAGTCGTATAACAATCGTCCGATTAACGTGCTTTTGCCATCATCCACACTGCCGGCAGTGGTGAAACGAAGCAGTTCCATATCGAGGTATCCATCTTTTACATTTGTTGCCATAGTGAAGTTACAAGTTGCCAGTTTAAAAATATCCTTCTTTTTTTCGGTCTTCCATGGCTGCTTCCGAACGTTTATCGTCGATACGGCTTCCGCGCTCGGTTACGCGAGTTGCAGCCACTTCGGCAATAATATCTTGCAAATTGTTGGCATGCGACAGGGTTGCCCCAGTGCAAGTCATATCGCCAATGGTTCTGAATCGCACATGCATGTTTTCGACTGTTTCGGTAGGTTTCAATTTCATAAAATCGGAAAAAGCGTAGATTACCCCGTCGCGAATAAAACACTGGCGATCGTGGGAAAAATATAAAGAAGGTATTTCAATTTGCTCGTGATAAATATATTGCCAGATATCCATTTCTGTCCAATTGCTAAGTGGAAAAACTCGAAAATGCTCGCCTATACGTTTTTTGCCGTTGAAAAGATTCCACAATTCGGGTCGTTGATTTTTGGGGTCCCATTGCCCAAACTCATCGCGATGGGAAAAGAAGCGTTCTTTAGCGCGTGCTTTTTCTTCGTCGCGCCTTGCGCCACCCATTGCCACATCTATTTTATTTATTTCAATAGCGTCGAGCAAAGAAACAGTTTGCAATATATTGCGACTGGCATTGATTCCTGTTTCTTCGGTTACGCGGCCCTTATCGATAGCTTCCTGCACAGAACCCACTATTAACCGAGCTCCAATTTTTTCGACCAACTCATCGCGATATACCAAGGTTTCAACAAAATTATGACCCGTATCGATGTGCATTAATGGGAATGGAATTGGTGCTGGCCAAAAAGCCTTGCGTGCCAAATGCAACATGACAATAGAATCTTTTCCACCGGAAAACAACAATGCCGGGCGCTCGAACTGCGCGGCCACTTCGCGAATAATAAAGATGGATTCGGCTTCGAGCAGCTTAATATGATTTAAATGATAGTTAACCATTTTCTTTTTTGATATCTTATTTGAGGTAAAATTTTACGCATGAGGTATTTTGCTGTTTTTTTTATGGTCCATAAGTCGGTGCGTAAAACAATATCGGCATGTTCCGGGTTTTCGTATAGGGAACCAATACCGGTAAAATCTTTAATCATGCCAGCCCGGGCTTTTTTGTACAAGCCTTTTACATCGCGCTGTTCGCAGACTGCCAAAGGGCAATCGACAAAAACTTCAATAAATTTTTCTTTACCGATAATCTCACGTGCTAAATCGCGCATTGCTTTTTGCGGAGAAATGAAGCTACAAATTACGACCAAGCCGTGATCGACAAAGAGTCGAGCAATTTCGGCGGTTCGGCGGATATTTTCCATGCGGTCGGCATCTGAAAACCCCAAATCCTTGTTAATTCCATTGCGGATAATGTCACCATCAAATGTCTTGGTAAAATAGCCTTTGCGCTGAATTTCTTTTTCTAAAGCAACCGCAATCGTAGTTTTGCCTGCACCGGACAAGCCAGTTAACCAAATAACCTTGGGGTCCTGACGCACTAAAAAACGTTTACGGTTTCGACGTATATAACTATTAAAATCGGTTAGTATCCGCATCTTCATCAATAATCAACTTTCGGGTTCAAGGTGCAAAAGTATAAAATATTATTTACTTTTTGTTTGGCATAATAACTGCAATGCAAGCAAGCAATTCAAAAGATAGAAACTATGCATAAAAAAACCTTTAGCTTTTCTGGTTATTTTGCTTTTAGCATGGTGGTTATTTTTCAATTATTTTTGGGTTGTAAAAGCATTGAAAAGAATACCCAAATAAATAAAACAAATGGCTATAGAATTTCACGCCCGAAAGTTGTGATTTATAAAACTACCTCAGATTATTTCAACAATGTACCCGTAATACTTTCTGAAAATAAAACGAAGATCGTTTCGTACCCAGATGTAAAGGATGTTTCGTATAACGGATCATTGGCATATCCAACACGATTAAAAAAAGGTTATTTGCTAGATAACAGAGGGATAAATAAAAATGTGGCGTTTTTACACTATTCGTATGAAGAATACAGTAAGCTTGGAACTACGCCAACAGCCGAAAGTTTAATAAAAATGATTATTGATTTTAATCCAGTATTGGAAATCTACCTGTGTGATTGTTCAAGAGATACCGTTGAACTAAATAAAATAATTGCCAACGGATTTAAAGAAATTTGCACAAATACCCAATAATTTTTTATGGCACACGTTTATCTTTGTAAATTTGCAAAATCTTTTATTGTTTAATCTTAAAATTAATCTTTTATGAAAAAAGTTCTATTTCTTTCTATTTTGATTGCGTTTGTTTGTTATGGCAACACCTTTGGTCAAAAAAAAGCAGTGCTTAAATTTGAAAAACTCGAAAACGATTTCGGAACTATCAAAGAAGAGGCAGGCAAAGTTAAATGTCGTTTTACATTTAGGAATGATGGTAATGATACTTTGAAAATATTAAGTGTTAAGCCAGGTTGTGGTTGCATTACTTCAGAATGGACAAAGACAGGAGTTTTGCCAAAAAAAACTGGATATATTGATGCAGAATTTGATCCAACACAACGCCCCGGAGTTTTTAGTAAAGGTATCACCATAACTTCGAACGATGTTGCACAATCGGTTGTTACACTAACAATAAAAGGCAATGTTACGCCAAAACCAAAAGCGGTAACTGATTTGTATCCCATAACTATTGGGAATTTGCGAATGGTTACATCACAATTTAATTTCTCAAATGCAAAGAATACAGAAGTACGAAGTGATACATTGAAAATATATAACAGTTGGAACAAACCCATGAATATTGGGTTTAAAGATTTACAAACCTATATGACTGCTAAAGCTGTTCCTGAGGTATTAAAACCATCGACTGCCGGTTTGATAATCATTACCTATGATGTTAGTAAACGAAATGATTACGGTTATATTTATGACAGAATGTTGTTGCAAACAAACGATAGCTTGCAGCCTGATAAAAATTTAAATATCAGCATGAATATTGTTGAAGATTTTTCGAAACTAACTCCTCAACAACTTGCTGATGCTCCAAAAATAAAATTTGAAAGTCCTTCATTCGATTTTGGAACAGCAAAACAAGGCGATAAAGTTGAATGCACCTTTACATTCACAAATGAGGGAAAAAGCGATTTGACAATTCGCAAGGTAAAAGCTTCATGCGGATGCACAGCAACTAATCCTGAAAAGACTTTATTGAAACCAGGTGAAAGCAGCAAAATAAATGCAACATTCAACACAGCAGGAAAAGAAGGTAAACAGTATAAAAATATTACCGTTACTTGTAACGATCCAGCAAATTCATCCGTTATGTTAACCATACAGGGCACTGTTGAAAAACCAGCAGCGACAACACCTGACACCAATCAAAATACTACACAGCCTACACATTGATAAATTTTATTTCATAAAAAAACGCCCTGAAAAATATTTTTCAGGGCGTTTTTTTTCTCCGAAGTATTTTATCCATTCATGAAAACCAAAAATTCTTCATTGGTTTGCGCAAATTTCATTTTGTCTTTTAAGAATTCCATTGCTTCTAAAGGATTCATATCTGCAAGGTGATTACGTAGCACCCAAATACGTTGCAGCGATTCCTTATCATGCAACAAATCATCGCGACGTGTACTTGAAGCAACAATATCAATTGAAGGAAAAATACGTTTGTTCGAAAGTTTACGCTCCAATTGAAGTTCCATATTGCCTGTACCTTTAAATTCCTCGAAAATTACTTCATCCATTTTGGAACCTGTTTCGGTTAATGCTGTTGCAATAATTGTGAGTGAACCACCATTTTCGATTTGTCGGGCGGCGCCAAAGAATTTTTTAGGTTTTTGAAGTGCAGACGCTTCAACCCCTCCTGAAAGCACTTTTCCGGAAGCCGGTGCCACCGTATTGTATGCGCGCGCCAAACGGGTGATAGAATCGAGTAAAATCATCACATCATGACCGCATTCTACTAAACGTTTTGCTTTTTCAAGAACAATGTTCGCAATTTTCACATGTCTATCAGCCGGCTCATCAAAAGTTGAAGCAATCACTTCGGCATTTACACTACGCTGCATGTCTGTAACTTCTTCGGGGCGCTCGTCAACAAGTAAAATAATTAAGTAAACTTCAGGATGATTGAATGCAACCGCATTGGCGATTTCTTTTAATATCATGGTTTTACCGGTTTTTGGTTGTGCCACAATCAAACCTCTTTGACCTTTGCCAATGGGCGTAAACATATCCATGATGCGTGTAGTCATGGTCATGCTTGGATGTCCTGTTAGTTTTAATTTCTTTTCAGGGAACAAAGGAGTGAGATGGTCAAAATTTACGCGGTCTCGAACTATTTCGGGGCTACGTCCATTAATATGTTCAACTTTAATTAAAGGGAAATATTTTTCGCCTTCCTTCGGTGGCCTAATTCTTCCTTTCAATGTATCACCGGTTTTTAGACCAAAAAGTTTTATTTGTGATTGGGATACATAAATATCGTCGGGCGAATTCAGATAATTATAATCTGAAGAACGTAAAAATCCGTATCCATCGGGCATAATTTCCAAAACGCCTTCGCTAGAAACAATTCCTTCAAATTCAAAAGCATATTCAGGCTGTTTTTCACGTTGTGGTTGTGGTGTGCGATGTTTATGCTGTAATTCACGAGTTGGAGGCTCTTGATCAATTACCTTAATTTCTTCATTTAAAGTAGAAACGATGCTTTCTTTTTCGGCATCCAGTTTTACCTGATTTTCTTCGCTATTAACCGATTCGACAACAGCTATTGTGGTCGTTTCATCTTGTGCACCCGAAACTTCATTCACAGTTATTGGTTCATCATCGAGTGAAGGCAAAATAAAATCAAATTTTTTTGCTTCTTCTTCAAATAATTCTTTCTTATAAATCATATCGGGAGAAGGTGTTTCAATCTTTTTTGGGACACTTTGTTTGTTTTCTACACTAGGTGCATCATGTCTTTTATTATTATTTCTTGTGCCGTATGCAAACTTTAAGTTTTTAGAAAAAACTTTTTCAGGTTGGGATAGTTGATTTTCTGTAACCGAATTGGTTTTTAATTCTGGGTTATCAATACGTGTGCGTCGTTGCGTTACTTTTCTACGATTTTTTCCGTTTTCTTCAACAGGTCTTGACTCTTTTTTTAATTCATCGGGTTTAATAGCTTGGACATCCAGAATTTTATGGATAAGGTCTTTTTTTCTTAGGTCTTCGGAATCCGGAATACTAAGTTTGTCAGCGATTTCGCGTAGTTCGGGAATAGTCATTCCATTAAGGTCAATGATGTTGTACATAAAGGTTAATTTGGGTTAAGGTATTATTTGTTTAAATAAACAATAATTTGAAATTTTTAGATTTATTTTCTGAAATTTTCAACAAACGAATGCTGCTGAAACTTATACTAACTAGGAAAATCGATGCAAATATACACAAATAAATTAAATTGCAAATAAAAACAATTTTTTCTTACTTATTTACCATCTTCACATCAAGTGCATCGCGCAAAGCATTTCCGGTAAGCATAAATGCTAAAACAGTTAGCATTATAGCAATTCCGGGTATGACTGCCAAATAAGCAGAGTCAAGAATAATATATCCATAGTGTTCTTTAATCATTGAACCCCATGATGGCATGGGAGGCTGTACTCCTATACCTAGAAAACTCAAACCCGATTCGATTAAAATTGCCGATGCAAAATTTGCAGCTGAAATCACTATAACAGGCGACATAACATTTGGTAATATATGTCTGAAGATAATTCGACCCGATTTATAACCTAAGGCAACTCCGGCTTCAACAAATTCTTTTTCGCGAATACTTAATATCTGCCCCCTCACTACTCTTGCAACCTCAACCCACATAGTTAAACCGATGGCAATAAAAACTTGCCAAAAACCTTTACCTAAGACAAATGTTATGGCGATTACCAATAACAATGTTGGTATTGACCACACTACATTAATAAACCACATTATTAAATTATCAACCCAACCTCTGTAGTAGCCGGACAAAGCACCAAGCAATATTCCAATAACCAACGAAATAAAGACAGAAATAAAGCCAACCGACAAACTCACACGCGCACCTATCATGATCTGGCTTAAAATATCTCTTCCAAAACGGTCGGTTCCAAATAAAAAATATTTCTTAACGATATTCTCGTTTTTAACTTTAGCCACCATGTCTGAAATGGCGACATTTTTTGTTTCTCCTGCATAGTCAATAAATTTTAATAAATCCCCATCAACCTTTACCGGCTTATCCTGTTGAATAGAATAGATAACATCCGCTAAATTGAACGATTTTATTTCGCCTTCATTTGGAGACATACCCGTGTATTCTTCAATTACTATTTCCCAATTCTTAAAATAATAACTAAAGATAGGAATATAAGTATAATTTGACTCAGCACCCGAAATCATTTGCTTAAAAAAATTGGTGTGGTGCTCGGGTTCATTTTTGCGCACTTTGAGCATTTGTATAGCAAACCCGGGTTTCTTTTTATTTAATTCCAAAAATTGTGAATTTGCATATGGCGTTGAATCGGGTGTGATTAAATAACCTAATAATGCAACGAGAATCAAGAATATGACAAAAACAATTGATACGAGTGCAAAACGATTCTGCAATACTTTCCGAAACGCTAATTTTGAAAGGGAACCTGAACTTAAATATAGTTTTTTTCTGAACACGAAAAAGTATGTTTCTGCAAAAATATTATATTAATGACAATAATTTTAAAATTCCCGAAAGGAATTAATTTTTAATTTTACAAAAAAAATAATATTATGAACCAATACATTAATTTTCGTGGTAAAAAAATACATTATACTGCAGATGGTAAAGGCGAGGCAATTGTATTAGTGCATGGCTTTACTGAATCTTTAGCCATTTGGAATGAATTTTCAAAAAGGCTTTCTGAAAACTATCAGGTTGTATGTATCGACTTGCCCGGTCATGGTTTGAGCGATTGTGTTGCTGAAATACATACAATGGAATTGATGGCCGAATGTGTTGTTACGATTCTAGAAAGTTTAAAAATAAATAAATCTGTTATTGTTGGTCATTCAATGGGAGGGTATGTATCATTGGCTTTTGCCGAAAAGTTTTCGGAAATGCTGAAAGGATTATGCTTGTTTCATTCATCGGCCTATGCTGACAATAGTGAAGTAAAACAAAACCGCTATCGTACAAATGAAGTTATTAAAGAACATCACCAAAATTTTTTAAGTAGCTTTATTCCTTCCTTATTTGCTCCAAAAAATCAGGAAAAATATGCATCTGAAATTGCAGCTCTTGTTGACAGTTCAAAGAAAATGTCGGCCGATGGTGTTATAGCATGCAATTGCGGCATGGCAAAACGTAGCGATAGATGTCACGTATTAAAGAATTTAAAAATTCCTGTATTATTTATTGCTGGAAAGCTTGACAGTCGCATACCGTTCGATAAAGTTCTTGAGCAAATTGCCATGCCGAATGATACCGTTGCATTATTGCTGGGCGATATTGCTCACATGGGCTACATTGAAGCAAAAGAAAAAACGTATTATGCAGTAAAAACGTTTGTTGATGGTTGTTTTTGACAAAAGTAATTTATTCGTTTTTTTTTAATAATTTTGGTAAAACTTATATTCTATAAAAGATGAAAACATTTTTTTATTCATTTGTTTTAGTATTAATAATTTTTCTTGCCTCATGCGTTTCAAATGAAGTTGCAAATTCTGACACAGTGAAACAATCGGAAATTTATCAATCATACAGTGTGAGTTATGATTCCGGCGAAAAAGAGTTAACCGCTACTGCCACTTTCCGTTTCGGAGGATCAAGTGGCACAACGCTTTTGCTCACAAAACCAGCTGATGTGACTTTTGATAATGAACAAATGCCTCAAGAACAAAATTTCTTTTCAGGAGCTTTTTATCAAATTTTTCGTCAAACCAATTACAAACCTTTTTATTCCTTTGTTTATGGGGATTGCGACAAAAATAAATACGCGAATACTGCCTGTATTGTGCCTGTTGAAATATCAAAATTTCCGGTAACAGCCGACAAAAGTAAAGGAATTGGTGTTGAATGGGTTTTGCCTTTGCGTAATAATGAGAATATAACACTTTATGTTGAAGACAATGCGCACAATACGTGCTCAGATTATACAAATATTGTAGGAACGACTTCGTTATCTATCAAACCATCTGCATTGAAAAACATCGTTTCAGGTTTAGTCAATATTTATTTGATACGGGAGTCGAATTCATCGCTCGAAAATGCAACCCATTTGGGAGGTAATATGTATTCGAAATACACTTCCAAAAAAATAGGAATCACACTTACAGGTACCGATCTGAAAGAAAAAAAAGCAAACGACAGTTCAATCGCTAAAAACAACTAATTATCATTTATTTTGCTTTATGAAAGGAATTTTTCAAGGAGAACATTTAGCCACCGGCATAACCGGAAATACAAGCCTTTTTATTGCCATGTTTTTGGCAGGATGCCTGTTTCTATTCAGTGTGTATTTAATTAAAGCAAAGAATAATAAATTTCGATTTTACAAATGGGTAAATCCTTTGTTTGCACTTTGTTTTATTATGATAAGCGTTGCACTCGCTATGCTTTATACCAATATTTTTAACCACTATTTTGAATATAGTTATGTGTACCGATATTCTTCTGTTGAATTGCCTTTGCATTATCTAATTTCTAGCCTGTGGGCAGGTCAGGAAGGAAGTTTGTTGCTTTGGCTTTTTCTGATTGGATTGGTGGGAATGATTAATTTGATTATAGAAAAACCTTTAAAAGCCGAATTGCTGCTGACCTATTCAGCAGTTGTTTTTGTATTTTCATTTCTATTGTTGGGATTCAATTTTGGCAATTTTAGTTTTGGTAACAGTCCTTTTGAGCTCTTACGAAACAATCCAAACTATGCAAATCTTAATTTCTTTCGTATGCCCAACTATGCTAGTTTGATAGCCAATGGCAATGGTTTGAATCCGCTATTAAAAAACCCTTGGATGGTTTCGCATCCACCCTTATTATTTCTGGGATATGCATTATGCATGGTACCTTATGCCTATACCATTGCATTTTTGTTGAAAGTAAAAGTTACCGGCTTTGTCAGAAAAGTGCTCCCCTGGAATGTTACAGCCATGGTTTTTATGAGTGCCGGATTATTGCTGGGTGGAGTTTGGGCCTATCAGGATTTAACTTTTGGCGGGTTCTGGGCGTGGGACCCCGTGGAAAACGCATCTTTGATTCCTTGGATTGTTTTGGTTGCAGCTTTGCATTTTAATTTGGTGCTCATTAAAAATAAGCCTATTGCTACCATAGCTCAGGTATTTAATTTTTTACCTTTTTGTTTTGTGCTGTATGCGGCATTTTTGACACGAAGTGGTGTGCTGCAAAATTCTTCTGTTCATTCATTTTCAGGGTCGACTACTTTATATACGTTTGGAATTATTGCCTTTATTTTTCTTTTGTTTCCGTGCCTCATTTTGCTTCTAAAATCAAAAAATAACTCTAAAAATCGGGCTGAGGAAACCCATGCAGCGCCTGAAGAAGTAAAAAACCAAAATAACATCACTAAAGAAATTTTGTTATACATTGGTGCTATAGTTTTGATTTTGTCGGCTTTTCAAATCATATTTATTACTTCGTTGCCACTGATAAACAAAATTTTTGGTATCAACTTAGCAGCTCCTATCGATACCGAAACTTTTTATAACGCCTGGCAAATGGGTTTTGCAAGTGTTGTTTTACTACTCATTGGATTATCGCAATATTTTCCGTTTAAAGTAAAAATATCGAAGCAAAGTTTATTCAGCATGCTGTTTGTGGCAATAGCCGCAATGCTTGCAACCGTTATTATCTATTTTACCCTATTGGATTTGAGTTTAATCCGAACCGTGTTTTTGTTCAGTATGCTGTTTTGCATTTTGGGGACTTTAGACAATAGACTGCGCCTGAAAAATGGCAAAAAAAACAATGCTGCTATTATTTCGCATGTGGGATTGGCTATTTTTCTGTTGGGGGTGTTAATCACATTTACACTGAAGCAAGAAATTGACAGTAAAACACCACAACGAAACATGAATCAGGAGGGGATTATGGCGGTGAAAGGCAAAATTATTCCGCTTTCGAACAAACGGTTTATATCATATAGCAACCGAACAATTAAAGAAAAAAGAGTTTATTACCAAATCGACTTTTTGCTACAAAAAGACGGGAAGTATTATATGACCAACTCCATGTTTCCTTCGGTTGAAAGCAGTGAACAAATGAATACTGTTTTTTTTCCTGATATAGTGCACTATTTCAAAAAAGATGTTCAGGTTTTTTTGACGTATGCCGAAATTACAGGCGATGAATACAAAAATGCAGACAGCATTATAATGAAAAGCATTGATACCATAAATACTCGCATGGGCAAAATAATTACGAATGGTATTGAACGCGGCAAATCGGTTCAGGATTCGGTTTTTAATGTTTATTTGCAATTTGCTTATATGGATGGCGAAAAATTTGACATGGTGCTTTCGAACGACTCGCGTAAACCCAAAAGTATTGAAATTCCAGAAACCAATTTGAAAATAGAATTGGTATATGCCGATGAGGCATCGTGTCGATTGTATGTTTTTCAGAAGAAAACCGATTTCGTTATCATTAAAGTTTACGAATATCCATTTATTTGGGTCATGTGGCTGGGCGGATTTATCTTTTTTATTGGAATAATAATTTCGGTAGTTAAACGTTTTTCGTATAAGAAAAAGACGTAGCTTTGCAGTAACCACATTTGAATCGCGCGAAGCGGTTTTAATTATATTTTTGCCAGCCAGCCAATTTTTCGGATTAGTGGAAATTTGAATTTCCCTGCTTCAATAAATTAACTTTGCACTATGAAATTTTTATTTATCAATTACTAATATTAATCAAAAAAACTATGAAAAAACTACTTGTTTCTTTAATGATATGCTTGACATTGGGTGTTCGGGTGTTTGCAACCAATCCGCCCGATGAGGGTATGTGGCTTCCGATGCTTATCGACAGGCTGAATTATGTGGATATGCAAAAAATGGGCATGCATTTAACCGCCGACGAACTTTATAACGTGAACAATGCTTCGCTGAAAGATGCTATTGTTGGCCTAGGCAATACCGAAAACCCCAGTATGCATTTTTGTACTGCAGAAATTGTTTCCGACAAGGGTTTGTTGTTAACCAACCACCATTGCGGGTTTGATGCTATTCAAAGTCAGAGTACGATTGAACATGATTATTTAACCAATGGTTTTTGGGCCATGAAACAAAGCGAAGAACTGCGTTGCGAAGGTGTAACAGCAGCTATTTTGGTTCGTATGGAAGATGTTACATCCAAAGTGCTTGCCGAGGTTACTGCAAAAATGACCGAAGACGAACGCGGAGCTGCCATTAAAAAAGCTTCGTCGAAATTGGAAAAAGAAGCTTCGGAAAAAGGAAAATACGTGGTTGACGTGAACGGTTTTTATAATAACAATGAGTTCTACATGTTTGTTTACACGGTATACAAAGATGTACGGCTGTGCGGCGCTCCACCTTCCTCTATCGGAAAATTTGGCGGCGACACCGACAATTGGATGTGGCCAAGGCATACGGGCGATTTCTCTATGCTCAGAATTTATACGGCCGCGGATGGCTCGCCTGCCGATTATTCGGAAAACAACGTTCCGCTAACACCTAAATATCATTTGCCTGTATCACTTAAAGGAGTGAAAAAAGATGACTTTTCTATGATTTGGGGCTATCCAGGTTCCACCGACCGCTATTTGACTTCGTACGGAGTGCAATTGGCGTTAGACCAATCAAATCCGACCACTGTTGCGGTTCGCACAAAGAAACTGGGTATCATGAAAGAAGATATGGATGCTGATCCGAAGGTAAAACTTCAATATGCTTCAAAATATGCGAGTTCGGCCAACTATTGGAAATATTTTATTGGTCAGTCAAAGGGTTTGAAACGTTTGGACGTTTACGATAAAAAGAAACGAATAGAAAATGAGTTTGAAACTTGGGTGAATGCCGATAACGCACGCAAAGAGAACTATGGAGATGCTTTGAAACTTATTGCCGAGGGATATTCGGATATGAAAAAATATAATTTGAGTATGAAGTATTTGGAAGAAGCCGTTTTTCAAGGGCCCGAATTTGTTTACTTTTCGTTTGGCGCATTTCAATTGTACATGAAACTAAAATCGCAAAACGATACAAAAGATAAAAAAGCAAAAGAACTGCTAAACTCGGATGTGAAAACGCTTGCCGAAACTTTTAAACCCGAATTGGATAAGTTCTTTAAAGACTATAACCAACCGACTGACCGCAAATTATTTGTGGCTTTGCTCAAAATGTATTACGACAACGTGGCAAAAGAACAATGGCCCGATGTTTTTACCAACGAGGTGGACAAAAAGTTTAAAGGCGACTTTAACAAATGGGCCGACGAGGTGTATGGCAAATCTATTTTTGTTGACAAAGTTCGCTTAACGGCATTTTTGGATAAACCATCTTACAAAATTCTTATGAGCGACCCCGGTTTTAAAATTACCTTGTCGATGGTAACGTGCATACGCGGTTTGTACAAATCGATGGGCGACTTGCAATCGAAAATTGATAAAGGCAATCGGCTGTTTGTTGCCGGTTTGCGCGAAATGAATCCCAACAAAAAGTACTACCCCGATGCCAACTCAACCATGCGCATGACTTACGGAAAGGTGCTGGATTATGATGCAGCCGACGCCGTGCATTACAACTATTTCACTACCTTAAAAGGTGTTATGGAAAAAGAAGACCCCACCAACGACGAATTTATAGTGCCCACGAAACTCAAACAACTCTATAACGATAAAGATTATGGCCGCTATGGGCAAGATGGCGTGATGCATGTTTGTTTTACGGCCAATTTAGATATTACGGGAGGCAACTCGGGGAGTCCAGTGATTAACGGCAACGGACAACTCATTGGCATTGCTTTTGATGGCAATTGGGAAGCTATGAGCGGCGATATTGCTTACGAACCCGATGTGCAACGCACCATTTGTGTAGATATTCGCTACGTGTTGTTTGTTATCGACAAATATGCCGGAGCCAAATATTTAGTAGACGAAATGACGCTTGTGCAATAAAACACAGTTGATGTGTAACAAAGCGAGTCTGTTTCTGATAGAGGCAGCCTCTGTTTTTGAAAATTATCGTAATTTTGCATTTCTTAAAAAACTATGGCTCAACTATGGAAATAAATTTTGTGCATGCCGAACGTTTCAAACTAGACGGAGGTGCCTGTTTTGGTGTGGTACCAAAATCAATGTGGGGCAAGCTGTTTGTTGCCGACGAAAACAATATGCTGAACTGCGCCTTGCGAAATTTGCTGGTGCAAGACGGCGAACGGTTGATACTTTTTGATACAGGCATTGGCAACAAACAAAACGAGCGGTTTAGAAACAATTTTTGTGTTTCGAACCCCGACAATTTGCCCAAATCAATCCGCGCTAAAGGTTTTTCGCCATTGCAGGTTACCGATGTGGTTTTCACACACCTGCATTTCGATCATTGTGGGGGTGCTTTCCGTTTAAACGATAAAAACCAAGCTGTGGCCGTGTTTAAAAAAGCCACCTATTGGTGCTCCAAAGCACAATGGAACTGGGCACAAAATGCAAATGTAAGAGAAAAAGCATCGTACTTGCCCGAAAATTTGAACCCCATCATCCATTCGAGCAAGCTAAAATTTATTGAAAAAGAAGGTGCGCTAACGCCCAACATTTGGCTATCACTCAAAAACGGGCACACCGATGGCCAAGTGATTCCTATGCTGAAATTTAAACACAAAACGCTGGTTTTTATGGCCGATTTTATCCCCACGGCCGCGCACATCGGGCTACCCTACATTGCAAGCTTCGATACCCGTCCGCTGATTTCGGCCGAAGAAAAAGAACGCTTTTTGAACGAAGCCGCCAACAAAAACTATATTTTGATGTTTCAACATGATGCTTTAAACGAATGTTGCTCGGTGCAACACACCGACAAAGGCGTGCGTGTTAAAGAAATTGATTCGCTCGAACATTTTTTGTCATCCTAATTTTTAATCATGTTAGCAACGGAAATTGACCAACTGAACCAACAATTTGCTACAGGCACACCCGCCCAAATTTTGAAAGCCTGCACGGTGCGCTTTCCCGGTAAGTTACTGCTATCCACAAGTATGGGTGCAGAAGACCAAATGCTAACGCACCTGATTGGCTCAGAAAAAATGCCTATAGAAATTGTTACGCTCGACACGGGACGCCTTTTTGCCGATACCTACAGCCTGATGGAACGCACTCGCGAACGCTACGGTATCAGCATCCGTATTTTGTTTCCCGATGCAGCGCAGGTGGAGGCTATGGTGAATTTGAAAGGAATCAATTTGTTTTACGAAAGCGTTGACAACCGCAAACTGTGCTGCCACATTCGCAAAATTGAGCCGCTGAAAAAAGCCCTCAACGGGAAGCACTGCTGGATTACAGGATTGCGTGCTGAACAGTCGGAATACCGCGCCGATATGCAATTGTTTGAATGGGACTTGGAGTTTGAGATTTTGAAGGTAAATCCGCTCTTACAGCTCACCGAGATCGATGTATGGGCTTTTATACGCGCCATGCACGTGCCCTACAACAAATTGCACGACAAAAACTACAAATCCATCGGCTGCCAACCCTGCACTCGGGCCGTTGCCGAAGGCGAAAACGCCCGCGCAGGCCGCTGGTGGTGGGAAGATGCCAATCATAAGGAATGCGGACTGCACGAAAGATAATTGCGAAAAATTACAAACACCAAGTTACAAACCACAAATACGCTTTTTAGTCAGCAGGAAAGAAAATGGGGTGTTTTTCGTTATACAGCAACAGATAATGGTGAATCATGTCGCGTTTGTTTTTTGCTTTTTCCAATTCAACCGACAACTCGGGGTCATGTTGTTTTAAAAATTCTCTGAAATTCAGAAACGTAAATTCAAAACTTTCGCCCGATTTAAAATCCATCAAAAATTCAGTGTATTCTTCGGTTGACCACAACATGCTGCCAGGGTCGTTAAACGAGCTGTATTGCGGGTTGGTACTGCGTTTGTATTTCATATAATGGCTCAACGCGCCCACAATAAACATGCGATAGTAGCCATAATCGCCCTGCGAAAAGTACAAAACGCCGTTTTTTACAAAGGCGAAACATTTTTTCACGTAAAAAGTTTGCATAAGCCCGTTCGAATCTGGGCTGGTGTATTTCAGCACAAAATTGTCGATACCCCTATTTCCTTGTTCCTTCAGCGCTTCAAATTGCACTATCTCCGGGCTGTTCCGCTTCCATTCGCCCAACGTGGCATAAATTCCATCGCGAAATTTAAACTCGCGCGAATATTTCACCATAGCACCCTTTGTGTCGGTTTGCCCGATGGCATGCATCACAAACACCCACAGAATGATGCCAAAAATACATGCCCGTTTCAAAGTTGCTGCCATTGTTAGTTGTTAAAACGCGAAAAGGTTGGTTTAAAGTATAGCTGATTGAAATTTACGCTGTAAACAAACTCGGGAACCAGCCGACCGGTGCCGAAAACATAGGTGGCCCGCACCCCCATGCTCAGCGGTGCCAAAAAACGCAAAACGTGAAAATCAGCAATCAACGAAGCCCCCACCGAGTTGACATGGTAAATGTTGCGCTCAAAATCTTGAGCAAAAGCCTGGTCGTAGTACAAGCCCGCGCGAAAACGTTTAATATAAAGCACCCCACCCAAACTCCAATCGGGGTAAAACAATGGCATTTCGTAGGCAAACTTGCCCACCAAAGTTTGCCGCTTCCCACTCAAATCAATACCCTGTGGCATCGTAATCAAATCGCTAAAAGCAAAATCAACTGCCTTGTTTTGTTGCCAACCCACATACGCGTTCAAACTGTGGTGCTTGCCAATGCCGGGGAAATACAACAGCGCCTCGGCCGAAAAAATGTTTCCTAAATTCGCACCTCCAAAAGGTGTATGACGGTAATTGATATCCAGCATCTGCCCCCAACGCGAATTGATATCGCGTGCCGACATTTTTAACAAACCGTAGGCCACTAGGCGGTATTCTAAGGTCTGAAAGTAGCCCGAAAACGCATTTTCGGGATAATTGCTTCGACCCATCACGTCGTAAAAAGCCAAAGCCACCTGCGGTTGAACCATAAACGAATATTTTCCTTTTGTGAGTTTTAGCGGCAACCGAATGGCCAGTTGTGCAGAAATTTCGTCGTAACGTATTTCATCTTGCTTGTTGAATTGATATTTGAACGTTAAATCTATTTTCGGAAACCAACCTGTGTAGCTAATTTTTGCATACAATTCTTGTGTGGGTTTCAGCCACTGGTGCGCGTAACCTGCACTTATCACCATAGTGCTCAATGGGTTTTGCGACATAATTTCAAAGCCTGGTTTCACCGAAGTGTTGTCGGCATCAACCGAAATCGGTCCCCAGCTATGAAAATTGAATAAATTTAACGCTTTTGAGTACCGCTTCACGCGAAATTGGGTTTTGCCCTGTTTATAAAAATCCAGCACCCCCGACTCGCTTTTAGCGAGGCCTTCATATAGTTTTGCTGCGTTGTTGGCCACATTTTCAATAGGAACCCATTTCAATGAATCGATGACTGCCCTTACCAGCCTATAGCCGTTAGCCGTATAATCCGAATACAGCAACTGGGTTTCATCGTCCGAAACGCAAGGATTGGTAGCCCCAAATTGCGACGAAGTAACCTGAAAAATTTGATTCGAGGTGGTATTCAACACATAAATATTATCGATACCTGAATAAGCGCCCACAAAATACACACGATTTTTTATTTTTTGTGGCTGACTTATTTCCATGAAAGATGCCGTAGTGAGCTCATGCAAATTATCGGTCGAATCCAGCAAGCAAATTCTTTTACCAAATCGGTTCAGTGCCACAAACACAATATCTTTATCGTTGTCGGCCCAGGAGGGCATTTGCACAAAATCGCCCGTATCCACAGCAAAGCAACGCAACACCTCACCATTTCGGGCATCCAGCACCACCACATACGACATTTGGGTGGTCGATTGTTCCATACACACAATCCGGTCGCCTTTGTGGTTCAAAGCAGGAGCAAAAAATCGGCTGCGATGCGTTAATTGTCTAAAACGATGTGTTTTGGCGTCGTATGATTTAATCACGCTGTAGGTGCGATTTTCCCATCGTACATCGTACGAATTTTCGGCCCACACCATCTTATTTCCACGACACGAAAGCGACAAAGCCATATAGGAACCCGGCGTAAACAAGCGGTGTTCGTTGCCGGCACTGTCAATCAAAACAAAACGCGTAATATCGTTCATGCCCGATTTTACAGTAAAATATGCACCGCTAGTACCAAGATTTCCTTTGGTATAGTTGGTATACAATTTATTATTCTTTGTCGAAACAAGAGTCAGGCTGGTTTTTGGCGTGGCGGCGTCCTGCGCTCTCCACATGCTATCAAGTTGAGTTATAAAATACTTATACAACTTAACTTTACGCAACCCGCTCACTTTTTTCAAGCCGCTGCTAAAGGGCACAATCATAAAAGGCATTTTAGCTGAACGGTTCATAGCTTGTTCCCACAGCGCAGGCGTAAAATACAATCGACCCATAGCCACCAAATTGTAGCCCAATATGTAGCGGTCGGCGGTGTAGGTTGAATAAGAGCCGAACACCGCTTTGTTGTAGCCATACATTCCTTTTTGCATTACTTGAGTGCGAAGCTCCATTTCAAACGACGGAACCCTTCCCCTACCCGACTGGCTAAAAGCAGTTTCCATGCACACAGCATCGCCCTCAATAAACCAAAATGGCACAAACACCCCCATCACACCTGCCGTAATTTGCTGTCCGAACAAATATGAAAGCACTTTGGTGAAACCCGAGTTGATTTTAGAATACTGCGCCACATGTCGAAACTCGTGAACCACCAACTGGTCCAGCCAAGGTTGCGCATAATCGTCCTGAGCGGGACAGGTGTATAACTCAATTCTTTTCGGTGCCCAGGGCACTTCCGCGTTCGAAATCACAGCCCTATTGTGCAACACCACGGGAATTCGCACCACCTTTGATTTCAGCGAAGCGCTTAAAGGCAAGTATGCTGTTTCAAGCATGTTGGCTACATGTTGTGCCTGTATTTCTAGTTCGGACGGAAAAATAATTTTAAAATGCGTGGTATTTATGCACCGCCATGTCACCCCAGCCGGGTCTTGACCCAAATCGTAAAACTGCGCCTGCAATTGAACCGACAAAAAAATGAAAACGACAAAAATTAATTTTTTCATGCACCAAATATGTGCAAAGTTACTTAAACCCATAAATATTGGATTAAAAAACGATTAATTCCACACTAAAAAAACGTAACTTTGTTAAAAATTCTCCTCATGCGATTCATTATAAAAGTTTTTTTCACGGCCTGTGCGGTTATGGTAGCTGCTTGGCTAATGTCGTCCCACATTCAAGTCGACAATTTCCTTACGGGAATTTTGGTTGCCTTCACCCTGGCAATTTTAAACGCCATAGTGCGACCCATAATGGTTTTTATCAGTATTCCAGCCACGGTGCTCACTTTGGGTTTGTTTATTTTTGTCATAAACGCTTTAATAGTTATGCTTGCCGCAAAAATTGTCCCTTCCTTCCGAGTCGAAAGTTTTTGGTGGGCTCTATTGTTTAGTATTATAGTTTCCTTTGTCAGCAGCATATTAAATGGTTTTATTAAGAAAGACGAAAATCACCCCCGACAATTAAACCAATAACATCAAAGTAATTTAAAATCAAATCATACCCATACAAACACCCATAAAACAAACAACACACCATGAAATTAGCATTTATAGGCGGCTCAGGCCTGGAAACCCTCGATATTTTTAAAAATCCTGTTGAGAAAACTATCACAACACCCTACGGCGAAACAAGTTCCACCCTACTCCAAGGCAGCATGCACGGATTAGATGTGGTGTTTCTCTCGCGCCACGGCAAACAGCACACCATTTCTCCCACGCATGTCAACAATCGAGCAAACATTTGGGCGTTGAAACAAATCGGGTGCACCCACATCATTGCTACCACAGCTTGTGGCAGCTTGCGCGAAGATATCGGTCGTGGGCACATGGTAATTTTAGATCAGTTTATCGATTTCACTCGCTTCCGCAAAAACACTTTTCACGATACCTTCCAACCGCATCAACCCATTCACACGCCTATGGCCACTCCATTTTCCGATGAATTGCGCAATATCATCATACAATCGGCAGACGAAACAGCAATTCCTTTTCGCAAAACGGGTACAGTTATAACCATCGAAGGACCGCGTTTTTCAACCCGTGCCGAATCACACATGTTTCGATTGTTTGGTGCCGACGTCATCAACATGAGTACCGCCCCCGAATGCATGTTGGCTAACGAAGCAGGCATTCCCTATGCTGCAATTGCTTTAAGCACTGATTACGATTGTTGGAAAACCGATGAAGAACCTGTTACCTGGGAAGCCATCTTGGAGGTATTTCAAAAAAACGCAGAAAACGTAAAACAACTGCTTATCAAAATCGTTACTATCTTAACAAAACAATAGAATTACCTTCGTTTTTTAAATAAAAGATAGGGATGCGAAAATTCGCATCCCTATCTTTTTATTCGATATAAAATTTATTTTTTTCTAAGAAATTTAAATTCGTTGCCCAGATAATGGCCATTACTTCCTAGTAGTTCCTCTATGCGAAGCAGCTGGTTGTATTTTGCAATACGGTCGGTTCTGCATGCCGATCCAGTTTTAATCAAACCTGTGTTTACCGCCACAGCCAAATCGGCAATTGTAGTATCTTCTGTTTCGCCCGAGCGATGACTCATCACAGCCGTATAATTGTGTTTGTAGGCCAAGTTCACGGCATTAATTGTTTCGGTGAGTGTACCTATCTGGTTAACCTTAATCAAAATTGAATTTGCAACCTTTTTATCAATTCCTTGCTGCAAACGTTCGGTATTTGTAACAAAAAGATCATCACCTACCAACTGAATTTTATCACCAAGTGCTTTTGTCATCAACGCCCAGCCCTTCCAATCATCCTCGGCCATACCGTCTTCAATAGATATAATCGGATACCGATGACACCAGTCTTTCCAAAAACTAACCATGTCGGCAGGACTCAATTTGTCGCCATTCGATTTTTTAAAATGATAAACATTTTCTTTTTCCAAATAATACTCTGAAGAGGCCGGGTCAAGTGCAATAAAAACATCAACGCCTGGTTTGTATTTTGCTGCTTCAATAGCTTTCATAATTACTTGCAACGCTTCTTCATTCGATTTCAAATTAGGAGCGAAACCACCTTCATCACCCACATTAGTAGAATAACCCGATTTTTTCAAAACTTCTTTTAGCTTATGAAAAATTTCAGCCCCCATCCGAATCGCTTCCGAGAATGTGGATGCTCCAACAGGCATAATCATAAATTCCTGAAAATCGACACTGTTATCAGCATGTGCCCCCCCATTCAAAATATTCATCATCGGTATTGGCAATGTATTGGCATTAATTCCGCCAACATATCGAAACAATGGTTGCCCCGTAATCTCTGCAGCAGCTTTGGCACAAGCTAACGAAACGCCTAAAATGGAATTTGCTCCTAAATTTGATTTATTGGGTGTCCCATCTATATCAATCATTGCCTTATCAATAATGCCTTGCTCGGTAACATAAAAACCTTTTAGCTCTTCTGCTAATACTTTATTGACATTTTGAATTGCTTTTAATACTCCTTTACCGCCATATACTTTCTTATCATTGTCTCGCAACTCCATAGCTTCATGAATACCAGTTGAAGCACCCGAAGGTACAGCAGCTGTTCCGATTACACCAGAATCGGTTAATACATCAACTTCAATAGTTGGGTTTCCTCTCGAATCGAGGATTTGACGTGCATAAATACTTACAATACTACTCATAATTTTATTATTTAAATCGTTGCGAATTTACTATTTTTTAATAAAAAAAGGGATAAAGTTATCAAAAACCTTATCCCTTTTCAATTTTTCTGTTAGAATTATTCTTCTTTATCAGTAACTTTATCTTCGCCTTTTTCAGGCTCTTCAACAACTTCTGGTTCTACAGCTACTTCAGGTTCCGGTTTAATTTTAGCTTCCAGCTCAGTGGTTTTTTTAGCTTTAGGTGCTACTGTTTTCTTTTCTTCTTTTGCTACAGCTACATTTTCAGTAGTTTTTTTCGTTCCACTCGAACGACGTCTTCTAGTTCCTGATTTTGCAGCCTTGGCTTCTTTTTCGCCTAACATGATTTGGTTGTAATCAACCAATTCAATGATACACATTTCAGCGTTATCACCCAAACGTGCACCGGTTTTAAGAATACGCGTATATCCACCCGGACGATCAGCAATTTTCTTCGAGATATCTCTAAAAAGTTCTGTTACAGCTTCTTTATTTCCTAAATAACTAAACACAGTTCTGCGCGAATGAGTAGAATCCTCTTTTGATTTGGTAATTAAAGGCTCCACATAACCTCTCAGAACTTTTGCTTTTGCAACCGTAGTAGCAATGCGCTTGTGTAATATTAACGATGAGGCCATATTGGCAAGCATCGCTTTTCTATGTGAAGTTGTTCTTCCTAATTGATTAATGGTTTTGTTGTGTCTCATCTCTTTTAATCCTTATCTAATTTGTATTTGGAAATATTCATTCCGAATTGTAGATTTTTTGCTTTTACAAGTTCTTCTAATTCCGTTAATGATTTTTTACCAAAATTTCTAAATTTAAGCAAATCATTTTTGTTATATGAAACTAGGTCTCCCAGAGTTTCAACATCAGCAGCTTTCAAACAATTAAGCGCTCTTACTGACAAATCAAGGTCAACAAGTTTTGTTTTCAATAATTGGCGCATATGCAACGAAGTTTCGTCAAATTCCTCAACAACTGCTTTTTCTTCAGTATCCATCGTAATCTTTTCATCTGAAAAAAGTAAGAAGTGGTGTATCAATATTTTTGCAGCTTCTTTTAATGCTTCTTTAGGATGAATAGAACCGTTTGTGGTAATATCGAGCACTAGTTTCTCATAATCGGTTTTCTGCTCAACACGATAGTTTTCCACAACAAATCTCACATTCCGAATCGGTGTAAAAATTGAGTCTATAGCAATAGTTCCAAGCGCACCATTAAGTATTTTATTATCCTCAGCGGGAACATAACCTCTTCCTTTGTCAATAGTAATTTCCATTACCAAAATCACTTCGGGCTCTAGGTGGCAAATTACTTCTTCCGTGTTCAACACCTGAAATCCTGAAAGAAATGCATTCATTTCACCTGCTTTAATAACATCTTTACCAGAAAGTGTAACAACAACCTTTTCATTAGTAATCGATTCAATCTGTCTCTTAAAACAGATTTTTTTTAAATTAAGGATGATTTCAGGTACATCTTCCAACACACCCTCTATGGATGAGAACTCCTGTTCAACACCATTAATCTTTATATTGGTAATTGCAAATCCTTCAAGAGAAGAAAGTAATATTCTTCTTAAGGAATTGCCAACAGTTGTCCCATATCCAGGTTCGAGTGGACGAAATTCGAATTTTCCGAAGAAATCGTCAGACTCCAACATTACAACCTTATCCGGTTTTTGAAAAGCTAATATTGCCATATATATTTTTTCAATTATTAATTTTAAATCTTATTTCGAGTACAATTCGACGATAAGTTGTTCATTGATATTTTCAGGAATCTGATCGCGTTCTGGATAACTCATAAATTTACCAATCATTTTCTCCTGATCCCATTCTAACCAATTAAAACGGTTAGAATGTTTTAACAATGCTTCATTAATTACTTCGAGCGATTTTGATTTTTCTCTAACAGAAACAATATCATTTGCTTTCAAACTATACGATGGGATATTAACAACTTTTCCGTTCACTTCAATATGTCCATGAGAAACCAATTGACGTGCTCCGTTACGCGAAGGTGAAATACCAAAGCGATACACAACATTATCTAATCGAGCTTCGATAAGTTGTAATAACACTTCACCAGTTATTCCTTTTTTACGACTTGCTTTCTCGAAAGTAATCTTAAATTGTTTTTCAAGAATTCCGTATGTATATTTTGCTTTCTGTTTTTCTTGTAACTGAACGCCGTATTCTGATTGTTTTTTCCTTTTTTTAGTTTGACCATGTTGCCCTGGAGGATAGTTCTTTTTTTCAAAAGATTTATCAGGGCCATAAATGGCATCTTTAAACTTTCTTGCAATCTTTGTCTTTGGACCAATATATCTTGCCATATCTAATTATATTTTCGATAAAATTTAAACTCTTCTTCTTTTTGGTGGACGGCAACCGTTATGTGGCATTGGAGTAACGTCAATAATTTCTGTCACTTCTATACCAGCAGCACTGATTGACCTGATAGATGATTCCCTACCTGCTCCGGGTCCTTTTACATATACTTTAACTTTTCGCAAGCCGAAATCATAGGCAACCTTAGCACAATCGCCAGCAGCCATTTGACCTGCATACGGAGTATTCTTTTTTGACCCTTTGAATCCCATTTTACCAGCCGACGACCATGAAATTACCTGACCATTCATATTTGTCAGCGAAATAATAATGTTATTGAACGATGCAAAGACATAAGCCTTACCGATTGGGTCTACCTTAACTACTCTTTTCTTTGCTGATTTAGCAGAAGTTTTTGCCATAATTTATTATAGATTTCTGTTATTATATAATAATTAATTTTTAACCTTTAGCAGCTTTTTTCTTGTTTGCTACTGTTTTTCTTTTTCCTTTACGAGTACGTGCATTGTTTTTGGTACTTTGTCCTCTTGTAGGTAACCCTGCACGATGCCTCACACCTCTATAACAACCAATATCCATCAATCGCTTAATATTCATCTGAACTTCAGATCTCAGGTTACCTTCAACCTTATACTTTTCGTTAATGATATTACGAATTGCGGTTTGGTCGGCATCAGTCCAATCGCTTACTTTTTTATTAAAATCAATTTCGGCTTCTACTAAAATTTTCTGAGCAGTGCTACTGCCAATACCGAAAATATAGGTCAACCCAATAACTCCTCTTTTGTTTTTTGGTAAATCAATACCTGCAATTCTTGCCATATATTACTTTTTAATATTGTTCAAAAATATCAACCCTGTCTTTGTTTATATTTAGGGTTTTTTTTATTGATAACATAAACCCTTCCATTTCTTCTGATGATCTTGCAATCAGGGGTTCTTTTTTTTACTGATACACGTACTTTCATCTCTATAATTATTTATATCTGAATGTAATTCTTCCTTTTGTTAAATCATATGGTGATATTTCAACACGAACTTTATCACCCGGTAATATTTTAATATAATGCATCCGCATTTTCCCTGAGATATGTGCTATAATAACATGACCATTCTCCAGTTCAACACGAAACATGGCATTGCCTAGCGATTCTAGAACCGTTCCGTCTTGTTGTATTGAACTCTGTTTTGACATATTATTAATTAATAAATTACTTGAATATATTCATTTTTATTTTTTTCAATGTACTCAAATGTTGATAAAACTTCACAATGGTTTTTTCTTACAACAACCTGATGTTCGAAATGAGCTGATGGTTTCGCATCCTTAGTTCTGATTGTCCATCCATCTCTCTCCTGAACTATTTCTTTTTTTCCAAGGTTAATCATGGGTTCAATACAAATTACCAAACCTTCCGACAATTTCGCCCCAGTACCTCGAGAACCAAAATTCGGCACTTGAGGATCTTCATGCAAGCTCTTCCCAATTCCATGTCCAACTAATTCCCTTACCACAGTATATCCATTTTTTTCAACATATTTTTGGATAGCAAAACTAATATCACCCACTCGATTTCCAACAACTGCCATTTCAATTCCTTTATACAACGATTCTTTTGTAATTCGGAGAAGCTGTAAAACTTTGGGGTCTACTTCGCCAAGAGCAAAAGTATAAGCAGAATCACCATAATATCCATCTTTAATAACTCCACAATCTATAGAAACAATGTCTCCATCGAAAACTTCATTATTTCCAGGAATACCATGCACTACCTGATCATTAACCGAAATGCAAAGAGTTGCAGAATATCCCTTATAATATTTAAACCCTGGAATTGCATCATTTGCTCTAATATAATCTTCAGCAATTCCATCAAGAAATTTCGTTTTCACACCTGGTTTCAGATAATTAGCTACTTCAGCTAAAGTTTTTCCAACAAGCAAAGAACTATTTTTTATTAATTCTATTTCCTTTTCAGATTTAAGATGTATCATCTTATAACACAATAATTGTTATAACGATGCCTGACCATATCCTGCCGAACTACGACCTTTAATCCTCCCAGATTTTGTTAATCCATCATAATGACGCATTAATAAATAACTCTCTATTTGTTGCAAAGTATCAAGTACAACACCAACCAATATTAAAAGCGATGTACCACCAAAAAACTGTGCAAACTGTGAATTAACGCCCATAAGTTTCACAATAGAAGGCATTATAGCAACAAATGCTAGAAAAATCGAACCTGGTAATGTAATTCTTGACATAACATTATCAATAAACTCGGCCGTTTTCTTACCAGGTTTTATGCCCGGAATGAAACCTCCATTTTTTTTCATATCATCGGCCATTTGATTTGGATTAATTGTTATGGCCGTATAGAAGTATGTAAAAGCAATAATAAATAAAGCAAAAGTAAAATTATACCAAAATCCGTTAAAATCAGAAAATGTTCTTGCAATTCCAGATAACGCTTCAATGTTGGTAAAACCAGCTAATGTTATTGGAATAAACATAATTGCTTGAGCAAAAATAATAGGCATTACTCCTGCAGCATTTACCTTTAAAGGAATGTATTGACGAACACCTCCATATTGTTTATTACCTACAATTCGTTTAGCATACTGCACAGGAATTCTTCTTGTCCCTTGAACTAACAATATACAAACTAAAATAACTACCACTAAAACTACCAATTCCAATACAAAAATTATCAACCCTCCTCCTTGCTGCTCCATTCGTGATACAAATTCTCCAACAAGAGCAAAAGGCAAACGAGCAATGATACCAATCATAATAATTAGCGAAATTCCGTTACCAACACCCTTGTCTGTTATCTTCTCACCAAGCCACATAACAAACATAGTTCCTGAAACGAGAATAACAACCGAGGAAACCCAGAAAAATAATGATGGAGCAGTTTCAGGCATAAATGGATATACAGCTTCACTTGGCAACTGATTTGTAATATTTCCAATATATGCAGGTGCCTGAGCAGCAGTAATGATGACTGTCAAGAAACGTGTAATTTGATTAATTTTCTTCCTCCCTGATTCACCTTCTTTTTGAAGTTTTTGGAAATAAGGTATTGCCATTCCTAATAATTGAACAACAATAGATGCTGAGATATACGGCATAATACCCAAAGCAAAAATAGATGCATTCGAAAATGCTCCACCTGAAAACATATTTAGTAATCCAAGCAAACCATCATTGCTTTGTTTTTTCAAAGCGTCTAACATATGAGGGTCAATACCGGGCAAAACTATATAAGAACCTAGGCGGTAAATCAAGATAATACCTAAAGTAAAAATTATCCTTTTACGAAGATCCTCAATCCTATATATATTCTTTATTGTTTCAATTAGCCGTTTCATTAATTAAAGTTTTGTTGCTGTTCCACCTTGTCCTTCGATAATCTTTATTGCAGTAGCTGAAAATGCATGCGCCGTAACATCAAGTTTGATAGTTAAAGCACCTCTGCCAAGAATTTTTATTAAATCGTTTTTTGAAGCTAGTCCGTTGTCAATAAGAACACTTATATCAATTGTATTTAGGTTTTTTGTTTCAGCAAGTTTTTGAAGCGTATCTATGTTGATACCGCTATATTCAACTCTATTAAAATTAGTGAATCCAAATTTAGGAATTCTTCTGATTAACGGCATTTGACCGCCTTCAAAAGCTAATTTTCTAGAATAACCAGATCTAGATTGTGCACCCTTATTTCCTCTTGTTGAAGTACCACCTCTACCAGAGCCTTGACCTCTTCCGATTCGTTTGCATTTTTTTGTTGATCCCTTTGCCGGTTTCAGATTACTTAAGTCCATTGTATGTATGATTAAATATCTTAAAATTAAATTTCTTCAACTGATAATAAATGACTAATCTTTCTAATCATTCCTTCGATTTGTGGTGTAGCTTCAACTTCAATTGTTTGATGCATTTTTTTTAGTCCTAATGCTATCAGCGTTCTTTTCTGATCAGCATTTCTATCAATACCACTTTTAATTTGGGTAACTCTTATTTTCTTCATATTTTTCTTTTTCAAAGCAATTATCCGTTAAAAACTCTGCTTAATGACAAACCTCTTAATTGAGCAACCGTATATGGATCTTTCATTTTAATCAAAGCATCCATGGTAGCTTTTACAACACTATGAGGATTTGAAGAACCTTTTGATTTTGCCAAAACGTTCTTAACTCCAACACTTTCCAAAACTGCGCGCATAGCACCGCCGGCAATGACACCGGTACCTGGAGCAGCAGGTTTTAGAAAGATATAAGCACCACTGTATTTACCATATTGTTCATGGGGAACTGTTCCATTGAAAACAGGCACTTTTATCAGATTCTTCTTGGCATCATCAATCCCTTTTGCAATTGCAGCCGTAACTTCTTTTGCTTTCCCCAAACCATATCCAACAACTCCATTTTCGTTTCCAACAACAACGATAGCTGAAAAGCTGAATGTTCTACCTCCTTTAGTAACTTTTGTTACTCTTTGGATGCTAACTAATCTGTCCTTAAACTCGATTTCGCTTGACTTAACTCTTTTTATATTTGCGTTTGACATATATTATTAAAATTTTAAACCAGCTTCTCTGGCTGAATCAGCTAATGATTTTATTCTACCATGATACAAGTATCCACCTCTGTCGAATACAACGGCAGAGATACCGGCTTCGATTGCTTTTTGTGCAAAAATTTTACCAACTAATTTTGCCTTTTCAATTTTAGTCACTTTTGCAGATGCAATTTCCGGTTCCACTGATGATGCTGCAATAATCGTTTTTTTTGCTTCATCGTCAATTAATTGAACATATATATTGGTATTGCTTCTAAAAACCGACATTCTCGGACGTTCTGCAGTACCTTTTACGATCTTCCTGATCCTCTGTTTGATCCTTAACCGTCTGTATTCTTTGAAATCTTTTATTGCCATTACTCAAAGAGTTTTAATTTTTAACATTTATTTCTGAACGGCTGATTTGCCGGCTTTCTTTCTAATAATTTCATTTTTAAAACGTATACCTTTACCTTTGTATGGTTCAGGTTTTCTTAGAGAACGAATTTTTGCAGCAACTTGACCAATAAGTTGTTTATCGTTTGATTCTAATATAATTGTTGGAGGTTTTCCTCTCTCATTGATTGTTGATACTTTTACTTCTGAAGGTAATTCAATGAAAAAGTTGTGAGAATAACCCAATGCCAATTCTAAAACATTATTTTGAGCATCTGCTTTATATCCCACCCCAATAAGCTCCTGCTCAATTTTAAATCCTTCCGAAACCCCATGAACCATGTTAGCAATTAGCGACCGATATAAGCCATGTTCTGCTTTTACATTATCGTTTGCTCTTTCCACAATAATATTTTCCGATTCAACTCTAACAGTGATATTTGGATTAACTATTTGTTGTAATTCGCCTTTTGGACCTTTAACAGTTACAAGATTCTCATCAGAGATACTGATGTTTACTTGTTTAGGCAGTGCGATTGGTAATTTTCCTATACGTGACATTCTATTTTCTCCTCAATATTAACTAATGTAGCAAATTACTTCACCACCCACTTTTAATGTTCTGGCTTCTTTATCTGTCATTACACCTTTTGAAGTCGAAATAATAGCTATTCCGAGTCCATTAAGCACTCTAGGCATTTCATCTGCATTAACATATTGTCTCAATCCGGGGCTACTTACTCTTTGCAAGTTTGAAATAGCAGATACTTTGGATGTTGGATGATATTTTAATGCAATTTTTATAGTTCCGGGTTTTGTTTCATCCTCAAATTTATAGTTCAGGATATATCCTTTTTCAAAAAGAATTTTTGTCATACTTTTTTTCAGATTTGAAGCAGGTATTTCAACCATTCTATGGTTTGCCATCACAGCATTTCTAATTCTGGTTAAATAATCTGAAATAGGATCAGTATTCATTGCTTTATATTTTTTCTGTTATTACTACTCTTTTTTTTTACCAACTTGCTTTTTTAACACCAGGGATAAGACCAGCTAAAGCCATCTCGCGAAAGTTAATACGAGAAATTCCAAATTGGCGCATATATCCTTTCGGACGACCCGTAATTTGACATCTGTTGTGTAAACGTACCGGCGAAGAATTTTTAGGTAATTTTTGTAACGCTATATAATCACCTGCCTTCTTTAATTCAAGTCTTTTCTCTTTATATTGTTCGTGAAGTTTTTCTCTTTTCAGTTCACGTGCTTTAATTGATTCTTTTGCCATGCTATTTTTGATTTTTAAATGGTAAGCCAAATTCTTTTAATAATGCATATGCTTCTTTATCGGTTGGAGCAGATGTTACAAAGGTTATATCCAATCCATTAATTTTGTTTATTTTATCAATATTAATTTCAGGAAAAATAATTTGTTCAGTTATTCCGAATGAAAAATTGCCTCTTCCGTCAAATCCTTTATCATTTATTCCACGAAAATCGCGGATACGAGGAATGGTAACTGAAATCAACCGATCAAGAAATTCGTACATTTTTTCACTTCGAAGAGTAACTCTAACGCCAATAGGCATACCTTTTCTGAGTTTAAAATTCGAAATATCTTTTTTCGATTTTGTTTGAACAGCTTTTTGACCAGTAATCATTGCCATTTCATCCACTGCAACATCAATTATCTTTTTATCAGCAATAGCTCCGCCAACTCCTTGATTCAGACAAATTTTCAGCAATTTTGGCACTTGCATTTGATTTTTATATTGAAATTGTTGTGTTAAAGCTGGAACAATTTCTTTGTGATATTTTCCTTTGAGCCTTGGTTGATAGTCCATCACTTAATTGTCTCCTTTTTTTCAGATTTTTTTGAATATCTAACTAATTTACCCGTTTTTTCATCAATCTTTCTTCCAATCCGTGTAGGTTTCCCAGAAGAATCATGAACCATAAGATTTGATGCATGTATAAAAGATTCCTTTTTCAAGATACCACCTTTGGTATTTTTAGCATTGGGTTTAGTATGTTTCGAAATCAGGTTAACACCTTCAACAATAGCTTTGTTTTTTTCGATTAATACTTTAAGCACCTTGCCTTGTTGACCTTTCGAATCTCCGGCTATAACAGTTACTGTATCGCCTTTTTTAATATGTAATTTCGGTCGCATATAATTATTTTTTAAAGCACTTCAGGTGCTAGTGATACAATTTTCATGTATTGTTTTTCTCTAAGTTCTCGAGCAACGGGTCCGAAAATACGTGTTCCTCGCAATTCGTCAGTAGCTGTTAACAATACAACAGCATTATCGTCAAAGCGAATATAAGAACCGTCATTTCGTCTTACTTCTTTTTTCGTTCTAACAACCACAGCTTTACTTACTGTCCCTTTTTTTATATTACCAGCGGGGATTGCACTTTTAACAGTAACGATAATTTTATCACCTACTGAAGCATATCTTCTTTTTGTTCCGCCGAGCACCCTGATACAGAGCACCTCTTTGGCACCACTGTTGTCTGCTACAATTAATCTTGATTCTTGCTGTATCATAGTTATTTTACTCTTTCAATGATTTCTACTAAGCGCCAACATTTATTTTTACTCAATGGTTTCGTCTCAGCAATAAGCACGGTGTCGCCTATATTGCATTGGTTCTTTTCATCATCAGCCATAAATTTGGTATTTTTTTTCACAAACTTACCATATTTAGGATGCATTACCTTTCTTTCAACATTAACCACAATCGTATTTTGCATTTTATTGCTGACAACAACACCTGTTTTTTCTTTTCTTAAATTACGTTCCATAACAAATTATTACTTTTTGTTGTTTTTCTTGGTACTTTCTTCAACAATGTTTGGTTCCCCATGAATTACTCTATTGCGAAGCTCTGTATTCATACGAGCAATTGTTTTTTGATAATCCTTTATTTTCATAGGATTTTCAAGTGGAGAAACCGCATGGTTCATTTTAAGTTTCAAAAACTGCTTTTTTTCTTCCACTAATCTTTCACGAAGTTCAATCGTAGAAAGCTCTCTGACTACTTGATGTTTCATTGATTTATTTTTTTATTCTTCTACGTAATCTCTTCTTATTACAAATTTGGTATCTACTGGCATTTTTTGCGCACCCAGACGTAATGCTTCTTTCGCAATATCAAAAGGAACTCCATCAATTTCGAATAGAATTCTACCGGGTGTAACACGGGCAACATAATATTCCAAAGCACCTTTACCTTTTCCCATACGAACTTCGGCTGGTTTTTTAGTAACCGGTTTATCCGGAAATATTCTAATCCATAATTGTCCTTCACGTTTCATATAACGCGTGATGGCCTGACGAGCTGCTTCAATCTGGCGACCAGTAATCCAATATTCTTCAAGAGTTTTTATCGCAAAAGAGCCGAATGAAATTTGGTGACCACGGTGAGCAGTACCTTTCATGCGTTGCTTTTGCATTTTCCTGTATTTCGTTTTTTTAGGCTGTAACATTACAGTATGTATTAAAAATTAACCACTAATTTTCTTAAACTATTTTCTTTTTCTTCTTCTTCCTTGGTCTTTACCACCGGAATTATCTTGATTATTTACCTTCAAGGTGTTTGATGTGGGGACGATTTCTCTTTTTCCATAAATCTCCCCTTTACAAATCCAAACTTTTACGCCAATGCGACCGTAGGTAGTGTGAGACTCAACAAGAGCATAATCAATGTCAGCACGTAAAGTATGCAATGGAATACGACCTTCCTTATGAATTTCCGTACGAGCCATTTCAGCACCTCCAATACGCCCTGAACATTGAACTTTAATACCTTCAGCACCCATTCTCATTGAAGAAGCTACACTGGTTTTTACAGCACGACGATATGAAATTCTGCCTTCAATTTGTTTTGCAATATTCTGTGCAACTAAAACTGCATCCAGTTCCGGACGTTTAATTTCATTAATATTAATTTGAATTTCTTTATTGGTGATCTTCTTCAACTCTTCTTTCAGTTTATCAACTTCCTGACCACCTTTTCCAATAATGATACCTGGACGTGCAGTATGTATGGTTACAGTGATAAGCTTCAACGTACGCTCAATAATAATTTTTGAAATGCTGGCTTTTGCTAAACGGGCATTTAAATACGTTCTGATTTTTTTATCTTCAATCAGTTTACTTTCAAAACTTTTTCCACCGAACCAATTAGAATCCCATCCTTTGATTATACCTAATCTGATTCCTATTGGATTTGTTTTTTGTCCCATCTGGTATAAATTTATTTATTATTTAGTTTTTTCTTTTTTATTTGCTTTTACAATGATCTCTTCAGCTACAGGAGTTACCTCTGCAACTCTACTATCAACAACTAAGGTAACATGATTCGAGCGTTTTTTTACACGATGTGCACGACCTTGAGGTGCAGCTTGAATTCTTTTTAATTGGCGTCCGCTATCAACAAAAATTTCTTTTACATATAAATTACTATCTTCAATGCGAACACCTTCATTTTTAGTTTGCCAATTTGAAATTGCCGACAATAAAAGTTTGTGCAAACGTCCAGACGCTTCTTTTGGTGATGTTTTTAACAAAAACAATGCTTTATCCACATTCATATGTCTGATTTGATCTGCAACCAACCGCATTTTTCTTGGTGATGTGGGGCAATTTACCAAACGAGCAAAGTATTTTTTCTTACTAGCTTCTTTTGCTTTGTTTGCACTTATTCGTTTTCTTTCTCCCATGATATTATCTATTTTGAAGCTGTTTGTTTATTTTTTTGATTTGTTACCGGCATGACCTCTAAAAATACGTGTGGGTGAAAATTCCCCTAATTTATGGCCTACCATGTTTTCCGTCACATAAACCGGAATAAATTTATTTCCATTATGAACCAATACTGTTAACCCAACAAAATCAGGAGAAATTATTGAACCTCTCGACCAAGTTTTGATAGATGTTTTTTTATTTGATTCTGTCATCTGAAGAATTTTTTTCTCCAGCTTGAAATTTATGTACGGACCTTTTTTTAACGAACGACTCATATTTTTAAACTATACTGGTTCTTATTTATTTCTTTCTTCTTTCGATAATGTATTTATTCGACATCTTCTTGTTGTCTCTGGTTTTGTAGCCTCTTGAAGGTGTACCTTTCCTTGTTCTAGGCAAACCACCAGATGCTTTTCCTTCACCACCACCCATGGGATGATCAACCGGATTCATTGAAACGCCTCTGTTTCTTGGGCGACGGCCAAGCCATCTTGATCTTCCAGCTTTTCCTGATACTTCAAGATTATGATCGGGATTTGAAACCATACCCACAGTAGCTTTGCATGATTGTAAGATCAATCGTGTTTCACTCGAAGGTAATTTGACCACAGCATATTTTCCATCTCTTGACATCAACTGAGCAAAAGTACCGGCTCCTCGAGCCATCTTTCCACCCTCCCCGGGGCGAAGCTCAATATTATGAATGATTGTTCCAAAAGGAATCTCACTCAAATATAAAGAATTACCTACTTCAGGAGCAACACCTTTACCTGATGCAACCTTTTGTCCAACTTTCATTCCTTGAGCAGCAATGATGTATCGTTTCTCACCATCAGCATATGATAGTAATGCTATACGTGCACTTCTGTTTGGATCGTATTCAATTGAAACAACCGATGCTGGTATATTTTCCTTATCGCGTTTAAAATCAATAATTCTGTATTGTTTTTTATGACCACCACCGATATAACGCATGGTCATTTTTCCTGTATTGTCTCTACCTCCCGATCTCTTGGTACTTACCAATAAACTCTTTTCTGGTCTGTTTGTAGTAATCTCGTCAAAAGTACTTATTACTTTGAAGCGTTGACTAGGTGTTGTCGGTTTTAGTTTCTTTAATGCCATTTTTATTAAATATTGCTATAAAAATCTATTGTTTCACCTTTTGCTAACGTAACTATAGCTTTTTTTGTTGATAATTTACGTCCGGAAATGTATCCTGCTTTTGTATAACGGGATTTTAATTTCCCCATTGAATTCAGCGTATTTACGGATTCAACTTTCACTTCGTAAAATTCTTCAACAGCTTTTTTAATCTGTAGCTTATTGGCCTTTTTATCAACCAGAAAAGCATAACGATTGAGTGTTTCACCCAAATGCGTCATTTTTTCTGTAATTACCGGCTTTATAATCATACTCATTGTTCTGCTTTTTTTAATTATTTTTGAAACATTTCATTAATCTTCTGAACGGAACTTTCTATTATTAATAGATTTGATGCATTCAGAATTTCGTAGGTGTTTATGGATGCAGCTGTTAAAACTTTTGAATTTTGAATATTCCGTGATGATAAATACACATTATTGTCAACATAAGGAAGTATCATCAAAGTTTTTTTATCAGCCAAATTCAATTTGCTTAATAATTCCAAGTAGCTTTTTGTTTTTACTTCTTCAAAAGTGAAATCTTCGAGAACCATTATTTGGTTTTCTTTTGCTTTGTAAGTCAAAGCCGACTTACGAGCAAGTTGCTTTACTTTTTTATTCAATTTAAAATTATACACTCTTGGATGCGGACCGAAAGCCCTTGCGCCACCAACAAATACAGGAGAATTAATATCACCTGAACGTGCTCCACCTGTACCTTTTTGACGTTTCAATTTTTTTGTACTTCCCGACATTTGTGAACGCTCTTTTGAACTATGAGTTCCTTGACGTCTGTTTGCCAAAAATTGTTTTACATCAAGATAAATTGCATGATCATTCGGATCAATACCAAATATGGTATCGTCTAAAGCCACTTTTTTGGTAGTTTTGCTACCGTCTGTTTTATATACTACTAACTCCATCTCTCAATCTTTAAATATGAACCTTTTGCGCCTGGAACGGACCCTTTAACTAAAATAAGGTTTTTTTCAGGAATAAGTTTTATTACCTGACTATTGATAACTTTTACTCTATCATTACCCATTCTTCCAGCCATTCTTAATCCTTTAAAAACGCGTGAAGGATAAGATGATGCACCAATTGAACCGGGAGCTCTCAAACGGTCATGTTGTCCGTGAGTTTTTTCACCAACACCACCAAAACCATGACGTTTTACCACGCCTTGAAAACCTTTGCCTTTGGATGTTCCTACCACATCAATATATTCACCTTCATTAAAAACCTCTACAGTTAAAACCTCTCCAAAAGTTTTCCGATGGTCTTCTTCAAACCTCGAAAATTCGGCAAGTACTTTTTTAGGAGTCGTACCGGCTTTTGCAAAATGACCTTTCATTGGTTTGTTGGTTCGGCGTTCCTTCTTTTCATCAAAAGACAACTGAATTGCATCATAGCCATTTATTTCTTTTGTTAATACCTGCGTTACAACGCAAGGACCAGCTTCAATAACCGTGCATGGGATATTTTTCCCTGCTTCATCGAAAATACTGGTCATTCCAATCTTCTTTCCTATTAACCCTGACATCGTTACTTTTTTTTAACTATTGTAAAAACTGACTACACTTTTATTTCTACTTCAACCCCATTTGGCAGCTCTAATTTCATTAAAGCATCTATGGTTTTTGAAGTAGTACTGTAAATATCCAATAATCTCTTGTATGTCGACAATTCAAATTGTTCGCGCGATTTTTTGTTTACAAAAGGTGATTTTAATACAGTATAGATCTTTTTGTTTGATGGCAAGGGAATTGGTCCGCATACCACTGCACCAGTTGATTTGACAGTTTTAACAATTTTTTCTGCCGATTTATCAACCAAATTGTGATCGTATGATTTCAACTTTATTCTAATCCTTTGACTCACTTTTTTATAGTTTTATTTGTTATGATAAAATAGGTAAATATCCTTTAATTTTAAAAATTACATTATCAGCTATTTCCTTTGGTACTTCTTCATAATGCGAAAATTCCATTGATGAAGTGGAACGACCTGACGTAATAGTTCGTAATGCAGTAATGTATCCAAACATTTCAGACAAAGGGACAGTTGCTCTTACAATTTGGAACCCAATCTTTGCTGCAATATTTTCTAAATGTGCTCTTCTTTTATTCAAATCTCCAGTAACATCTCCGACATACTCTTCTGGTGTAACCACTTCGAGTTTCATAACCGGTTCCATTAATACACAATTGGCTTTTTTGCAAGCTTCCTTAAATGCAAAACGCGCTGCTATTTCAAATGCCATAGCATCTGAATCCACAGTGTGAAAAGAACCATCAATTAAACGAACTTTTGCCGATTCGAAAGGAAATCCAGCAATAACACCATTTTGCAATGCTGCTTTAAACCCTTTTTCTGCCGCTTTTACAAATTCTTTTGGCAAGGTGCCGCCTTTAATTTCATCCACAAATTGTAATCCTTTACATCCTGCATCTGCTGGCGAAATTTCAAAATCCAAATCAGCAAAACGACCTTTTCCGCCTGTTTGCTTTTTATAGATTTCTCTGTGACGAAACCTGCCTTTGATAGCTTCTTTGTATGCAACCTGCGGTGCACCGTGATTGCATTCAACTTTATGTTCTCTTCTAAGACGGTCGAGTATAATTTCGAGATGAAGTTCGCCCATACCACTTATGATGGTTTGACCGGTTTCTTCATTTATTCTAATTCTGAATGTGGGGTCTTCTTCTGCAATTTTATTCAAACAGGTGATAAGTTTTTCAATATCCGCAGTTGTTTTTGGTTCAACAGCAATATTGATAACCGGCTCTGGAAATGTTATAGTTTCTAATACTATAGGATGTTTTTCATCGCACAAGGTATCGCCGGTTCTGATTTCTTTAAAACCAACCAATGCGCCAATATCTCCTGCTTCAATTTCGTTGATCTGAATCTGCTTGTTGGCATGCATGCGTAATATTTTCGAAATACGCTCTTTTTTACCTGTATTCGAATTATAAATAAAAGAGCCCGTAGTCAATGTACCTGAATATACTCTAAAGAATGCCAATTTGCCGACATAGGTATCGGTGGCAATTTTAAATGCCAATCCGCTAAACGGCTCTGTAACATCTGAATGACGTAGTTCTGCTTTTTCAGTAAACGGATTAATACCTTCTATGGATGGAATATCAAGCGGACTTGGCAGATATAAAACAATAGCGTCTAATAATGTTTGAACACCTTTATTTCTAAATGATGAACCACATAAAACAGGCGTGATACGCAATTCGATTGTTGCTTTACGCAATGCTCCAATTATATCTTCGCTTGAAATTGAATCGGCATCGTGCAGAAACTTTTCAAGCAACGCATCATTTTCTTCAGCAACACCTTCAATAATTTTGGTGCGGTATTCGTGTACAATATCTTTTATTTCTTCAGGAATGGGAATCTCAGTAAATGTTAATCCTAATGATTCTTCGTCCCATTCATACGCCTTGTTTTTAACCAAATCAACTATTCCTCTAAATCCGTCTTCTTCACCTATCGGTATTTGTATTACAACCGGATTGGCATGAAGTTTATTTTTAATCTGATTAATTACTTCGTAGAAATCGGCACCTGCCCTATCCATTTTATTTACAAAACTAATACGGGGCACGTGATATTTGTCGGCCTGATGCCAAACAGTTTCAGATTGAGGTTCTACACCGCCCACAGCACAAAATAAAGCCACTGCGCCATCAAGAACTCGCAAGCTGCGTTCCACTTCAACAGTAAAATCAACATGACCGGGTGTGTCGATGATGTTAATTTTAAAAGGTGTATTATTTGTTTTCCAATAAACGGTGGTAGCAGCTGAGGTGATTGTAATTCCTCTTTCTTGTTCTTGCTGCATCCAATCCATAGTGGCGTTGCCTTCGTGCACTTCGCCCATGCGGTGATTGATACCGGTATAATATAGTATACGCTCCGTAGTCGTGGTTTTGCCCGCGTCTATGTGCGCCATAATGCCAATATTTCTAATATTTTCTAACTTCTCTGACATTAATTAATTATATTATATCCCGTTCCGCATTAAGTTATTAAAACTTAAAATGTGAAAATGCTTTATTAGCTTCGGCCATACGGTGGGTATCTTCTTTTTTCTTAAAAGCAGCACCTTCTTCTTTGTAACCGGCCATAATTTCTGAAGCTAATTTTTGGCACATCGACTTTTCGTGGCGTGAACGGGCGTATTTTATCAGGTTTTTCATACCTATAGACATTTTTCTTCCAGCTCTGATCTCCGAAGGAATCTGGAAGGTAGCACCACCAATACGACGACTGCGAACTTCCACTGCTGGAGTTACATTTGCCAGTGCTTTTTTGAATACTTCAAGGCCGTTTTCGCCTGTTTTTTCAGATACTATATCCATAGCATCGTAAAAAACATTAAATGCAATATTCTTCTTACCTGTAAGCATAAGATTGTTGACAAACTTTGTCACCAACTGATCGTTATACTTTGGGTCGGGAAGAATAATTCTCTTCTTTGGGGTCGACTTTCTCATTTTATACTAAAAAATTTCTTTGTCTGTATTAAATTCTATTTTTTTACTTTCGGACGTTTCGTTCCGTATTTTGAGCGTCGTTGGTTTCTTCCATCAACACCAGATGTATCTAAAGCTCCGCGAATGATATGATAACGAACGCCCGGCAAATCTTTTACCCTGCCACCTCTTATTAATACAATAGAGTGTTCCTGCAAATTATGTCCTTCGCCCGGGATATAAGCATTCACTTCTTTTCCGTTTGTAAGTCTTACTCTGGCAACTTTACGCATGGCAGAATTAGGTTTCTTGGGAGTTGTTGTGTATACTCTGGTGCACACGCCACGTCTTTGTGGGCATGAATCAAGAGCACGTGATTTGCTTTTCTCCGTTAATTTCGTGCGTCCTTTACGAACCAATTGCTGTATTGTAGGCATATCAACCGTTTTTTATCATTAATTCAAGTCATTTTTTTTCGGACTGCAAAGGTAAAACTTAATTTGATATTAGCAAGAGTTTTTAAAAAAAAATTAATTTAATTTAATCTCTTCAATTTTTAAGTTCGTAAGTACCCTTATTAAAAACTTAAATATTTGAAAATGCTCCTTTTAATTTTTGCAATAAAAAACATACCAAAGTTTACTTTAACCTTCATTTTATACCTTATTATATTATTACATTATTTTCCACAATTTCTGTTTTGTTTTTTTTTAGTTGTAACTTTGCAGTCCCGATTATGAAAAAAGATATTCTCGCTGATCTTAACGAAACCCAACGACATGCTGTTGAATGTATCAACGGCCCAATTATGGTATTGGCAGGGGCTGGTTCGGGTAAAACCCGAGTTCTGACATACAGAGTTGCTCATTTGTTAAATCAAGGTGTTGACCCTTTTAATATACTTTCGCTCACATTCACCAACAAGGCAGCCCGCGAAATGAAAGACCGCATCACACGTTTGGTAGGTTCTTCCGATGCAATGAATGTTTGGATGGGTACCTTTCACTCTGTTTTTGCCCGTGTGCTTCGTGTTGATGGCCATGTGTTGGGCTACCCGCAAAATTTCACTATTTATGATACCGACGACACCAAAAGTATCATGAAAGCCATATTGAAAGAACAAAATTTGGAAGTGAAACAATATCCACCTGCCTATGTATTGCATCGGATATCGACTGCAAAAAACAATCTGATGTCGCAGGAAGATTACAATCGGAATGTGGAGTTGGTGGATTATGACAAAGCCTCGGGCAAACCACAAATCGGACAACTTTTTACTATTTATCAGAACAAACTCAAAAGGGCTTTTGCTATGGATTTTGACGATTTGCTCTACAATATGAATTTGGTTCTGCGCGATTTTCCCGAAATATTATATAAGTACCAGCGAAAGTTTAAATATATATTGGTTGACGAGTATCAGGATACCAATTATGCCCAATACATGATTATAAAAAAACTGGCTGCCGATAACGAAAATTTGTGTGTTGTGGGCGACGATGCTCAAAGTATTTACGGTTTTCGCGGAGCCAATATTCAGAATATTTTAAACTTTAAAAGCGATTATCCTGATGCTAGAACTGTGAAACTGGAACAAAACTATCGTTCAACACAAAATATTGTGAATGCTGCCAACAGCGTAATACAAAAAAATAAAAAACAATATTTCAAAGAAATTTGGACCGAAAACGAAGAAGGCAACAAAATTGTGTTGCTCAAAGCATCTTCTGATAACGAAGAAGGTTCCATGATTGCCAATTCGGTGTTCGAAATTAAAATGAATAACCAATTGCCGAATTCCGATTTCGCAGTGTTGTATCGCACCAATGCACAATCGCGCTCTATTGAAGAAGCCATGCGGCGGTTAAACATCCCCTATAAAATTTATGGAGGACTTTCGTTTTATAAACGCAAAGAAATAAAAGACTTGCTTGCCTATTTCCGTTTGGTGATTAATAACAACGATGAAGAAGCCTTGTTTCGCTGTATCAACTACCCGGCGCGCGGCATTGGCGATACCACTCTACAAAAGGTGGTGCTGGCTTCAAATGCTTTGAAAAAAAGTTCGTGGGAAATCATTAGTCAGGCTGCAATGTTTAATTTGCAGTTAAACTCAGGCATTATGCAGCGGCTACAGGATTTTACTACCATGATACGTAGTTTTACAGTGCAAGTGCCTATAAAAGATGCTTACGAACTGGCAAAAAAAATTGCTCTGGCTTGCGGTATTTTCAAGGAACTGAAACAAGACGAGTCGCCCGAAGGTGTGGCTCGGTTGGAAAATATAGACGAACTGCTCAACGCCATCAAAGAGTTTACCGAAAAAGAACATATTTTTGCCCCCGACGGCACCCTGATAGAAAACTCCATCAAGTCGCTCGACATCTTTATGCAGGACATTGCCCTGCTCACCGATGCCGACACCGAAGATAAGAATAATACCGACCGTGTATCTTTAATGACCATACATCAGGCCAAAGGCCTTGAGTTTCCTTATGTCTTCGTAAGCGGGTTGGAAGAAAATCTCTTTCCTTCCATGCAGTCGCTCCACAGCCGCGACGACCTGGAAGAAGAACGCCGCCTGTTCTATGTGGCCATCACACGGGCCATGAAACGCCTGACCTTGTCCTATGCCGAAAACCGTTACAAATACGGCGAGATGATATTCAGCGAGGTGAGCCGCTTCATCGACGAGATCGACCCGAAATTTATCGATGTGCCGCGCAAAACACCGCAACAAAAACTCGACAATCCCTGGCTGCAGAAACCCATGGTTCAACCTCTGCAGAAAAAACCGCTGAACCTGAAAAAGCTAAGCGAAACCAACAACACCCTTTCGGAACCCTTCTCTCCATCCGACATCGACGACATACGCATAGGCATGACCGTAGAACATCAGCGCTTTGGCCGCGGAAAAGTGATGACCGTTGAAGGCAACGGACCCAACAAAAAAACTACCGTGTTGTTCGATGGTGTAGGTTCAAAACAATTGTTGTTGCAATATGCCAAGTTGAAGATTGTGAATTGATCCGGGGAGAAGACCGGAGTCCGAAGTAATTAATTGACGCCTTTAATACCTTTCAACGATTCCTGCCACTCGAAATGCTTCGTCAGCTTTGCTTGCTGAACTTCAAATCGGGTTCCTTTCAGCGAGGTTTTTATACTATCCATTAATATATTCCAGGTGGCAACCCCTGCATGACGTATCTTTAGAAACTTCTTCCGGCTTATATCATCCAGATAATACGCTATACAATCGTCCCACAACTTTTTCAGCACCCACTTCAGTTTGCAGGGCAGTTCAACAGTATCAATAAAATCAATGATGGGTATTGCCCCTGTTTCCCTGTTTTTCAGAGCATCCCATGCCTGCTGTTTTTGTTTTTCTTTTAGTGCCAGAAATTGAATGTGGTACCACTCCTGCTCATCTATATTATCGGCAACTTTTTTCACATGTAAAAAATCTTCCAGTTCTTTCAGTTCCACCTTGGTGAGTGTTGCTATGAACTTGGGGATATCCATTTTGGGATTGGGTTTTGGTTACTGATCTTCAAAATGCTTTAACAATGCTTCTTGATGAGCTTCATAAATGGTTCCTTTCAGCGAGGACTTTATAAAATCTATCATTTTAACCCAACTCAATTTGCCTGCATTTCTTCTGGTAAAGAATTTCTTTTTCGTAATATCATCCATATAATAAGCAACACGATCGTCCCATAAACCTTTAACTATGTATCTTATTCTTGACGGCAATTCCAAATTATCAAAAAAATCGATAACGGGTATCACTCCCGTAGTTCTGCTTTTCATGGCTTCCCACGCCTCCTGTGTTTCTTTTTCCTTTTTCGCCTCACAATCTAATCGATATTGTTCATGTTCATCAATATGACTTACTATGTTTTCATTTTTTAAATATTTTCTCAATTGTTTTAACTCATTTTCGGTGAGCGATGATACAAATTTTGGGATATCCATAAGACTTTATTTTTTAATAATAAATTCAAATAAACGGAAAGACAAAGTTAGTGATTGTTGGGGCAAAGAGCAAATTTAAAAATTAAGTTGTAAACTTAGCACAATTAGCAGGAATTTTCAAATGGGGATTGAGGCGGAGTTTCGATTAATAATACGACGGAGGCATAGCCTGCCGCCGAACGGGGTTGCTGTGCTTGAAAGCGGGTTCCCTGTAGCAAGGTTTTTATGATATCCATTAATATATTCCAGGTGCCAACCCCTGCATGTCGTATCTTTAGAAACTTCTTCCGGCTTATATCATCCAGATAATACGCTATACGATCGTCCCACAACTTTTTCAGCACCCACTTCAGTTTGCAGGGTAGTTCAACAATATCAATAAAATCAATAATGGGTACCGCACCTGTTTCTCTATTTTTCAGAGCATCCCATGCCTGCTGTTTTTGTTTTTCTTTTAGTGCCAGAAATTGAATGTGATACCACTCCTGCTCATCAATATTATCGGCAACTTTTTTCTGGTGCAAAAAATCTTCCAGTTCTTTCAGTTCCTCTTTGCTGAGTGTTGCTATGAACTTGGGGATATCCATGACTACTTTCTTAGTATAATAACTATTTATTCTTCTTCTTGATTTATTTCCGGCAACTCCATCAATTTAACCGCTTGTATCGCATTCCCTGCGATCCCCTTTATAGAACTATGCATATCAATGGTGTTAATAGTAACCTTTTCAATTTGTTTTTCACGTTTTTTCCAAATGCTTTGCATGGCTCGTTTCTCACTGTCCAGATCGATGCGCATTTGAGTAAACCCATCTACAATGGCTTCTACCTGCAAACGAAATGTATTACTTGTTAGGTAATCATACAGCATGTGCATCTTGTCTCCACGGTTTTCCTGGGAAGAAACTGCATTGCTTATTTGTATGATGGATTCTCTTAGAACAGTGCATAACCCTTTAAACTCTTCATAAGAGCAGATCCAAATGCCGTCTTTTAACCCCATTCTTTCCATATCATTGGGCATTGCCTCTGTAACAATGACGCCCACATTGGCACTTTTCTCCCGAATATCATTCTTAAATTTGTCTATCCAACCCGCCTGAAAATCTTTGGTTCTTTTGCTTTCATAATAAATGGTACCGCAGTTTTGATGCGTGCGTGTATTTACAATCTGAATACAATCGCCACCCCTGGCGCCTTTTTTAATTTCTTCAATGGTATCTAATGGAAATTGAGCTGCCAGCCATTCTTCAATAGCAAGTTCCAGAACTTCTCCCTGCAATTGCATGGAACCTTGTTCGGCCTTGCGCTGCATTTCTTCTATCAGTTTTTTTTGATCCTCAAATTTCTTTTCGAAGTCCTTAAATTTTAATTCATTCTTTTCATGCTCAGTTTTTCTAACTTCTGCAGCTATTTCATCTCTCTTTTCAAGCATTTTTTTCTGGAATTCCAATTCCATTTCTTCCTGCTTTTCTTTCAGTTGTGCTTCTCTTTTGAGAATGCTTAATTCTTTTTCTTTTAATTCCTTATTCTCAGCCTTTCTTTTTTCGTTCTCACTTTGCAGTTCTTTTATCTTGAGTTCAAATTCTTCTGCAGTTGACTTTTGAAGTTTAACCTTTTCCTCTTCTATTTTCTTATCCAGTCTTTCCTTAAAAAGCTCATTTTCCTTTTCTTTTTTCTTTTCAAACTCTTCTTTTTCTTTCTCTAAAGCCTCAGTCTTTTTATAAAATATGGCAGCTTGCTGAGAAAACTTCTTTTCATAATCTTTTTTAATCTTTTCTTCAGCTTGGTTGAAAAAGGCATCTTCTACCTGAAATTCATGACCGCATGCAGGGCATTTAATATTGTTTTCCATATTTTTGGTTTTATTCTTTTACTATTTGGGGTTTAGTTACTCTTATCTGTAAATCTGAGCGAGTTGAGTTACAGTTTAACAATTTTAAATTCAACCCGTCGATTTATTGCTCTGTTTTCGGGTGTGTCATTACTTACTTTTGGAATACTGCTTCCATAACCTTTGTAAATTAATCTACCTGAACTAATACCATGAGTAATCAGATAATCATAAACTGCCTTGGCTCTGTTTGTGGATAGCTTAATATTAGCTTCTTCATTGCCCGTAATATCCGTATGCCCTGATATCTCAATTTTTGTTTGCGGTTTTTTTTGAAGGAAATCAATTACAATCTTTAGTTCAGCAAAAGAACTTCCCAATAACTCTGATTTGTTAGTTTCAAAATTAACATTATTTAAAGGTATTGGTTTATTAAGTTCAACTGATTGTAATAACAATGATAGGCCGGAACTATCAGCTTCAATTAGAGAAATATCGTCAATTAAATAAACAGCATGTTGCAAAGCTGTATGACCGGCAAACTTTGATTTTGTTCTTTTGTCAGTAAAAAAATTCCCTATTATAAAATACCCGTAAGCATCCTGAGCTACAAAATCCCACGAGATTTTATACCATTCCTTTGGTTTTGCGTCAGGTATTTCGCTATAATTAAGAAGTGGTGCCAGGTTTAAAACCGAATTAGCCGTGCTGTGAAATTCGTTTTTCAGAAATGCAACCCCTATATTATTTGTAAACAGTTCTGTATTAATAAATCCTGTAGCAATCCAGAATTCAATATGGTATGTTTTTCCTTTTATCAGGGGTTTATAAAGTTCTCCCTGAAGATAGGATCTGTCCTCAAAATCTACTATGGTTCCGAACATTGTAATTTTACACATGAACTTTCCGGAATGTGCATTGGGTGTATTATCGTAGGATACTAAATCATTATAAAATAAAGGTTTTCGACCTGTTTTTTTTATAATACCCGATGAGGACCTGGTAGGAGATGACCAATATTTTACTTTACCATCTAATTTCTGGTCATACCATCCTAAACTAAAGTTTGTGTCTGTAATAATCTCAAAACCAGGGTTTTTTACAAGGTTTTGTGAAAAAGCACTGAAAGGAATCAATATTAGAGGCAGTAACCACAAACTGTTTGTCTTCATATTTTTTTACCTTTCACTCTTTTGGGTGTAACATACCCATATTGCATACACAAGGAGCAGTAGGAATGAGTGGGTTATACTTTGAACCCCCTTTAAATATCCCAATTATACTTTTTATTTAATTCCATCCTGACAGAGGTCGTTTCTTCTTCCGAATCGCGGGGAGAAACAACGTTAATATCCTTGTATGAAATTTCAGTTTCAGCAAAAGGGAATCCTTCTCCTGTCATCCCCAGGATATATTCTTCAGTCATTTGTTTGAGTGTGATACTGTCGTATTCGATAGTGAGGTATTTTTTCTCATGCCCACTGTCCGTTAGGTCTTCATAAAATATTTTTAGTATACGACCCTGCCAGCCGCTCAGATCTAATTTCCCAAAATAGGGTTTCATTACACCCTGTTTAATTTTTACGCTGTCGCCAACGGCTAATTGTTTCATTTTTTTTGGTTTTAATTGGTTGTAACTTTTAAAAATCAAATTTAATTATTTTAACAGTCGCATCAATACTTCACACTTTTTTTAAGCTTTTATTCTTTTTCTCTTTTTAATAATCTGCTCAATCTGATTAATCTGCTTCATCCCGGTTCTGACATCTTAGCATCCTTTGTCTGAACCACGATTCATCAGATTAAAGGATTACGCAGAACGAACTTTGTATTGACCAGCCGTTTTATTTCTATACTCTTGCTTCCAAAATTAATTAATAATCCCACTTCAATATTATAAGCTTCCAAATAATTTATGGCCTGAGCCAGATGTACATCTTCGAGTTTAATTATGGCTTTCAGCTCTACTGAAACCAATTCTTCAACCAGAAAATCAACCCTGCGACTTCCAATCTGTTGATTACGGTAATAAATGGGCATTTCGTATTCGCGTTCAAATTTCAAATCAAAAAAAGGTAATTCCAGTTCCAGAGCACGTTGGTAAATTACCTCCTGAAAACCATTACCAAGTTCTTTATGAACCCGCATTGCCGCACCTATTATGCGTCCGGTTATTTCTTTATATTTGTATTCCTCGGTTATCATGTTTATAAGGTATTTGAAATCATTGTCTGAACCACGATTTATCAGATTAATGGATTACGCAGAAGGAGTTTTCATAATACCTGGCATCTGAGTAATCTGCTTAATCTGCTTAATTCCTGTTATGACATTGTTCATCTGCTTAAATCCCGGTTCAGACATCCTTTTACTCTTTTGGTTTTATCGTACTGTGATTATAAATTACAGTGAGTGGGGAGAACTGGCTTTACTGATTCGTGTATTTAATGTAAAATTTATCAGGAGATACATCTTTAAATGCCGAATAAGGATATTCTAAATGCTTTCCACATTCTGTAACACTAATTAATACTTTTACATTTGATGATGAATAATTTGCTATTTCAGAAACATAGAATTTATTGTCAAACCGGTTAACCATTCCATTTGCAGAGTAAGTGATAATATTGTTAAATATGAATGGGCTATTCGTTTTATCAAATTTTAGAACCTCATTATCCCTACTTGATGGAAAGTCTGCCAAATCACAATTAATATAACGCTCATCTGTAACGTTGTAAATGGAGATATTCGATCTTGTTTTAGGAGGAATTATAAGTTCCGGTTTTTCATTGTAAGAAATCGAAGAACTGGTTGCTGAAAGTTTTGATACACTCTTTGACCAGTAACTATTGGAATAGTATGATTTGCTTACTGTTGTTCCATAATTAGTGGAATTTGAGAATACCCTGTTTTGAAAATACTGAACAGATTCGCCATTCATAGCAAAAAAAGATTTTGTCAAATCAACTGTAAGATCATTGTCGGTCTTATTAAAAACATAAAAGTCTATGTAACCGCCATTGGACCACAAATCATAATTAACTATACAGTTATTATCTTCAAACTGAACATACTCTTTTGTCAAAACTCCTCCTTCAGGAGTCGCTTTATATATCTGATAATAAGTACTTACTCCGCATGACATCATAACGGATAATACACAGAGGATAATTAGTTTTTTCATTAGCTTATTATTTAGTGTTTATTCATTTTCTCTTTTAGGTTATTGTTTCTTTGTAAAACAACTTTAAGTAAAATGTAGTTTATTTTATTTCATACGGAAAAAATGAATCTATTCTTCCATCGGGTTCAATTCTTAAAGCATAATAATTCCCATTAAAATAAAGTGATTGATCCCCATATATCCTAAAATCTTTACCAGATGAAAGGCGGGCATTAATACTTTTATAGAGTTTGCGAATTGCAATTTCTAAAACATTTCTAATATCCTTTTGATTATACTGAAATTTAGTTTTATTTTCAAAGTGTCCTTCAATTTGAAGTTCTTCACAATGTCTTAAATAAATGTGTAAATAACCTCTAAAATCCCAATAAATCGGAATTATTGTTTCAAGATATTCTAATGATTCTTCCTCAAAAATAGCAGCACTACTTCGAATAGATTCCCAAATAATAGGATGTTTTTTGGAAAATTCATCAGTAGAAATATTCATTGACTTTTTAATCTCATCTTTGATTATCTCAATTCTATTTTCGCTTCTTTCTAATAGCAAATCTCCAAACTCTAATACTTCTTCTTTTTTAAAGTCTTTATTAAATAGTTTTGCAAATAGTTCATAAAATCTAACTTTTCTATCTTTATTCCCATTCTTGTCAATAAATTTTTTAGTTATTGACTCAGATTTTATAATTTCAGGTTCATAATATAATAGGTATCCATACAATTTACACCATTCATTATGGATTAATTTTTTCCCCATTTTGATCCTTCGAGTGCAAAGGCCCATAAATATTTTTAGTGGTTCTATTCCAGTAGGATCAATGTTGATATTTAGTGTATGAGGTATTTCTTTTAATCCTTCTATCTTAAATGATTTTTGAACAGGAATATTTGATGATGAAATTTGATAGATATCTCTGCAATTAAACCCGTTGTTTAGTAATTCATCATATTGCTCTTTTGACATGTTATAATTTGATGTTACTTCCATCTTGACTAGACCATCTGTTCTTGATATATTTCCGGAATTAATTATTTTATCTAATTCTTCTCGTTCAGATTTTTTGTAGACTATAATACCTCCTATATTTCTACCAAATTTTTTTGCAGAATCAGATAATTTATGAAATTCAATTCCAACAAACCTATTTTCGAATTGCCCATACATAGAATATAGTTCTTCTAAAGAAAATTGAAACATTTCATTTTTTAGATTTGCAACTTCCTTTTCAAATTCAGCTATTTCATTCTTATAATTCGCTATCTGATCTTTTAATAGGGTGATTTTTTCAACTTGGTCTAAAGTACATAAAGCGAGATTTTCCTCCGCCCGGAATAATTGTCCTTCTGCAATATCATGCAAAAGATAAAGTGATGGATCATTAAGTTTATGTGTTATTCCAAACATGAAAATGCAAATTTTATTAATCCGCCTCGTTTACCCGGATTTATAATCGGAGTGCCTTGGATATATATCCACTTCTCAAAAACGTCCGATTTAATTGTTTAACTCCTCAAAATTAAAAATATTTCAATTCACCCTCCAAATTTAAACAAATTCACATGAATACGATTATTTTAAAATAATTTTTTTTCGATTTCTTAAAAAAAATCAAAAAAATTTATACTTCTGTAAAATAATACAATTCCTGAAACGTTATTATTATAATTAAGCACACAAACAACATCAACCAAAAGAACCAAAACATGAAATAGATTTTACCCTGAAAATATAAGTTTTTAAACGAAAAACTTTTTTTTCGAAAAAGAGTAAAAAATATTTTGTGTATCATGCCGGTTCGGGTTTCACATACAAGGTTTTTCATCCACGCGCTGCCGAAACAAAGCATCAGTAGCATTTTTCGCAGCAAAACTATCAGCAATTCAATTCATTTAAGCGCAAAAACATTTTTTACAAGCTTAATTTTAGCATTGCAAACAACTTTCCGACGTTTTCATGCTTGCATTCGTTGGTTTTTGGTTTGCATTGCCAGAAACGGCATTATTAACTGGCTGGCAGCAATATATGCTGCCCGCATTACATTCAAATCTTATACTACTTATTTATTGACAACGTGCTTGTTGCCGTTTTTTATTTCAAAAAAGGACATCCTTTGTGTTAGTTATATTATTTATAAACCCTTAAATTTTTTAAGAAATGAGACTTAGAAAATTAATTTTCAGCTTTGTTCGCTACTCAGTAGACAAGCTGATAGTATTTAGTCGTTCTGTCGTAGACAAAATGACCGGTAATCCTAATTTCACAACTCCCAGTCCGAAACTGGTCGACGTAACGGCGGCCATCGACGATGTGGAAGATAAAGCCGCACTTGCACAAGGCGGAAGTAAACTTGACCATTCGAACCTGAAAAATTCGAAGAAAAGTTTGCTCGAACTATTGCGCAAACTGGCCAAATATGTTGATGTCACTGCTGATGATGATGAAGGCATCATCATCAGCAGTGGTTTTGAATTATCAAAAGAACCTGAAGCGTCGCAGCGCGACGATTTCTGGATTCTGGCAGGCATGAGCCCCGGAGAATTCCTGATAGGATGTGTGGCATATCCGAAAGCAGTAAGTTATCTCTGGCAGGTGAGTGCAGATGATAAATTACCCGTAAGCGACAGTGCATGGTTGTTTGCAGGGGTATCGAAGCAACGCAAAACCTATCTGTCGGGCACTCCCGATACGAAGCGTTGGTTCAGGGTTCGCCCGCTCACAAAAGCAGGCCTGATGCCTGCAAGCAAACCGATACTGTATGGTATCAGATGAGAAAAAACACAAAGGATGTTGAAAAACAGGAATGCATGAAAATGGGTTCCTGTTTTTTTTGTTATCGTTGTGTTGTAATTATTTTTTATAATGTTGGAATATCGGAATTGAAAAACATATCATCATTCCATTTTGCAGGGTTGTTATTGATATAATTAGAAATGGCCTGATATTCATTGTGGTTGCGAATGATATGATCGTGAAAGGAACGTTGCCATGCAAAATGTTTATCGCCCGACAAATGTATTTGTTTCGAAACGGTTGTTTTGTATGCACCCATCAATTCGGACAGGGATTTTATTTTTTGTTTTTTTGACGGATCATTTCGTTTGGACGGATCGTATTGTAGGGACAGGTCGCGACCTGTCCCTACAATATCGATAACGCGATTATGATCAATTTCAATAATGCTATGAATATGATTGGGCATCACCGTAAATGCATGCAAAACAACATACGAATATTGTTGGCCCAACCAAAACCATTGTTTTTCGGCAATTTTTCCGTGATCGTTCAATTTCATTTTTTTACCAACAATTTCGCCAAAACAACAAACGCGGTCTTTAACGCATGACGTTACAAAATACAGATTATCCTTTGAATAATCATAATGGTTTAATCGTTGCGATTTTCGGTTGGTGAAGGGAGGATGGTATGTCATAATCCCCTTTTTATTTTTAGAAATTTCTTCCTGCAAAAATAAAATATCAAATGTAAATGTCAGAATTTTGCAGCATACTTTTCCGATTTTTTACTACTTTTACATAAAAAAAAGTATGAAAGTTATTGTTTTGGGAGCTGGTTTGGTTGGTGGGCCTATGGCTATAGATTTGGCAAAAGATGGTAAATTTGAAGTTGCCATAGCCGATATTAGTAATAAATCGTTTGCACGTTTAAACAAATTTGGCATCACAACTATTATGCAGGATTTGTCGAATCCCCAAACCGTAAAGAAGCTCGTTGCAGGGTATGATATGGTGATAAACGCTGTTCCCGGATTTATGGGATTTCAAACATTGAAAGCAATAATTGAAGCTAAAAAAAACACTGTTGATATTGCTTTTTTTCCCGAAGACCCATTTGAACTAAGCGAACTGGCACTGAAAAACAATGTGATTGCAATTATGGATTGCGGGGTGGCTCCGGGTATGATGCATATATTGACAGGCTATGTGGCCCATTTGCTCGACGAAACTGAAACTTCGCTCACCTACGTGGGTGGCTTGCCCGAAATACGTGAATATCCGTATGAATATAAAGCCGGTTTTTCTCCTATCGATGTGGTGGAAGAATATACACGACCGGCTCGCTATATCGAAAATTTCAAAGAAATTACACGCGAAGCACTATCGGATACAGAATTATTGAACTTTCCAGGCATTGGAACCTTGGAATCGTTCAATAGCGATGGTATACGGTCGCTAGGGAAAACCATTAAAGCAGCAAACATCAAAGAAAAAACCTTACGTTACCCGGGGCATGTGGCTTTGGTAAAAGTGCTGCGCGAAACAGGTTTCTTTAGTCAGAACGAAATTGATGTAAATGGTGTGAAAGTAAAACCCATGGATATAACTGCCAAGTTGCTGTTTCCGCTATGGGAACTAAAACCCGGTGAGCGAGACCTTACTATAATGAAAGTGATTGTTGAAGGAACAAAAAACAATAAAAAACTTCGCTATACTTACGACCTCCTCGACCGCTATGACGAAGAAACACATACCCATTCGATGGCACGTACCACAGGCTATACGGCTACTTGTGCACTGCGAATGATTGCAAACGGATTGTATACCAAAAAAGGTTTGTCGGTTCCGGAATATATTGGTCAATACCCCGATTGCGTAGAATATCTACTAATAGAACTTGGCAAACGTAATGTGAATTATATTGAAATCATTGAAGAGTTAAGTTAGAAATAGGGAATCATGAAAAAACTAGTTGTATTGGTAGTGCTTTCTATTTTACTTGCAGCTTCGTGCAAAAAGAATGATGATAATCAGGTTACACCTGTTGTTCCCTGTGTAACTTTTTCGTTGAACGGCAGCGTTTGGACTGCCTCCGATTTCTCTGCTGTTTATAGCAGCGGTGCGTATACGATTACGGCAACCAAGCCCAATGAAGAACTTAGTATGGTGATTCATGGCAGCATGCCCCAAACTTTTACCTTGGATGTTGGTAATAGCGTGTTTGAATTTACTGCAACCTATAAAAGCGGCATTGGCACGGCAAACGAAATAGTTTACTCGGCAAAAAGCGGCAGCTTGAACCTTTCGCAAATCGACGTAAATTTAAAATATCTTTACGGTACATTTCATTTCACAGCGAATTCAACACAGCTATATTATAAAAATTTTACAAGTGGTGTGTTCACCAACCTTGACTATACCTTGGGCAAAACACAAACCACGTTTTTATCGGGAATGAAAGGTGGTACAATAACCGCTATGAGCAATACCACACCTTGGATGTCGGTGAACCAGATGAGTGTGAAATCAGGCAGCGGATATAATATCACCGGAGTGGCAAGCTCGGGCGACCTGCTCAACATTCAAATTCATGATACGATAACAGGAAATTATGCACTGAACGATTCGCTAAGCCTACATGAGTTTGATGCTTTGTGGAAACCCAATTCAATATCCACAACAGATGAAATCTATTACGGAATAAAAGGCAGCTTGAATCTGACAACTATTGATAAAATTAATCAAAGAATTTCGGGAATATTTTCATTCAATTCAAAACGAATTTCGATACCCGAAATTTCCATCACTGACGGCAAATTTGTCATGGTGAAATATAGCATTTAAGCATGTTCGCACCGGAAATGTTCAATAACCGAAGATTCAATACTTTTGCGGCTTATTGCCTAAAAACCTATGGCACCCGTTTGCAAAAACTCAGCATTGATGCCGGTTTTACTTGTCCGAACCGCGATGGAACTATTGCGAGAAACGGATGTACCTATTGCTGCAACGACGCTTTTAATCCTTCCTACTGCCAACCCGAAAAAAACATAACGCAACAAATTGATGAAGGTATTGATTTTCATAAAACGCGTTATCGGCGCGCAACAAAGTACATAGCCTATTTTCAACCCTACTCTAACACATATAAGGAGTTGGAAAAATTAAAAAAAATCTATGGCGAAGCACTTGCACATCCCATGATTTCGGGTATCTCGATAGGCACTCGCCCCGATTGTGTTGATGATAAAAAACTTGATTTTTTAGCCGAAATAGCAAAAACACATTTCGTCTCGGTTGAATATGGTATTGAATCGTGCTATAATCGCACTTTAACGTCTATCAACCGAGGACATAGTTTTGAATTGGCAAAACAAGCCATCAGGCAAACTGCCGCTCGAAATTTATTTGTTGGTGCACATATAATATTTGGGCTGCCCGGCGAAAGTCGTTTACAAATGTTGGCTGAAGCTGCCATTTTATCTGCATTGCCAATTAACAGCCTTAAGCTTCACCAACTTCAGATTTTGAAAAACACAACAATGGAATCTGAGTTTAAAACCAACCCCAAAAGTTTCCATTTATTTGGTTTGGACGAGTATATTGATTTCATTATGGATTTTCTTGAACTTTTGCATCCTGATATTATAATTGAGCGCTTATCGGGCGAAGTCCCCCCACGATTCTTAACCCACAGTTCATGGGGATTAATACGTACCGATCAGGTATTGGTAAAGATTGAAAACCAAATGAAATTGCGCAATACATGGCAAGGTAAATTATTCAGAAAATAAGGCTGTTTTCTAAATCGTTTAGTTTTAACTTTTTAGTTTTTAATTTAGAAAAAATGTCACAACTTTTCCTTCATTTAATCATCTGTATATATTGGTATTAGTGAGATTATGCAAAATAATTAAACCCCGTTTTAAACATTTGTTTAAAATTATTGTTTACATTTGCAAACTCAAAATGACAACGGAAGACAAAATAAAGAAAACAGCATTGGGGCTCTTCCTCGAAAAAGGATTTGAACGTACGAGTATCCGCGAGATATCCGTTAAAGCTAAAATTAATATTGCCCTGTTAAATTATTATTTCCGTAGTAAAGAAAATCTGTTCAATTCAATTTTTTCAAGTTTGTTAGGCAAATACACACCTGAATTAAACAGCATTTTAAGTTCGCCACTGCCTATTGAAGAAAAAATTAAGTTATACGTTGAAGAATACATAGATATACTTCTGGAAAACCCGAAACTCACTTATTTTGTACTTTCGGTTTTGCATCGTAATCCTGATAAAATTACAAAGATGAAAATTTTTCAAAGTCTTTACAATACAGGAAATTTTTCTAAACAATTTTCGGAGGAAGTCCGAAAAGGAAACATAAAAGGAACTGACCCAACACAATTTTTTATCAATATGCTTTCACTCATAACATTTCCTTTCACTATCAAGCAGGTGATTATGGAAAAAAACAAAATGAGTGAAGATACTTTTAAACAATTTATGCAAGAACGGAAAAACGTAATAACTGAAATGCTTATACTAACAATAAAAAAATAAACCATGTTCATTAATTCAATAGCACACTATTTACCCGAACAGATTCTGACAAATGAGCACTTTTCGAAACTTATTGGTTTGACAGAAGATGACATTTTTAAGAAATCAGGAATCAAGCAACGCCGTGTTACGGGTGTCGGTGAAAACACAAACACTATGAGTGTTAAAGCTGCTGAACTATTGCAACATAAAATTCCATTTGATATAAAAGATGTGGATTTGATAGTGGGTGCTACCTATTCGCCACACGATACCGTTGCAACACTTGCACATCAGCTACAACATTTTTTTAAAATTGAAAATGCACAAGTTGTTTCAGTTTCAACAGCTTGTTCATCCTTTGTCAATGCAATGGAAATTGTAGAAGGCTATTTTGCTATGAATAAAGCCAGTAAAGCTTTGGTGGTTGTTTCTGAACACAATACTATATATAATGATGAGAATAACACCTATTCCGGATTTTTATGGGGCGATGGTGCTGCAGCTATGAGCGTAACCAAAGAAAGGTTTACAGAATTTGATGTAGAAGTTATTGAAATTGAAACCAGAGGATATGCTCATTTTGCAAAAGCAATGCATGCTGTTAATTTGCGTCCTTTAGAAGATCGGATTCAGATGGGCGATGGTAAAGATGTATTTATAAATGCCAGCAAACTCATGTCGTCAAATACGCAAAGCATATTAGAACATAATGGTTTTACAATAAAAGATCTCACCTACCTCATTCCTCATCAGGCGAATATGCGTATCATCAACAAAGTAGGCGACCTATTGGGTCTGCACAATGGATCGGTTGTTACCAATATCGAATATTTGGGCAACACAGGTAGTGCAAGTTCTGCAATAGCTCTTTCACAAACCTGGGATAAACTTCAAAAGGACAACCTGGCAGTAGTCACAGTTTTTGGAGGAGGTTATTCGTCGGGGTGTATGTTGCTCAAAAAATAAAACCATCTTTAAAAAACACAAAAAAGGCTGTTGATTAATTCCAACAGCCTTTTTTTTACTCACCAATAACATGAGTCCACCCAAACTTATCAGGTTCCTCACCTGATTGAATAGCTCGTAAACGATTATACAATTTTGTTGAAACAGGACCTGCATTACCATCCTTGCAGTATTCATATACTTTGCCGGTATCACGATCCTGAATTTTCTTAATAGGTGAAATAACTGCTGCAGTTCCACATGCACCAACTTCATCAAAATCGGCCAATTCGTCAACCGTAATCGATCGTAATTCGACTTTCATCCCCATATCTTCAGCCAATACACGTAAACTCATATTGGTTATTGAAGGGAGTATCGATTTTGATTGTGGTGTGATATAGGTATTCCCTTTTATAGCAAAGAAATTTGCGGGTCCGGCTTCATCAATAAACTTCTTTTCGTGAGCATCGAGAAAAATGGCAGTTGAATACCCTTCATGATGAGCTCGTTCACCAGCAATCAAACTTGCAGCATAATTTCCACCCACCTTAATATGCCCGGTTCCCAATGGAGCAGCACGATCGTAATCTCGAATAATCTGAACGTTTACAGGCTTAAATCCTTCTTTAAAATACGGCCCAACTGGTGTAACAAAAATCATAAACAAATATTCATCAGCAGGTTGAACACCAACTTTAGCTCCTGAACCAATTAACAAAGGACGAATATAAAGTGAAGAACCGGTTTCCTGAGGTGGAACAAAATCCATGTTTAATTTAACGGCAAGTTCCATCGCTTCTTTAAATAAAGTATCGGGAACTGCTTTCATCAAAATGCCATCAGCAGATTTTCTAAGTCGTTTTGCGTTTTCTTCCCAACGAAAAACGCGAACTTTGCCATCTATACAACGAAAGGCCTTTAACCCTTCAAAAGCTTCTTGCCCGTAGTGTAAACAAGTAGCGGCGATATGAATATTTACTGTTTCTGAAGAGGATACTTCCAGTTCGCCCCATTGTCCGTTACGCCAATAACAACGAACATTATAATCGGTTTTCAAATAACCGAAAGGCAAGTTTTTCCAATCAATGTTTAACATATAATAAGTTTTTTTAAGTAAAGAAAACTGCGCTAATTTATAAATATATTCAATGCAAAAATGGTTTTTAAAGAAATTTAATACAAATTGTAATCATCATCCAATTATTTTATGACACATTGATTTCACGCTTAGAGTATGTATGACAAAAAATGCGGGGCTCACCCCGCATCCAAATCAAGTATAAAGTCAGATTTTTAGTTTAGTTTAGTAAAGCCTTGATATCTTCGTCGGGGGTTGTAATGCCACCAATATTAAAATTCTCGATTAGTACTTTTGCAACATTTGGTGATAAAAATGCGGGAAGTGTTGGCCCCAAATGAATGTTCTTTACACCCAAATAAAGTAAGGCTAATAGCACAATCACAGCCTTTTGCTCGTACCATGCAATGTTATATACTATAGGAAGTTCATTAATATTATTCAATTGAAATACTTCTTTAAGTTTAAGAGCAATTACTGCCAACGAATATGAATCATTACATTGTCCTGCATCCAGAACTCTTGGAATACCATTAATATCTCCTAATTGCAGTTTGTTATAGCGGTATTTTGCACAACCTGCCGTAAGTATTATAGTATCTTTTGGAAGTTGTTCAGCAAATTGTGTATAATAATTTCTATCTTGCATTCTTCCATCGCATCCTGCCATTACAACAAATTTCCGAATGGCACCACTTTTTACAGCATCTACAACCTGGTCGGCCAAGGCTATTACTTGTGCATGAGCAAACCCACCAACAATTTCGCCTTTCTCTATTTCAACAGGTGGTTTACATGTTTTTGCTAACGCTATAATCTCCGAAAAATCTTTTTTACCATCAGTAGGCCTATCGGCTATATGTTTAAACCCATTGAAGCCTGCCGCACCGGTTGTAAAAACTTTGTCATGGTAGCCTGCATTTGCATGCGGTGGTACCAAACAATTTGTGGTAAATAAAATGGGACCGTTAAACGTTTCGAATTCTTCGCGCTGCTTCCACCACGCATTTCCATAATTTCCGGCAAAGCAGGTATACTTTTTGAAAAACGGATAATAATGAGCTGGCAACATTTCGCTATGTGTATAAACATCCACGCCGCTACCCTCTGTTTGATCAAGCAAATCCTCCAAATCGCGCAAATCATGCCCACTAATTATAATTCCAGGATTGTTTTTAACTCCAATGTCTACTTTTGTAATTTCCGGATTTCCATATCGGGAAGTATTGGCAGTATCAAGCAATGACATAACATCAACTCCAAATTTTCCACATTCCAAAACTAATGAAACCAAATAATCTACAGTTAAATCAATTCTCGTAATTTCAGCCAATCCGTGTTGAATAAATGCAGAAATCTCATCTTTTTCAAAACCCAGATTCGAAGCATGTTCCCCATAAGCTGCAATACCTTTAATTCCAAACAATACTAGATGCACTAACGACCGAATATCTTCATTTTCGTACGAAAGAATCCCAACTGTAGTTGATTTTTTATCAATATCACTATTCTGACTTGCAGTCCAAACTGCCGAGTCGTGCACGATTTCAGAAATATCAATACATTTTGCTAGGCAGATACTTTTAATTGAATTGCGAAGAGTGATAGCCTTTTGAATTCTGTCGTAAAATACATTTTTATCGAAGTTAGCATTTGTAATGGTCATGAATAAACTCTCCATTACAAACCGATCTAGTTTCGTATCCTTATATCCGGCAATTCTGGCCTTACTACTGAACAACGAAACACCTTTCAAAACATGAATCAACATGTCTTGCAAATTTGATACATCTTCTTTTTTTCCACAAACACCGCCAATAGTGCATCCTGTGCCCTTGGCTGTTTCTTGGCATTGGTAACAAAACATACTCATAAATTATTCTCCTTTTTTTAGTAGTTATTAACTGTTTTTAATTCCATTCTTCATGAACAACTTTTCCGCTAATACCAATTACTATAATTTTAATTGGAACTTTTCGGTTTGATTTCAGCATAGCCGTTTTTGTCATTTGCAACAATCCGCCACAACAAGGCACTTCCATTATCATAACCGTAATGGTGTTAACCTTTGCATCTTCAATCATCTGTCTGATCTTTTCAACATAAACCTCCAAAGTCGAATCCAATTTCGGGCAAGCGATTACCAAGGATTTTCCTTTCAAAAAGTCGTTGTGAAAGTTACCGTACGAAAATGCAACACAATCGGCAGCAATAACAACATCTGCATTTTTGAAATACGGAGCAACCGGGTTTACCAAATGCAGCTGAATAGGCCATTGACGTAATTGCGATTGGACTACATTATTTGTGTTTACATTCGTAGTTTCATCTTGTCTTAAATCCATCATTTTCGAACCGAGACAACCGCATTGATGGTTTTCGTTTTGATTATTCTCTTTTTCCATTTTAAATTCATTTATAATTTCTGAATAGATTTCCTGATCGTTTAAATATTGCAATGCTTGCTTTACATAATCATGTTCATTATGGTCGCGAAGATGACACAAATGCGCCAACACAGTATTTCGTCCTTCTTTTGCAATACGTTCAATAACTATATTTTCATTATACGCTTCAGCTTCCCGCTCTTCAAGAATAATGGCACCTTCGGGACACACGCCAATGCATGCTCCCAAGCCATCGCAGAATAATTCGCTGATTAATCGCGCTTTTTATCTATAATCTGTAAAGCTCCCTCGTGGCATCCACTCACACAATGCCCACAACCGGTACATTTATCTTTATCAATTTTTATGATTGTCCGTTTCATTTGAAACAATCTTTTTTTATTTATGTATTTAAGTACACAAATATATAAATAAAAATTGAACTGTAACAAAATAATTCCATTCTAAATTATAATTCGTTAAATATTAGTTGTAAACAATACTAATTTATATAAAAGAGTAAACGGAAGTAACTATTTTGTGGCATATTTCTGCAATCCGGCAACATTCCGTATAAGGATCTTCTCAAAAACACTAATGATTAACTAAAATTCCTTTTATTACAATTATAAATAAATACAATAATTAAATCAGATCACTAATTTTTTGATTCTTAAAATATTCTTTAAGCTCATCTGTTATTCGATGGACTATACCATTCATTAAACATTTATTAAAGGGGCAAATTTGCTTGTCGAAGGGGCAATCAGCCAATGCCATATCTCCTTCAACAGCCTCATAAACATCTAATAAAGAAATCTCAGACGGTGCTTTATTCAGAACAAACCCTCCTGCCGGGCCACGGGTTGATCTTACAAAGTTAAATTTAACCAAATGTTGCATTACTTTAGCTATGTGGTTTTTTGAAGCCCCTGTTAACTCCGATAGCCTGATAACATTCATGTTTACCTCGCCTGATTTTGCAATTAATACCGTAACATGAATTGCTATTGAAGCCGCTTCAGAAAGACCTACGATTCGCCCCATAATAAATTGTATAAATTAGTTGGTTTTAGTGTGTTTCTTCTCAAAATAGTTAAGTGCTAAGCGAACGGCTTTATACATAATAAATATAAGCACCGGCCAACTTAAATACCATATTACTGAAGCTGTGAATGATTCGTACATATTGTTTTGTTATTAAATTAATAAATGTGCTCGTTATCTTTCATTTCGTGTTTATCTATTTTGCTTTTGTCTAGCGCCTTCCAGGCAAGATAAATATACAGTAATACTACAGGTACGAATAGTGAAACGTAGCTCATAGCAGTTAAAGTATACTGGCTCGATGAACTATTTTCAATGGTTAATGAACTTTGAATGTCGAATGTAGATGGGTAAAATGATGTATGATTTAATCCGGAAACCAAAAACAATGAAAACACAGTTAATACTGTACCTATGCCCGAAAACCATATTCCCTTTTTGCTTGTTTTAAACAATGTAACAAAAATTCCGGCTAATACGAAAACAACACCCACCATAAAGAGCCCTAATACAATCGGCATTTGCAAAAAGTTATGCAGATATTTAAAACTTTCCAGGGTTACTTGTTTGGTGAGTGGATTATAAGCATAACCGGCATTCGTCAATAGAAAGCCGACAAATGTGAGGAAAAACACCAAAAAAATAATAGAGTTGTACATTACCTGTTTACGCGACCTTATATAAATATTTTCGTCATCAATATTATTAATAAAGTATTGGGCTCCCAATATTCTTGCCAATGAAAATACAGCCAATCCAAGTGCTACATTTTGAATATTGAATACAGCCTCCAACCCACGTGTGGCCATTTGCCATTCCACCTGATTGTAGTCGTTAATTTTAAAATTCGAACCTGTAAAAAAGGTTGCTACAGCAGCTCCTACTAGAAAAACACCCAGACTTCCATTTATGTAAAGGAATGCGTCGTAGGTCTTAGCGCCTAAAAAATTTTTTGGTTTACTACGAAACTCATAAGAAACAGCCTGAATAATAAAACAAAACAATATGGCAATCCAAACCCAATAAGCACCACCGAAACTGGTTGAATAAAACTTCGGGAAAGCAGCAAACATGGCACCGCCAAATGTAACCAGGGTGGTAAAAGTAAACTCCCACTTTCGGCCCATCGAATTCACTAGCATGGTTTTTTCTTCTGAATTTTTGGCAATGGTATTGAATAATGTTTGTCCGCCTTGAACAAACATCAAAAAAACAAGCAATCCACCAAGCAATGAGCCTATAACCCACCAATATTGTTGTAAAAATAGATATGAATATGTTTCAAACATTGTCGCCTCCTTTCGGTCCTATTTTAATTTGACTCATCATAATTTTGATTTCAGCAATTAATAAAGCCGTAAATAATACCGCAAATAATACAAACGTGATCATCACCGATGATGAACTTATGTGTGTGGTGGCTACCGAGGTAGGCATCAAATCCTGAATAACCCACGGTTGGCGTCCCACTTCAGTTACTATCCATCCGGACTGCGATGCAATCATTGCTAGTGGAAACGAAATAATACTAACATATAGCAGCAGTTTTTTGCTTTCAAGTTTGTTCCGCAAAGCAAAAAACAATACCACTATAAATAGTAAAATAAAGAAGCATCCCAATAGTATCATGATTCTGAAACTATAAAATGTCAGCGGAACATTGGGTACAATATCCCCTGGTTTATTGAAATAGCCATAACCCATGAATTTGAAATTATCATTAAATACTACCAGCGAAGAATCAGCTTTTACATTATCATTAAGTTTCTTATATTTTTTAAATGAGGCGAGAGCAGCAATGGCTACTTTCCCCATTTCTATTTTTCCACTAGCCGACATAATATTTTCCTGTTTATTTCCGTCAACCAAATCTTTTATACCTGGCACAAATGCGTTACTGTTTCTATAACCCAGAATTGACAACATTTTGGGAATTCCGAATCGCATATTAAAATTATCATCCTGATCTTTATCAGCATCCGATCTCAATATCCCAAAAACTACCAAGTCGGCACCTTTTTGCCCTTGATATAAACCTTCCATAGCAGCCAATTTCATGGGTTGTTTTTGAGCCACCATATAAGCTGAACCATCACCCGTAACAGCCAGCATTATGGAGGATATCAATCCGAATACTGCTGCAATTATAATACTGCGTTTTGCCAACCAATGTTCGCGCTTTTTGTAAAGATACCACGAACTGACACAAATTACGAACAGTGCAGCCAACACATAGGCTGAAGTGATGGTATGCAAAAATTTGTTTACTGCAACAGGCGATAATAATATTTCCCAAAAATTAAGCATTTCCGATCGGGCTGTTTCCGGATTGAAATGCATACCCACAGGCGATTGCATCCACGAATTGGCCACCAATATCCATAGGGCCGACAAATTCGCACCAAAAGCAACAAGCCAAGTGGATGTTAGATGCCACTTTTTACTGATTTTGTCCCATCCAAAAAACATCAACGCAATAAAAGTTGATTCAATAAAAAATGCCATAATGCCTTCAATAGCAAGAGGCGCTCCAAAAATATCGCCAACAAACCACGAGTAGTTCGACCAGTTGGTGCCAAACTCAAACTCAAGAATAATACCAGTGGCAACACCAATGGCAAAGTTAATTCCGAAGAGTTTCATCCAAAACTTCGTGAGTCTCTTCCACTCTTCGTTACCAGTTCGAACATATATGGTTTCCATAATGGCAACCAAAAAAGCAAGGCCTAATGTCAGTGGGACAAAAAACCAATGGTAAATAGCAGTCAATGCAAATTGTGCTCTCGACCAATCTACCAATGTCAAATCAATGTTTCCAAGCATAAGTATAAATTTAGTTCGTAGTTTTTGTTAATTGCTCTAATACATAATCGCTCCGCTCCTTATCTGTTGCAAAATTAGTCTTCAAAAAATTCGGGAAGAGAAAAATCTTTAAAATCACAAACATGATAAATAGTTTAATTAAAATAATGGTCCACAACTTTTTTCCATAGGTCATACTTCTAAATCCGTTGTAATAGAAAAAGAAAATATTCCGAAAAATATTTGAAACTTTCCTGACCATTATTTACAATTTGCAATATAATATTTTTTGGCAATTCTGTCGCCCAATTCGGCCGCTTTGACAATATCGTCGCAAGCTTCCTGTTTGCGCCCGGCATGCACTTTGGCCATACCTCGGTTAAAATAAGCATCGGCACTTTGAGGTTGCAATGCTATTACTTGGGTATAATCCCAAATGGCTTTATCAAATTCAGTCAAATCATTATAAATATAAGCGCGATTAAAAAAGGCATCCGTATTCTTAGCATCCAATTGTATGACTTTACAATAATCTTCAATGGCTTTATCGGTTTGGCTAATCAAATCGTAATCATATGCTCGGTTAAAATATGCTTTAACGTAAGTTGAATCCATAGCAATTACTTTCGAATACATGATGATAGCCATGGCATATTCTTCCATGGCATCATATTGCTTTGCCAAGGCAAAGTTGCCGATAACACTATTTGGATTTAAAACAATAAATTCAGTAAAATCTTTGATGGCTGCCGAGTCCATTCCAGCATTCTCATATATTAAAGCCCTTTGATAATAGGCATTGGCAAAGTCAGGTTTGTATTGCAATGCCAACGTAAAATCGTTCAAGGCGTTTTTGTTTTTTCCGATTTTGGCATACGCCATGCCGCGATTCAACAAGGTATTTTCATCTTTTGCATTTAACAACAAAACTACAGTATAGTCGGCAATGGCATTTTGATATTTGTTGAGCATTTCGTAACAAATTGCGCGGTTAAAATACGCATCCGAATAGTCGGCCTTCAGAGCAAGTGTTTTGGTATAATCGACAATAGCTCCGGAAAAATCCTGACTTCTGTATTTCGTAAAGGCACTAACAAACAACTCATCAACAGTCTGACAATTTATTTGCATTGCATTTGCCAACAAAATGAATATAATCAGAAGCCATTTTTTCGTCATAAGACCGTAATTTTTTTACAAATTTAAACAACTTTTTTAATTAGGCAAATAAATACCTAAATATTTAATTGCACAAATAAAATGATACAGCGAATGATGCAAACCTGCAAATGTGTCATAAAACCTGCAAATGGTACAGAAGTTGAAGCCTGCCTTTAGCAGTCAAAAGGAAAAACTTATTCATGGATTACAAAGATTATTATAAAATACTGGGTGTGGATAAAAATGCCACGGCCGATGTCATCAAAAAAGCCTATCGCAAGCTAGCCATAAAACACCATCCCGACAAAAATAAAGGCAACAAGCAATCGGAAGAAAAGTTTAAAGAAATTGCCGAAGCCAACGATGTGTTGTCCGACCCCGAGAAACGTAAAAAATACGACGAGCTGGGCAGCAACTGGAATCAATATCAAAGCAATAAGCAACCTGGGCAAAACTATTCGCGTCAGTATGCACAATATGGTAGCGGTAATGCTAATCAGCAATACTCCGGCAATATCAACGATTTGTTTGGCAGCAAAGGCGGCTTTTCCGATTTCTTCAACATGTTTTTTGGTGGCAACTACAACCAGCAAGACGACGAACCCTACGCCAGCGTACCAAAGAAAGGCACCAATCTAAAAACGCAAATCCCAATCACATTGGAAGAAGCTGCCCGTGGTGTGCAAAAAATTATCGACTTGGGCGACGAAAAAATACGCCTCACCATTAAACCTGGATCGTGCGATGGGCAAATATTAAAGATTACGGGCAAAGGAAAAAAATCATCGCGCAATGCCTCTCCTGGCGATTTGTATGTTACCATTCAAGTATTGCCCCACGCGGTTTTTTCACTCACCCACAACGATGTGTATTGCAAAGTACCTATTGATATTTCGACAGCCGTGTTGGGAGGCAAAATCAATGTGCCTACCCTCGGTGGGCAAATAGCGATCACCATTCCACCCGAAACCGACAACGGCAAAACCCTGCGTGTGAAAGGCCTTGGCATGCCAAATTATGATAACCCCAAACTGAAAGGCAGCCTGTATGTAAAAGTGGTTATCCGCGTGCCCAAAAACATCTCGCCCGAAGAAAAAGAATTGTACAAAAAACTCGCTGCATTTAGCAAATAATATTCCCCGCTTTGGTAAAAGGTACTTATGGTTTTAAATTAATTTGCTACTTTTGAATTTCCGTTTTTTCACGAAATTCAACATCATGACTATTTCCGAAATCATAAACCAATTGGGCGAAAACCGAAACCAATATTTCAATGCCGTAGCACCACCCATCATCAAAACCTCTAACTTTTGCTTTCCATTGGTGGCCCAAATGCGCGCCAACATTCACAACGAGTTCGAAGTACCTTTTTATACCCGCGGCAACAATCCCACCGTAACCATGCTGCGCAAAAAACTCGCCGCATTAGAACAAACCCAAGATGCCCTCATCACGTCCAGCGGTTGCGCCGCCATTTCGGCCGCAGTGTTTTCGGTGCTATCAGCTGGCGACCATGCTATTTGTGTTTACAACTGCTATAGCTGGACCCACACCCTGTTCAACACCCTCCTGCGGCGTTTCAATGTGCAAGTCACTATGGTCGATGGCAATCAAATTCAAAACTTCCGAAACGCACTTCGCCCCAACACCAAACTCATTTATCTGGAAAGCCCTACTTCCTTTTTCATGGAGCTGCAAGACATTCGCGCCGTGGCACAATTGGCAAAACCACTTGGTATCACCACCATTATCGACAATAGCTATGCAACCCCCCTGTATCAAAACCCCGCCGCTATGGGCATCGACATGATCGTGCACTCCGCCTCTAAATACCTGGGCGGCCATTCCGACCTCATCGCCGGGGCTATTTGTGCATCATCCCATCACATACGCCAAATTTTCGAAACCGAATACCTCACCTTTGGCGGCATCATCACGCCCGACAACGCTTGGCTATTGCTACGCGGTTTGCGCACCTTGCCCGTTCGCCTCAGGCACATATCGCAATCCACAGCCCAAATCGTGGGTTTTCTGCAATCGCATCCCAAAATCCAAACTGTTATGTGGCCTTTTGCCACCGGGTTTGCACAAGGCAAGTTGGCTCGTTCGCAAATGAAAGGTGCCGGCGGCTTGTTTTCTTTCGTCCTGCGCACCCAAAGCATATCCCGAGTTGATGCGTTTTGCGATGCCTTGCACTGCTTTTTGCTGGCTTGTTCGTGGGGCGGCTACGAGTCGCTAGTGTTTCCCGCTTCGGTGCTCTACGATTCAATGAACAACAACAAACTGCCACCCGCAAACCTCGTCCGCATGTATGTGGAATTAGAAGACCCAAACGAATTAATTGCTGATTTGGATCAGGCACTTCACCAAGTATAAGAACCTTCCCTTCAACTGCCCTTTATTGCGAGACCCTATACTTTTAAGCATACCAGGTTTATTGACAATGCAAATTTGAGATAAATTTGCATCACTTTATATAGTTTAATCGAACTTCCGACTAGTGTATTATTATGCCTGTTTGTGAAAATTGTACTCCCTTCATTTGAGGTTTGTCCGATTAGTAGAATAAATTTTTAAAAGGTCTTCCAGGTGTATAGCTATCTTTACTTTAAACATTGTTTACATCATATTAATTATACATGCTTCTTTTATGTAGAGGTAATATTGCTGCATTTTGAGTGAATTTACCTTTCGCGATAGCAAACAAACCTGAATGAAGTTTGAGTGATTTTTGCCAGAAAGTGGGCTATACGGGGTGTAAAGTAACCGATTAGAAATATAGTAACAACAGGTATAAAAACAAAGTAAAGCAGGTGTGCAATTGCATGGCAACTCGTCTAACCCAAAGGGTCAAATGCTTAAACTATTACGGCATGGCCCAGCTAACAATAAAAAATGCAAGCCTTTTCAGAGTTGCATTTCATAACTAAAGGTAGCCAAGGCTATTTTATAAGTGCTATGCTTCTTTTAATAAAACCGGTAAGCTCTTCGCCTTTCAGCAGGTTTTGCGACAAGCGTGCCAAATCAAAAAACTGAGTCACCAACTCGTTTTGGCGGGTTTCGTTGGTTTCGTTCAGTATGGTTAGCATCAAATCGTTGTTTGCATTCACAATCAGGTTGTAGCTGTCGGGCATATTTCCGGCCCACGGCATGCCACCACCCATGACTGCCATATCTTTCATGCGGCGCATAAACTCGGGCTGCACAATCATCATCGGCATTTCGTCGGCTGTGAGCGATTCAAATACTATATGATATTTTTCTTTGGGTACATTGCGTTCCAAAATACCTTTCAAATTGGTTTTTTCGTCATCAGTTAGTTTGGTTGATGGGGCTTCTTCCTTGTTAACAATTTTGTCGATGGTATCCGAATCAACTCGTGCAAACCCCGATTTTTCGAACTTCTGCTCCAACATATTAATAAAATGCATATCGATAGGACTATCCATCAGCAACACATCGTAGCCGCGTTCGTTGGCAGTTATTATAAAACTATGCTGTTCGTCTTTGTCGGTAGCATACAGGTGAATAAGTTTTTTATCCTTATCGGTTTGCAGCGGTTCAATATGAGCTTTGTATTCTTCAAAGGTAAAGTACTTGTTGTCGGTATTTTTAAACAGACAGAATTTTTCGGCACGTTCAAAAAACTTATCGTCGGATACCATGCCGTAAACAATAAACACTTTCAAATCGTCCCATTTTTTATCAAATTCTTCGCGATTGTTTTTAAACAGCTCTTCGAGTTTATCGGCCACTTTTTTCGAAATATGCGACGAAATTTTCTTCACATTCGGGTCGCTTTGCAAATACGACCTCGAAACATTCAGGGGTATGTCGGGCGAATCAATCACGCCATGCATCAAAGTTAAAAAATCGGGCACAATCCCTTCCACCGAGTCGGTAACAAACACTTGATTGCAATACAACTGAATTTTATCGCGTTGCACTTCGAAGTTTCGTTTTATTTTTGGGAAATATAAAATACCTGTGAGTTTGAACGGATAGTCCACATTCAGATGAATATAAAACATGGGGTCCTCAAAATTCATCGGATACAATTCGTGATAAAACTCCATGTAGTCTTCGTTTTTCAAGTCGGCAGGTTTCTTGGTCCAGGCCGGAATTGTATTGTTGATCAGGCGTGGTTTTTCAACTTCCACACGTTTTTCGTTTCCATCTTTGTCTTTTTCGCCTTCCACGGTTTCCCATGATTTTTGCATGCCGAATTGTATGGGTACCGGCAAAAACTTACAATATTTTTTTAATATCTCCAGTATTTTCGATTCCTGCGCATATTCTGCCGAATCGTCAGAAAGATGTAAAATTATTTCGGTACCGCGGTCCAAATTCTTTATATCGGTCATAGTGTAGTCGGGGCTACCATCGCATACCCACTTGACCGCACCAGAGTTTTCGTCGTTGCGATAAGTTTTGGTGCGAATCTCCACTTTTTTCGAAACCATAAAAGCCGAATAAAATCCTAATCCAAAATGTCCTATCAAAGCCTGTTTGTCGGTATCGGATTTGCCCATATACGTTTTCACAAACTCTTCGGCACTCGAAAGGGCTATTTGATTGATATATTTGTCCAGTTCTTCAGCACTCATACCAATACCGCGGTCTTTCACGCTCAGTGTTTTTTTCTTTTCGTCCAATGTTACTTGTATGGTCACATCGCCCAGTTCCACATCAGTTTTGCCCAAGGACGAAAGCACCTTAAGCTTTTGCGTAGCATCAATAGCATTAGAAATAAGTTCCCTCAGAAAAATATCGTGATCAGAATACAGGAACTTTTTAATAATCGGAAAAATGTTTTCTGTTTGTACGTTAATCTTACCTTTTTGCATAACTTCAAAAATTTTTAATTTACACCGCCACTTCTCAAAGGCTGTGCCAATAAATAACACACTGACAAAATGACCAAAAATGCATTTTAATAAGAAAATCGAATAAATTTGTAAAAAATTACCCATGTTAAAAACCACAACGTTAAAATTATTGGTTTTTCTTTTTGTTCTGATACTTTTTGGCTGCACCAATTTAATGAAAGCACAAAGTCAAACAATAGATGCCACCCTACAACTCAAAAACGAAATAGACCTTTTAAAAAACGATGCCGACCTCAAACATGCGGCCTGGAGCGTGATTGTTATGGATGTTGGCACAGGCACTACTTTGGCCGAATACAATGCCGATATGGGTTTGGAACCCGCTTCGGTCATGAAAATTGTTACCACCGGAGCCGCGCTATCCATATTGGGACCCACATTTACCTTCTCCACCCAGCTGCAATACACCGGTACCATCGACTCCAATGGAACCCTGCATGGCAACCTTTTTATTGCAGGCAGTGGCGACCCCACCATAGGTTCTGCCCGTTTTGGTAAAATAGTGTCGACCGACAGCATATTCAGCGATTTTTACCTTCAACTGAAACAGCATAATATACGGCATATCTCGGGGAAAATTATTGCCGATGCATCCATTTTCGAAGATAATCCCATGGCAGGCAGCTGGTCGTGGGAAGATATTGGCAACTATTATGCTTCCGGTGCATGGGGTTTAAATGTAAACGAAAACTCCTATCGATTGTATTTCGATGCAGGCAAAACCGTTGGCGAACCTGCCAAACTGACAAGCATTGAACCTGTCATGTCCGAAATTAACTTCACCAATCATGTCACAACAGGCACTAACGGCTCGGGTGATAACGTTATTATTTTCGGAGCGCCTTACACTTACCAACGTATTTTAGAAGGCACTGTTCCCGTGGGGCGAAAGAATTTTGATGTGGATGGTTCTATTCCCGACCCTCCAGTATTTTTGGCACAAATGTTTTATAAATATGTCTGTCAAAAAGGCCTTACCATCGACAGTTCTTATACCACTTTGCGTGAAATGCAATTGCAAGGCAAGTCCGATACCAACAAACGTATAATGTTGTTTGAACACTTCTCACCTCCGCTTGCCGATATGGCGGTTCCAACCAATCTCAAAAGCGTGAACCTGTTTGCTGAAGCCATGCTGAAAGCCATAGGAGTTGCCAAACAAAACCAAGGTTCACTCAGTGCAGGCATTAGTACCATTCGCAACTTCTATATAAATAACGGTATCAATTTGGACGGGTTTGTTATGGAAGACGGCTGTGGTTTGTCGCGCAAAAACAAAATCAGCACACGGCAGTTGGCCCAAATACTCAAAATGTTGAAGACAGATAAATCGTTCTCAAGTTTCGAAAAAACCTTGCCGGTGGCAGGCAAATCGGGCGGAATGGCATCCCTATTAAACGGCACAATTGCCGAAAACAATATGAAAGCCAAAACTGGCAATATGGAAAAGATTAAATCCTACGCAGGTTACGTGAAAAATGCTGGTAAAAAAGATGTTGCTTTTGCCATCATCATTAACAACTACACTTGTTCAAATGCCATTTTGAAGCAGAAGCTAGAGAAATTAATGCTACTCATTACCCAAACCAAATGATCACAGCAAATTAGTTGTAGTTTACCTGCTGAATTAGCGAGCAACAAAAGCATTCATAAATCTGATTTCTGAAATTATAAACACTGTCTTTTTGTCATAAAATATGACAACTTTTGTTTCCGCTTAACGGTTTCATGCCAATATTTCTAAGGCAAAATGGGTTTTTGTGTATTGGCATAATGGTTGAGAGATGGCACTAGCATTACAAAAAAAAACGTAAAACAGAAAATAAATCAACATGGGAAAAATTATTGGAATCGATTTAGGAACCACCAACTCTTGCGTGGCAGTTATGGAAGGCAACGAACCCGTTGTAATTCCGAATAGTGAAGGAAAAAGAACAACACCATCAATTGTAGCATTTACAGCAAATGGCGAACGCAAAACCGGCGACCCCGCCAAGCGTCAGGCCATTACCAACCCGGGCAACACTGTTTATTCTATCAAACGTTTCATGGGCGAAACCTACGACCGCGTTACCAAAGAAATTCAACGCGTACCATATAAAGTAGTAAAAGGCGAAAACAATACTGCCCGTGTAAAAATTGATGACCGCATGTACACACCTCAGGAAATTTCGGCTATGGTACTTCAAAAAATGAAAAAAACTGCCGAAGATTATCTGGGAACGGAAGTAACCGATGCCGTTATCACCGTACCGGCCTATTTCAGCGATTCGCAACGACAGGCAACAAAAGAAGCCGGCGAAATTGCAGGCTTAAATGTAAAACGTATTATTAACGAACCCACTGCAGCTGCCTTGGCTTATGGCCTCGACAAAAAACACAAGGATATGAAAATAGCTGTGTACGACTTGGGTGGTGGTACTTTCGATATTTCTATTCTCGAATTGGGCGAAGGCGTTTTCGAAGTAAAATCAACCAATGGTGATACCCATTTGGGTGGCGATGATTTCGACCACAGGGTGATTGAATGGTTAGCTGAAGAATTTAAAGCCGAAGAAAACATCGATTTGCGCAAAGACCCCATGGCTTTGCAACGTTTGAAAGAAGCTTCCGAGAAAGCTAAAATCGAACTTTCGAGTTCAGCCGAAACGGATATTAACTTACCATATATTACCTCTGTAGACGGTGTTCCAAAGCATTTGGTTCGCAAACTTACCCGTGCCAAATTCGAACAACTCAACGACGATTTGTTCAGATCAACCATCGAGCCTTGTCGCCAAGCATTATCAGATGCTAATTTAAAAGCTGCCGATATTGATGAAGTAATATTGGTGGGTGGTTCAACACGTATTCCAACCATACAGAAAATGGTTGAAGATTTCTTTGGCAAAGCTCCTTCAAAAGGTGTGAACCCCGACGAAGTTGTTGCTGTGGGTGCTGCCATTCAAGGTGGCGTTTTAACTGGCGAAGTAAAGGATGTGTTATTGTTAGATGTAACACCACTTTCATTAGGTATCGAAACCCTGGGTGGCGTAATGACCAAGCTCATTGATTCGAATACTACCATCCCGATAAAAAAATCGGAAACATTTTCAACTGCTGCCGATAGTCAAACCTCAGTAGAAATTCATATTCTGCAAGGCGAACGCCCCATGGCTCAAGGAAACAAAAGCATTGGTCGTTTTCATCTCGATGGACTGCCACCTGCTCCTCGTGGCATACCTCAGATTGAAGTAACTTTCGATATAGATGCCAACGGAATTTTAAATGTTTCGGCTAAAGATAAAGCTACTGGAAAATCGCAGCAAATTCGCATCGAAGCCTCTTCTGGCTTGAACGATCAGGAAATTAAACGCATGAAAGACGAAGCTGCTGCAAATGCCGAAACAGACCGCATTGCAAAAGAACAAGTAGATAAAATAAATGCCGCCGACTCCATGATATTTACAACCGAAAAACAGTTGAAAGAATATGGTGATAAAATTCCGGCCGATAAAAAAGAACCTATCGAAAGCGCTTTGAAAGAACTGAAAGAAGCACATCAAAGCAAAAACCTCGATGCAATTGATGCCGCTTTAGCAAAAATAAATACGGCATGGCAAGCTGCCAGCACCGACATGTACAATGCAGCGCAACAAGGCCCTACTGATCAACCAAATCAGCAAGACCCAAATCAACAAAACCAGCAAAACACTCAAAACCCGGGTGGAAACGATAACGTTACCGATGTTGATTTTGAAGAAGTAAAAGATAAATAAAGTGTAATGGGTTGAAATAATAAAAAGGCGGGTGATGATTTACCCGTCTTTTTTATAACTAGTATTTGAGACTAAAAAGTGGTATCCTTTTTGCTAAAAAAAATATTAATATAAAATTAATCCTATTACTTTTTTTTAAGCTTTTTTTTACACTATCTTTGTAAAAATTTATAAAATTAATAACCATGAAAAAACATTTACTCCTTTTAAGCTTCATAATGTTACTCAACATTACGCTTTCAGCTCAAGACACTTTGGTGACCTATAAATTCAAAGTAAACAAAGATAGTTCACAAACCTGGGGAAACGCATATAATACCGACAACATTGTTTTAAGAGACCCGACTTATCATATACTTTTTGCATACACCACAGGTATTGATGGTCTTGGGGATTATTGCCTTTCTTCAACATTATGGACACTGGGCTTCGACTCTACAAAGTATTATTATACCTCGTTTGCAACAACGGCCTATACAAATATACTATTATCGAGTAAACAAAAATCATCTACAACTGGGCCACGCGATTTCAAACTGCAATATAAAATCGGAGCTTCAGGAACTTGGACCGATGTTGCTGGTACTAATGTGGTTTGTGCTAACGACAATTTTGTATCGGGTGTATTAACCAATATTGCTTTACCATCCGATTGCGATAACCAAGCCAGTGTGTTTGTTAGATGGGTGATGACCTCTAATAATTCTGTTGGTTTAGGTGTTATTGGTAATGCCGGAACATCACGAATCGACAATATTTTTGTTTTAGGCACTGCAATGGGTGTTGGAATCAATACTAACGAGTTCAATGAGAATGTGAGCATTTATCCCAATCCTTCGAACGGCGAATTCACTATAACCAATGCAAGCGAAACACGGGTTTCAATTCAAATAATGGATTTGGTTGGTAAAATAGTTTACAAAACTCAATCTACTGAAAAGTACATCAGTTTGAATTTGGAAAACCAAAACAAAGGCGTTTACTTTGTACAGATAACAAACCAAGCGGGCAATAAAATCGTAAAAAAACTCGTTATAAAATAATTAGTGTAAGCCTTAATTTCTGAGGATGTTTAAATTGCTAAACATCCTCTTTTTTTTTCAAGAAAATTGATGCGGATGATGCAAAAATCATTTATATACATTTTACTGGTTTTTAGGTGCATCACCTTATCTTATGCTCAAGAAAACAAACCCATGCGGGTGGAACTGGAAGCTGTTGCAAATACCGAGAACTATCACATTGTTCCTTTTGGAGAAAAAGGTGTTCTGTTGTTTTATCAAAGTTTGACATCCTATACCGACGAAAACATTACATGGTATTTTTCGCTTTACGATGTCAATTTTAAAGAAATTTGGACAAAGAAATACACCGATAACAGGTATATGCATTTTCGTTTGTACAACAAAGACAACAAGAATTTGTATTTATTTCTCCAAAAAGCAGTAAACAAAAATCAAAAAGACGACTTTACAATTCTCACCGTTGATATCAATTCGGGTAGCATTAAAAGTCAAAAAGGCATCAACCCCGACCATTCCGATGTCAATTCGTTTGTGGTTTATAATCGCACAGCTTATTGTTCGGGTATGACAGTCCCTACTAAAGGTGCCGAAATTGGTCAAGTGTTTTTTACATTAACCTTGGTGCCCATCTTTTCGGGCATTACGTTGCTCAAGTATCATCCATCATTTTTTACGGTAAATTTGGATAACGGCCAAATCAAAAGCATTAAAGAAACCTTGAAAGGACAAGCCTGGGTTGAAAGTATGGAAGCCGACTCTATAAGAAACTGTTTATTACTGACCATCAAAAACCATATTTATCCTAGTCAGAATTATATGTATTTGAACCAATACACTCCGGATGGCGCTCAAACTGCATCCATGGAACTGAAAACAAACGATCCCAAACGCAAACTCAACACGGCAAAACTTCTAAGTTTTAACGACAGTACCGAGATTATTATTGGTACGTATAATACTAGAGTAAAAGGGCACAATGCCAACGCGGCAAATCTTGCTTTTAAAGAACCTTCCTCGGGTATATATTTCACCAAACTTGTGCATGGGGTACAAAAAAATATCAGTTTCTATAATTTCTCTGCCCTCAAAAGCTTTTACGCTTCGCTCAACGATAAGAATGCTTTCCGCATGAAGAAAATGGCGATGCGCAAAAAGGCCAAAGGGCAGGAAATATCACTCGATTATTCTTTACTTTTGCACGATATAATTGTTCGCGACAAGCAATTTGTTTTTATTGCCGAAGCCTACTATCCCGAATACCACGAAGTGTCGTATACCACCTACGATGCCTATGGGCGGCCTTCCACATCAAGCTATTCGGTTTTTGATGGGTATCGCTACACGCATGCTATAATTGCTTGTTTTGATACTGATGGCAAACTGGTTTGGGACAATTCGTTTGAAATGACAAACATTTTGGCCAATGCTTTGGGCGAACGGGTTCAAACTTTGTTTGATGGCGATGATATCATATTAACCTACAGCAACGATGGGCAAATCGCTTCCAAAGTTATTGAAGGTGACAAGGTGATTGAGAATAAAAATTATACCGATATAAAAACCAACTATAACAACGACAAAGTAATTTCGGACTACAACAGCGATATGGAATACTGGTATGACAATTATTTTATATCATACGGTTATCAGCGCATTAAAAATACAAGCATCGATGCCAAATCGAAACGTACGGTTTTTTATTTTAATAAAATATCTTTTAATTAATCCTCGGTTAGGGTAATAAAACCCAATGGGTTAATTTTGTTTGGATGGGGCCAAAACTTCGTTGAAAACCGATTCAATGTTTTCGCTGGGTTTTAATGCAGGGCATTGTATAAATTTGCCGTTTTCGTCAATCAAAACAAAGGAGGGGTAAGCATAAACACCGAAGTTTTCTAGCAATTCGTAGTCGTTGTTGAAATGCAAAAAGGTCCAGTCGTATTTTTTGTCGCGGGCAAAATAGTACATCTTCATGGGTTCGCGGTCGACATCGATGCTGATGAAGGTGATTTGGCTGTGGTACTTGTCGTGTAGTTTTTTCATCATTTCTAATTCGTCGAGGCAGGAGGTGCACCAGCTTGCATAGAAATTTATGTACACAATTTTGCCTTTGAAATCGCTTAGTTTCACGGTAGTATCTTCGGCGTTTTTTAAAGCAAAGTAAGGTGCTGTGACGCCTTTGTTGAAATGGGTGTATTGCCAAATCATGTTGCGGGCAATGAGTTTGTGGGGGTCGAATTTGGTGGTGTTGACCATTTGGGTTAGTAGTGACAAAATGGATTGTTTGCTGAAACCGGGCGTTGCATACAACACATCTAAGGTTTTTAGCAATACGATTTCGCGTAGTTTTTCGTTGCGAAGCATAGAATCTTTGCCGAGCACATCCAATGCTTGAGCTAAGTTGTGGTTGTTGATAGGTTCGCTCAAATCGCTTTTTATAACGGGGCGCGTTAGGTCGTCGAAATAGTTTTCGAAATAATCGCTCAAAAACGACATGTACTCTACGTTGTCGTAAAGAATGGGTTGCTGATAAAGGTAATCGAGCATGAGCTTTTGGTTGTCGGAATAGTTGGTAAGCAAGCGGAGGGATGCTAGTCGGTATCGGAGGTAATCGTTAAAAAACTTGTTGGTGGTGCCGGCAAAGGTATCGGCTATGGCTATTAAAAAGGTGTCGATTTTGGGTAGAATGCGTTCGTTTTTCATCAAATAGATGTTGTCGCGAAAAAACCGATTGTAGTTGATATTGAGTTTTTGTACTAGATGATTTAAATCGTTGGGGTCGGTGCTGGCGATTTTGATGTAGCAGGTTAGTGGGTTGAGGTTGTAGTTTATTTTGTCGTAGTTGTTGTTGAAGACCAATTTTTTTATTTCGATGGTTAGGTTGTGACCGGGTTCTAAATAGAGTTCGCCGGTGTAGTATTCGATGTGAATTATGGCTAGGGTGGTGGTGTAAACTTTGCAGGTGATTTGGAAATTGCCCAAGGAATCGATGGTGGTTTTGCCTAGGAAATTTTCGGTTAGTGTTAGGTTGTCGGCATAGGATTTTAGGATGATGGTTTTGCCTTCGGCGCCTTTGGCTGTGCCATTTATGACCAATTGGTTTTGTGCAAAAGCTGTGGTGGTGGGCCATGTGGCAGCCGCAAACAGGAGCAGTGAAACGAAAAGGGTGGGTAACCTCATGGGTTGTTTTTTATATAACGTTTTGTTTGATTTTTTTAGTATGTTGGGTTTGTTTTATGTGGGGTGAATTGGGGTTTGTTGCGGGTGTGCTGTGGTTTTATATGAGGATTTTGTTTGGGATGAACTGCTGTATGTCGCCACCGTTTTTATAAATATCGCGCACTACGGAGGAACATAGTGCATTGTATTCGGGCAGGGCTAAGAAAAACACGGTTTCTATTTTGTGATTCATTTTTTTGTTCATTTGGCCGATGCTGCGTTCAAATTCGAAATCGGCGGCGGTGCGCAACCCACGCAGAATATATTGTGCTTTGTTTTGTTTGCAAAACTGGGTTGTGAGGCCTGTATAAAACTTGATTTGGATTTGGGGGATGCCTTGGAAAACTTGCTGGAGCCACTGCATGCGTTGCTCAATTGTGAAGAGGTGTTGTTTTTCGGAGTTGATACCTATGGCTACGATGAGGGTATCGAACAGGGGTAGGCTGCGAAGAATAACGGATTCGTGGCCTTTGGTGATGGGATCGAATGAGCCGGGGAAGACTGCAATGCGTTTCATGGTGCGATTGTTTGAACAAATGTAGGAATTTATTTTGATGTGGGAAAAATATTTAATGGGGCGGTGGTGGGTGAGGTGGTGTAATTTACCATGAATGCATGTGTAAGCATTTGTTGCACGTACTGCTATTGCAACACTAAAGCGGGAGGTGAGTTGCGGGTAAGCCCTGATGATGGTTGTGTTTTTGACGATGGTGAGTGTGTTTTCGATGTTAGGAGGTGTGTTTTTGACGTTAGTGAGTGTGTTTTCGACTGAACGAAGTGTGTTAATGACTGAAATAATGTTGTTATGGACTGAAATGCTTGTGATATGGATTGAAATGAAGCTGATAACCGCGCTGGTTGGAAAAAAAAATCGATGAATGAAAAAATAATGCCTTTACATAAAAAAATAACGGCTGAAATGAAGTTGAAAACGATTTTAAAGAATGAAAAATGCGGAATAAAAAAAATGAAAAATAGGGGTTGTTTTTGTGTATTTTAAATTATTTTAAAAAATTTGTTGGTTTTTACTAAAAAAACATTATCTATATTGCCTAAATTGAATTGAAAAAAATTTAACAGGAATTGCTAATTAAAATACATGTTGTTTTTAAAAATGAAAAATTCAATTGAAAAAATGCAATGAAATCAAGTCATTAAAATCCAGAGGAATTTATTTAGGACACGATTGTCAAAAAAACCATTATATTTGTCACAATCATTCCCACATATAAACACAATTAATCAAAAAATGAAAAAAGCATTTACTCTTTTGCTGCTTGCCGCCTTATGTATCAACGCATTTGCACAATGGAAACCTACCAACGGGCTTTTTGCCGGCGCAATTCATTCGATCATAAAAAGCAATAACGAAATTATTGTCGGAACCAATCAAATCTATAAATCGGCCAACAATGGCAAAACATGGTCCGTGAGCAACAATGGCATTACGGGAAGCGTAACAGCCATACGCGGTCTTGCCAAAAGCGGAACTTACTTGGTTGCTGCAACCGATGTCGGTGCTTATTATTCAACCGATAACGGAAACAATTGGACACCCAGTCCGGGTACTTCGGCTCTTAATATTTGGTGCCTGACAGTTAAAGGAACTGACACATTGTTTATGTCGACCGATGCTAACGGAATTTATAAATCGGTGGACCATGGCATTAGTTGGACAGCCAAAAACACTGGAATTAATATGTCGCCAGCCCTAGATATAAGAGGACTTGCAGTGAAAGGGCACGATATTTATGCAGGTAGCGACGGATATGGCATTTACAAATCGACCAATCAGGGCACGAGCTGGTCGCTGGTGAATATAGGTTTGCCCGGAAGTTACTATGGCGTAAATTCCATGGCTGTGAGTGGCACTACTATTTATGCAGGAACTTACGGAGCGGGAATGTATAAATCAATAGATAACGGCGGAACCTGGGCCACAGTTAATAATGGCCTTCCCGGAAACTATTATGCAGTAAGTTCGCTGGCAGTGGTGGGCACAAATATATTATTTGGCACCTACGGTGCTGGGATCTACAGATCCGTCAACGATGGCGGCCTATGGACAGCCGTAAATAACGGTGTATCATCGAGCGAAGACATACTTGCCATGGGTGTAAACGGCACCACAATTTATGCCAGCACTTTATCAGGAAGTTTGTTGCAGACCACCAACTATACCAACTGGAGTGGGGTATCCATACCTACTTATACTTCCACACGTTTCGAATCATTTTTTTCTTCAGGAGGAGTATTTTATGTTGGTGCCTGGGGTTACGGAGCTCCCGAAAAATCTTATGGTCTGTATAGAACTGCCGACAATGGAGCTACCTGGCAACAGATTGGTATAACCGATTATCCTGTTTCGGTATTAGAAGTTTCGGGAGGCAATATTTTAGCAGGTACCAATGATATCACAGGAAATTCGGGCCGTGTATCCTTTTTCAAGACCACCGAAGTCGACACCACATGGACCTATAATCTCGGTGGATTGGCCACCGACAATGTAACCGCACTGAAAGGCAATGGAAGCGGAATAATGTATTTGTTTAATGATGAATCAACAGGGTCCATATTATACCGCTCAATAAACAACGGACTTAACTGGACCAGCACCGGCTACAACGCACAGGTATATGATATTGTTTCCATTGCATTTGCCGGAACTAATATCTATTTAGGGGATAACTCCCCTTACTATAGCTCATCTCATGTATTTAAGTTCAGATAATGGCGGAACTTTTTCTACCTGGAATAGTGGCTTGTCGTCTGTAACTACAGTTTATACAATTGTTCTGAAAGGGTCTTTTTTATTTTTAGGAACAAATAACGGTATTTATAAAGCCACTGCAGGTACCAATTCGTGGGCTCTGGTAAGCAGTAGCATGGGCACAGTTGCTGTAAAGTCTCTTTTTGTTGCCGGTTCAACATTATATGCAGGAACTTTAGGAAGTACAACCGGAATTTACAAAACTATAAACGATGGGAGTACTTGGACACCGGTAACTACAGGCATTCCTCTATTCAGTAATGTCAATTGTTTTGCTGCAGCCGGAGCCAATATTTTTGCAGGCACCGATGTTGGTGTGTTTTCAACCATAAATGGAGGTGGGCTTTGGTCGCCTATTAACACCGGGCTGGTTGATTCAACTATAACTGTAATGGCAACATCAGCGAATTATCTGTGGGTTGGCACCAACAGCCAGGGAGTTTGGCGACGTCAACTCTCGCAGCTTTACACAGGTATATCTCAATCAGAACCTGAAACCACTTTCACCCTCTCCCCCAACCCCTTCAACCAATCCACCCAAATCACCCTAAATAAAACCTATCAAAACATCACCCTCGAAATCTACGACATACAAGGCAAACTCATGTTGCAAAAAGAGTATTCTGATAAAGACAAGATACTTCTTGAAAGTGAAGGTTTGAACAACGGCATGTACTTTCTGAAGCTACCTTTGGATGGAAAAATGGTGGAGACGAGGAAGATGGTTGTGAGTGAATAGGGAAAAGTGAATATTTGTTAATGCCTAAATAGTGTTGAGCGTTTTAACTGATTTAGTAAGGCTATTTTGACGGGTTACTTTTTCATTTTATCTTTAAACAGTTTTTCAAATTTATCTATTTTGGGTTGTATTACAATTTGGCAGTAGGGTGCGTTTTTGTGCAGGTTGTAATAGTTTTCGTGGTAGTTTTCTGCTTTATAAAAATTTGTGAATGGTGTTACTTCAGTTACAATGGGATTTTTGTATATCTTGGCTTTGTTTAGGTCGTTAATAATTTGTTTGGCTGCTTGTTGTTGGGCCGTGTTGCGGTAAAATATGGCGGAACGATATTGTGTGCCTGCATCGTTTCCTTGTCGGTTGAGGGTGGTGGGATCGTGTTGGGAGAAAAACACTTTAAAAATATCGTCTAAGGAGACTTTGGTTTTATCGAAAACAATTTGTACGGATTCGGCATGGCCGGTGGTGCCGGTGCTTACTTGTTCGTAGGTGGGATTGCTGAGGGTGCCTCCGGCATAGCCGGGTGTGACGCTGATGACGCCATTGAGCAATTGGTAAATGGCTTCGGTACACCAAAAACATCCTCCTGCAAGGGTGATTGTGTCGAGAGCGGCTGATGGATTTTCTTGTTGTTTCAGAAAATTGAGGGATAGGGAATTGATGCAATAGCGTTGGCCGGTGGGGGTGGGACCGTCGTTGAACAAATGACCCAAATGCGAACCGCAGCGGGCACAGGTAACTTCTATGCGATGCATTCCGAGTGAATTATCGTCGGTTTTAATGATGCTATTGGGCAGTGCGTTGTCGAAACTTGGCCAACCACACTGGGAATCGAATTTCATGGTATCGGCAAACAAAACTGCACCGCAAGCGGCGCAGGTGTATAGTCCTTTTTCTTTGTTGAAAAGGAGCTTGCCTGTGAATGGTTTTTCGGTTCCTTTTTGGCGAAGCACATTGAACTGGGCTGGAGTTAAAAGCTTTTGCCATTCGAGATTGGTGTGTTCCACTTTTTTTGTTGAATCGTTCATAATGGTGGCGTTTTCGGTTAAACCGGCTTGTTGTGAGCAAGCGGATAGGGTTGTTATTTGAATTAAAAGCAGAGCAGCAAGGTTTTGAAAGTATGGTTTCATTTTGGTGGGTGATTGGTGGCTCAAGCTTTTGTTGTGTGTTGGGTGGAAACTATTTAAACTTTTTTTAAACAACTTTTATACCAATGCAAAAACCTGACAAAAAAGCAGAATTACTTTAACACATGTTAGGTTGATGATTTATAAACAAATAAAAGTTTGCTGCAAATGAAAATCATGCTGTTAAAAAAATATTTACGACAGCTAAATTACAAAAACGAAGTAATTAAAAGGGTGCATGATAATCCTATTAGAATGATTATAGTGCTCCATCCAATTATATTATTGATGGGTTTGTTGACATATTTGCCCATCACTTCTTTTTTGTTTACTATTAAAATCATGCATACCAGAACTACGGGCAAGAGTATTCCGTTAGCCACTTGCGACCAAAGTGTTATTAATATTAAAGGTGCATTGGGGAACAAGATGATGCCTGCGCCAATTGCAATAATGAAAGTAAACAACCAATAGAATTGTGGTGCTTCTTTCCACTTTTTGTCGATTCCTGCTTCGAACCCGAAAGCTTCGCAGACATAGAAAGCGGTGGCAACAGGCAAAATGGTAGCTGAAAATATGGATGCAATGAATAGTCCGAAAGCAAAGGTTGCCGATGCCAAGCCTCCAGCAAGTGGTTTTAGTGCCATAGCAGCATCTTTTGCTTCGCCAATTTTTATTCCATTTTCGAACAAAGTGGAAGCACAAGCAATGATAATAAAAAAGGCTACCACAACGGTGATAACACTTCCAATGCCTACATCCCATAGTGTAAACTTGTATTCTTCTATTTTAATTCCTTTTTCGATAACGGCGGATTGCATATAAAACTGCATCCAGGGGGCAATGGTGGTGCCAATGATGCCAATGACTACGGCAAGATATGTGGTGTTGAATTCCATTTGCGGCCGAATCATGGCATTGCCAATTTCGCCCCAATGGGGGTGTCCCATTAGAGCCGAAACCACATAAACAAGTAAAAAGGCACTGAATATTAAAAATATGCGTTCCGAAATTTTGTAGTTTCCTTTGACAACCAACACCCATACGAGCAATGCAGAAATTGGCACGGAAATATACTTACTTATACCAAATATTTCGGCACTGCCTGCTACGCCGGCAAATTCGGTGGTTGTGTTTCCGATATCGGCCACCAGTAAACCAATAAAAATAAAGAAAGTGACTTTGACTCCTGCATTTTCGCGAATTAAATCGGCTAGACCTTTGCCTGTGACAATGCCCATGCGCGCATTCATTTCTTGCACCACAAACAAAACAATGAATGCCGGTATCATTGTCCACAGAATTTTATAGCCATAAAGTGCACCGGCAACGGAGTAGGTGGTGATGCCTCCTGCATCGTTATCGACGCTTCCGGTGATGATTCCGGGACCTAGAACGGCCAGGAATAGTAAAATATTTCTGAATATATATTTTCTTCTTCTGTTAAAGTTTTTATAGCTCAACATACGCTGTCCTCCAAATTATTTTGTTTTACGTTTGTTTAGCAAGTCTTCGATAATATCATCAATCACCACCATGCCTTCCATTTTCATTTGGCGATTGGTGACGGGTATGGCCAGTAAATTGTATTTTGAAATGATTTCGGCCAGGGAGTCGATTTTGTCGTCGTCGAAGACACTAATTGTATCTTCATTCATAATATCGGCGAGTGTTTTTTCTGATTCGGTAACAACCAAATCGCGTAGGGATACCGTGGCGATAAATTTATCCTCTTTATCTGTAATGAACAGCGAATAGATGGTGCCGGGTTCGGGTTTTTGTTTGCGAAGTTCGGCAAGGGTTTCGTCGATGGTCATGTTTTCTTTAAACGAAAGGAAGTCGGTATTCATTAAACTGCCTACTTCATGTCCTGAGTATTCGAGCAATTCGCGAACTTCTTCTGATGATTCTTTTTCCATTTCGTTAAGCAAGAGTTCGGCTTTATCTTCTTCCAAAATAACCATTAAATCGGCCACTTCGTCGGCAGGCATTTTTTCGAGTACATCGGCTGCTTTTTCGATAGAGAGACTTTCAATAATATGCGCTTGGGCATAGGGTTCGAGTTCTTCTAACACATCGGCAGCCGTTTCATCATCGAGGGATGCAAACACCTGTGTTCGCGTTGATTTTCCCATTTCTTCGATGATATCGGCCAAATCGGAAGGATGCAAGGTGTGCAGTTTGGTGAATGGGCGGGATAGTTTAATATTGGTGTTTGAATCGTCGATAGTTTCTACATCATCCCACAAAATGAAATGCGATGGGATGCTGATTTTGGAAAGTTTAAGCATAAAATTTACCGGTTTCGAAATGCCGATTCGGCGCAATAATCCTTCGGTACCTATATCTACGGCTATAGCAAAAGTTCCGGAAGCGACCCTTGCTAAACGGATATCGTTCACTCTGACCAGTTTTCGGCCATTGATGTCGACCAACTGTTTGTCGAGAACTTTTTTCGCCAGTGGAAGTAATGATTCTAACTTTTTTGAATCGATAAAAATCACTTTTTTACATAAAAAAATAATTCTGCTTTCAATTTTGCTTATCTCAATATTTGAAAAATCGAGATACTGAATTTTACCGTTCATTTTGGTTTTAATAGCCACCACACGGGGTCTTCCGGGTTCGGTGGGTAACAAGGTGTTGTTTGCCGAATCAACTATTACATCTTTGATTCGACCGATGCCATCTCCATTGGAATCGTAAATTTTTGTGCCAATGATATGGCTGAGATAAAAAGTAATTTGCGAAGTCATGTGTGCCTCCTTTTTTTACTGGTTTACAGTAGGAGGCCGATAGCGCACTAGCGAAGCATCCTAAAGAATCCGAATTTTTAATACTGACAAAAAACTCGCAGGTCCGTCGTCCATTTTAGCTATTATTGATTTTGTGCAAATGTAAACCAAATATATTTATTAAAAAAGAAAAAAATATCGGTATTCGCTCATGTGTTTATACTTCTTGAAGCATTTATCATTAAGTTTTTATAATTTTACAAAATGATTTCTAAGAATCTCTTGTTACAACTTGTTGTGGAAATTGAACCCCATTCGGGTTTTTGCTTTGGAGTAAAAAATGCTATTACTAAAGCTGAAGAGATATTGAATCAAGGCAAAGAGTTGTATTGTCTTGGCGAAATTGTACATAATGATCAGGAGATAAAACGGCTTGAGGAGCAAGGCATGATAACGATTAGTTATGAAGAATTTAAGACGCTAAAAAACAAAACTATTTTGTTTAGAGCACACGGTGAACCTCCGGAAAGCTACCTTATTGCAAAAAACAATCATGTGGATGTGATTGAAGCTTCGTGCCCCATCATATTAAGATTACAGGATAAGATTTCGCGTTCTCATTTGAACCATGAAAATATTTATATTTTCGGAGTTCCGAATCACCCAGAAATTATTGCTTTGAACGGAAAAATTAATAATTCTGCTATCGTTTTTGAAAAATATGAAGATTTGAACCTTGAGGAATTACCAAAAATGATGACGTTATATAGTCAAACCACCAAAAGTTTAAAACAGTTTTACACCATAATTGAAAAGCTGGAAGAACATGGGATAGGCGTGAAAGTTGTTGATTCTATTTGTCGTCAGGTTTCGAACCGTGAACAAGATTTGCGTGAATTTTGTCGAAGATTTGATACGATAGTTTTTGTAGCAGGTCTCAATTCATCGAACGGAAAACAGTTGTATGATATTTGCCTTCAGGAAAACCCGGATACAAATTTTATAAGTACCGTTGCCGAGATAGAAACAAGATGGTTTAGAGCCAAGGAAAAGGTTGGAATTTGTGGAGCCACCTCTACCCCATTGTGGTTGATTCAGCATGTAAAAAACTATCTTGAAGGCTTATAATCTGTTTTCTGTTTCTTCACTGTTTTGCAAGGCTTGAGATTTGTTGTGATAAATATCAAGGGCAACTATGGATGCTGCAAAAGCCCAAAAAGGTACTGAGGATTTATCTGTATCAAGAAAATTGTTTAATGTGCCATGAACAAAATATGTTACCAAACCAAGGAAATAGATTATACTAAGCAATTTTACCTCCCTATTTTTCGCCTTTTTATATAAGCGGATTGCAGTATAGCCTAAGGTAATTACGATAGCAAAAACACTCAACATACCTATAACTCCCGATTCGGCTAAAGGCCCAATATACTCGCTGTGAGCCGTACCTTTATCTCCTGCATTGGTGCTGATGATTGTTTTATTTTTTGCTTGCTGAAAAGGTGCGTAAACAAACTGATATGTTCCGGGGCCCCAACCCCAAAAAGGTCGTTGATGAAACATTCGGAAAGCCGATTGCCATCTATTTATTCGTTCAAGATTGGATGCATCTGAAGAAATATTGGAAATAGATTCAACGTGTTCAACAAAATTGGCGGATGAATCTTGTTTGTTTTTCTCGAGCTTCCATAAAATTTCATCTTGAAAATAGAAGAATCCAAGAATCAATACCGATACTAGAAGAAGTATCCAACGTAATTTTATTTTAAAATATAATAATAATCCGACAGCCAATGCTACAATAACACTTACCCAAGCCGCCCGACTATAGGAAAAATACAAACCCATAAACAATATAAATAATAATATACCTGCAAAAAGTTTTTGGGTTTTATTGTACTGTTTATCAAATAAGAATCCTAAGAATACAGGAATAAAAAGTGCGATTGCTGCACCATAGGCTGTGTGATCGTTATAAAAAGGGTCCATTACCCAATGCGATGCTTGTTCATCAAAAGCCCACAAATACAATCGATACGTGGAATAAATTATTACAATGCATAGTGGAATGACATAAAGCCAACTCATTAATTTTATTGCATTCAATTTCTTAAACAAAATTATAGCCACGAAATAAAACGGCACGACAAACCACAATCTGGAAATAAAGAACTTTAATGAAACTAGTGGTATTTCACTGGTAAAAGATGTAATAAGCATCCATAATAAGTTAAATAAAATTGCAATGGTTACCGGATGTTTTAGAATGTTGAGGTCATACTTCCGCTCAAAAATTAGCTTAAGAAAAAAAAGTAACAAAACGGCGAATAACAATGGCTCGGTTGGAAGAGATAGGGTGATTCTATCGTTGAAATCTTGAAGACTAAAGGCAAGCGGTGTTGCAAAAACAATAAAATAAAGCACCTTGTCGAGCGAAAAAAAGAATAGTAAAAACAAAACAATACCAACCGGCAATAAAGCCAACCAATAAAACTCCTTAATAATGAGAAATATATTTAATGCAATAAATATTACACTAATAACATAAACCCATATTAGTTTTTTTTTATCAGTCACGTTGTGATTTATTGAATAGTTTGTTCTTATTTTTTTCTTCTTACACCAATAAGTGAAAACAATATCAATGATAACAATGTAGCAGAAATGGTGGTTATTGTTACTATTAACCAACGAACAGGATATGATTTTTTATCAGCCGGCACCGGATTGGTAACCATGTTGGCATAGGTAAGTTCTTTTGTTAAATCGCTTTTCGATTTATCATATTCTTTTTTGATATCATTATAGGATGAGATAAACGACGATAAATATGAATCCAAAAGACGGTATTCCCCTCCATATATTTTCAAGTTATCCAAGGTGTTTGTGATTTCATTTTTAGAATTTTGGTGACCACCGGAGATGCCTTTAACAAATCCTTTGCTATATTCTTTAACCTGAATGTTGTAATCAAGAATATTATATTCTTTACGTAAAAATTGCATTCGCTCTTCAATACTATCAATTTGTTTCTTTTTATCAATCATCTGGTCATTCAGAATTTTAACCAATTCGGAAGTTTTTTCCCTTTGTAATTTTCTCGCTTTTAAATTCATCATATTGATAAATTCTTTAACCATATCGCATGCTTGAATAGCATCATTATCAAGAATTTCGATAAGAACAGATTCATATTCTGTTTTCTTTATAGCTATATTGCTTTTTAGCTTTTGAAATATTTTTGTTCGGTAATATTTATCAGTGGAATCAACTCCATATTCTTTTTCAAGTTTAAATTTATGGACAATATCCATTAATAAATCTTCCGAATTTAATAATTGCAGTATTTGTTCAGTGTTGTTCTCGGCTGAATAGGGAGCTATATTGGCCGGATAGATAACGGCAAATGATTTATATTTTGGCTTGATAAAAAAAGGACTTGAAAACAACGTTGATAATAAGATAGCAGCACCGATGATGACAATCAAATGCCATTTCCAGGTTAAAATCAATCTTAAAATATTTGAACTTTTGAAAAAATTGTCCATATTATTTTCTAAATAATCTATTACTTGGTGTTGTTTATTTTCAGGTACAAACTTTAATTTTGATTTGCTTTGATGATTATTTTCTTGATTGGTTGTATTTAATTTACTAATTAGCCTACTGTTATAATTTACATTACTTATATCAAGTGTTAGGTTAAATCGTGCAAATTCTGATTGCTGAGCGTCAGGAATTTTTTTTTTGAAAAATTTTCGATAATAATCAAAGTTAATACCGATAATAAAAATGCGGAAATACAAGAAACGAATACAATAATCCATCGAACCGGGGACGATTTTCGCTCGGCTTTATATGCTCTATCGACAACAAATTTTGCTGGCAACTCTTCTTGTGCATCTACTTTTGCTTCTTCATATTTTGCTTTAATCGCTGATAACTGCTTTTTCTCGAGTTCTAATTCGTCGCGAATTGAAACATAAGCACTACCGTAATCCCCCAATAGCTTCAAACGTTCCTCAATAGCTCTCACTGCTTCTTTATTATTTTTGGAAAGAGCAATTGCTAATTGGGTATTATACGCTTCGGCTTGTGTTTCGTAATCGTTGATGCCAAGTTTTCTCAATACCGTGAGAGAATCTTCCAACATTTTTATATCGTTTATCAGTTTCTTATATTCTGTTTCAACAATTTTAAATGCCTTTACCGCACGTTCTTTTTGCATCTTGTTTTTCACCGAATCAAGCTGGTCGGATATATAGTTTGCAATATCGGCAGCCATTTGTGGTTCTTTATCCAGCACGGTAATTTCAACTGCCATATATTCGGTACGCCTGTATGTGATATTGTTGCTATATTCATCATACATTTTTGTCATTTTGTATTTTGAATCCGATTCAATATCATAATGCTGCATTAAATTAAATTTCTTAATAACTCGTGCCCGAATTTCGTTTGAATTTAGAATTTGAAGAAGTTGTTCAGTTTGTGCTTCTTCACCAAACTCAAGAATATCTTGTTTTCCGCCCGAATTATCCGTTAATAATGCTTTAGAAATTGAATTGGTTGATGTTGGGAAAAGAATAACGGTAGATTTGTATTTTGGTGTAATTAAAAAGGATAAACCACCCGAAACAATTGCCGAAATAACACAAATAATAATTAATGGTTTTTTCCATTTGTATAGAAAAAACAAAAAATTTGACGTATTAAAATCAGCCTGCTTCTTGTCGATGTTCATCATTACCTATAAATCGCCTTTAGATTTTTTAGCAAAAGTAATTTTTTTTTTAAAACCAAACCGTTTTTTCGTAAATTGATACTTAAAACTTCTTCACCCGTGTTTATTCTCTTCTTAAAATGGCAATGAATGATCTGATATTTAGTAGTTTTGTTAACGCGGCGGTCAAGACTGTAAAGATGCCCATAAGAAGGAAATTAATTTTCCAATCGAAACCTAACATGCGTGATAGGATATTAAACAGAATTACAGCCATGACAAAGATTCCTAAACGAAACAAATAGGATACATTTAGTTTGAATTTGAATATTTTTATCACTAGAAAAACTTGAATCAGTGCAGTTATTAATTGTGTTGTAAGGCTTGCATAAGCTGAGCCGATTGCTTGAAAATGTGGAATTAGCAGAAAATTTAGTGTGAGATTCATTATCATACCACTTCCAGCAACAATATTAAGTTGTTTCAAATTTCCATTAGCAGTTAGCAATGTACCAAAAATATAGGTAGTGGCTATTGGAATAAAACCTCCCATCAAAATTCCAAAAACTGTAGACGTTTCTTGTATTCGAGATGCAAATGTTTGAATTGTTTCTGAGATGTGCTGAGGATATAACATTGACATGATTTCAGTTCTGTAGAAAAATGAACCAAATGAAACAGTTACAGTTAATATAAACAGTAAGGTAAATGAGAGTCGAGCTAGTTTTTCCACGTCGGTTTTAAATTTTAACATGCGGGCAAACATAGGCAATAATATAACCGAAAATAAATATGCAATCATGTTTGCTGCATCGAGCAAACGATAGGCCGATGCATACAATCCTGCTTGCTGATCACCTTGTTTTTCAGGCAAAATACGTTCAATCATTACAGAATCGATACGGTTATAAAATGCCATTAATAGCACTAGAATTGCAAAAGGAAAACTTTGCTTAATAATCATAAAAAAGAATGGACGATTCCATTTTAGGCGGTTGAACTTGGCCTTTTTGATGACAATAAACAAGGCAAAAAATGCAGTAAAAATATAGGATGCGCTTTGCGCAAATATAAACCATTCCATCCTGAAAGGTTCTTTGGTGACATTGCCCCAAAGTAGCACACCACAAATAATAATCATAAGTACTCTATCGAGTACTGAAATAATGCTATCTGTTTTAAAAAAATGGAGCCCCGAAATGTTTGACCTCAGATAAAGTATGAATGAAATAAGAAACTGATTAAAGCACAAGATTCCAAGCATCAACATTTGTTGTGAATTGTAGCCAATTATCAATCCTGCCGATATGGTTATGATGAAATAAACAATTGCTAATAAAAATTTCAAGATTAAAATGCTGGAAAAATGTTTGTTCAGCAGGTGATTGTTCTGTGCAATGTTTTTATTATTGAAATTGGTTATACCAAAATCGAGCAGTATGTTGAATAAAAAAGTGAGATTAAAAATGGCAAAATAAAAGCCATAACTCTCTGCACCAACCGTATTTTGAACTGTTCTATCGATGCCCAATATCCAAAAAGGCTTAATTAGCAAGTTTAAGCATAACAGAATAAACAGATTTGTAATAAACTTACGGTTTGTGCCTCGGTGTGAGTTCATGATACGGGTACAAAAAAGAAATTTTGAGTTTTGTGATAGCCTGCTTCAAATTTACAAAGTTTTTTGTTGCGAAGTATCATAATTTTGTAATTGCACTCCTTCATCAAATCGAAACATTTAACACGGTTTTCGTTTTCCCACAACTCGCAATATACAATTGGATGATGAACGGCAAGAGTTTTTCGTGCACCTTCGAGCACGAAATATTCAAAATTTTCGACATCGAGTTTTATGGCTGTAATTTTCGAAGTGATTTTATTTACTTCAATAAAGGTATCGAGGGTGGTGAGTGGTGCTGTAAATTTTTCCCCTTCGTTCCATTCTGTAATACTATCATGAATTACATGGCTCAAACCTTGAAGTCGTGCTGATTTTTTAACCGGCATCACCATGTCAACTTCACCGATAGAATTTCCTAATGCAGTTGTTATAAGCTCAACATTATTAAGTTTGTAGTATCCGATTACACGTAAGAGGGCTCGAATGTTGTATGGCATGGGTTCAAAAGCAATTATGCGCGAATAGGGATGTGTGCGTGCCAAATGAACTAACATTACACCAATATTGGCACCTATATCAAGTATTATTCCTCCATCGGTTATTAAATCTCTGAAATAAATAAAATCGCCCTCGTTTTTATTTTGCTTCAATGTTTTTATAATAAACAAAGAAAAAAGAAATAGGTATGTGTTGAATCCTAGAACCTTTTGAAGTACAACTTTTATAAAATCTTTCATCCGCCACTAATCAGGTGTAATACCATAACATCATCGCCATCTTTTATCATTGTTGAAGCATAATTTTCTTGCTTCACAACAATTCCATTGATTTTAATAATGAGCATTTTGAATGTAAACTTTTTTATGTTCAATATTTCTGCTACCGACAGTTTATCCATTTCCAATGTTTCATTATTATTATTCAGTATAAAATTCATTTTCTAAGCATTTTTTAGTAAAAGTTCAAGAACAGTGTTTGCTTGCATGTTTGCACAGATACCAACTCTTGGAGCTAAGGGTGGCAGGTCGTCAGAAACTTCAGAAACTCCATCGCCGCATACAAATAATTTGCCGTGTTGTTGTGTATGAATTTTATTGTTTTGTCCCCAACCGGCCATACCAATCGCTGCAACAATAAATTTATCTGGCATTTCACTTAATACCGTTTCAATAATTATTTTTTTCATATCTGCCTGGTCGAAAGCTTCAACAATTACATCGCAATCGGCAAAGAGTTTTGTAATTAGAGCTGCATTGAGCTTGATATCATACGCTTCCACATACGTATTGGGATTAATTTTATTGATATTTGCTTTAAGTGTAGGTGCTTTCTTTAGTCCAAGTTGATCGTAAAAATAATATTGCCGATTGAGATTACTTTCAACAATAATATCAAAGTCACAAACAATGAGTTTCCCGACACCCACGCGTGCCAATGCGACAGCACAATTTGACCCTAAACCACCGCATCCGGCAATGCCAACCGTTTTATTTTTTAATGCCGATTTTATTTGATTAAAATTCATACCATAAATAGTGGAACAAAAGTAGAAAATTAGGATGAAAAATCAGTAAAAATCCAAAAAACTATTTACACATGATTGTACCGTTATCCACTTCGTTATGAAAACCCTTTCATATCAACATTTTTTTCATTTGATTGCATTAAAGATTTATAATATTCTTACTTTTGCACACGAAAATTATATTAAAAAATATTTATATGAATCTTCAGGAATTTAAAACCAAACACAAACTACTTAAAGAATGGTCGTATGAATTGAAACCGATTGTGAGAGGTTACAACATGCGTACACTCTATGTAAACGTTGGTGACCATACTATTAAAGAGAAACCCGTTTCACAACTTATGAAAGATAAATTTGTGGGCGGAAAAGGTTTTGGCTTGAAACTTTTATGGGATGCTACCAAACCCGATACCAAATGGGACGATGCGGATAACGAAATCGTAATCAATACTGGCCCTATCTGCGGTATTACGCAATATTCCGGAACCGGAAAATCGATAGTTGTTGCCATTTCTCCACAAACCGATATTCCAATCGACAGCAATGTGGGCGGCTATTTTGGTCCGTTTATGAAGTTCTCGGGTTTTGATTCTATGGAATTGCAGGGAAAATCGAACACCGAAGTTATCGTTTATATTGATGGTGTGAACGGAAAGGTTGAAATATTTGACGCTTCCGATTTACCCATCGATAGCCATGTGCTTGCCGAAGAACTGCATGAAGTTTTTGCCAACGATGAAAGAGATAAAATGAATGTTTCTGTTGTTTCGGCTGGAACTGCTGCCGACCATTCGCTGATTGGCATGCTTAACTTCACTTTTTACGATGTGAAACGCAAAGTGGTGCGCCTGAAACAGGCCGGTCGGGGTGGAATTGGAACCGTGTTGCGCAATAAAAAGATTTTGGCAGTGGTTGCTAAGGTTGCCGGTGTGAAAGGCAATTTGAACAATGTGGTTGATATGGAACCCATCATGGAGCGCGGCAAACGTTTCAACAAAGAAATGCGCGAACTGGACGATTCGCAATGCCAGATGCGTAAAATTGGCACTGCCCACCTTACTCATATTATGAATGATTACGATTTGTTTCCAACCAATAATTTCAAATTTGGCAGCAGCCCCGATGCTATTAAGGTGCATGCGAATGTGTATAAAGAGCGTTTTACACAGAATGTGCCTGATGGTTGCTGGATTGGTTGCAATATGTCGTGCGCCAAAGGCGTGGATAATTATTTGCTGAGAACAGGCCCGTATGCTGGTTCAAGAGTTATTGTGGATGGGCCGGAATATGAAACCGCAGCTTCTTTAGGCTCCTGTGCCGGAATTTTTGATGCAGATTTCACGATTGAAGCCAATTTTTATTGCGACACTTATGGCATTTGCACTATCACTTGGGGAACAATTCTTGGTTTTGTGATGGAATGTTACGAAAATGGTATATTAAATGACGAACGCACCGGTGGTGTGAAACTCAACTTTGGCAACTCCGATGGTGCTATGGAAATTCTGCATCAGTTGGCACGTGGCGAAGGTTTTGGTATGATAGCCGGACAAGGTGTACGCAAAATGAAAGCCATGTTTGTTGAAAAAGGCTGGGGCGATGCTCAGTTTTTGCAAGATATTGGCATGGAAAACAAAGGGCTGGAATATTCGCAATATGTTTCTAAAGAATCGTTGGCGCAGCAAGGCGGTTATGCTATGACCAACAAAGGCCCTCAGCACGACGAAGCCTGGCTAATTTTTATGGATATGGTGAACAACCAAATCCCGACTTTTGAAAAGAAAGCGGAAGCCTTGTATTATTTCCCGATGTTCCGCACCTGGTTCGGCTTGCAGGGTTTGTGCAAACTGCCCTGGAACGATGTGGAGCCTGCCGACAATCACACCCATGCCGAACCCGGCAAGGTTCCTGAACATGTGGATAATTATATTACCATATATAAAGCTGTTACGGGCTTGCCTATTGATAAGGATTCGCTGATTGTTCAATCGGAAAGAGTGTATCAATTTCAACGCATATTCAATATCCGACGTGGCTACGGTTTGCGCCAGCACGATGCGCAACCCTATCGCGCTGCCGGACCTGTTACGAACGAGGAATATGAATCGCGACAGGAACGTTATGATAAACAAATGAAAGAAAAAATAGGCGTTGACCCTGAAGGCAAAACTACAACCGAAAAGGTTGCCATTACACGTAAATTCCGCGAAAGCCAATACGAATTACTATTGGATGCCGTTTATTTTCGCCGTGGCTGGACACCGAATGGAGTTCCTACCATAGAACGCCTGAAAGCTATCGGCATGGATTTGCCCGAAGTGATGGAAGTGGTGGAAGATAAACAATGATAAAAAAATGAGGCTGTCTGAGATTTGAGACAGCCTCCTATATTATAGCGTACTTTTTCAGTTCCACTTCCATTTCCGATTTCAGATTTTTGGCTTCAGTGCGTGCCCTTTCGTTAAAATCTTTTTCGGCTGAAGCATACAAAATGCTTCGCGAGGCATTCACCAACAAACCGCATTGCGCGTTGATGCCATATTTCACCGCTTCCTGCAAACTGCCTCCCTGCGCTCCTACGCCGGGTACGAGCAAGAAATGGTCGGGAACTATCTTACGAATGCTTTCCAGCATGATGGCCTGAGTGGCACCCACCACATACATCATGTTGTTGGCAGTACCCCATTTCATTGAAGTTTCCAACACCAGTTCGTACAAATGTTTTTCGCCTTGGGGTGTGGCAATTTTTTGAAACTGAAAATCGTTGGCACCTTTATTTGAAGTGAGTGCCAACAGCACCACCCATTTATCCTTGTGTGCCAAAAAAGGAGCTACAGAATCTTCGCCCATATAAGGGGCCACTGTAACCGCACTAAAATCAAAACCCGAAATGGTTTTATCGAAAAAAGTTTTGGCATATTGGGCAGAAGTGTTGCCTATGTCGCCACGTTTGGCATCGGCTATCAAAAAAACTTCGGAACGGTAATGCTCCAAATAGTTCACAGTTTTTTGCAAACTCATCCATCCCGAAATCCCCATAGCTTCGTAGAAAGCAATGTTGGGTTTATATGCCACAGCATAATCAATGGTAGCATCAATAATTTTTTTATTGAATTCGAAAATCGGGTCATCCATACCCAGCAAATGCTTTGGAATTTTCGAAATTTCGGTATCCAAACCAACACAAAGAAAAGATTTTTTCTTTTTGATATTGGCAACCAGTTCTTTTCGTGTCATACTGTTTTATATTTAAATTTCTTCTCCCGCGGCTTTCAGTCGCTCAGCGTTTTCGGCCAGTTGCAGTGCATCAATCAATTCCTGAACACCACCGCCATCAATAACCGTTTGCAAATTGTATAAAGTTAAATGAATTCTGTGGTCGGTCACGCGGCTTTGCGGGTAGTTATATGTACGGATTTTGGCTGAACGGTCGCCGGTGGATACCATGGTTTTGCGTTTCGACGAAACTTCATCCAAATACTTTTGATGTTCTTTTTCATAAATACGGCTTCGCAGCACCGACATGGCCTTTTCGAGATTCTTCACCTGCGATTTTTGGTCCTGACAAATTACTACAATTCCTGTAGGGATATGTGTGAGTCGCACGGCCGAATAGGTGGTGTTTACCGATTGCCCTCCCGGTCCCGACGAACAAAACGTATCGCGACGAATGTCGCTTTCTTTCACATCCACATCAAACTCGTCGGCTTCGGGCAACACCACCACCGATGCTGCCGAGGTGTGCACACGTCCTTGAGCTTCGGTTTTTGGAACCCGCTGCACTCGATGTACTCCCGATTCGTATTTCATCAACCCATACACATTATCGCCACTCACGTTAAAAATAATTTCTTTAAATCCACCCACAGTGCCTTCGGTCATATCCACCAATTCGCATTTCCATCCTTTTATTTCGGCATAACGTTGATACATGCGATACAAATCGCCTGCAAAAATACTGGCCTCATCGCCACCGGCTCCTGCACGAATTTCAACAATAGCATTTTTGCCATCTTCCGGATCGGCAGGAATTAGCATCAGTCGAATTTCTTCTTCCAGATCATCTTTTTGCTTATTCAGCAAATCCACTTCTTCCTTAGCCCACGAGCGCATTTCCTCATCCTTTTCGTTATACATTACATCTTTTGCCGAAATAATGTGGTTTAAAATGGTTTCGTATTTTCTGAAGGCTTCCACCACAGGCGAAAGTTCTTTATAGTCTTTGTTTAGTTTAATAAAGCGTTTCACGTCATTAATCGCTTCCGGTTCGTTCATCAACCTTCCAACTTCTTCCCAACGTGCGTGAATTGCCTTGAGTTTATCAAGCATACATTTTTTTTACAAAGTTAATACAAAAATAAGAGCTAATAGGTATAATGCCCAAAATCGGTTTTAATGGTAAGCAAGTTGCTTGTAGCTTTTTCGCAATGGCCGATAATTTGGGCAGCAATATTGAATTGTTTGGCAATATCAATAATTTGGGCAGCCACGTTTTCAGGAACATAAATTTCGAGGCGATGCCCCATATTAAATACCTTATACATTTCTTTCCAATCGTAGCCTGCCTGTTCCTGAATCAACCGAAATAGTGGCGGAACATCAAACATACTGTCTTTAATAACATGCAAGCCGGTAACAAAATTCAGAACCTTGGTTTGAGCCCCACCCGTGCAATGTATTATGCCGTGGATTTGCGAGCGAAACGCATTCAGAATTTTCAACATCAAAGGAGCATACGTACGTGTTGGCGATAAAACAGCTTTGCCGATAGTTATAGGAATCCTAGGAGCAGTATCTGTAACCAAATATTTACCTGTATAAACCAAGTTATCGGGAATCGATTTATCGTAGCATTCAGGATATTTTTCCTTATAGGTTGAATGAAACATTTCGTGACGAGCCGATGTTAACCCATTACTTCCCATCCCGGAATTATATTCTTTTTCGTATGTAGCTATACCATACGATGCAAAGCCGATGATAACATCCTTATCGGTAATTTTTTCATTCGTAATTACCTCATCGCGTTTCAAGCGACAGGAAACCACCGAATCCACCACCACCGTGCGAACCAAATCGCCCACATCGGCTGTTTCGCCACCCGAAGCCACTATTGAAATGCCAAAACTACGTAGCAATGCTAAAAATTCTTCGGTTCCATTGATAATTTCAGATATAACCTCGCCAGGTATCAAAAACTTGTTACGCCCAATTAAAGAAGATAACATGATATTTTGAGTTGCACCAATGCACAATAAATCATCGGTGTTCATTACAATTGCATCCTGAGCAATACCTTTCCAAACAGAAATATCGCCAGTTTCTTTCCAATACATATAGGCCAACGAAGATTTTGTCCCGGCACCATCTGCATGCATCAAGGTGCAATAAGCTGGGTCGTTGTTGAAGATATCTGGAATTACTTTACAAAATGCTTTCGGAAAAATACCTTTATCGATATTTTTAATTGAATTATGTACATCTTCCTTTGATGCCGAAACTCCGCGCTGATTATATTTATCCGAATCAATCATAATTTCTACAAAAAAAGCATCCCGACACAAATGTATCGGGACGCTTTACTATTTCATTCAAATCAACAACTACTTATTGCCACCTTTAGGGACAACCGCAGGCGCATCAAAAATAAGTTGTTTCTTTTCGTCATCCACTGTGTATTCACCAAATTTCGATAAGGTTTTAGAACCTAATACCACATCGGGAGTTAAAGTTTTAACTACAATAGCCTCGATATTGGTCTTAAATTTTTTAGCAACATTCATCTTCTTCAAATTCACAACCGCATTTGGTTTTATAGAACCATCATCGTTAAACGCTTTGGCTTTATCTTTAAAATCGGATACCGTGATACGATATTCTTTTAATAAACGTTTTGCAAATGCTTCCGAAATCTTCATGGTATCTTCTGCAGCATCGTATTTAAAATCGGAAGAAATTCCGTTGATAATGCAACGTGCCTCGAATGTTCCGCTACCACTTGGTAAAATTGTAAGAACATTATCCATAGGGTTTATTTCGATTACATAATTGGGCGCATTTGAATCATTTGTGCTTTCCGGAACAAAATCTTCGCGTAAAATAGTAAACTCGGTTCTACGATTCAGCTGATGTGCCGCTTCTTTTTCGCAGGTAGTTTTCAGAGTTTTAATATACTCATCTGTCATTTGAGTGCCTTTTGCAAAGAAAAATGTTTTGTCTTTGCATTGGGCATATTTACCTGGATCAAGTACAACATTCTTATCGCGATCCAATACTCGTGGGCGGTTGGCACCATAACCTTTTGCAATAATTCTTTGTCGTGCAATGCCACCCGAATCAACAACATAATCAACTGCAGATTTTGCTCTGCGCTGCGATAACGAATCGTTTGTCATTGGAATCGGACGACTATCCGTGTGTGATGACAACTCAATAACCCATTTTGGATTCACATTCAAAATATTTACTAACCAATTCAGCGAATCCTTTGCTTGTGGTGTAAGATACCATTTTCCTAAATCGTACAATACATCAGGTAAAACAACGGGTATAATCGGAATTGGCACGAGATTGAAATCGTGAACTAAATCCTTGCTGGTTCTCAATCCAACCGTAGTTTCACGACCTTGTTTTGCAAAATATCTCGGCTTAGAAACTGTTAAATCATAGGAGGTGTTTGGAAGAATCTGCGTTTTGCCGAATTGATATAAACCCGTTGTATCAGCATTCACTTCCAAAACTGTACCATCTGAACCCACCAATTTGACAAGTGCACCCGGAATAACTTGTTTTGTACTATCGTCACGAATAACACCTTGTAAAGTATAAAGCAATGGTGGCAAATAAAAATAATAGATATCATCAATTCCTTTTCCACCATTTCTATTTGAAGACAAATAGCCTTCTTCTTTTGTACCTTTAAATATAATTCCAAAATCATCAGCCGCCGAGTTCAATGGAAATTTTAGATTTTCAGGTGTGGTCCATTTACCGTTTTCGAATGTAGTTTTAAAAATATCCAAACCACCCATACCTAAGCGTTCGTATCCATTCGATGAAAAATACAATGCTCCATCATCCCGTAAATAAGGAAATGCTTCATTTTCGGATGTATTAATTGTAGGACCCAAATTAACGGGTTTATCAAAAGGCTTTGTTTTTTTTGTACGTTTTGCCATCCAGATATCTGTTCCTCCTTGACCACCTGGCATATTAGAGGTAAAATAAATGGTCAGTTCTTCCTCATCAAGAGTTGGATGTCCAATAAACACACTCATATCTGTATTTAATTTCAGTGTATCGGGCAAATCCCAGCCACGACCTTGTTTTTTCGAATAATATATTTGGCAACCTAGTTTTGTTTTTTTTATGAGCGGACAACGTGTGAAATAAATAACGTTTGCTTTTTTGTTCAACCATGCTGAACCTTCGCTTTGCGGTGTATTTATATTTTCATCGGCAGGTAAAGGCTCACTCCAGGCACCTTTTTTGTCGAGAGTTGTAATATACAAATCGGAAAAGCTTTGACCTGTCCATCCGTCAACCCCAGTTCCGGTAGATCCTTCACGATCCGAAGTAAAAATAATTGCTTTATAATTTTTATCTGCCCAATAGGGTGAATAATCTGATTGACGACTATTGAATTTTTTTACATTTTCAACAACATATCGGGTTGGGTCTTGTTTCCATTTTATTGCCAACTGGCATGCTTCGGTACCCAAACCGCCACGAGGATCGTTTGGTGCCAGTTTTTTATATTCATTAAACTCTACAATAGCTTCAGCATATTGTTCATTTAACTTATATGCATCGGCAAGATAAAGATGAGTTATTGGATCCGGATAGTTTGATTTTATGACGCGAGTGTACCAGTTAATTGCCTGCTTCGAATTTTTGGTCAAACGATAACATTCAGCGATACGAAATAAAACTCGAGCTTTCTCGGCCTTATTTTTCTTAATCTTGTTATAGGCTTTTTTATACAAGTCTATAGCATCTGTATATCGTTGTTCGGCTTCAAATGCCTGATCGGCTTCGGAACCAAAATTATGTTGCGCCATTACCTTTCCTGTAGGTAATAGTATGCACATTAAAAAAACTGCAATTCCTAAATGGTATATTTTCTGCTTCATAAAAAAAAATTATAAACTCTGATATAAGAGTGCGCTAATTTAATTAATAATTTGATACAAATAAAAGAACATTTTTTTATTTTTCGTATTTTTTATATCCTTTTCTTATTATTTGTTTATTTTATAGAACCTTATAAAAACTCTAATGAAATAAAATTTATTAAAAAAAATCAATAATCCTTGTTACCGAATTAGTAAAAATGCCTTTTTCAAGGCATTTTTACGTTATTTTCTTACTTGAAGTTGCAAAGCTTTCTTTTCTTTCCGTTTTTGTTGCCAAACTAACAAATCATAAGCAATGGGAGTAGCATTCAAAATCGAAGAGTAGGTACCAATAACAACACCAAACATCAAAGCGAATGCAAATCCACGAATTACTTCTCCACCAAACAAGAACATGGATAATAATACCAAAAATGTAATCCCGGATGTATTCAGAGTTCTACCCAAAGTACTATTAATCGCCGCGTTCATATTGGCTTTCATTTCACGTTTTGGGTAAAGAGTCATGTATTCACGAATTCTGTCGAAAATAATTACAGAATCCATAATTGAATAACCAATAATAGTTAAGATGGCTGCTATAAAATGCTGGTCGATATCCAAACTAAAGGGTAATATTCCATACAATAGCGAGAAAATAGATATCGTAATAAACGTATCGTGTAAAAGCGACCCAACTGCACCAAGCCCCCATTGCCACTTTTTAAATCGGATAGCAATGTAGATAAATATGATGAGCAATGAGAAAAATACCGCCAAATATGCTTTTCGTAATAAACTCACAGCAATGGTTGGCTCCACTTTTTGAGAACTCAAACGCCCTAAGGCTTTTTTATCGGCATGCGACATGAAATCCTCTTTTGAAAGTTTATTTTTGTAGAATTTGCTTAATCCTTGATACAATCTGAGTTCAACAAGCGAGTCCGCTTTGGTAGTTTTATCAGTAAGCATATAAGATGTAGTAATTTTAACCTGGTCATTTGGTCCAAATGTTTTTACCTCAGGCTGCAGTCCGTCAAATGTTTGGGCAAGTGCAAGCCGTATATCATCTGTTTTCACATCCTGATCAAAGCGAACTACATAACTTCTTCCTCCCAAAAAATCAATTCCATAGCTCAAACCTCTAACTGATAATGAAACCGCACCTGCAACAACAAGTACTAACGATAGTATATAATAGTATTTTCTAACGCCAATAAAATTTATATTTATTTTAGTTAAAAAGTTTTTGGTAACCTTGTTCCAAACATTAATTGTAATGTTTTTATCCATCATCCAAACAAAAATCAAACGAGTAATAAAAATTGAACAGAACAAAGAACTTATGATACCAATAATTAAGGTAGTAGCAAATCCCTGAACCGGTCCAGAGCCGAAAATATACAATACTATACCCGTAAGTAAGGTAGTAACATTACTATCAATAATCGACGAATATGCATGCTTATAGCCATCGTGTATTGCAAGCCGTATCCCCTTTCCCGTTCGAATTTCCTCTCGAATACGCTCATAGATAATAACATTTTTATCCACATCCATTCCAATTGTGAGTACAATACCGGCGATACCGGGCAAGGTTAGCACAGCTCCCAATGAGGCTAATATACCGAATACAAAAAACATATTTGTGAACAAGGCAATATCTGCTACCAAACCGGCTCTGTTGTAATAAAAAACCATATAAAGCAAGGTCACAATAAATGCAATTATCATCGACCACAAGCCTGCATTAATAGCTTCCTTACCTAATGTGGGTCCAACAACTGCTTCTTCAACAATTCGGGCAGGTGCCGGAAGCTTTCCTGCTTTCAATATATTGGCTAAATCTTTCGCTTCTTCAAGGGTGAAATTACCGGTGATAGATGAGCGACCGTTGGGAATTTCGCTTTGAACTGTTGGTGCAGAATACACATAATTATCCAGTACAATAGCAACTGATTTTCCAATATTGCTTGCGGTTAAATTTTTCCAAATACTTGCACCTTCAGAGTTCATGCTCATCGAAATTTCATTGCCTTGGTTTTGTGCAATATCCTGTCGTGCATCCACTATAACATCTCCACTTAACGAAGATGTACCATCGCGGGTAGCTTTAAGTGCATAAAGGCGTAATGTGGTTCCTTTTTCGTCAAATGCTTTAACATCCCACATAAAATGTAACTCACGTGGAAATATCAGTTGAACTAAAGGATTACGTAGCATGATACCCACTTTGGCTGTATCTATTGTCTGACAAAAACCAACAACTGCCCCTCTGTTCGGAAAATAATTCCCTTTATCATCCTGGCTTAATGCTGGCTGCAAATAAGCCAATAAGGGGTGATCTTTTGCATATTCTTCAAACGATTGTTTCGCGTCTTTTCCTTTTGTTTTCGAGGAATCTTTTGAAGCTTTATTTACTAATGATTCGTTCTGAGCAGTATCTTTTTTTACAACCTTATCCGTTTTTGCATTTTTATCGGCTACAACAGCAGTTTTTGTATTAGTTGAATCTGCTTTTTTAACGGTATCTGTATTTGATATTATGGCTTTCAGTTTTTTATCCGCTTCATCAATATACGAATAAACATCTTTGTATTCGTAGGTTTCCCAAAATTCGAGTTTTGCAGTTCCCTGAATAAGTTTTCGAACACGTTCCGGATCTTTAACACCCGGCAATTCAATCAAAATCCTACCACTTGTTCCAAATTTTTGAATATTCGGTTGGGTAACACCAAAACGGTCGATACGTGTGCGAAGGATATTAAATGTTCGGTTAACTGCATCATCTGTTTCGGTACGAATAGCTGCAATAACATCATCATCTGTTGAACTGAAGGTAACTTTATCTTTTAATCCAACAATAAAAAAAGAGGCCAATTTGGCATTCGATTTATTGTTCTTTTTAAATGTTTCGCCAAAAAGCGTAACAAAATCCTGATTACTGCTTTCGTGCAACAATCTTGTTTCATCCAATACTTTATTAAAGAACGGGTCTTTGGTGTTTTGTGCCAAAGCCTTGATGATATCGGGCACCGAAACTTCCATGGTAACATTCATACCTCCTTTTAAATCGAGGCCAAGGTTAATTTCGCGTTCTCTACAATCTTTAAATGTATATTTACGAATCCAAACAAAGTTATAAATTACTTCGTTCGACATCGAGTCCAAATAAAATTGTTCCTTACTGTTCCTCACTGAATCCAGATAATATCGTTCCATATCTGGGTTTCCTTTGGCAAGTTTTTTGGCAATTGTATCTGCACCGCTATTTAACGCATATTCTTTTGCATCTTTTTCAACCATCCGAGTGCATAATGTAAATGATAGCTGAAACACACACACCAGTGCAATCAGAATAGCTAAAAATTTGAAAACTCCTTTATTTTGCATATCTTACAACGTTTATATTATATTCCTTTTTTTTTGAACGTGCAAAGATAGAATTTCCTTTGTAATTAACCAATATAATATTTGAACTTTCTTAAAAAAACAAACGCCTTCTGCTTCCATTTAATTATCATTTTTATTTTACTACCTTTGTAAAACCATTGTTTTTGTTTATTTATTTGTAAAATCTATCGTGAAAATAAAAACCATTTTCATATTTCTTTTCTTACTGCTCACAATTCATATTTTGCATGCTCAGGTCGTTTACGATTATGGGTTTAAAAAAAACACTATCATCCCTGTCAACGATTCTTCCGGAAGAACACTTAAACAGGCCTGGGTTGGAGGCCTCAACGAATGCCAGTTTTCCGAAATTGATTTGAATTTGGATGGAATCACAGATCTTTTCGTGTTCGACAAAACCGGGAACCGACAATTGACCTTTATTAATAATGCCATTGACGATAGTATGGATTATACCTACGATTATTATTATCAGAAATATTTCCCCGATTTGGCAAGTTGGGTAAATCTGGTGGATTATAATAATGATGGCAAATACGACATTTTTTCGTATACAAATGCCGGAATCAAAGTGTTTAAAAACATTTCCGACTCGGTGCTAAAATTCCTGTTGTTGTATCCCATTCTCAATGCCAACATGGGCAGTAGCGTTTCCAACATTGGCGTTACACCAGACGATTATCCTGTGTTCTACGACATTGACTACGACGGCGACCTGGATGTGTTGGCTTTTTTCGGCTTGGGTTCGTTTGTTCAAGAGTATAAAAACTTGTCGCACGAAACCTACTCAAATTCAGACACCTTGCTGCTAAAACTCAGTTCGCATTGCTGGGGCGATTTCTCCGAAAATGCTGCAAACAACAAATTAACCCTCGATATCACTTGTCCATGGCGTTGCGATAGTGTGAACGCCCAAAAAGCAACCCGCCACACCGGTTCCACAATGCTGGCCGGCGATTTTAACGGCGACCATCTCACCGATCTCGTGCTGGGCGATGTTGATTATTTCAACCTGCTAAAACTCACCAACGGCAAAACGAACGATTCGGTTCACATGATTGATATGGATACCCTGTTCCCCTCAATCGCCCACCCCGTTAATTTCAACTCCTTTCCGGTGGCCACATATATTGATGTGAACAACGACCATAAAAAAGAACTGCTGATTTCACCTTTCACCTCCAACCTCACTTTGGCCGAAAGCTACAAAAGCGTTTGGTTATACCAAAACATTGGCGACACCATGGCACCAAACTTCGCCTTTGTAAAACCCAACTTTCTGCAAGATGACATGATCGATTTTGGCACAGGTTCCTATCCCGTCATTTATGATTATAACAGCGACGGTTTGCCCGATATTATGGTGGCAAACTATGGCTATCTCGATTCGTCCTATTATCAATTCGGCTACTTAAAATCAAATTTTAAATCGCACATTGCCGTGTTGCAAAACACCGGAACCGCCACCAATCCATCCTTTCGAATTGCAACCCACGATTATGCAAATCTTTCGCAGCTAAATTTACTTGGCTTATATCCCACCTTTGGCGATGTGGACCACGATGGCGATATCGATATGATTTGCGGCCAATCTACCGGAACCTTGCTTTATTTCCAGAACACCGCAGGTGCTGGCAACATTCCTATTTATAATCCCCCGATTTCAAACTATCAAAGCATTGATGTGGGCGATTACAGCGCCCCCCAACTTTTCGACCTGAATAATGATGGCTTGCTGGATTTGATTATCGGCAAACAAAACGGCTACCTTTCCTATTATCAAAACATGGGCACGCTCACCAATCCGGTTTTCCAAAAAATAACCGATTCGCTTGGCAAGGTGTTCACCGTAGACCCCGCGGTGGCCTATACCGGTTTTAGCACACCTTGCTTTTTTAGCGATTCAAACAAAATTAAACTCTTTGTTGGGTCAGACAATGGACGTATTTTTTATTATAAAAATATAAACAACAACCTCAACGGAAAGTTTACTGCCACCGATTCGGTATTGATTTTTACCGACCGCGATTCAACCACCCTTTTCGTTAAAGATGGCATCAGAAGTGGTGTGGCAGTTTGCGATTTTAACAACGATGGCTACAAAGATATGGTGGTTGGCAATTTCTCTGGTGGGTTAACCTATTATCAAGGTGCGGCACCGCATAGCTACAACACAATTGCCGATTACACACAAATCTCAAAAATTAGTTACACACTTTACCCCAATCCAGCCAACGATAAACTTTCGATAAATTTTCATGAAAATCATACCATACCCTTGCGTATACAAATTTATGATATTATTGGCAATTGCATCTTGGAAAAAGAATTTGTTGGCCAAGCCACCATCCAAATTAACTGCGCCGCTTTTAATAATGGTTTATATTTATGTCGCGTGTTAGCGCAAGATAGCTATCAGAAGTGGAATTCATTAGGAACCAAAAAATTTGTAATAGTCCGATAAACCACCTACTTTAGGCACTGTGGGCACGCCCCCCCTGCCTAAAAATTGGGTTTTAAAGCATATTGTTTGTAGAAATTTTCTATGTATTCAATAACTTCTTCGGCAGTGTCAACCACTTCAAAAAAATTCAAATCGCTGGCGTTTATATTGTGTTCTGCCAACAAGCTGGCTTTTATCCAGTCGATTAATCCACCCCAATATTCTTTTGAAACCAGCACCACAGGAAAATTCACCAGTTTTTGAGTTTGAATTAAAGTGATGGCTTCAAAAAACTCATCCAAGGTGCCAAAACCGCCTGGCATCACCACAAAACCCTGCGAATATTTCATAAACATGACCTTGCGAACATAAAAATAATCGAAGGAAAGATACTTATCGGGATCAATAAACACATTGGGGGATTGCTCAAAAGGCAATTCGATGTTTAAACCCACCGATTTGCCACCGGCAAAATGGGCACCTTTGTTGGCCGCTTCCATAATGCCCGGGCCCCCACCCGAAATAACGCCAAAACCAAGCTTGCCCAGTTTATAAGCAATTTCTTCGGCCAGTTTGTAATACTTGTTGGACGATGCAGTGCGTGCCGAACCAAAAATGGTGACGCAAGGACCAATTTTTGCCAGTTTCTCGAAACCATCAATAAATTCGGCCATAATTTTAAATATCTGCCACGAATCGTTAATCTTTATTTCTTGCCAATGTTTTGATTTTATGGCTTCCTTTAATCGTTCTTCTTCTTTTTCGTCCAAGATGTGCATAGGGTTGTATTTTCAACAAAGGTAAAAAAATTTCGTTTGATAAGCCGCATGCGATGGTGTATTTTTGAACCAAGTGTTGTGAATAGTAAATGAGTGGCTTTGCTTGCTCCATAACGTCTTTGATAGCTTTGAGCCATTCGCGTGCCTGCCCTTGCCAAATAGTGACTTTGCCAACAAGCTTCAACGGATGTTGTGAGCGATAAAACCTGCTTGGATTCATCCTCCTATAAAATAGCTATTTGTGCTTTAAGGGTAGGTAAATGTTTTGATATTATTCCCCCAATTATTATATCATCAACTTTGTCTGTAATTATATTGTTCATTTGCTTTTTAATTTTTTACAAAGTTGCTGTTTTTCACCATGTTATTCATGCATCCTTGAAATGGAATCCTGTTCAAAGCCTTTTCCAAGCTGCTTCAACTGTTTCATTTGCTTTTATACAAGTCGCAACCCATTCCTTTCAATTGTTGAAACCACAATTAAGCAGATTCAGGGATTTCGCGAATTAAAATCTTAAAAAAAACGATTTAGCTAGCAATTAATTTATGAGCCGAAGGCGAAATTCGTGGCTTGGTTATTTTGTCTTTTTACTTTTACCTTCAATGTATGACATGAATTTTGCTCCGTCTTGCGACATTTCAAACTTTGTATTTATGGTTTCATTGTCCAGCAAAGAATAAGTTAGACGAAAAATAGGCACATTAGGAATTTTGTCACTTATCATTACGATTGACTTGTCAGAGTAGGATATTGTGTAATTGATAGTATGTCCCTCGTTGTCGAAATAGATGGCTTTTGATGGAGTTCCGGTAAAGTCTAAGTAGATAAACATTAGGTCATCGTGAATTATTAAGGGTTTATTTTCAGTTGCCGGATATTCAGAATGGCTTTTTCTTTCGATAATTTTTTTGTCAAGGTTGAAAGCAAATGAGAAAGTTCCGCCACCTTGCCCTGCTTGCCCAGTGCCTTCGCCTTTCCATTCACCGATTAACCAGCTCCATTTGTCCCAAAGTGTGCTTTGTTGCGCGAAGCAAATTGAGAAAAATCCCAATAATGCTACTGTTAAAAATAGTTTTGCTTTCATAGTCGGTTGTTGTTTTAGATGTTGATAGTTATTCTGTTTTTAAAGTTTTTTGACCATTTTGCAACATTTTAAGAGATTTTTCGGCTCTTGTTTGTCGTGTTGTTTCTTGTTTGGCTGAACCAACCCAGTCACAGTAACCTTTTCTGTATGATTTGGCTAATGTTTCAAAAAAGGTTTTTGCCTTTTTGTCTTTGTCAATTAATTTCTGAAGTTCTGATGGAACTCCTTCTATGTGTTCTTTTTTTTCGAGCATCGTATTTAGTTTTAATTTAGCGTTTGCAATGTTGTCAAACCTTGCCCACATAAAAGCAGTTCATCTAATAACCTCCATTTAATCCTAAATTTTCATCAAATATAAAACGATTTAATGAGGTGGTAAGGATTTAATAAAAGTTTTGGAATAAATTTGCCATGGGGTAGTAAAGTTACGCAAACAGCATCATTTTCAATGCTTTTAATACACTATTTTATAAACAAACTAATGTTAATTACTTAGGGTTTTTAGACAGACTGACGCCTCGGTGCTTCCTTTCGATGGCAAATCACAATAGTATCAAGGTTGTCGTATCTTTCTGCCAGTGAAAGGAAGCGCGAGTTAGCAACTGAACATTTAATTAATATGGTATCTCAAAAGGTCAAAATGATAAATAGTGTCATTGTCCTGTGATTTTGGAAATTCTTTTCTAATGATACCAATATTTTTTGACCAATAATATCTTTTATTTTCTCTGTTAAAAACAGAAATATTATAATAATTAATCCCATTTACTGTCATGGAATCCAATGATGAGCAGGAGTTGAGTGGATCAACCGCACAGTTATCTGTATAGTACCCTAAGAAATCCCAAGTAGCATAAACATTATCTCTTGCCAAACAAAACACTTGAAAATCATTTGTCGTATTGTTTCTACTATAGGAAAATGTTTGATTTAATACATCGGTTGGTTCACCATGATAATCGCAGTCTTCAATAAAACTAAAATCCTGTGATTTCAAATAAGCACTGTCAATAATGTTAAATATGGTGTCCTTATAAACCCAATATGAACCAATATTAAACATGACATTTGATTTAAAATTATCAGAGTAATGATGCTCAGTACAATTCTTATATCCACTGTCACAACTTTCCAAAAAGACAAATAAGATAATTACAAAAGTGTATTTTTTCATGTGTGTTTTTTGTTTTGTTGCTAACGGTCGGGGCTTGCTATTCGGCGGGGCGAATCGAAGCCGTTTCCTGTCCGAATACACCGCCGATTGATAAAAGAACTGCACTGTCTGCCCTGAGCGAAGTCGAAGGGTCCCAAAACCCCGCTGCCCCGCTGATAGCAAGCCTTTGTTAGTTGCAGTTGTTCGTTTTTCGTGTCGTGAGTTTCGTTACTGTATTATTATTTTTCTGTTGTAAATATGTTTCTGTTCGTCTGTTATTTGCACAAAGTAGATACCTGATTGCATTTCCCCTTTGTCCATTACAAGTTGTCTTCCTGTATAATTTATTGTTTTAATTTCTTTGCCAAGGATGTCGGTTATTTTTATGGTGGTGTTTTTTTGTAGTTCATTGAAAGAAATGGTAGTGGAAGAGGTAAAAGGATTGGGATAAATAGTTACTCCATTTTCTTTAACTAATTTTGAAACAGACACTGTAGTATTGTTATTTATTATATTTGAATGTGTAGTTGTTAATAATGATCTTGTGGGACTGCACGATATACTCCAGCTAACATCTACCCGATAGCGTGCATTTGGATAGCTTGCATAATTAACATCGGTATAAGAACTATTTGTACCAGGAATGGTTGAGCTTATGGGTAAAAAATTTCCGGTATTGTTATCGTCTCTGTTTACAATATAAAAAATTACAGGATTCCCTGAACTTTCAATCTGATATAATGTCCATATTAAATTTCCATTTCCTAAATATTGTAAATGTATTGTATTATGAAACTTGCTTAACCCGATAGTTGTATCACCACAAATATCAATGGCACGTAACTTATACTTAAATGAAGTAGAATTCGGGTTACTTCCGTAATCGTGATATTCGCTCAACGAATCATTAGAAACAGAACCAATGCAGACATATACATTTGTCATGGTCTCGCGATAAATTCTGAAACTATCTATAGAAGCAGGTAATGCTGATTTTTCCCAAACTACAATATTGTGAGTCGACAGTGAATCAACAGTCACCATACATATTGGAATCGTATTCAACACATTTGTTGCTACTGTGCCTAATGATGAAAAAGCTGTACACCCATTAGCATCGGTAACTGTGCAGGAATATTGACCAGCATTTATATTGTGATTTATTATGTTCGTATCACCATTGTTCCAAAGGTAGGAATAAGGAGCAACACCACCGTCAACTATGGCCGATATGCTTCCATTGTTTACATTACAGTCAGCATTGATAACCGAAGCATTTGTAACGTTTAATGGTTGGGGTTGGGTAATGCTTACAATTATGGTATCAGAAAAATGATTATTTCCATCTTTAATAATTATTGGATAGGTGCCAGCTGATAACCCGTTAAATACATTACCTGATTGAAAATTGTTACCTGCATCATTTGAGTATTGAAAGGGAGCAGTACCACCATTGGCAGTAACTGTAATGCTTCCCGAACTACTACCATTACAATCTACGTTTGTTTTAGAAAAGGTTGCAAAAGGTGGAAAATCAGAAAGTGTGCGTTTCCATAGTCCCCCCTGCATACCGGCAAATAGAATTGTATCCATAACATTTAACGATTGAACTACCGGGCTAGAATAAGTAATTCCTACATTATCTGTAATCCAACTACTACCGTAATCTGTTGAAAAATATATTCCTGTTCCATTGGTTCCGGCAAATAAATAGACACCACTAATTGCCACAGCAAGTGTGTATAGATATGGATCGTTCGGGAAACTTGAGTTGTAATAGTTCCAGTTATACCCATGATCTAACGATCTGTGTACGCCGTATGAACTGCCTCTTACTCCAGCAAGTACAATAGAATCGCTTGAAGCTAAGGAATAGAAATTATCTCCTACCAGAAAATTCCAACTTGTTCCATTGTTGTTGGACATTAATAAACCACCACCACTAAAACTAACTGTTGCTAGTATAACATTGGGTCCATTGGTAATAATAGCAGAAGGTGTTCCTCCGTAAAACAAACCTGTCGCATGCGTCCAAGTTTCACCCCCGTCAATTGAAAAATAAAAACCAAGCTGGGTAACAGCATAAATGGTAGTTCCACCTACTGCTATGGATACAATTTGACCTGCCGTGGGCAATCCTCCTGTAACATGATTCCAACTTAAACCATTATTAGTTGATTTATACATACCCGAATCACTTGTACCGGCTAAAACTATGGTGTCACTTATGGCTAAACAGCTTATCTGGTTTGTTGATGGCAACCCTATACTAACATCCGACCAGGTGCTACCCCTATCAGTAGATAAGAATACTTTTCCTAGGGTATCGCCAACAAAAATGTTTGAACCATCGTTGGTAATGCAAGTTGGTGAAAATGCAGGGTAGTTGGTTTGAATCCATTGTGCCTTTGTACTGAAGTTAGCACAGGCAAACATTAAAATAATAAGTACATGTTTTTTCATTTTGTTTTTTATTGTTTTATTATATTTTAGTTCTAAAAAAGTTTATTTGTTGCGTTAATGTTCTTTACGTGCGTTCTCACAATTGCAACTAACTACTTCTTGCTTCACCTTTGTGGTGGTTTATTTCACTATTTTGTCGGCT
>JBAXWF010000019.1:0-48727 GCA_037128515.1 Bacteroidota bacterium | reverse complement strand
CGGACAGGAAACGGCTTCGATTCGCCCCGCCGAATAGCAAGCCTCGACCGTTATGTGCCACTATAGGATGAAACAGACATTTATCATATTGACTATATTTTTTCTTGGTTGTTCGGGCAGACAAAACTCTGGACAGGACAAAACAGTAAAATCTGACACGATAAAGATTGAATCAAAAAGCGTTGGGTTTGACAGCATTATTAATCGGGCTTGTCTTCATCAAGATTTGTCATATAATTATGATTATAAAATAAAATCTGAAAGACTGGTCAACTTTAATGGTATTAATGATTCATGTACTGTACAAGTCATTGTATTTGACAAGAAAACTCATTTAAAAATTGATTCGTTGGGTTTGACATCAATATATTATTACGGAGATGTATTTCAAGATTGTAATAATGTTAGGTCATATATTACTGGAAAAAACGAGACTCAAAGGTCTATGGACAATGATTATGGTGAATTTATTATCGTTGACATTAATTTTGACTCGAAAGAAGACTTAGCTATAATTAACGATTCTGGTGGCAACGGCGGGACATTCTATAGTTTTTATGTACAAGACAACAACAAAAAGTTTCACCTTGATAAGTTCCTGACAGATTCTATGGTTTATTTCCCTTCAAAAATTAATAAAAAGAATAAAACGATTGTTACATATGTACATGCAGGTGTTGGTGGACTTGGAGAGCACATATACGCCTATAATGACAAGACAAAGTTGTGGAAAGAAATAAGTCATAAATATATTGATATAACAAAAGAATAGCGGCACATAACAAAGGCTTGCTATCAGCGGGGCAGCGGGGTTTTAGGACAGTGCAGTTCTTTTATCTATCTTTGTGTTATTAGGACAGGAAACGGCTTCGATTCGCCCCGCCGAATAGCAAGCCTCAGCCGTTACCGGCAACCTTAAAAGACTACGACAGATATGAGAAAAATATTTTCACAATTATTCTTACTGATTATTTTATTTCTTATCAGTAACAGCAACATCTTCGGTCAGACCCTACTAAAACAAATGCAAAGAGGGAACATGGAGTTCAAACTCTTTGACAATGGCTTCCGGCTGACAGATATAGGCCAGAGTAAGATTCTGCTTGAAACGTATTCGTCGGGAACTGACCTGCCTTTGGGTTTTGCAAGCTATCCTTATTCAACCGTTGATTACAGTACGTATATTTATTCAATTATCAAGGACAGCACACTTGCTTATCAATGGTGGACTGATTCTTTAACGACATGGAGTGCCATTGACTCGTTATACATTGTGAACGCATCATTCCGGAATACTGCCAACAGTCAAGTTATGCACCTTAAAATGCAATTGATTTCCGATAGTCGAATGAAAGTTGAAATCAATAAAGCAAATCCAGTAGCAGAACCATGGAAATACAGAACACAGCTACGACTTAAACTTTTTCCGGATGAATATTTTTTAGGCTTTGGTGAACGTATAGAAGGTGTAGCATTTAGAAATAAGAAAATGCTCAACTGGATAAGTGAAAGCAGGGTAGGTAACCAACCTTGGCCAAATCCCGAAAATCAGGGAAATTTCCGTGTGCCATTTTATCTTTCTACCCGTGGTTATGGTTTGCTTATACACGAAAATTCTTGTAGTTCTTTTGACCTTGGCCAAAGCAATGTAAATATTAATGAATTTGCAGTATGGGATCAGCAATTAAGTTTTACTGTGTATACCGGTAACACCCCTGCTGAAATAATTGAGAATTATACTGACGATGTTGGAAGAATACACAGAACCCCGGAACCTTGGGTTTTTGGAGTATGGATAATGACAAAAAACAGAAACGGATTTTTAACAGATACTGATAGAAGTATAGAAGTTGCTCAAAAACTTCGTAATAACGACATCCCTACAAGTGCATTGTTTCATCATTACTGGTCAGAAAAAATCAATAATATTCTTAGTATAACCAATGGTTGGGTTTTAGACCAGACTAAATGGCCAAATTATACCGCACTTGCAACCAATCACCATAATCAGGGGTTTAACCTTTTGCATTATTACTGGCCTTACATCTTCAACAATGATGCTGAGTATAGCTATGCCAATTCACAAGGCTATTTTATGAAAAACTCCTTGGGAAATACCTACCTCAATCAGTGGTTAGTTTGGTTTAATCAGGTAGCCGAACCCGACCTTACACGGCAAGTTGTTAGAAATTGGTATAAAAGCGATTTAATGATGAATGCATTCAATTTGGGCAGTAGCGGATGGATGGCTGATTTTGGAGAGCATCACCGAATTGAAATGATTGATTCTGCCAATGGAAACCCTTATGCAATGCATAACGCATATCCGCTTTGGTGGGCAAAAACCAATCAGGAATTTTGGGAGCAAAACAAACCTAATGGCGATTATATTTATTTTATGCGTGGTGGATGGACAGGAATGCAAAAATATTCGCCTATGATGATAGGCGACCCTGTGTATGATTGGAGCGATAGAGACGGAATAAAAAGTGTTATAAATACCAATTTATCTGCAGGAGTATCCGGACATCCTTTGGTTTGTCAGCATTTTGCGGGCTATTCTTATGATTTTATCCCTTCAAATTCAGAAGAACTTTGGATACGATGGCTTGAATTAACTGCTTTAATGCCGGTTTTGTGGTCGCACGAAGGTGATGAACTTTATTTCGGGACCCACCCGGTTTTCGACCAATCAGCACAGACACTGCAAATGCTTAAAAAGTATGCCAAGTTACATGTTCAATTCTTTCCCTATATATACACTTTAGCCAAACAAGCCAAAGAAACAGGCGTTCCTATTACTCGTCCTCTTTATTTGCATTATCCAAATGATGCAGCCACCCTTTCCATTACCACTCAGTTTCTTTTAGGCGACAGGGTTTTAGTTGCTCCTGTTGTTGATTCTGCTGCAACCAGCAGAAGTATTTATTTCCCATCCGGTACATGGTATGACTTCTGGACAGGAACCATTGCAGCACAAGGTCCAACAACAATTATTGTAAATGCACCAATTGACCATCTCCCCATCTTTGTAAAAGAAGGCACCATTCTCCCATTGTATAACCAGCCACACATTGCAACACTGGTTAAAAATGTATCGGGTGTTAACGACTTTGAATATGCAGACAGCACCATGGAATTTAGGTTTTACGGTTGTGGAACTGACCAATTGGAGCTTTGGGACAGCACTCTTGTTCAAATGCACCGCTTTACAGGAGATTCAGCAACTACCATATCAGGAGGGAATGTAAGACAATATACTTCATCCTATATTTACGACAATTCTGTAATTTGTTATTCGGGAATTTCTGATCATAAACAAGTAACAACCTTAAATGTTTATCCAAATCCAACCACAGGGTTTGCAACTCTTTCACTTGAAGTTATACCGAATACTCAAAGTGTATTTGAAATTTATGACATTGGAGGCTCGTTGCTACAGAGTGAAAAATTGACGTCAGTAAATGGAACCACAAATCAACAAATTGATATAAGCAACTTGCCAAGTGGAATATATATGCTTAAAGTGACAAATACGAATTCTTACAAAACTATCAAAATTATTAAACATTAAAGAACGAAATAACAAAAAGGCAGCCGGTAACAAAGGCTTGCTATCAGCGGGGCAGCGGGGTTTTAGTCAAGTGTCGTTCTTTTATTTACCTTTGGTGTACTAGGACAGGAAACGGCTTCGATTCGCCCCGCCGTTAGCAAGCCTCGACCGTTAGCTGCAATTGTCAAAAAAATGATTATGGAGAAACAATAATTTCATTATAAAATCTCAAACCATGAAAATATATTTTTCGATTACATTTTTCCTGCTCACATTAATTTCTTGTAAAAAAGATAGCGAATTGTCTAATGAATCGAATAATAATGGATTACACATGGTCACATATCAATTGTTTGAACCACCAGGTTGGACTTGTGTAATTGATAGTTCTTCCAAATTCTATTGTTCAAACGCTATTGCCATTGACACAAATGAAGTTTTATGGATTGGTGGAAATTATCGATTCGGAAAATACGAAAATAATATTTTTACTAAATACCCGGAAGTAACCAACATGTTAAATTTTTATATGGATATATCCTCAATAGTAAAAGACAAAAGCAATAATCTTTGGATAGGTTCTAATTATACTGATGTAGTCGGGGGTGATTCTTATACAAGACGTGGAGTTATAAAGTTTGATGGACAAAATTTTACACAATATGATGAATACAATTCTGATATACATAATGGTATAATCTTCTCAATTGCCATTGATGACAGCAACAACAAATGGATTGGCACTAACAACAGTATAGTTAAGTTTGATGGAACAACATGGTCTTTCTTTGACTCCATGAATTCACCATTAAAAGAGTTCTATCCGATAAAAACTTTAGGAAATATTGTGACGATTGGTGGACATAATGCTTTAGTATTATTTGATGATGCTGTATGGCAAGTATTAAATCAGTCAAATTCATCATTTCCAAGTTCTGGAGTTAGAATTATGGAGCATGACAATTTTGGGAATTTATGGTTTGTTGGATACCATTCGACTGTATTATGGAAATTCGATGGTGTCAATTTCACTTCTTTTTCTATACCAATTATCTCACCATTAAATCCTAATTTCGGCCTTTATGCAAATGGTGAGGAATATTTTTCAATAAAAATAGATAATCAAAATAATATTTGGCTTGGTGGTTATGGTAAACTTGTTAAATTTGATGGGACAATTTGGACAAATTTTTCAGCACCAAGTTACATCCCTGGTGGCGATCCAAGATTACCAACGGTTGGCGTTCTTCAATATTCTATAATACGGGATATGGTCATAAAAAGTGATTCAAGTATTTGGGTTGCATCTTCAGGGTTTGCTTTGATGAAATTTAAAGAATGATTTTTAACTTTACTAAATAATATCAAGCAGCAGCTAACACCAGACTTGCAATCATACCGGTCATGCTTCGTAAGACAAGAAACGGATATTTTGAAACAGTAGCATTTCGGGACAGCAATTGGAAACCGGCACGAATTGCAAGCCTTGAACGTTATAGCTCATTAAAAAAAAGAAAATGAAAAAGTCTACTTTGACAATCTTTATGGTTTTTGCGACTATTGTTGCATTTACCCAAAACTTGATTAATGAACCAAAAGTTGACGAAAGAGCAGAATTATTAAGTATAGCATTCAGGCTTGCTGGCATCAAAGAATATGTAAATAACGATATTAGCAATTACTCTTCAAAAATTGATTCTTGTTTTGATAAATACAAAAATGATAACCTGATTAAGTTTATAAAAAGTATTAGAAAAAAACAAGGTGTAGCTTATGATGCTGTCATGTCAATGGCAATCCATCTTGAAATAATTAATGGGACTATAAAACTTAAAGACGACGTTAAAGATAACAGTATAGATAGCCGTTGGGGCAATAAAGCAGCAGAATTTGTTAAATACTTGAATGATTTTTATTCAAAATCACACTTCCATGACTTCTTTTTGAAAAATAGTGGTTTATATTCCGAATCAGAGAAACGATTTAAAGAGATTTTGAGTTCAGTTGATTTTAATTGGTTTGGTAAGTTCTATGGAGAATTACCTAGGGGAAATTTTATCATTATACTAAGTATGACAAACGGGGGAAGTAATTATGGTTCGGATATTTCTTTTAAAAACGGGAATAAGGATATTTATGCTTTCATGGGCATTAACGATATTGATAGTTTGGGATTGCCTGTTTATACAAAATTTACTATTGAAACTATCATTCACGAGTTTAATCATTCCTTTTGTAATAATCTTATTGATAGCAATTATTCGCAAATGGAGGATATGGGCGGCAAGTTTTTTAATTTAGTTTCTGATAAAATGAGAGAACAAGCTTATGGAAGTACAAAATTCATGCTTTGTGAAATGTTGGTGAGGGCATGCGTAATAAAATATTATCAGGCAAATGACACTAGCAAAATGAAAATTAAAAGAATGATAAGTTCTGAACAAGCAAATGGTTTTATATGGATTGACACTCTTGTGAATGCCCTTTCTTATTATGAAAATGAACGCTCTTTATATCCAACGCTTGAGAAATTTATGCCTGAAATAGTAAAAATCCAAAACTCATTAGTGCCTGAAAAGATATTAATAAAAACAGAAAAAAGCCGTCCACAAATAGTGTCTTTCTCGATTACAAATAATGATAAAAATGTAGACCCAAATACCAAAGAATTAATTCTCACTTTCGATAGACCTATGTTTACACGACCCTATGGAATGAGTTATGGTAAAGGTGGTAAAAATTGTTTTCCAAAAATAACATCAGTAAAGTGGGACCTAATAAAAAAGAATGAATTAATAATTTCATTGGAATTGATGCCAAACAAAGAATATTCAATTTCATTTCCATCTTCATTTATGCTTGATGAAAACGGATTTGTTATGAAAGAAACTTATTATTTAGATTTTAAAACGAGAATAAAATAACGAGCTATAACATGCGCTTCCTTTCATTGGCAGCAAGCAACGGCAAACTTGATAATATTATGATTTGCCACCGAAAGGAAGCGCCGAACCGTTATGCCCAATGCTAAAACGAAAAAACAACTTGAAAATGAAACGACTTTTGTTCTTAATTTTTTTGCTTCCGGCAATTTTGCATGGACAAAACTCTACTTCAATTAAAAACAGAAAATTTTTTATCGGAGTAAATTTCTCTCCTGACTACTCCTATCGTTTTATTACTAAAAATGACAAAAGTATTTCAAGTGACCAATGGACACACATAAAGAATCTTGAAGATAGCATTTACAAACCTTCATTCGGCTTTACGACTGGACTAAATTTCTATTATCAAATTAATAAGCTGTTAAGCATCGAAACGGGATTTCAATATTCCCACAAAGGTTATCAGACAATTCCTTTTCCAACAGTTTACGACTTCAATTACGACCCTGCAATTGCGACAAACTATATTTATTTCACTTATCTTGACTTTCCTTTGCGGGTAAATTTTACTTTTCTAAAAAGCAAACTTCAAATCATTACAAGTGCAGGCGCAGTTTTTAATTACTTGCTTCAAACGAGAAGTAAAACGGTTCCTGAAACACCTACAGCAAATTTTCAAACACAAATAAACATCAGCAAATATCATTACAACAAAATAAATATTTCGCCAACAGTAAGTTTGGGGCTCAAATATAATATTAATAAAAGAATAAATTTACGAGCTGAACCAACATTTCGGTATGGACTGCTTAATACTGACAGTAAATCTTACGCATTTACTCATTTATGGTCAGCTGGACTTAATATTAGTTTCAACTATGGATTCTAGCATTAACACAAGACAGATAGGCACAGTGCATAACAAGCGTTTCCTTTCATTGGCAGAAAGCTACGGCAAACTTGATAATATTGTGATTTGCCAACGAAAGGAAGCGCCGAAACGTTAGGTGTAATTTTGAATAAATTGAAACAGTGATTAAAATTTTTAAAAATAAAAGTATTGTTTGGAAAAGTTTAGGCCTGTGGACCATGTTTTCAATTGCTGTTATGAGAGGCTTGAGTTTGATAGATATTAATTTTTACTTGTATTATTTGATAATTCCGGGATTATTGTTTTCAACCTACCTTTTATACTATTTCCTAAAAACAGGCACATTATTAAAGTTCGCTAATTTCATTATTTCAATAATACTAATATCATTAGGATTCTATTTGTTCGAAATTGGGGTTAAGGCATACGTTAGTCTAAATTATAATGAAGAGGATACACTGCGTTTTACCATCTTTTTTCTTGTAAGTGTTTTTTGGGCCTTGTTGTCATATTTCATCATTTATTTAATCAAAAAGATCAATAAACCATGGCCTGGCCAATAATAATTGTAACCATATTTTTTTCTATCTGTGCAATTATTCTCATAATGGATGCTCTTTCATTATTTAGGCAGCACATTAAAATAAGCAGGCAGAGAGCTTTTAAATTCATTGACAGGTTAATAATTATTTTGTCATTAATAGTGATTTTGACCTCTTTACTTTGGGATTTCAATTACCTGCAATATAAGGCTCCAATTGAGTATGAAAACTGGAAAACCATTACGCTTAATGATTTTAGAGGTCTTAACCGACCATTTAACACACTTGATGGCGGAACAAAATTTGCATTTGTTTTTACTACAATTGATGTAAGTCAAAGTCGCGATAGAATTGTGATAAAAACTTTCTTTCATCCTTGTAGATCTTATGTGTATAACAGGAATCTGTTTTCCGAAGAATTATTGACTCATGAATTATACCACTTTCATATCGCGGAGTATTACGCCCGTCTGATGAGAAAAGAAGTTACTCATCTTTCGCAATTCAAAACAATCAACAATCTTGATGAGCTAAAGGACAGTATTGTTTACCGGGAAAATCAGCTTCAATATGAATACGATGACGAAACCTACCATGGTTACGTATTAGGTAAACAGATAGAATGGCAACACAAAATTGACAGTTGTTTATTAAGTTTGAAAGATTTTTCGCAAACATTTATATCTTTGAAAAAATAACCATTTAATTTTTATACTATGAAGACTATTAAAAAAATCTTGTTTCTATTGAGTGCAGCACTGCTTTTTGGTTGTGGATCAAAATTGCCAGAAAGTTATCACATGGATAAGAAATATTGGGATACAAAGGATTATGAAGAAGCCATAAATTACATAAAATATACTGCACCAAAAGAAGAAGGTTATCCGAGACTTTCGGACCCTAAAACTGCACAGGTATTTATGAAACTAACCGATAAACAAAATGTTTCAATCGTTCTTGAAGATAATCAATTAGGATTAAAGCATAAAAGTGAAGTAGCTAAGGAATTTTTTAGTATCGCAAAGGATATACTTGATATTTATAAAGACGTTGATAATAAAGATAAATTTCTTTATCCAATGGAACTTGTAAAATCAATCGAATTTTTTCTTCATACTCAGTTATTATATTTTAAAGTTGGCAATGATGCTATTATTAAAGAGTCGATGAATCCTAATGATGCTGAGACTATTCAAGTGATTAAAATGAATGAACAAACAGTCGTCGATAACTTCAATATTCATATAGAGTTCCTGACAAATGAAGATGCTTTTGATGATGCATCCATAAATGAATACGCTACAGTAATTGATGTCTATTACGACAAGTTATTAAAAGAATTTCCTAAGGCTGACTATACATCAATTAGAAACACCTCAACGGCTATGCTTGCAAAAGTGAAGTCAGCAAAGCTTAAGAAATCATTAGAAAACTTAATAGAAAAGATAAATACAAAACAATAAAAACTACACCTAACAAGCGCTTCCTTTCATTGGCAGAAAGAAACGGCAAACATGATAATATTGTGATTTGCCAACGAAAGGAAGCGCCGAAGCGTTAAAAGTGAATTAAAACCCCACTAGCCATAGTTTCAACTGCCAGGCTGTTGCCTTGCTGGTTCATTACGTTTTTTTAATCTCAAATTTATATTTTTTTGCAAAAGCCGATTGCACTGCTTGCAATTCGGCCAAGCCATCGTCCAGTTTCTTTATCGACATGTCGTTGAGCTGGGTCATCTTTTCTTTTACCTCGGTGGTATATTGTTCGTCGGGCAGTTTGTTTATAGCAATCATTTGCTTGAATTCGTTTTGCATAAGCATTTTGTAAACACCAAAAAGCTTTAAAGCCGCATCTTTAAAGTCGCTGTTGCCGCCAAATTTATCGAGTTTGGAAACAACATCGGTTCCGGTTTCAATTTGTTTCATGGTTTCGCTGTAGCACCTATCCATTTGCTCATGATTTTTATAATCATCTAAGGATTTGTAAAGTGTGTTCATTTTGTTGATGATGAGCACCTGTTCGTTAATGATTTTATCATTGTATTTAATAGCATCCTCAGAGGTGGGCCCGCAGGATGTGCTTGCCAAAACAAGGATGGCAAGCAGCAAAAGGGTGATTTGTTTTTTCATAATTTCATGATTTATTTTTATCGTTTATATGGAATCTTTTTGTAGTTCGAATTTATAGTTGGTAGCAAAAACCTTTATTTGTTTGGTAAATGCCGAAATTTTATCTTGCAGTTTGGTGTCAATTTTTTCGGTCAAATCCAAAAGTCTTTTGTCGTCTTCGTTGGTATAGTCAGCCGGAGCAATTTTTATTACGGCAATAAGCTGAGCATATTCGTTTTTGCTCACACTTTGGTATGCGTTCAACAAATCCAAAGCAGCATTTTTAACCGTGTTGCTGCCATCAAATTCGGGTAAATCTTTTGTGGCGTTGAGCGAAGTGGCGATTTGATAGTTAAAATTGTTGAAAGCCAAATCCAATTCTTTAAAATTGCCAATGTTTTTCGCCGTGTCCAACTTGTTCAATATGGACGCTTTTTGCGATTTGTTGGTGTCCGAAGTGATAATTTGAATCAAAAGGTCTTCTTTAAGCAGCACATTGCGCACCGGTTCGGTCGCCCTATCGTAATAAGCTTCGGCTTTTTGGGGCGAAGGTTTGCATGCCACCATAAGCAAGCAAGTGGTGAGCAACAAAAGGTTGAAAAGTGATTTCATGTAATAAGAATTGCAGGTAAAATTAGTAAAAAATTTGAAATGAAAAGTACACAAAGCAAAACAAATGCGATGCGTGTTTTTCCGAAATGCTGCGAAATTGATAATATCTCTGTAAATTTGCAAAAATAATGATGATGAAAACCGTTGAGATATTGTCGCCTGTGGGTTCGTTCGAGTCGTTGGCTGCTGCCATGCAGGCAGGTGCCGATGCTGTTTATTTTGGGGTAGGCAAACTAAACATGCGTTCGCGTTCGTCGGTAAATTTTACGGTAGACGATTTGGCCCACATTGCCGAACTGTGTCGCAAAAACAATATCAAATCGTACTTAACTTTAAATACCGTTGTTTACGACGAAGAATCCGCAGCGGTTGATGCGATCATTGCTTCGGCAAAAACCCATCAAATGGATGCGGTGATTGCGTCTGATTTTTCGATTATCGAAAAAGTTACGGCAGCAGGGCTAAAGCTACACATCTCAACCCAATGCAATATTACCAACATAGGAGCAGTGCGGTTTTTTTCCAAATATGCCGATGTGATGGTGTTGGCACGCGAACTAAATTTAGGTCAGGTGAAGCACATTGTGGATACCATTGAAAAAGAAACAATTTGCGGACCTTCGGGCGAGCTAATTAAGATAGAGGTTTTTGCTCACGGTGCTTTGTGCATGGCGGTTTCGGGCAAATGTTATTTAAGTTTAGATAATTATAATTATTCGGCCAACCGCGGTGCGTGTTTTCAGTTGTGTCGCCGAGGCTATAGAGTTCAAGATAAAGAAAGTGAACTGGAACTGGCCATCGATAATGAGTTTATTATGTCGCCCAAAGATTTGTGCACCATTGGGTTTTTAGATAAGCTGGTGGCTGCCGGTGTAAAGGTGTTAAAGATAGAAGGACGTGGCCGTTCGCCCGAATATGTAAAAACGGTGACTGCCTGTTATAAAGAAGCCATAGATTCCATTGCCGAGGGCACCTATTCGCAAGTAAAAATTGCCAACTGGGTGGGTCGGCTCCAAACGGTGTTTAACCGTGGATTTTGGGATGGGTATTATTTGGGGCAAACCCTGGGTGAATGGAATTCGCAATACGGTTCAGTTGCTACAAAAGAAAAAATGTACGTGGGCAAAATCACCAACTACTACGCTAATATTAAGGTGGCTGAAATTAAAATTGAATCCAACCACCTGAATTTAGGCGATGAATTTATTATAAGTGGAAACACCACGGGAGTTTACGAAGATACCGTAGCTGAAATACGCGTGGACTTGAGCCAGGTTGAAACCGCAATAAAAGGCGATACCTGTTCAATACCTGTCAGCTGCGAAGTACGTCGGGGCGACAAGCTGTATAAACTGCTTCCGAAAAAATAATTCTTACTAGTAGTAAGGCAGAACTATTTGCTGATAATTTTAAATTCGGTTCTGCGGTTTTGTTGACGACCTTCGTCGGTATCGTTGGTTGCAATCGGTTTGTCGAAACCATAACCCATAAAAGTCAACCGGTCTTTCAAAATCCCTTTGCTCACCAAATAATCCACAACAGATTTCGCTCTGTTTTCCGACAGTGTTTTGTTGTAGGCCGCAGTACCAATGTTGTCGGTATGCCCCGATATTTCGATTTTCAGTGTAGGAAATTCGTTCATCAATTTAATAAGGCGTTCCAACTCGGGAATGGATTCGGGACGAAGAACGGATTTGTTGAAGTCGAAGAATATATTGTTCAACACAATGGTGCTGCCAATTTCTAATTTTTTTAGTTTAATATCCCTTTCAATTTCCTGATAAATGGTGGTGGGCGGAATGTTGAGATTTTCGGAATGGAACAAATAGCCGGGTGCTTTAACAGCGATACCGTAGTTTTTTCCGGATGGTAGCGAGATAAGGTATTTTCCGGTGGAGCTATTGGATTCGAAACTGGCAATAACTTCGTTTTTTTCGTTATCAGTAATTTCAATAACAGCACCAATGGGTTGCAGATTGATTTCGTCGAGCACTTTCCCTTTTAAAATGGTAACCTGATTAGCTTTTATTTCCACCGGTTTTTCAATATTGGTTTCGCTCACAGGTTGTGTTAAACTGGCAAGCAGGTTGTCTTCGGTATTATTTACCAATGGTTTTTCCACACCTAAGAAAGTAACAATATACAAATCGCGGTCGCCATAACCATCGGGCCGCACCGACATATAATAACCGTGAATGCCACTAGCCGAAATTGAAAAGTTAACATCATCATCGGGGGTGTTAATTGGATAGCCAAGATTAACGGGCGTTGACCAAATACCGTTTTCATTAACCGATTTAAAAATATCGTAGCCCCCCATAGAATTGTGCCCTTTTGAACTAAAATATAAGGTTTTGCCATCGGGATGAATAAAAACACCTTCTTCGTCGTAAGGTGTATTGATAGCCGAGCCGATGTTTACGGCTTTGATCCAATTTCCTTTTTTATCTAAGGTGCTGTAATAAATATCGCGGCCACCAAATCCACCGGGTTTGTCGCTCACAAAATAGAGGGTTTTGCCATCGTAGGAAATGGATGCCGATGATTCGTGGTATTTTGTATTTATATTGCTGTTAAGCCGTTTCGGACTAGTCCAGGTTGACCCTTTGAGATGACTCATGTAAACATCGCCGGCACCGGTGCTGCCTTTATAAATTAACAAGGTTTGTCCGTCGGGCGATAAGCCCACACAAGCATCGTGGTCGTTGCTATTTAAAGGTTTTGGCGGATTAGTTGGCGGTGTCCAGTCGCTACCTGCTTTTTCGCTAATGTAAATATCTTCGAAATAGCTCCCAAATTCATCTAATTTTCCGCCGGTACTGTTGTTGCGTCGCGATGTAAAAAACAATTCGGTTTCGTCGGCATTTATTAATGGGGAGTATTCAGGATAAATAGAATTAATAATAGGTCCAAGATTGTCGATAAAAACATGGGCCGGCGATTTTGTGAGTTCTTTGCCATTGTTGCATTCATAAATTTTCTTGTCGATTTTTGCTGCACGCGCACTGAGGTCTTGTGGCGATAACGATTTTTTATATTCCTGATATAATGCAATGGCTTTGTCAAATTCCGAATTCAAATGATACGCATTGGCCATTTGAAATTTAATGCTATCGGTCACCTTGGGGTTTAAAGCAAATGCTTTTTCGAAATACTCAATTGATTTTAACTTCTGAATGGTGTTGAGATAGCAATCGCCAATCAAATAATTTAGTTCGGCATTGTTTGGATTAAACGCGTTTGCTTTTAAAAAATGTTCGAGAGCAGCTGTATACATGCTAACGCCCAAATCATAATCCTTGTTTCCCTGAATTACCTCGTTTCGAGCGGCTTTAAATTCTTTGACTTTGTCGGGGAAGTTACTTTTAATGAATTCAATATTTTGAGATGAAGCAGAAAAAATTCCTGAGAAACCGAGTGCGATTGTCAGAAAAAATAATGTTTTCTTCATTTTAGTATGATTTTGATTTGAATAAAATTATTTGCATTGCAGTTTAATGTAGCTATCGGCAGTTAAAATGCCCAGCTCTTTTGCTTTTTTCCAATCGGCACACGAGTTTTGTGGCAGACGCATCATTTCGTAGGTTATGCCTCTATTGAGATAAGCATAACCATAGTTGGGGTTCAATTCAATGGCTTTGGCATAGTCGGCCAAGGCGGCAGCATACTCTTTTTGTTTGAATTTGGCGTTGGCCCTGTTGTTGTATGCAAAAGCATAATCGGATTTTATCGAAATAGCTTTGGTGTAATCGGCAATAGCATTATCGTATTCGCCCAGCTCGAAATAGGCCGAGCCACGATTGTTGTAAGCAATATAATAATCGGCTTTGATACTGATAGCGATGGTATATTCGGCAACCGCACCTTTAAAATCGTTGAGCTTTCTCATGGCACTTCCCAAATTTTCGTGAAAGAATGGCATATTAAAATTCAATTTGGTGGCTGCCATATAATCGGCTTTGGCTTCTTCATATTTTTCTTTCATCAAATAAGCACTACCTCTATCGTTAAAAGCATAAGCATAATCGGGTTTTAGCTGAATTGCCTTGGTGAAATCAACAATGGCACCATCGTATTGTGCTTTTTGAAACATCTCTACGCCGCGATAGTAATAGGCCTGAGCATAAGTAGAATCGAGCTCGATAGCTTTGGTGAAATCGGCAATGGATTCATCGTGCTTGGTTAATTCAAATTCGGCTTTTCCGCGATTGAAATAGGCTTTGGCCGATGGATTTAATTCAATAGACCTGTTGAAATCGGGAATGGCACCGTTATAATCGGCCATTTCGAGTTTCACGGAGCCTCTGTTGTAGATGGCTTTTTCAAAATTTGCTTTGAGTTCAATTGCCGAGCTAAATTTGCGCAGTGCTTCCACATAGTTTTTAGCCTCAAATTGTGTAACACCTTCGTTATAGTTTTTTTCAGCTTGTTGGTCGTCGGCTTTGAACAATGAGTCGGGCTTGTTGGTTTGCGCAAATAATGAAAAACTTAGCAACAAAACAAATGCAGCGGAAATAAGTTTTTTCATGATGAATTATTTAATAGTTTATAAAATCGATAGCATAGTATCTATTGCAAAAATACTATAAAAAGTTTGTATCATAAAGGAATATAATAGTCCAAAAGAAAAAAAATCAACAAAACAATACTCGAAATGCCGTTCAGCGTGAAAAAAGCCAGATTGATACGCTTCAAATTAGTTGGTTTTACCATGATGTGTTGATGCAACAATAGGGTGCCGAAAATGCCCGCACCTATCCAATAAAACAATCCGCAATTGTTATACATTCCTGCCATGATAATGAATGAAATGGCAAACAAATGAATGATTCCTGAAATCAGCAGCGCATTTGTAATGCCAAAGCGTTGCGGAATGGAATGTAGTTTTAGTTTGCGGTCGAAACTGATATCGCCCAAAGCATAAATGATGTCGAAACCACCCACCCAAAACAAAACGGCAAACGAAAGCAGCAGGGGAACAAAATCGAAACGGCCTGTAACAGCCAAATAAGCGCCAATAGGCGCCAGCGACAAGCCCAACCCCAATACAAAATGAGCCAAAAAGGTGAATCGTTTGGTGAAACTATATCCTAAAATAACAATGAGTGCCACAGGCGATAGAAAAAAACACAAGCGATTGATAAAAAAAGTGGCTAGTATAAATCCCATTATATTGAGCACTAAAAACACCACAGCATTTTTTACAGGTATTTTTCCGCTGGGGATATCGCGCTCCTGGGTTCGGGGATTCAGTTTGTCGAATTTGCGGTCGACGATACGGTTAAAACTCATAGCCGAGTTTCGTGCAAAAAACACACACAGCAAAATCAACAAAAACTTGCGCGAATCGAAAGGCGAATGCAGGTTTTCCAATCCCAGAAAAAAGCCGATAATGGCAAATGGTAGCGCAAACACCGTGTGGCTGATTTTCACCAGCGATGCATAGTTTGAAAGTTTGTTGTAGAATTTGAAAAGCATGACCCCCGATTAATTAATTATCAAAGTACACACTATTCGGAAAATAAAACAAATTATTTAGGCTTTTTCTTTTTAAACATATCCACAATGAGGTAGCCCAGCAACGCTCCAAGCAGTATATCGTAATAAGGATTTGCTTTTAATGCACATGCTCCCGAAGCGCAGCCCACAAAATAGTAATACAAAAATCCTGCGGTGGCACCCACAGCCAAACCAATAAAATGCTTGGGCTTGAAGGCATTTTTCAGTTGTTCCGAAAAGCTTTTTTTTGGTTTTTCGGGTTGAGGGGTTTCGTTGTTTTCCATATTATTTTTCTTGTGCTGCTTTTAATGCAATTACCAAAGTTTCTTTTTCCTGAAGCCCAACAAACCGACTCACTGCTTCGCCGTTTTTGAAAATGATGACAGTGGGCAAATACTTAATATTGTATTTGGTTGAGGCTAGTGGGCATTTGTCGGTATCTACCTTGCAGATTTTAATCTTTTTATTGGTTTCCTGAGCAATTTCTTCTATTCGGGGCGACAAGGTTTTGCATGGGCCACACCATGTGGCATAAAAGTCGACCATCACAATGCCGCTTTTTATGGTGGCCTCAAAATTCTTGTCGGTTAAAATGATTACACTTGCCTTAGAACTGGTGCTCAAATCGGTTACAGGTTTGGTTTGCGCAAAGGTTTGCGATGCAAACAAGGTGTTTATAAACATAAACAATACAACAATTGTTTTCATAACTTTTTTTTGTGCTTTATCAAATATTAGTCCAATTTATTTTAGTGTCACCACGGTAATGCCATCGCCACCAAGCTCCAGTTGTTCGTCGCTAAAACAGGCAACATCTTTATGCGATGATAGCATTTCGCGGATTATGCGGCGCAATACGCCACCGCCTTTGCCATGCAAAATTCTGATGTGGAAATTCTTTAACAGTAGGGCATCGTCGATGTATTTTTCGATGATGGTATAAATTTCTTCTGCTTTTTTACCGCGCACATCCAATGTTGTCTTAAAATCGGCAATTTTGTCATGCACTTGGTGTGTTATATCAGAATAATTGCTTTTGGTGATGTTCTTATAGCTATCGGTAAATTCTTTTTTTGTGGCCACTTCCAGTTGGTGCAATGGCAAACGCATCTTTAGATTGTTGTACAGCACAATGGCCTGATCTTTTTTAATTTCAACTATTTCGCCTATTTGTTTTTGTCCCGGTATCTTCACAAAATTCCCCTTCTGAGGGGTGATTTTTACGGTTTCTTTTTTGGGTATTTTGGCCAATTGTTCCTGATGTTTCCGTATGGGCGATTTCTTTTCAATCACCGACTCGGGTTTTTCTTCGCTCACCAGGGTTTCAATTCGTGTTTTTAGGTCGGTGCGTACGGCTTGCGAAAGCTGTTTTTCGGCCTGAGCTTCTTTTATTTGTTTGATGGTTTTTTCGATAGTGCTGTTTGCTTTCAGCAACAAGTTTTCGGCTTCGGCTTTGGCATCGCGCAGCATTTGTTTGCGTTGCGAATCCAAATCGGTGAGTAGCAGTTGGTATTTATCAATCATTTCCGACAGGAAATTGTCGGCCATGGTAATCTTTTCCTGTTGTTTGGCTAGTGCTTCTTTTTCTATTTCGAACTGCTGAATTTGCTTTTCGAATGTTATTTTCTCTTTTCCCGAAAGGTTTATGGCTTTGTTGATTATATCCGTGGGGTAACCAATTTTTTCAGCAATTTCGAATGCATATGAACTTCCCGAATTGCCGATACGCAACTTATACAGGGGTTGCATTTTCACGCTGTCGAACAACATGGAGGCATTTACGACTCCTGCGGTTTTGGCAGCAAACTCCTTTAAATTGGCATAATGTGTGGAAACCACGCCCAGGGCTTTTTGGGCATTGAGCGCCTCTAGCGTGGCTTCGGCAATGGCACCGCCCAACTGCGGTTCGGTGCCGCTGCCAAATTCATCGATCAAAAATAGGGTGTCGGATTGGGCGTGTTGCAAAAAGTAGTTCAAATGGGTGAGGTGAGAACTGTAGGTACTCAAATCGTTCTCAATTGACTGCTCGTCGCCGATTTCGATAAACAGTTTTGAAAACACTCCCGATGTGGAATTTTCTTTAACAGTTATAAGCAAACCGCACTGCAACATGTATTGCAATAAACCTACGGTTTTTAAACACACCGATTTGCCGCCAGCGTTGGGTCCCGAAATTACAATAATGCGCTGCTGGGCGTTTAAAACCAAATCGAAGGGCACCACTTCTTTTTTTTGCGCTTTGAGACGTTGCGCCAACACGGGATTGCGTGCTTGTTGCCAGTTGATTTCCTGTGTGTCGACGAGCCGGGGTTTCACGGCATGGGTTTGGTGGGCCAGCAATGCCTTGGCGCGTATAAAATCGACTGTGCCCAGAAAACTGTAGGCTTTAGCAATTTCGGGCAGTTGGGGGCGCAAACTCGCGGCATAGCGCAACAGTATTTTAATAATTTCTTTGCGCTCGGCACTTTCGAGTTCGCGAAGTGAATTGTTCATGTCGAAAATTTCGGCAGGCTCAATAAAAGCGGTTTGCCCGCTGGCGGATTCGTCGTGAATAAACCCCTTTACTTTGCGTTTGTTGGCCACGCCCACAGGTATCACACAACGGCCATTGCGCAAGGTCATTTCGCTGTCGCTTTGTATTATATTGTCTTTTTTTAGGGCATTTAATATCTGATGCAATCGTTTTTCGATTTGAATTTGGGTGGAGCGGATGCTGGTGCGTATCTTTTTCAAATCGTCGGAAGCGGTGTCGCGAATGTGGCCTTTGTCGTCGAGAATGCGGGTGATGCCGTCAACAATTTGGTCGTACACTTGAAACTCTTTGGATAGGCCGAACAAGAGTGGATACAGCTCCTGCTGACGGTAAAAAAAGGTTACAATATCCACTATAGTGATATACGAAAGGCGTAGTTCGGCCAGTTGCTCGGGTTCCAAATAGGTGCCTTCGAGCTTTACGCGATGCAGTTCGGCAGCCATATCGTAGTAATCCTGCGAAGGAAATTTTTCGTTGGACTGCAACACATCCAAAAACTCAACCACCAACGACAACTCGGTGTTGATAGCGCTCAACGTATCTAAAAAGCGCATGCCATCCACCTTTGTGCTGCCGGCGGGGCTCATACAAAGTTCTTTCAAAACAAGTTTGATGCTTTGAAAATCGCTTTTTAACTCAAAATTATCGGGAAAAATCACTTTTTTTGTTTGTTATTCGGGGCATAAAATTACGCAAAAAATGCAAAACGGGCATCATGGGCAGTCTTCAGTCAGCAATCCACAGTCAACAGTCGGCAATCTGCACGGGATGTAATGGTTTTCATGGGTAAAAAAAGTGTGGATGCCCATTTATTTTTTATAGTGAGGGCAAAAGGAAGTGTTTTTGAGGTTTCCTGTAAAAAGGAAAAGGGCAAAAGGAAGTGTTTTTGGGGTTTTTTTGACCTTTAAAACACCAACATCAGGCCTATTGCCTAAACAACATTAAAACAATAGAACAATACAACCATAAAACCATTCCATCCCACCCTATGCCGATTGCCACAGAATTTAATCCCAACCACCATGCAGTTCTTTTCAAGTTAAAGCTACAGATAGTAGTTTTTAGTATCTTTGTTGTTTCAATTATTGTATGCCCAAACTGATTCGTTTTGCATTATTCATCGCATTTGTAGCGTGGCTCATCGTCGGCAAGGCAACGGCACAGCAGCAGTTTACCAAAATTATGGGCACGGTCATCGATTCAAAAACCAAAGAGCCCATTCCGTTTGTGAACATATATTTTCCGGGCACGGGTGTGCAAACCACCACCGATTTCGATGGCAAATATTCCATAGAAACCAAACTCTTTAAAGATTCGCTCCAGGCACAATATATGGGCTACACACCTCAAATGAAAGCCGTGGTGAAAAACAAGTTTCAATACATCGATTACGAGTTAATGCCCTTGGCCTACAACCTGTCGGAAGTGATAATAGAGCCCGGCGAAAATCCCGCCGAAGTGATATTGAAAAAAGTAATTAAACACAAAGACCACAACAACAAAGAAAACCTGGAGGCATTTCAATACGAAGCCTACAGCAAAGTGCAAATAGATGCCAACAACTATTCCGAAAAGTTTGAAAACAATTTTTTGTTGAAGCCCTTTCACTTTGTGTTCGAAAATGCCGACACCTCCACCATCAACGGCAAGGTGTATTTGCCCGTATTTTTCACCGAAACCCTATCCGACATTTATTTCCGTCGCCAACCCAAAACCTACCGCGAATTTATAAAAGCCAGCAAAACATCGGGCATGGAAAATGCCAATTTTTCGCAACTGGTGGGCGACTCCTATCAAAAAATTAATATCTACGACAACTACAACCTTCTGTTCGATAAAAACTTTGTGAGCCCCATCGCCAACTTTGGCCTGGCCTACTACAAATATTATTTAATCGACAGCAGTTTTATTGGCAACCGCTGGTGCTACCACATCAAATTTAAACCCCGCCGCGGTCAGGAGCTCACCTACACCGGCAATATTTGGATAAACGACACCACCTTTGGCGTGGTGAAAGTGGATATGCGCGTATCAAAAGATGCCAACATCAATATCATCAACGAAATTGTGGTGAACCAAGAATTTAAACTCGTTGACAACGAATTTTGGATGCCCACAGTGGATAATATGATTGCCGACCTCAACCTAACCGAAAATTCGAGCAAAGTAATCGGCTTGTATTTGCACAAATCCACCTCCTATAAAGATTTTATTGTGAACCATCTCATGCCCGAAAAGTTTTATAACGAACCCATTAATATTCTGGTTAAAGATAGTGCACTGAAACGCGATGGCGGATATTGGCAGCAACACCGCCACGACAGTTTGAACCTGCAGGAGAAAAAGATTTACAAAATGGTGGATACAGTGCAGACCCTCAAAAGGTATAAACTGTATCGCGATATTTTGTTTGCCGTGGGCACAAACCATCTAAAAATGGGTTATTTCGAGTTTGGGCCCATCTTTTCAATTTATAGTTTCAATGCAGTAGAAGGTCAGCGTTTCAACCTGGGTTTGCGCACCAGCAACAAGTTTAGCAAGCGGTTGATGATAACCACCCATGTGGCCTATGGCACCCTCGACGACCGATTTAAATACGGAGGCGAGGTGTATTATTTGTTTCATAAAAACCCCAACACAAGCATACGCGTAAGTTATAACAAGGAGATTGAACAATTGGGTTTAAGCCCATCGTCCGAAGCCAGCGACTATTTTTTCCGGTCGGTTACAAGTCGCAAAAAAGCCGACAAATTATCCATGTCGCGCACCTTCCAATCCACCTTCGAGCACGAATGGTTTGTGGGGCTTGCCAACCAGCTAAGCTTTCGGCACCGTATTATTTTTCCAGTAACCAACCAACCTTTTTTCCGTTTGAACGAAGGGGGCACCGTGGTCGAAAAATCGAGTTTTGTAATTGCCGAAGTGCAGCTCAACACCCGCTTTTCATACAACGAAAAGTATTTGAGCGGCGAATTCACCCGTTTGAGTTTGGGCACAAAATACCCCATTTTGGCGGTTTCCTATGTTTATGGCATCCCCAACTGTTTACGCAGCGATTACCAATATCACAAACTCGATATCAGCCTCACCCATTGGTTCAACGTGGGCACACTGGGTTGGAGCAAATATATTGTCAACGTGGGCAAAGTGTGGGGCACCTTGCCCTATCCCCTGTTAAAAATTCATGAAGGCAACGAAACCTATATTTGGGACGAAGGCGCGTTCAACACCATGAACTACTATGAATTTGTGAGCGACCAATATCTGAGTTTGTTTTATACACACCATTTCGATGGGTTGCTTTTCAACCATATACCCTTACTAAAAAAACTGCGTTGGCGCGAAGTAGTTTATTACAAAGGATTGATAGGGAGCTTATCCGACAAGAACAAAAACTACAATCTGCTTCCCGACAATGTGCACACCCTTAAAGGACCGTATCAGGAAGTGGGTATAGGAGTTGAAAATATTTTTAAAGTACTGCGCGTTTATGGTGTTTGGCGCTTAAATTACCTCGATCATCCCGACATTCGTAAATTTATGGTGATGTTTACGCTTACTTTTTATTTTTAAAGTACTTTTGTATTTATGAACAACGAAAATTCGCAAATATTACGAGCCGACCATCTGATAAAAAAGTATCGTGCCCGAACCGTGGTTAGCGATGTTTCACTTCAGTTGAAACAAGGCGAAATAGTTGGATTGCTTGGCCCCAACGGAGCAGGAAAAACCACCTCGTTCTATATGATTGTTGGATTAATTAAACCCAACAGTGGCAAGGTTTTTTTAGATAGCAAAGATATTACCGACGAACCCATGTACAAAAGGGCGCAAAAAGGTATTGGCTATTTGCCACAAGAAGCATCGGTGTTTCGCCAAATGACGGTTGAAGACAACATCAAAGCAGTATTGGAATTCACCAAACTCGATAAAATAGCGCAACAAGAGCGTCTCGAAACCTTGCTCGACGAGTTTGGCTTACAACATGTGCGCAAAGAAAAAGGCAATACCTTGTCGGGAGGCGAACGCCGCCGCACCGAAATTGCCAGGGCATTGGCAGTGAGTCCGCACTTTATTTTGCTCGACGAACCGTTTGCCGGAGTCGACCCCATTGCAGTTGAAGATATACAAAGCATTGTTGCCAAACTTAAAACAAAAAACATTGGCGTTTTAATCACCGACCACAATGTGCACGAAACACTTTCGATTACCGACAGGGCCTATTTGCTTTTCGAAGGATCTATTTTAAAAGCAGGCACCGCCAAAGAACTTGCCGACGACGAACAAGTGCGTAAAGTATATTTGGGAAAGAATTTTGAACTACGAAAGTGATTCCGAATCGTTGAATGGTTTAATATCGACCGGTTTTTTCATGAAATAATTTCGCTTAATCACAAAAATAATCATCATTGCCAAGTTGAAAGCTGCACCAAACAACAGCGAAAGAAACAAGATACCGTACAGTATTTGATTAAACAGTGGTTCGCCAAGTTGTTCCACCGAATCGCTCATTTCTTCGGCATACATGCCAATTTTTAAATCGATTAACGGAATCGACATCAAAAGATTTACCGCCGCAAAAACAAAATAAACCGCCGTAATCAACCAAACAAACCGAAAGCGTTTATATATACCTACAATAAGCAACGTGGGTATTAACACACTAAACACAAAAACTACGTTCACAGCAGGCAAACCGAAAAACGTAATTCCAACCAAATCGAATCCTTTTGAATAAGCAGAGAACATAGTGAATATGGCCAATAAAGCATCCACAATCATGATAATCCAAAATACTTTAATTATTACTGGCATGGGTTTCCAACCTGTTTCCATTTAATTTTGTTTTTTATTGTTTTTTATATTTCATTATTTCTTCGCTCATATAGCACAATTCCACTCCGGCAATTTTAAACATCTCTTCCGATTCGGCTCCGGCATGATATTTCATTTCGCAAACAACCCTCACAATGCCACAATTGATGATAAGCATTGCGCAAGTGCGGCAAGGAGTCATACGACAATACAGTGTTGCTTTATCCAACGAGATTCCGCGCCGGGCTGCTTGGCAAATAGCATTTTGTTCGGCATGCACCGTGCGCATACAATGGTTGGTGGTGCGTCCGTCTTCGTGAGTAACTTGTTTGAACAAATGACCCACTTGGTCGCAATGCGGCAAGCCCATGGGCGAGCCAACATATCCCGAAACCAATATCTGCTTGTCGTGCACAATCACACACCCGCTTCGACCACGGTCGCAGGTGGCACGTTGGGCCACCGTATCGGCAATTCCCATAAAATACGCATCCCAACTCGGACGAATATGTTTTTGTTCTTCAGTCATCTTTGTCTATTTTGTTTAACACGACAATAAGTTCATTATATAAATCATCGATACAACCATTGTTTAGCAAAACATAATCGGCCATTTCAATACATTTTTTCAGGTTTTGTTTGTTGGGGTCCTCCGATGTCATTTCGCGTTTTTCGTTTTCTATAAACGTATCGAACGAAACATGGTCGGTTTCCGATGCTCTCAAACTAATGCGATGGTAACGTAGTTCGGCGTCGGCATCCACTGCAAACAAATAAAAGTTGCCTTTGGTTTTCAGCATTTCGGCCTCACCGGGCGTTCTGATGCTTTCAATCACACAACTTCTTTGATTTTGCAATGCAATGTTATATAATTGCTCAACAATATACGAAGGATAGTGGGCTGCACGAAGTTCGTTCGCCACCAAAACCATATTATCGCGATTCACCCTTAGTCCCCTCAAAGTAATTTCTTTAACAAGATATTCGCGCACCGAAAAATGTACAAAACCATGGTTCCTGACTAAATAATCAACAATAGTTCCTTTTCCTGCACCCAGTGTTCCTGTGATTCCGATAATTATCATGTTGCAAAAATACGTGTTTCTTTTTAAGTTGTAAATTAAAAAGGTATAATGAATAATTTATGAATAAATCTTTGAATCGGCATAGGCATCAATAATTTCAACCAGACGTTTATTCACTTTTCCAATGGCCAGAGGTATGTTCCAATTGTTTAAATTGCGCGGTTCAATATAGTTCGAAATACTCCGTATCTGAAAACATGGAATTTCTTTTAACATACAAGCATACATAAATGCAGCGCCCTCCATACTTTCAACATCGGGCGAGAAATGTTTTTGCACTTTTTCAATTCGTTCCGCGTTTCCGTTTATCGTATTTACTGTGATGCCTTTCACATTTTTTAATCCGGAAATAACCTGGTTTGACGATGATTCATTGTTTATAATTTCACCATTCTTATTCATAAACACCGTTTGAAAATCCGTAGCAAAATCGAGGTTGTATAAGGGAACAAAAGTATCGCCATAATCGGCACCCAATTCGGCAAAACAATCGGAGGCAACATTTACTACCTCACCAATCGTTATTGCTTTATTGAAACTGCCCGCAATACCAACATTCAAAGCCATATCAAATTTGTTTGCTTCAATACACCCTATATGAAAAGCCGTAGCCACCATGCCCACTCCGGTAATCAGAATGATTATTTCATGATTATTATATTTGGCATGATAAAGCCGGGTATCATTATGCAGCGTTAGCTTCAGAATATTGGCAAGTGGCTTAATTTCAGCAATAGTTGCCGAAACAATTAAAATCTTCATGGTACAATCTCAAATTGGTGTAAAAAAAAGAAAGTTGTTTTGCACTGCAAAACAACTTTCAATAATTTCATTCAAATTACTATTTTTTGATGTTAGGTAATTCCAATCCATAGCCTTTCTTTTTGTCTTCGATTTTTAGCAAGAATGCAAAAAGCAACGCCAGAATTCCGAATCCCATAAATATGAGCATGGGTAATGTATAATTATAAGAGGTTACATTCTGGCCATCCACAATAGTGCTTCCAGTAATACAGTATTTTTCAAGGACCCAACCAATAAGATAAGGAACTCCCATTAATCCCCAATTTTGCACCCAGAATATTAATGAATATGCCGTCCCGAGTTGGTGTTCAGGAATTATTTTGGGCACCGAAGGCCACATGGCTGATGGAACCAGCGAAAATCCCACTCCAAGAGCGAAAATTAATATAAATGCAAACATCCAATGATTTAAGAACGGAACAGCAAATAATGCATGAACGATAATAAGAATCACTGCACCAATTATCATGATGGTTGCTCCTTTGCCTTTTTTATCATATATCCCACCAAATAAAGGCGTAAAGAAGATGTTGCCAAACGGCAGCAAACCAGGTAAGAGTCCGGCCCAATAGGGATCAACACCAAACTTATTTACCATTAAACTGGTTGCGTATTTCAAAAACGGAAAAACGGCTGAATAAAACAATACACAAAGCAAAGCAATATACCACCACCCTTTATTTTTTAGAATTGTAAGGATGTCTCGTAGCTTAAATTCTTCTTCCGGAGCTACATCCTTATCAATATTATACGCTTTGATTGATGCATCGAGTTTTTTATCGCGGAATGTGTAAACAAAAAAGGATAACAAACCAATGCACAACATAATTAAACAAATAAGAACCGGTGTTGCAATTGTACCTGTAGCTAATGCAATTGGTAGCGATGTGGATAATGCCAACGCTGTCCCCATTCGAGCAACAGCCAACTGAAGCCCCATAGCCATGGCCATTTCGTACCCTTTAAACCATTTTACAATTACTTTGGTAACCGTAATACCGGCAACTTCAACCCCCACACCAAATATGGCATAACCAATTGCAGCAACCATAACTTGTGCTTTCCAACCAAAAATTAATGCACCATCAAGCGAATGCGTGGTGATAGCCCAATATTTTAAGCCCGTACCAACCACCATGATTATTGCTGACATCAAACCGGTGAAACGTACACCGAGTTTGTCGAGAATAATTCCACCAATTATCAAGAAAAACAAAAACACATTAAACCATCCGTAAGCACTTGTGAAAAAACCATATTCATTGGCATTCCATCCCAGTTCTTTTTCAAGCATGCCTTGTAAAGGAGCCATTACATCAGCAAGATAATAACCTGCAAACATGGTAAACGACACAATAAACAAAGCTGTCCAGCGCGCTGCTTTTGAGTCACGTAATATTCGTTGAATTTTTTCTGTCATAATTTCATGATTTTAAAATGAGCCACAAATATAGTATTTAGTTTATTTGTGCACAGTTTTTTTATTGTTAACATCATGAATAAAAATGTGAAATTCAATTCAAATAATCGGATTTGAATTTGTTTTCTTTTTCCATTTTAATTTTATACAGAAAAAAATATTTTCAAATTGATTGATTTTTAATAAATTTGTGATGTTACAAATTTATACTCATGTTTCATAATAAAACAATCGCCGTTGTTATCCCTGCTTTTAACGAGGAGCAACAAATTGCCATGGTTCTATTGTCTATGCCGGCATTTGTTGATAGAATTATTGTGGTAAACGATTTTTCGAAAGATAACACTGCCTCCGTGGTAAAGGATTTTATCGATTCGCCCCATAATGTTAGCCCCCAGCAAATCAACAGCAATTTAGAAAAAGATTTGTCGGGAATGTACAATCGGGCCAATGTATTGCTACAACAATTCAACAAAGACGAGATAAAATGGTTTACGCCTCGTGTTATCGAAAACCTACATCCTGAAAATTCAAGGATTATATTAATAAATCATTTAAAAAACAAAGGCGTAGGTGCTGCAATTGCCACAGGATATAAATGGTGTAAAGATCATGATATAGATTGCACCGCGGTGATGGCCGGCGATGGACAAATGGATCCCGAAGAACTGGAATCAATCTGCCATCCCATCGTTTCCGAAAATATTGATTATGCTAAAGGAAACCGCCTCATACATCGCAGTTCGTGGCTCACCATTCCGCGTGTCAGATATTTCGGAAATTCGGTTTTATCTATTCTAACAAAAATCGCATCAGGCTACTGGCATGTTTCCGACACCCAATCAGGTTACACTGCCATTTCGAAACGCGCTCTCAATGCAATTCCTTTGTATAAAATTTACAAACGATTCGGAATGCCGAACGATATGCTGGTAAAGTTGAATATTGCATTTTGCACCATCAAAGAAATTGAAATTAAACCCGTTTATGCTATCGGCGAGAAATCGAAAATGAAAGTTCTGAAGGTGCTGTTTCCCATGATATGGTTGTTGACAGAGTCTTTTATTAAACGGTTGTGGAACAAATATTTGTTTAGGGATTTTCACCCATTATTTTTGTTTTATAATATCTCTTTTCTATTGGGTATTATTGCAATTCCGTATGGTATCAAAATTCTAAAAATTGTGTTGAATCATGCTGATGTAAATCCTGTTACACTATTGGTGTTTGTATTTTTAATTATCAGCAGCCTGCAAGCATTGTTGTTTGCCATGTGGATGGATATTCAGGACAATGAAAGGCTTTATAAAAACTAATGACTGAGAATTTCGTATAGTTTGTTTAAAACCTGAAATCCTGCTTAATGAAATAATACCCTGTTTATGAAAATTTGTTTTGTTGCAAATGCAGAATCAATTCACACGGTGCGATGGGTTAGCTATTTTGTGAACAGGGGGCACGAAGTTCATCTAATATCTCATAAAGGGCGCAATATCGAAGGGGTTGTTTTTCATTCATTGAAAACCATTGGCAAATCAAGAATTACACTAGAACGAATTCGCCTTGTCAATTTGCTCACATTTATTATCAGAAGTTTACAAACCCGCAAATTAATCCACAAAATTAAACCCGACATTATTCATGCTCACAACGTGATATTAAGTGGATTTTATACCTCGCTCAGCAAAATGCATCCCATGGTTGTTACAGCTTGGGGAACCGATGTGTTGATTGCGCCCAAGATGAATGTGGTATTGAAAAAAATTGCAAAACAGGTTTTGAAACATGCCGATTGTATTACCTGCGATGGATTAAATACGCGTGAAGCCATGATAGCACTTGGTGCTAGGGCCGATAAAATCAATACTATCTTTTTCGGCATTGATACAAAAAAAAATAGCCCCTCTCAAATAGATGAATCTCTCAAACAGAAACTAAACATTACCGATTACCCGTCAGTTATTAGTATTCGAAATTTCAATCCGGTTTATAATGTGGAAACGCTTGTTCGAGCAATTCCTTTGGTTTTGAATAAAATTCCTGATACGAAGTTTATTCTTACCGGCACCGGCACCGAAGAAAACAATTTAATAAAGCTAGCAGGTTTTCTTCAGGTTGATAAAAGTATTGTTTTTACAGGTAATTTGGCATCCGACGATATCCCTTACTATTTGGCATCAGCCGACCTGTATGTGTCCACTTCCTTGTCGGATAGCGGACTGGCAGCCAGCACCGGTGAGGCCATGGCCTGTGCATTGCCAGTAATTGTTACCGATGTGGGCGATAACCGCCAATGGATTCAAGATGGAAAAAACGGTTATATAATTCCAGTAAAAAATGCTGAAGTCTTGGCCGCAAAAATAGTGTTGTTGTTACAAAACAAAAAGCAAATGAAAGAATTTGGTAAAGCAAATCGCAAAATTATTCTCGAACGCCAGAATTATTTCAAAGAAATGGAAAAAATGGAACAAATTTGTTTGAATTTGGTTGAAAATTATAAATAGTCGCATCCTTATCGGCAAGCATGAAAAAACGAATAGAGTATTTTTCCGAGAAACATCCACAATCTTACCGCTTTGTTGAAGCGGTTTACCGTTTCATTTGCAGCTTTATTTTTGTGTTTCGGGGTTCGAAAACAGACGAGAACTATTGGGCTCAGCGTCATTTGAACCAGTGCGAACACAATAAAGATGATTGGGGAAACAAAAACACTGACTGGCTAACAGGCTACCGCAATTCAACAAATCATCCGCATCGTAAATTGCTAATCGATGCAATTTCAAAACATCATCCGTCGTCTATTTTAGAAATAGGTTGCAATTGTGGCCCCAATTTGGTCCTTCTGGCTAAAAAATTCCCGTTTGCTGAAATCATAGGCATAGATATTAATTCTTTGGCGGTTCACCAAGGCAATGCGTGGCTTAAAAAACAGGGAATAGAAAACGTGAAGCTATTTGTCGGAAAAACAGATGAACTTCAGCAGTTTGCCGATAAAAAATTTGATATTGTTTTCACCGATGCTGTTTTAATTTATCTGGCTGCCGACACCATTTCAAGCGCAATGCAACAAATGATTCGCATTGCAAACAAAGCAATTATACTGTTAGAATGGAATGATTTCTTGAGAGAAGGCAATGCATTGGGAAAGTTCCGCAAACATTGGGTACGCAATTATGGTGCGTTAGCAAAAAAATATGTAGATTCCGAAAATGTCAGCGTCAGCAAACTCCCCAACGGGGTATGGGCCGACCATAAATGGAAAAGATACGGAGCTATTATCGAAGTGATAACACATAACAAACACACTTAAGATGAGTAGGAAAACGCTTTTTAAAATAATAAAATATACCATCATTTTGCTGATCTTCTTCTTCATTTTAAAATACTTTTACGAAAATCGCTATACGCTTAATTACAATCAACTGCATTTCAATTTCATGTATTTGGGTATTTCGGTTTTAATTTATGTGGCACACATTTTCATAAATGCAGCGGTTTGGTATATCATCACAAAACAAAACAACTGTAATATACCATTCTTCGAAACTATCAAAATGCGCATTTACTCCGATTTTGGCAAATACATCCCCGGAAAAATAGTTGCTTACGGAATTCTTTTTTACAGTTACAACCAAAAATCCATTTCAAAAAAACGTATTGCGGTGTGTTCATTTCAAGAGTTGATTATGGGCACCCTGGCAGCCATCGTCATTGCATTGGTTTCTATCTATTTTTCCGATATTGCCCTCTTGCGCAAATACTATGCAGCATTTTTGGTCATGGCGGTGGTTTGCCTAATTGTAATCTATCCACCGGTATTGGAATTTACCACCAATAAAATTATGAAGCTGTTGCGTCGCGAACCCATTTCAATAATTTCCAATTATGCGCAGTTGGTTTTGGTGTTGCTTTTGTTTGTCATAAGTTGGCTGGTGTTTGGGTTGGGTTTCTATTTCTTTATCAATTCGTTTTACACCTATTCCATTTCCTATTATTTTTTCACCACAGGGGCTTTTGCCATTGCTGGACTGCTGGGCTTTGTGGCTATATTTGCACCGGCTGGACTCGGCGTTCGCGAAGGAGCGTTGGTGTTCATTTTAGGCTATGTTTTCACCAGGGCCATTTCGGTCATTATTTCTCTGCTATCGCGCGTTTGGATGATTTTTTGCGAACTCATTTTTTTTCTCTGCATCTTCGTTTTAAGTTATTGTATAAAAAAGCCATACTTGAAACAATCCACACCCAATGAAAAGTTATAGATAACGTTTATATTATATAAAAAGAGTATTTTTACACCCCCAAAAATTCAAAAAACAAAAAAATATAACACACAACAAGTAAAGAGTTAATTACAAGTTTCTATGATTGCATGGTTCAAAAAAAACATTAAACTCATCTTCTCCATATTGGTTATTGGTGCAGTTGTTTATTTTTTTACAGTCGAATTCAAAAAAAACTGGGAAGATATCCAGAACATGGAACTAAAACTGAATATCCCCTATTTATGCTATTCGTTTCTGCTAATTGCAGCATCCTATATTATTAACACACTCACCTGGCGTTATCTTATCAACTCCTATCATCGCGAGTTAAACCCCATTTCGGTTAAAGAAAGCATTGCCATTGTCAACACCACCCAACTGGCCAAATACATTCCCGGCAAGGTGTGGTCCTATGCCGTGCAAATTTATTGGTTGGCTAAGCGCGGCTATTCCAAATCAAACGTACTATTCATCAATGTGGTGGCCACCTTGTCCACCTTGTTGGCAGCATCGGCTGTTGGCACCATTATGTTGGTGACCAACCTCAACAAAATTTCGAAAACAGGAGCTATACTTTATATCGGATTGGTTATTTTGGCCTATGCGGTGTTTATTTTGTTTCATACGCCCATCCTTAACTACCTTATTCGCTTGGCCAATAAGATTATTAAAAAAGAAATTTCCTATGTAAAAATTTCGTTGAAACAAATTCTAGTCACGCAGGTGTTTTATTTGTTGGGCAACGTGGTTTTCTGCATTGGGGGCTATGTGTTGTGTTTGGCCATTGGTGTTACCACCGATGTGCAATTGATGACCGTTTTGGTTGGGTCGCTTTTGGTAGGAGATGTTATTGGGTTTGTGGTTCTCATCACTCCCGGAGGTTTGGGCGTTCGCGAAAGTTTGATGTTCTTCATTATTTCGGGTGTCACCAAACAAAAAGATGTGGCTATCATTGTTCCAATTGCCACCCGCTTGCTCACCATGTCGGTTGATATTGCCATGGGGATATGCGCCGTGCTGTTGGGGCGAAAAACCATAATTCTTCCGCGCAACGTATCTCAGCAAGAGAATCCCATCAAATAAATCCTAAAATAAAACAAGTCGGTTTTCAAATTCCCCACCTGGATGGGCCACCATGCTATTTCCGTTTCGCTTTAAAAAAATCACGCATCAACTGCGTGGCTTCTTCGTGCAGCAAACCGTTTTCGAGTTTGGTTTTTGGATGAAATACATTCTTTCCCAATAGCGTGTAACCTTGTTTTTCGTCGTTTGTGGCATACACCACCCGGCTTATTTGCGACCAAAACAAAGCACCCGCACACATCACACAGGGTTCAACTGTTACATAAATAGTACAATCTATAAGATATTTGCTGCCCAAATAGTTTGCTGCCGCTGTTATGGCTTGCATTTCGGCATGAGCCGTCACATCGGTCAGTCGTTCCGTAAGGTTATGCGCCCGGGCAATAATTTTGTTGTTGCAAACCACCACAGCCCCTATTGGAACTTCGTCGGCTTCAAATGCTTTGCGAGCCTCTTTCAAGGCTTCTTTCATAAATGTTTCGTCCGAAAAATAATTTAATACCATAAGCTTCCGTATTTCGTTCTACAAAAATAACCTTTTTCCCCATGCAAATATAATCGCTCTTGCTTCAGCCGCTTTTCACGAAATATGATTAATTTTGCGCCTTAAAACTCCTATTATGTTACGAACTCACACCTGCGGCCAATTAAATGCAAACGATATCGGTAAAAATATCACCCTCTGCGGATGGGTGCAGCGTTCGCGCGATTTGGGCGGCATGACATTTATAGACCTGCGCGACCGCTATGGCATCACCCAATTGGTTTTTAACATGGATGTGAACCCCGCTTTGTGCGAACAGGCACGGCAACTGGGACGCGAGTTTGTCATCTGCATTAGCGGAACTGTGACCGAGCGTAGCAACAAAAACCTGAAGATGCCTACGGGCGAAATTGAGATTATTGCCACCGAAATTTCGATACTGAACACCTCCAAAACCCCACCATTCACCATCGAAGACCATTCCGACGGGGGCGACGAACTCCGCATGAAGTATCGCTATTTAGATTTGCGTCGCAATATCAACCGCGCCAACCTGGAACTGCGGCATCACATTGGGGTTGAAACGCGCAACTATTTGCATCAGCAAAATTTTTTGGAAATTGAAACTCCTTACCTCATAAAATCAACTCCCGAAGGTGCCCGCGATTTTGTGGTGCCTTCGCGCATGAATCCCGGGCAGTTTTATGCCTTGCCGCAATCGCCCCAAACATTCAAACAGTTGCTGATGGTGGCCGGCTACGACCGCTATTTTCAAATTGTGCGTTGCTTTCGCGACGAAGATTTGCGTGCCGACCGCCAACCCGAGTTCACTCAAATTGATTGCGAAATGGCTTTTGTTACTCGCCACGATATTTTGTCAACTTTTGAAGGCCTCATCAAGCATTTGTTTAAAAGAATTAAAAACATCGATTTCCCCGATTTTCCCATCATGTCGTATGATGATGCCATGCGGCTGTATGGTTCCGACAAACCCGACATCCGCTTCAACATGCCCTTTGTGGAACTGAACACCTTGACGAAAGGCAAGGGTTTTAAGGTGTTCGACGATGCGGAGCTTGTTGTTGGCATTTGCGTGAAAGATGGCGCTGGGTACACTCGCAAACAACTGGATGAACTCACCGAATTGGTGCGCAAACCTCAGGTGGGCGCCACCGGATTGGTTTATATCAAATACAATCCCGACGCCACAGTAGCTTCCTCGGTGAGCAAATTTTATTCCGATGCCGATTTTGCCGCCATGGCGCATGCCACAGGTGCTTGCGCCAACGATATGGTGCTTATTTTGGCAGGTTCTGCCGACAAAACCCGCAAAGCCATGTGCGAATTGCGGCTCGAAATGGGTACACGCATGGGTTTGCGCCGCAGCAACGATTTTAAACCCCTGTGGGTGGTTGATTTCCCTTTGCTGGAGTGGAACGCCGATAGCCAACGGTTCTACGCCATGCATCATCCCTTCACTTCGCCCAAACCCGAAGATATTGATTTGCTTGACACCCATCCCGCCCAGGTGAAAGCCAATGCCTACGATTTGGTTATCAACGGCGCCGAAATTGGCGGAGGCTCTATTCGGATTCACAACAAAGACTTGCAAAAAAAAATGTTCTCGGTGTTGGGTTTCACCGATGCGGAAGCGCAAAACCAGTTTGGTTTTTTGATGAACGCTTTTGAATACGGTGCTCCGCCTCATGGAGGCATTGCTTTTGGGTTCGACCGCCTGTGTGCCGTGTTTGGCGGAGCCGATTCCATTCGCGATTATATCGCTTTCCCAAAAAACAATTCGGGCCGTGATGTAATGATTGATTCTCCATCGGAAATTGCACAAACGCAGTTGGACGAGCTGAACATACAACGTTCAGTGCAAAAATAAAATTAAAAAGGCGAAGAGCCGTGGCTAAAATCATAGCACAATTTTCAATAGATTATAAAATGGCGGCGGGACCTTCCGCCGCCCTCACTATAAAAAATAAAAGGGCATCCGAACCTTCGGATGCCCTCACTATAAAAAATAAAATGGCATCCGAACCTTCCGATGCCCTCACTATAAAAAATAAAATGGCATCCGAACCTTCGGATGCCCTTACTATAAAAAATAAAAGGGCATAGGAACCTTCCGATGCCCTTACTATAAAAAATAAAAGGGCATCCACACTATTCTCACCAAAAACAAACCATTACATCCCACACTAAGCAAAGTCCAAATGTTGGCAGATTCAAACCCTGTCCCAACACCCCCTAAAAGCCTAAAAGCCTAACGCCTAAAAGCCTAAAACCTAAAGCCAAAAGCCAAAAGCCTAAAAATACCCCCCAAATTTTGCCCCCTCACCAATTCCTCGTATCTTTGAAACCTATTTACAACCAAGCCCACACAAACCATGTTCACCCAAGCCATAGAAAAAGCCGGCGACTTCACCCGCCCCATTCACACCATAGTGCGCACCTATGGCGGCCACAAAATTGTGCCCGGAGCCGCCACCTTGTTTTTTGTAAACCGCCAAGGCTATGCTATCACCTGCAAACATGTGGTTGAAATGCTCGTTACCTCCGACAAGCTCACCCTTCAATACAATAAATTCAGAGCCGAACGCGCCCAACTGCCCAACGACGGCAAATACCGCCGCAACCTCAAAGGGCTGGAACAAAAATACAAATTCACGCCCGACAGCGAAGTGCAAATGCGCGTCATGTTTGTCGATTGTGTCGATACCATGTCGGGTTTCACCTGGTTTCTGCATCCCACCTACGACCTGGCCATACTAAAATTCAACGATTACCAAGAACTGCGCTATAGCCAACACGCCATATTCAAAAAAAACACCGCCGAAATCACCCCCGGCAAGTTTCTTTGTCGGCTCGGCTTTCCCTTTCCAGAATTCACCAACTATCAATACAACCAAACCCTCGACGAGATTGAATGGACCACCACCGGCATCAACATTTCCCCCCGTTTCCCCATCGAAGGCATGCTCACCCGTTTCCTAGCCGACCAAAACAAAGCCTACGGCATAGAAATGAGCACCCCCGGGCTGCGAGGCCAAAGCGGAGGCCCCTTGTTCGATACCAACGGCTTGGTGTATGGCATGCAGTTTTCAACCAAACACCTGCATTTGGGTTTCGATATCGACGAACAAGAATTTGTAATCAACAACCGCATCAAAAAAATCTCCGACCATCCCTTCATCCATCTTGGCCAGTGCATACATGTTGATACCATCAAAGAATTTTTAACCCAAAACCATGTCACTTTTCACGAAGAATAAACCGCAAAACCCAATTCCATGCAAAATTTTATAATCAACAACCCCACCTGCCTGCATTTTGGCCGCAATGTCATTAGTCAACTTCCTGCCGTGATGCAAAACTATGGCAAACGAGTGTTGCTCCTTAGCGGCAAAAACTCCATCAAAACCAATGGCATTCACACTGCCGTGATGGAACAACTCCAACAGGCCGATGCCACCGTGGTGGAATATTCGGGCATAAAATCCAACCCCGTCATCAGCGATGTGGATGCTGCTGCCCAACTGGGCCGCCAACACAACGTAGAACTGATCGTAGCCGTGGGAGGTGGCAGCGTGATTGATTCGGCAAAGATAATCGCACTAGCCATTCCTTTGAAAACCCCCGCCTGGGATATTTTCGAATACAAAGTAAAACCCACCGTGGCCATTCCCCTCATGGCCGTGCTCACTTTGGCAGCCACCGGCACCGAAATGAATGCCTTTGCTGTGGTGCAAAACGATGCCACCAAACAAAAACCCGGTTTCTACAGTCCGCATATTTTTCCCAAACATGCCTTTCTCGATCCCGAATATACCTTTAGCGTGCCCGCAAACTACACCGCCTATGGCATTGTCGATTTAATTGCCCATGCATTAGAAGGCTTTTTTGGCGCAGGCGAAACCACCCTCACCGACAAGTTTATATTTGCCATTATAAAAGAAGCCGTTGAATTTGGTCCGCTATTGATGACCGATTTAACAAACTACCGCTATCGCGAAAAAATAATGTTTGCCGCCACCTGTGCCCTAAACGGCACCACCGCATTTGGCAAGAAATCGGGCGATTGGGGTGTACACGGCTTGGGGCATGCCTTATCTGCGCTCTACGATGTGCCCCACGGCGCATCCCTTTCCGTTGCCTATCTGGCTTGGATGAAGTATTTCAAAGAGAGTATAGAACCTTCGCTTCTACTGCTGGGCAACAACATTTTTGGTGTTGCCACCCCCATAGAAACCATCGCGTGTTTCGAGCGCTTTTTCAATCAAATTGGAGCCCCTGTCCGCATGCATCAGTTGGGATTAAGCCAAACCGCCAATACAAAAGAAATAGAAGCACTGGTCGAAAACCTCATCATCAACAAAGTAAACGGCGATAACTATAAAATGACCCACGACGATTTTCGCGGCATACTAAAACTGGCCTATTGATACAACCACCGACTTCACAAATTAAGGTTAAAAATGAGCAGCTACAAACCACTGTTTTAAGTTTTTTTATATATTTGCAGCCGCAAATGCACTAACATACCCCATTGCTATGAAAAAATATCTAATACTCTTATCTGTAATTTTTCTGATTAGCTTAAACTCTCACGCGCAACAAAACGTGGGCGGCACGCCATACAGCATTAAAAACAACACCCTTTCGGCAAACTATAATGCAACCATATTGCCCAAACCCGATATGAACCAAATTCAGCAAGAAGATACACAAGATGGCAAAAACGGTGTGTTGCGCAAAATGGGGCGTTCGTTGTTTGTCAACATCAACTTAACCAATTCGGGCACTTGGGAAGAACTAAAAAGCGGCGACCGCATTTGGCGTCTCAAAATAACCTGCCCCGATGCCTTGGCTTTGGGCATTTATTACAACCATTTCTGGCTTCCTCCCGGCGGAAAACTCTATCTTTATAACGAAGACAAAACACAAATCCTAGGCGGCTACACCGAAGAAAACAACAGCAAAAGCGGCCTGTTTGCCACCGAACTTGTTGCCGGCGAAACAGCCATATTAGAATACTACGAACCTTCACGAACCCTGGGTCGCAGCATCATCAATATCTCCGAAATTGCGTATGTGTATCGCGATTATGTTTCCAAATACAATCAAAAAGATTTTGGCGATGGCGGCAGTTGCGAAATTAATGTAAACTGCCCCGAAGGTGCTGCTTGGCAAGATCAGAAAAAAGGTGTAGCCCGCATCATGGTGAAAGAAGGTGCAAGCTACGGTTGGTGCACAGGGTCGCTCATAAACAATCAACTTCAAGATTGCACACCCTATTTTCTCACCGCCGACCATTGCGGCGATGCCTGCACTGCCTCTGATTTAAACCAATGGGTATTTTATTTCAATTACGAAGCCCCAAGTTGCAGCAACCCCGCTACCGAACCGGTATCAAACACCATGACGGGTTGCACCCTAAAAGCCAAAGGTGGTACAGGCGGCTCCACCGGTTCCGATTTCTTTTTGGTTCTGCTCAATGGCTCACCCACATTTAACCCCTTTTATAATGGTTGGGACCGAACAAACACTGCAAGCACAAGTGGTGTGAGTATTCATCATCCGGCCGGCGACATTCAAAAAATATCAACTTTTACATCCACGCTCACCACTTCCGATTGGAATGGCAGTGGCATACAATCGCACTGGCAGGTGTTTTGGGCAACAACCGTCAGCGGACTCGGTGTTACCGAAGGTGGTTCTTCGGGTTCGCCTATCTTCAATAGCAACAAACTCATTGTTGGCGACCTCACCGGTGGTGGTTCCGATTGTTCGAACCAAACCGCCCCCGACTACTACGGAAAAATCTACTACTCCTGGGATATGAACGGAACAACTGCCGCAACGCGCTTAAAAGATTGGCTCGACCCGAATAATACCGGAATTACTACGTTGGCTGGAAGTTATTGTGGTAGCGGAACCAATGTGGTAGCAAATTTTATTGGAACACCAACATCAATACCTGTGGGTGGCACAGTAAATTTCACAGATTTATCAACCGGCAGCCCCACAGGCTGGTCGTGGACTTTCACCGGAGGTACTCCTGCCGTATCAAACGCGCAAAACCCAACCAACATACAGTATAACACGGCCGGAATCTATACCGTTTCGCTCACCGCAAACAATGCTACAAGCAGCAACACGGCCACCAAAGTGAATTACATTTATGTGGGCACCGTGGTTAGCGAAAAAATGTGCGATACATTAAATAACCCTTGGATGGGCGACATGATAATGTACTCCATTCATTACACCTCGGGTGTCTATGGTTATATTTCGGGCACAAATGGGTATTCCGATAAAGCAAAAGCTAATTTTTTCGCTCCTTCTTCACCCTACAACAAGCTGATAGGCGTTTCGTTTAAATTTGGCAAAGCACGCTGGGCATTTCAACCGTTTAAAGTTCCGGTTAAGGTTTGGGACAACACCGGTCCGGGTGGTGGTCCGGGAACCGTGTTACTCACCGATTCTATTCCAATTCAAACCATCTATACCGATGTGCAAAACCATCACTATACCAATTTGATATTTGCAACACCACTCACCATTTCAAATACATTCTATTTGGGCGTTGAACTTCCCACTCCTGTCGGCGATACCATTGTGCTTATGACCAACAAAAACGGTCAAGCCATGCCAGGAACCGCATGGGAACAATGGCGCAATGGAACCTGGTATCCGTATACGGATTCCTTATCGTGGAAGTACAATGTAACCCATACGATATTCCCCATTTTGTGCAAACAAGATTATGGTGTTGCCGAGAATAACAACAGCGACAATATTCTGGTTTACCCCAATCCAACCAATCAACAAATCAATATCGACTTTGGAGCGTATATGTATGATAAAATAAACGTTAAGGTATACAATCTAATAGGAGACTTAGTGAAACAAGAGCGTTTCGATGGGGTATCAACCAACCTAATTAAAATGGATTTAGCAAATTGTTTGAACGGAATTTATTTTTTGAATATAAACATCGGTGAAAAAACATTCATTAAAAAGATAAGTATTCTAAAATAAAAAAACCGCTTACATAACCTTACTGTCCGATAACAAATGCTATCGGACAGTTTTTTTATAACCACCTACATGAAAAATTCTCTTTCTTTTTTTCTCCATAACAACATCATTAATACCCCTGACGACAAAAGAATTGCCGAAAAGATTCTTGCTTCCGAGCGCATCACACCCGATGAAGCATTTTATTTATTTACCGAAGCCGACCTTGGCTTGTTGGGTATCATGGCTAGTCATATTAAAAACAATAAAACCGGAAAAACTGTTTATTTTATTCAAAATATTCACCTCGAACCCACCAACATTTGTGTATGCAACTGCAAGTTCTGTTCGTATTCAAAAAAAAGCGGCAAGCCCGGTGCCTGGCGATTGACCTTGGAGGAAATATCAGAGAAAATAAAACAAATTAGTGAAAACATAAACGAAATTCATATCACAGGCGGCACGCATCCCGATGCCACATTAACCGAATACATCCATTTGGTGAAAACCATTCGAAGCATAAACCCCAAAATTCATATCAAAGCTTTCTCGGCAGCCGAATTACATTATGTTTTTCAAAAAGAAAATATCAAGTATGAAGACGGCTTTCGGTTATTGATTCAGGCTGGTTTGGGTTCAATTCCCGGTGGTGGTGCCGAAACATTTGATGAAGAAATTCGCAAAAATATATGCCCCGACAAAACCTCCTCTGTCGAATGGCTCAACGTGCATGCAGCCGCTCATAAAAGTGGCATATTTTCGAACGCTACGATGTTGTATGGTCATATTGAAAGTTATCATCACCGTATCGACCATATGATGCGATTGCGCACTTTGCAAGATATTACGTCGGGTTTTAATGCTTTTATTCCGCTAAAATTCAAAAATCAGAACAATCCCATGTCGGAACTAAAGGAGGTATCCTTATTGGAAGATATGCGAAACTATGCTGTTTCTAGGATTTTTCTTGACAATTTTCCACACATAAAATCGTATTGGCCTATGCTGGGAAAAGAAGCTGCTCAACTGTCGCTTTCGTTTGGCGTTGACGATATTGATGGTACCATCAACGATTCAACACGTATTTATTCTATGGCAGGAGCGGAGGATGCTACGCCACAAATGCATGTTGAAGAAATCACAAAAATTATTTTAGATGCCGGATACAATCCAGTGGAACGAAATTCGGATTATAGCGCAGTGAAAAATTAAAAAGGCCAGAAATTATTATCAAACCAAATTTTTTCACGCAATTCATTATCCAATTCGCTCAGCAACTTTACATGACCTTTTTCCCAATTCGCAAGCCATAAAAAAAGTTCTTTAACTTCTAAGTCAGTTGATTTGTTTGCAAAGTCGGTATAAATTTCAACCGCCTTGTTTTCCATATCAATTGCAGCTGATATTGCGGCGGCTTCATAACCGGCACCCGAAATTTGATTTTTAATTTCTTTCGAAAGAATTAAATTAACAATATTTTCAGATGTTTCTTTTGGAAGCGTAATCCTGTTGAGTGATTTCCCTTGCTTTATACCTGCATATTGCTTGGTTAAAAACTCCGCATGAAGTTTTTCTTCCTCGGCCATAATATTAAAAATGTTTTTAATATCCTCGCTTTTGGTTTGTTCAACCACATTTTTATAGAAAGCTTGTCCTCTAATTTCCATCAGTACAGCGCTTTTTATGACTTCGAGAGCTTTTTCGTTTTCTTTCATACTCATTTTTATTTTGCTCAAAATTACTAATTTTTTTAAAATAAGATATTAAGTTTTAATTAAAGAAACTCATGACCTGTGTTAATATAATTTTTCCACTTAGTTAGCACCTGTTGCATATCATACGGTAGCTCGGAGTCGAAAAATATTTTTTGTTTGGTTATAGGATGTATAAATCCTAAGGATTTTGCATGTAGGGCTTGCCGTGGAATGATTTGAAAACAATTGTTTACAAATTGTTTGTATTTTGTAAAAGTTGTGCCTTTTAATATCGCGTTTCCGCCATAAAGCTCATCATTAAACAAAGGATGTCCAATAAATTTCATGTGTGCCCTAATTTGATGAGTTCGCCCGGTTTCTAGCTTACATTCAATTAGTGTTACATATCTGAAGCGTTCAATAATTTTGTAATGCGTAACGGCACTTCTTCCGTGTGAGCCATCCGGAAAGATATCCATCATCAACCGATTTCTAAAATTACGGCCTATATGCCCTTCGATAGTCCCTTCATCGGTGTCGAAATCGCCCCAAACCAAAGCCCAGTATTTTCGATCAATATCGTGGTCAAAAAAATACTTTGCTAAGGATGCCTGACTTATTTCGTTTTTTGCAACCACCAATATCCCCGAAGTGTCTTTATCAATACGATGAACCAAAAACGGTTGAGCATGTGTATCGTTCCTGAAATAATACAACAACGCATTCAACATGGTGCCGGTATAATTACCATGCCCTGGATGCACCACCATGCCAGCCTCTTTGTTGATAATGATTAAATCGTCATCTTCGTAAACAATAGTTAAAGGAATGTCCTCAGCAATCAACTCAAACTCGTGAGGTGGGTGGGGCATAACAATTGAAATAACATCGCCCGGCTTTACCTTATAGCTTGATTTAACGGGTTTGTTGTTTACCAAAATAGCGTTTGCATCGGCGGCACTTTGTATTTTGCTTCTGGAAACATGAACAACTCTGTCGGTAACAAATTTGTCGATACGAATCAACGATTGTTTCGGGTCTGCAACAAAACGATGATGTTCATAAAACTCCTTTTCTTCTTCAAGCAAACCATCTTCTACCATGTATTTAAAATTAATTATCTGTTGATAACCAGTTTGCTGATAAAAGTATTGTTCGTAAGATGATTGGTTAACTTCACAAAATACATTCCATTACTGAAACTTGAGATATCCAGAGTTTCATCATACACCGATTCCTTGACTTTGCGCCCCAGATAATCAAACATTTCGAGGCTAGTGTTTTTGCGAATCACTTCTGTGTTGTATTTGGCAGGTAGGGAAACCGTAACATTGCTTCCACCAGCAGGATTTGGAAAAACAAGAGCTGTAAATTGGTCGGCAGAAACTTCTTTTACATCGGTTAATGATTTCCGCCATGCTGTCCCAATCAATGGACGTATCATAAGCGAACCGGTTAAGGAAGAGCCTTGCCAGGTGCCGTCAACATTGTAAAATGTATGCGTTTTCGAATCGGTATTTCTGTCGAAACCAACGTTCAGATTATCATCTGTTTCTTGTTTCCATCCCACATAAAAGTCGCCGTTTAAAACAAGATTTGCATCATCAATAATGTAAGTATAGAATGCATTAATACTATCTTTAAATTCCGGACGTTTCCGTACCGATGTATAAACTATCGTCTCGGGACTCAATGATGACCAAACCATTAAATAAAAATACTTATAAAATGGTGTATTAAGCGTTTGATTAAAATACATCTGAATACCCCCAAGGGTATCGGGCTGATTAAAATTAAACTTATAGGCCAATTGCCCGTTCTGAAGCGATAAACCATACCCTGCTTCAGCAGTTCCATCATCATAAGCATAAGCATTGTAAAACTCCTGACGGTGCACAATGGTGTCGTTTCTCAAAATGTTTTCGCCCCAGCCATTGCTTCCTATAATATGCGTAATGTCAAAAACAACGCTGTCGCTGCCACCAAAAGAGGGTAAGGTAAAATTAACAGGTGGAGAAGCCATAAGAGGATACGCTAAATTTCCGCCAAGAATAAACGGTTGTATATCAGCAACACCCCCATTGTAAGTATGTGTAAAAGCACCGTTTTCTTGCGTTACAATATACTTATAAGAAATATTGTCTAATATGTTGTTTAAATTGCTTATTTTCATTTTTAACGAATCTGTTAGATAACTATTTGAATAATGTCGGGCCGGCATCTGACTATAACTATTGAGAATGGTAGGCGCAGGATCAACAAAACCAACATCATTAAAAGTGGTATCGTGTTTGTTTCGGTTCACATTTAAATACACATAATCAATATTCCATTCATCGGCGTTGCTTTGCCAACTAGGCAAACTATTTGATGCCAAACTTGCATAATTGCTAAATCGGAATCGGAAACCTTTTCGCAAAAATGTAGTATCTTTTATCGGAATCATTACCTTTCTGAAATAGGTACCATACTGTGTATGAAAAGAACTTAAGGTTTGTCCGGGGCTACTCCAAACACAGAACCATTTATGACGTTTGGGTGAGTAAAAATCAAGCATAAGCGAATCATTTGCACTGGGAGCATCAGCAACACCTTGTGGTTGATACGAAAAACTAAAATAAACCGAATCAGCAGTCGTAATGGCAGATGGGGTACCTCCAAAAAGCGAATCCAACCGAATGGGTAATGAGGTTAGCGAGTCGGCAATAAAAGGTGTTGGTGTAGCATAAGGATAAATGGCACCGGTATCATTGATAGCATCCAAAGTTGCTACACCAACAGTAGGTGGATTCACACAGTAGGTGGCATTCACAAAAGCATAATGATCAGACCAAAGCGAATCCACAGGATAAATGGATTTTGAATAGTATGAAAAATCATCCAAAAACGGCAGGTGCAATTCCGAGACCGATTTAGTTGATTTCTGAGTGGCGTTTTTCGATGCAGATAATAATGGATTAACTTGAAGCCCTGTTAAATATTCCTGAGCAAATACTGAAAAATACCCAAAAAGAAAAAATACTATTATAAAGATTTTTTTTGTCATCAATATTATTTTTTAATTTTTGAAAAATCAAATTTCTTTGCAGAACGATACCAAACATCAACTACGCCTCCAAATTGTATAGTGGAATTTGGTGATGGGTTTTGTTTGTATATTTTGGACGATGTGGTATCATTTCCATCTAAAAATATCTCGTTGCCCATGTTCAACGATGCTTCTTGCAATAATTCAAGCGCCTGACCTTGTTTTTTACCAATCAAATCGGGAACATGCGACGTTTCATTTTCTTCGCCTTTGCCTAAAACAAGATCAATTTCTGAACCTTTTTCAATTAAAACCCCTTCTTTAATTTCGGCACCTTTATACTTTTGATGCAGTACTGCATTATGCGCAATATCGGGAATATAAGTCAAATTTCCTATCTTGAGACCATAGGTTTCAAGCATTGCAGATGCTTGTCGCAATGTTAAATCATTTAAATTTGGCATGCTCACTTGTTCGGGGTTTAATGCCACCACTGTCAAATAAATTTTCCGGTTTTTCTTCACTTTGGTGCCCGGCAATGGGTCTTGAAGTGCCACGGTGCCTTTTGCTAAGGAATAATCGTAAATAGAATCAATAATCATGTAATCGAGGCCGTTATCTGATGCAAAATCTTCAATTTTATCTAAACTGATACCCTTAAAATCCGGAACAACAATTGAAGTATTATGCCGTGTGTATACATTTAACAATCGGAGAATTATCCAAATAATTACAACAGTCAGAATTATTGCAACTAATGTATGTCTTAAAAAAAGCCTGCTTTTTAAAAAGCGAAAAAAACTCATATTTCTTTGGTATTATAAGCTGAAAATAATAAACGGCTGTGTACTATTAACTTGTTTTTAGTAAAAATATTATTTTAAGTGTACAAATATAGAAAAAAAAAGAGGTGTATTCAGAAAATTTAATAAAACTGAGTACCTTTGATTCAAAATATAGTTTCAGATGAAAAACATAGCAGTTATTGCCGGTGGCTATTCGGGAGAATACGACATTTCTATTAAAAGTGCAGGAATGATTGTGCAACATATCGACAAAGCAAAGTACAATCCATTTTTGATCGTTATAACAAGAAATAAGTGGGCTTATTTTGATGATAACAACGTGGAACATTTGGTTGATAAAAATGACTTCTCCCTAATGGTGCAAAACAAAAAAATTGCATTCGATTGTGTATTTAACATGATACATGGAACCCCCGGTGAAGATGGAAAAATGCAAGGTTATTTGGATATGTTGGGATTGCCTTATACTTCGTGCAATCATTATGTATCGGGATTAACTTTTAATAAAGCGTATTGCAATAAGGTGGTAAAATCGTTGGATATTAGTGTGCCTAGGTCGAAGCACCTTTTTAAAAACGATATGGTAAATCTTGATAAAATAATTGACGAAATTTCTATTCCCGCTTTTGTGAAACCATGTAATGGTGGTTCGAGTGTGGCAACTTCGAAAGCAAAAACTGCTGAAGAACTTGAAGTGGCTATACAATTAGCTTTTAGTGTTGATGATGAAATTTTAGTTGAAGAGTTTATTAACGGAACCGAAATAACGTGTGGTGTGTTTCGGTATAAAAACAGCATGATTGTTTTTCCGATAACGGAAATTCTTCCAAAAAACGAGTTTTTTGATTATAAAGCCAAATATGAGCCCGGCCAATCGAAAGAGATAACTCCTGCTCAGATTCCTGCCGAGTTATCGAATTTATGTGCAGCAACTTCCAGTTTTTTGTATAACAAATTAAACTGCAAAGGCGTTGTTCGTATTGATTACATTTTGACCAAAAGCCGCAAAATGTATTTTTTGGAAATCAATACCGTTCCTGGCATGTCAGAAATGAGTATTATTCCGCAACAAGCTAAGGCTTTTGGATTGCAACTGCCCGAATTAATTAACATGATAATTGAAAATGCGTTGGTGTAAAAATTAAAAAAAACTTTTTTTTAATAAAAAACGTGTATATTTGCACTCCCAAATTTTAAAAACTGGGAGTTTAGCTCAGTTGGTTCAGAGCATCCCGACCTTAAAGTCGGGAGGGTCACAACCGAAGAGCAGAGATTAAAAAAAGGGAGTTTAGCTCAGTTGGTTCAGAGCATCTGCCTTACAAGCAGAGGGTCACTGGTTCGAATCCAGTAACTCCCACAAGCCGCAGGGATGCGGCTTTTTTATTTGTGCACCTAGATTGTTCGCATTAAAGAACGACGAATGAGAGTTGGTTCAGCGCATCCCGATAAAATCGGGAGGGGTCACTGGTTCGAATCCAGTAACTCCCACAAGCCGCAGGGATGCGGCTTTTTTATTTGTGTACCTAGATTGTTCGCATTAAAGAACGACGAATGAGAGTTGGTTAAAAAATAGCTCCAAAACACATCCCCTTTCTCTGACAACGCCCCTTCCTTTCTTAAGTGAAACACCTAAAAATCTACCGTTAACTTTACCAACCCTACCGTTAACTGAATAACTAAGAAAATAGTTGCACAACTATATGCTTAGTTGTATCTTTGTCCTGAAATTCATTTATATGAAAAGGAAAATTCTCTATAGTATGGTGTTGATTTTATGTTACTGCAGTATACTGAATTCTTATGCTCAGACTACGGATGCTGAAAAAAAAATAGCTGTTCTGATGGACAACTACCGCTTTGCCGAAGCCATTGACCAGGCCGATATCAGCCTCGCCTCCGACACAGCAAACCGTGCATTGTTGTTGTTAAAATCCAAAGCGCTGACAAAGCTTTTTCAGTATAAACAATCCTGCGATGTGCTTTTGAAAGCCTATGCCTCCGATACGTCAGACATAATGCTTATTGCCGAATTAGCCAACCTTTACCAGAAAAAGGGCGATAACAAAAATGCCTTTTACTATTCCGAAAAAGCTTGCAGGCTCTCTCCGCAAAATGCATACTTTCGGCTACAGCTTGCCGGTCTTTATTTTGCTGATGCAGATTATCTGCCATGTATAGAAACACTCAAATACTTGTGCAACACTTCCACAATAAATCAATACGCAGCCCGCCTCACAGCCGATTGCTATTATGAATTGAAACAAAATGATTCGTCGGAATTCTGGTATCAAAAAAATCTAAGCACTACTCCTTTCGACACCTATGCCACGCAAAAACTCGCCAATATTTATATACGCACTTCGGCTTACGAAAAAGGTTTGCAGCTCACCGAAACCTATTTGAAGCAAGATACAATGCTTAATCCGGTGATGAAACTCAATGCCTGGTTCTATCATTTATCAAAAGATTATAAAACGGCGGTTTCCCGTTTTCGGAGATGTTTAGTTGTCGGCGACAGTTCGCTATTTGTTTACCGTAAACTGGGATTATCCTATTATAAACAACAAGTTTTCGATTCGGCCGAACTCTTTTTTCGGCAGGCCTTTGTTTTGGATACCACCGATTCCGAAACCTGTTTTTACTATGGAGTATCGGCAGCACGTTCATTTCTTGCCGACACAGGGTTGCTGTATCTCAACAAAACGCTCTGCCTGGTTATGCCTTCCGAATCATTCTTAACCAATATCTATGTGGAAATGGCAGAGGCATACAATAATAAAGGCGATTATAGTAATGCACTGGCCGTGCTCCAAAAGATACATTCCATGTATCCGGAAAACAAAAGACTCTATTTTCGTATTGGTTACCAGTATGATTATTATTTAAACAATCTGAATTATGCACTTGAAAATTATGAACTATTTATAAAAGATGAACCCGAAAACCTAACTGAAAAGAACGTGGGAACTGAAATCTCTTTTGAGGTTTATGCCCGTAACCGCATAGCGGAAATCAATCAAAAGAAATCGCAACAAAAATAACTTATGAAGAAGGTCCTGAGAAACAGTTTTATTGTACCATCCATAATCATATTTTTCCTATTTGGGGGATACTATTCAAGGGCGCAATCAGGCATGGCTAAACCTTTAGTGGATTCATTGATTAGCATAATTCGTTTAAACAGCAAAACACTGGTTATAGGCTTGGGGGCCGATGCCATTACTGCCATTGCCACACAAAAGGGCATTGTGGTGATAGATGCGGGCATATCGGCCACGCTAACTTCACGCTATCGGAAAATTATTGAAAATGAATTCCAAAGAAATGACTTTGCTTATGTTGTTAACACCCACGGGCATCACGATCATACTTTCGGAAACAATGCTTTTGCCGAAGCAAAGATTATAGCGCAGCGCAATGCCATGAAAGAAATGCATGCCTATTGGAGTGATACCGCCAAAGTTGAATCGCATCTGTTTCAAATAGTGAACCAATATGATAAGGAACTCATGACTATGAAAAAGGGAAGTTCCGGTTGGTCCGAAGCCTTTAGCCAAAAGACGGATCAACCTTACTAATTGGGGAGAAAAAGTATTAATCAAACAATTTTTCTAATC
>JBAXWF010000018.1:0-49508 GCA_037128515.1 Bacteroidota bacterium | reverse complement strand
TTGTAGCTTTGACCTGCAATTTGTAAGTATAGTTTTGCAACTCATCTTTTGGAAGGAGGAACCGATCTCCGATACATTCAAGAACTGTTGGGGCATAAAAGCAGTAGAACTACCGAAATCTATACTCATGTAAGCACTAAAAATATTCAGAAAATAATTTCGCCTTTTGACAGTTTGTAATAAGATAAACATTAATTTTGAATTTAAATAAAACCGGAAAAACCATAGCAACTTACCCAAATTGGCAGGGATAGTATGGAATTTCCGGCGGTATAAACGAGTTATACCTCATTATACAGACTCAACTTAAGACCATGAAACGAAAAGCCACAATTGTAATTAGCTCAATATTATTTGCGCTTTTATTATCAGCATGTTCACCTGTTGTTCAGCGAGCATATGTTGCGACTTCTCCAAATATTAACTGTTTTAAAAGAGAAAACGAAAAAAATTTAAAATTATCATTGTTTGCGAATCATTACGAAGTACAATCAAATTTTGTATTGGTTAAGAATTTTGGGTTATCGGCCGGCTTTAATGGCGGTTTCAAAGGACAATTAGGAGGTGAACTGGCAGGTATTTATTACAAACAGTTCAACGAAAAGAATTATTTTGAAGTGCAATATGGTTATGGTTTCTTTTATAACAAAACAAGAATTCCTTATATGGCTTGGAGTTTTTTAGCTGGAGAACGGGGTACTTGGTATAGTAGTAATAGTGACACACGTTACCATAAAATATTTGTTCAACCCACTTATATTATTACAAAGAAGAAAGTTAATTTTGGCTTTGCAGTTAAAATCAGCGCTAATTACTTTGACAAATACTATTATTATAGATGCAAAACTGAACAGGATTATACTTACCTTGACCATTATAGCAATGTTGATTTTCGCTACAAATGGGGTTTTGTTTTTGAGCCAGCCTTCAGAATTCAATTCAAAGACAAACTTTTCCTTCAATTATCAGGAGTTCTATCGAACAATATTCATAAATATCCAGCTTATTGGTCATATACAGGTCATGAAGGGGGAATCATAGATGAAGGACAAAATGGCTTTGTGCATACTCCACAACATATCAATTTTTTATTTACGATTGGCTATGAAATAAAATTCGGTAAGAAAAAAGAATAATAACGAGGTATAACAACACCCTTGCTGCATGCAAATAAAACTTAACATAAAAGTTTTATCTTTGAATGCACGCAGCAAGGCTGCTCAACGTTAGCGGTCATTTTTAAAACACGACACAAAAATGGAAACTTGGAGAACAGACATAAAAGACAGTGAAACATTTGCTGCAATTTACAGTAATTTTTTCGAACTTTACAATAATGGCGAACAACCCGAAATTATTTCAAAAAAAATCTTAAACTACAAATGGAAAAATCTTGAAAAAGAAGAAGACATGAATAGTTTGTGGTTTGCTCTTGCTTTAGCCCAATGGGAGACAAAATCGCTTGAACCAAAAGTATTATCTAAAATCGAAGACATAATTACTTCACGTACTGACTTAAAAATTTGGTTTGACCTTGGAGCAAGCGGACAAGACATAAAAAAGCGAAAAATAGCACTTGACGAGTTTCTTGAAAAAATAAAGTCTGACAGACCCAAGGCGAAACCACGAAAAAGAGAAAAATTAAAAAAACCAATTTTCGCAACTGGCGACTGCTTAGTTTTTAAATTGATGAATGGAAATTATGGCGGTGCAGTTGTTTTAGCGGCAGACATAAATCCTAGGACTGCATTCAACATGGTAGCAACAACGCGACTAAATCAAAGTAACAAACCGACACTTAAAGACTTTGAAAGTGCAGAAGTTCTAATTTGGAATTTTGAACAGTGGCAAGACAAAGTAGATATAAATTTGTATATGCCTGACTTATTTTATAAAGACTATGCCGACATTTACGAAAACATTGGTAAAATTCAGGTGAACTTAGATTATGAACGAAATGATGATGACGACAAAGATTATTTGTACAACCTTTCGTTGTCATCAGTTTGGAGTATGAACATTGTAGCACAAATACAATTTCTTTCTGAATTAACGAAACCAAAACCGACAAAGACTATAACTATTAAACAACTGAATAGAAAAAATAACTGGAGGGAATTATACTAAGAAAAACGCCCTATAATCGAGGTACTGCCTCGCCAGTTTTCACTAACGGGGAGCACCTCTCCCAATTTATTCCATACCGATAAAGGTCTATGTTAATGATAAAACAATAAAAGAACAGAAGTTAGCTAGAAAAAAATAAACGAAGTTGTGGTTAGGAAACACAAATGTTAGCGGCCAAGCGGAACACGACACATAAAATGAAACTAAAAATACAGACCATAACAGAAAAGAAATTGGTTGGAAAAAGACTTGAAATGTCTTTTGCGAACTATAAAGTTGGCGAACTTTGGAAAAGTTTTATGCCCAGACGAAAAGAAATAACGAACAACTTGACCAACGAACTAATTTCAATGTCAGTTTATAAACCGACACAGTTTGCTGACTTCAAACCAACCAATGAATTTGAAAAATGGGCAGCAGTTGAAGTTGCAGACTTTGACAATGTGCCAAACAAAATGGAAACTTTTGTTTTGCCAAGCGGACTTTATGCAGCGTTTGACTACAAAGGTTTAAGCACAGACAATTCAATTTTTCAATACCTTTTGGGAATCTGGTTGCCAAGCTCCGGCTACGTTTTGGACAGCAGACCACACTTTGAAGTTTTGAGCAACAAATACAAAAACAACGACCCAACTTCGGAAGAAGAAATATGGATACCAATAAAAATGAAATGACAACACCACCCACTAACGCGGGTTTTGTGGGCTATTTGATTTGGAAGCATCCTTCCTTTCCCATTTGCATTGATACAAAAAACCCTATATCAAGAATTGCAAAATTAAATGATTGATAAGCCGGCTCGTCCGGCTTTTTTTTACTCCAAATCCTTTCTTCTTACCACAAAATAGTATCTTTACATCATAAAATACCAAAATGGGCAACGATAAAAAATTATATCTGCTTGATGCGATGGCGCTTATTTATCAAGCATTTTACGCTTACCGCGACCGCCCTTTGATTAACTCAAAAGGGGTAAATACGTCGGCAGTGCATGGGTTTGCAAATGTTTTGTACAAGTTGTTGAAAGAAGAAAAACCTTCGCATATCGGCGTGGCGTTTGATACGCATGGACCCACCCTTCGGCACGATGATTTTGTGCAATACAAAGCCAACCGACAGGAAATGCCCGAAGATTTGCGCAACTCCATTCCTTATATAAAGCGCTTGATTGAAGGTTTTAACATCCCCACCCTGTTTGTTGAAGGCTACGAAGCCGACGATGTGATTGGCACCTTGGCCAAAGAGGCCGAAGAAGCTGGTTTCACGGTGTATATGGTAACTCCCGACAAAGATTTTGGCCAATTGGTGAGCGAAAACGTGTTGATTTACAAACCCGCTCGTTTCGGCGACAAACCCGCCATAATGGGAGCTAAGGAAGTTTGCGAAAAATTTGGCATCGACCATCCGCTGCAGGTGATAGATATGTTGGGAATTTGGGGCGATGCCTCGGATAATATACCCGGCATACCCGGCATTGGCGAAGTGGGTGCGAGAAAACTCTTGAAAGAGTTCGGTTCGTTGGAAAATATACTAGAAAACGTAGATAAAATATCGCCCGAGGGTATCAAACAAAAAATACTGGCAGGTAGAGAAATCGGCATACAATCGAAAGCATTGGCTACTATTATTTTGAATGTACCTATTGTGTTCGACGAAACCAAACTCCACTTGGATGCCCCCGACGAGGCAGAATTGAAGGAATTGTTTGATGAACTGGAAATGCGCACCTTTGCCAAACGTGTTTTTGCCGATTTGGCTTTGCCAGATCAAACTTCGTCGGTGCTGCCAAAAAATATACAAATCGACCTGTTTGCCGAAAATAACCAAACAAGCCCGGCCGAACCTGCGGCAGCATCGTCATTAAAAACCATTGCAAACACGCCCCACACCTATTTTTTGGTTGATACGCCCCAAAAACGCCACGCATTGTTTGCCCAACTGCAGGCAACCACCCAATTCTGTTTCGATACAGAAACCACAGGCTTAGACCCCAATGTGTCGGAATTGGTGGGCATGTCGTTTTGCTGCGAACCGCATGTGGCTTATTACGTGGGGCTTCCGCCTGTGTATGAGGAAGCGTGTGCCATTGTAAACGAGTTTAAACCGCTGTTTGAAGATAGCACCAAATTGAAAATTGGGCAAAACATGAAGTTCGATATGGAAATGCTGAAATGGTATGGTGTGCAAGTGTGCGAGCCTTTGTTCGATACCATGTTAGCACACTATCTGTTGGAGCCCGATATGCGTCACAACATGGATTATTTGGCTCAAAGCTATTTGCATTACGAGCCAGTGCCTATCGAAAAACTTATTGGCAAAAAAGGTAAAAACCAACTATCGATGGCCGATGTGTTGGCCGAAGAAATTAAAGAATATGCAGCCGAAGATGCCGATGTAACGTTTCAACTAAAGCAAGTTTTGGAACCCCAACTAAACAAAGCAAAGGAAGCAGCCTTGTTTCGCGATGTTGAAATTCCGCTTATAGCGGTGTTGGCCGCCATGGAAACCGAGGGGGTGAAACTGGACAAAAAGGCACTGAACGACTACTCGGCGCAGTTGCTCACCGATGTGCAGCAGGTGGAGGAAGAGATTTATGCGTTAGCCGGCATGCATTTTAACATCTCATCGCCCAAGCAGTTGGGCGAGGTGCTGTACACACATCTTAAAATAATTGATAATCCAAAAAAAACCGCCACCAAACAGTTTTCCACAGCCGAAGATGTGCTGAGCAAACTGTTGCATAAGCACGCCATTGTCGAAAAAATACTTGATTATCGGTCGCTAACCAAGCTCAAATCAACGTATGTTGATGCGCTTCCCGCCTTGATAAATCCGCGTACGGGCAGAATACACACATCCTACAATCAAGCCGTGGCAGCCACAGGCCGCTTGAGCTCTAATAACCCCAATTTGCAAAACATACCGATTCGTACCGAGCGTGGCCGCGAAATTCGCAAAAGCTTTGTGCCTCGCAACGACGATTATGTGTTGGTTTCGGCCGACTACTCACAAATTGAACTGCGAATTATTGCTTCGGTGAGCAACGAAATGCACATGATTGAAGATTTTCGTTTGGGGCACGATATTCACACAGCTACGGCTTCGCGGGTGTATAATATTCCACTGGCCCAAGTAGATAAAACCATGCGCCGCAACGCCAAAACGGTGAATTTTGGTATTATTTACGGCATTTCGGCTTTTGGCTTGTCAGAACGTTTGAATATTCCGCGCAAAGAGGCGGCCGATATGATTGAACAGTATTTTGAAAAATATCCGGCCATTAAAATTTATATGGAAAACACCATAAAAAGTGCACGCGAACAAGGTTTTGTTGAAACTATGTTGGGCCGCCGACGCTATTTGCGCGATGTCAACTCGGGAAACGCTGTGGTGCGAGGCTATGCCGAACGCAATGCCATCAATGCACCCATACAAGGCTCGGCTGCCGACATGATTAAAATTGCCATGATAAATATTTACCGCAAAATGACAATGGGCAACATGCAAAGCCGCATGATTATGCAAGTGCACGATGAATTGGTGTTTGATGTTTACAAAAGTGAACTTGAAAACCTCCTCCCCATCATAAAAACAGAAATGATTAAGGCTTTGCCTTTGGCGGTGCCTGTGGAAGTGGAAATTAGTTGGGGAAATAACTGGCTTGAAGCGCATTGATACATGTTTTTTATTCGTTTATAATAAATAACACCGATGAATTCATCTATTCAAAAACCAAATAATCCCTTGATGCCGGTTCTTTTTGTGGGTCATGGCAGCCCAATGAATGCTATTGAAACCAATGAGTTTTCGGAAAATTGGCGTACAATTGCCCAAACACTTCCAAAACCCGAAAGCATTGTTTGTATATCGGCACATTGGCAAACTTTCGGAACCAAAATAACCGCCATGCCCTTGCCAAAAACGATTCACGATTTTGGTGGCTTTCCAAAGGAGCTATTTGATGTGCAATACACAGCACCCGGCAATCCAAAGCTTGCAAATGATATCTGCCAAAAACTAGGCACTTTTGGTATAGAACCCGATATGCACTGGGGGTTGGATCATGGCTGCTGGAGCGTTGTCAGATGCATGTATCCCCAGGCCGATATTCCCATTGTGCAAGTGAGTCTTAATAGGAACCTATCGGGTATTGAACATTACAATCTGGCAAAAGAATTTATGTTTTTGCGCAAAAAAGGAATCCTAATCCTGGGAAGCGGCAATATCGTTCACAACCTGCACCTGATTGAATGGGATAACGAAAGTGGCACAGCGGAGGCTATTTCGGCAAACAAAAAAATAAAAGACCTGATACGTACGAATAATCATCTAGCACTGATGGATTATCAGAACCTTGGTAACGAGGTCATCAAAGGTATAAACTCTGCCGAACATTATCTTCCGCTGCTCTATATTCTGGCATTGAAACAAGCCAACGAAAAAATAACTTTTTTCAACGATAAATTGATGATGGGCTGGTTAGCTATGACATCGGTTTTGATTCAATAAGGCTATGAAAATCTCCATATTTTAGTAAATTTGCTGCCAACACCACAAACACATTACCTCAACCAAACGCCCCAAATGCTAAAAATAAAAAATAGCATAAACCTCTTGACTAGTTCGGCCCAAAGCCGAGCCAATTTTATTCGGGCATTCATTTTGGTTGTTTCGGGCATTTCGCCCTTTATCATACCGCTTTTAAAAATATGCCAAACCAGCATCGTGCGCGATTGGGGCTATTTCAACGGTTTAAGCCTGGTGGTTCACTCCAGCGTGTGGCACTACCATGTATTTCCCATTCACAACCCGTGGATATTGGGCGGAACCGACATCTTAGCCAATCCACAATCGCGTGTTTTTAGTCCGTTTATGCTCTACGATGTGTTGTTTACGGCCCCCTATGCCAATTTGTTTGCCCTCATCACACTGGCAATAGTCGGTTCATTCGGGTTCTATCAATTGGCATGCTATTTAAAAGTTTCCAAAAACATGGCGGTGCTCGGAAGCATCTTTTTTTTGCACACCACTTGGTTCACACTCCATTTCTCCGAAGGTCACATCACCTTCGGATCGTTTTTGCTCCTCGCCTTAGCCTTTTATTTTATTTTACGAATACAAGAAACCAATTTCAAAATATATTATGCCCTGTTAAATGCATTTTATTTGCTCGACGGAGCCATTTATGCCTTTATTTTCAACAATTTATTGCTCATCGCAGCCATTTTGTTTTGCACCCATCAGTTGCGCCCGCTTCGCTTTGTTAAATCGCTGCTTGTTCAATGGAAAACCGTGCTCCTCAGCATCACAATATTTCTTTGCTTAGCTTCGGCCAAGCTCTTGCCATTCCTTTGGTTGCATCAATCGCGCGTGCCCATTTTAGAATTTATCAGCGTTCCGCTCAAATACCTTGTACATTGCCTGTTCAATCCGTTTCAGGATATGCAAAAACTCATTCCGGGCATCAACATTAGCATTGGTTTTCATGAAGTTGGCGTTTATGTTGGCATTCTAGCCACCCTGTTGGTTGTCGCTTACCTAATTCGCGTGCGCAAAACCCAGCATATCCCCTACCTACTGCTGCTGGGGTTCTTTTTTTGGGTAGCTTCGGGTTTCTTAGCAACCACCAATCCCTGGCTACTGTTTCAAAAAATCCCCGTAGTCAACAACGCACACGTGCAAACGCGTTTATTTATTATTTCATTTCTGATATTTGCCCTATTGCTCACCTTTGCCCTCGATTATTTTCGCACCCGCTTTCGCAGTCTCTTTTTCTGGCCCGTTGTTGTGTTTCTGGTCGTCGAGTCCCTGTTTGTTTCCAACTATCCTTTCTATAGAGTGTATTCCTTTGATAGCAGCACTTGCCCCACAGCCACTTTTGGCCAAATGATAAGCAGCACCACCATCCAGAAAACCGTTACCAATGCCTCTTTAGATTGGGGATTTGAGTTTCAACACTATTTCAACACCAACACCGGAGCAAAAATAACTTTGGAACCCGCTGCCACGCAAGGCGATATCAAAACCGTTGCCGACACCGACTATCGTGGCGAAATCTATGTGAGCAAAGGACGCGGAAAAGTGCAGTTGCTCAGCTACACACCCGGAAAAATTTGCATAAATTACGCCCTCGACACCCTCTCAGAAATTGAATTGAACACCAACTACCTTTTGGGATGGAAAACCAACAACAAGAACATAAAAATAACCCAAAATCGGGGCCTGCTAACCCTAACTCCGTCCAACTTAGTCGGCCAAGCCGAATTGGTTTACCAACCCGCCTATTTATATTTTATTTTCCCCTTATATTTCATCGGGTTAGCGCTTTCCATAGTGATTTTACTACGCCGAAAATGACACAAAACAGCCACAAATTCAACTACAACCAAATCCCCTTAGGATTTTACGACCGAATAACACAAAAACGCAAAGGAATGCGTAGTTTTTGGCACAATCAAAAATTTAAACGCGTTATAGATAGCATCGAAAAACCCCTACAAAGCATACTCGACATAGGATGTTTTTCCGGAACTTTTTTAAGTTTAATCCCCCCCCAACTAATAAGCCAACAAACTGGAGTGGATATTTTGCAACAACAAATTGAATTTGCGAATACCACCTACGGAGCCCCTTTCCGCAAATTTTATTGCATTAAAAACCTCAAAGAAGTTGAATTTCTGCCCAATCAGTCGTTCAATTTTGTTACAATCATCGAAGTAGTTGAACATTTAACCCCATCCGAAATATCCGATTTGATACAACTAGCCTACACAAAACTGCGCACCGGCGGCAGACTAGTGATAACCACCCCCAACTATCGTAGTTTATGGCCCCTACAGGAATTTGTGCTCAACAAAATTTCCGATGTAAAATACCAAGAACAACACATCACCCACTTTCATTATTTCAACATCCGCAAAAAACTTTCATACCTTGTCAACAATTTTCACAGCATGTTTCGCATCAATTATGTAACCACCACACATGCATTCACGCCTTATATTGCGATGTTTTCATATACCTTAGCCGAAAAAATTGCTTCAGCCATCCCCCATCGCAAATGGGCATTTCCTTTGGGCTCTTTATTATTGGTTGAGCTCACCAAAATATAAACAATTTAGAAATCAGAAGTAAAGAATTCAGAAGTAGCTGAAACGCAGTGGCAGGTAATACTTCTAAAATCGTTACTGCTTACTCCTGGTTCATTCAAGAAACAATATAGCCATGCAACAATTGAAACCCATCCCTTGTCAATTGCCGTTTGCCGTTTTTAACTTATAGATTTAACCCAACCAACAGCGCAACCCAACCCACCAACAGCCATTCAGCCGCTACTACCTCCTATCTCCAAACTACCATCACCTATCTTCCGCCTCCCTAACGAATAAACGGATTATTCTCCCTTTCGCAACCAATGGACGTGGTGGATCCGTGGCCTGGATACACTGTAAAGTTATCGCTCAGCGTAAACAATTTTGTTTTTATGCTATGCATCAGTACATCGTAATCGCCTGTCGGTAAATCGGTGCGGCCAATGCTGTCGCAAAACAACACATCGCCCGTAAACAAAAGTTTTTCTGCTTCGCACACAAAACAAACGCTACCTGCGGCATGGCCCGGAGTGTGCACCACCTTCATATCAATATCGCCAAAGCGTATCACCTCATTATCGGTCAAAAAACCGCCCGGTTTCACTACACGTTGCAGCTCAAAACCAAACACCGAAGCATAACCTACCGATGCCCGCAAAAAATCGGCACCATCGGTATGCATAAAAGCGGGCGTTTTGTAGGTATCTTCAACATGAGCAATGCCCACAATATGGTCTATATGACCATGTGTAAGCAAAAGTTTTACTACGTTCAGCTTGTTTTGGGCAACATAGTCATCAAGTTTTTTCTCTTCCACCAAACCGTAACAACCGGGGTCAATAATCACACAATCGTTGTTCGGTGCCGAAACCACATAGGTGTTCACCTCAATATGATTAAATACAAAAGTTTGAATACGTATCATAAAAATCTCTAAAATTATTATAAAAACTTGGGGCAATCCATCGATTTGGTTTGCCGTGTAGGTATCGTATAGTTTTTAGGATACTTTACCGTGTAACCCAGTTTAAGAGTTTGAACCTTACCGGCATCTATGCTTAAATTCCATGTAAGAAAACCCGTTAGCGGATTATGAATCGCCCCCGAAATTTCGTCAACAGTAACCTCAATATCCTGATTGCTGCTCACAGGCAGTTGGTCGCGAATTTCAATAACTATAGGCGTTGTATGATTGTTTTTCACCGAAATTTCGTACACGTAAGTAGCTTTTCGTTTGCTTCCAATAAGTTGTTTAGAGCTGTAGTCTTTCATTTTCACGCGGTCCACCTGAATCCTACTGTCGCGCCCCAGCGAAATTTGCAAGGTATCGGAAATAGCGTTAGGATTCAAATACGACTGGCCCACATACGTTCCATCCAAGTAAATATTGGCATTGCCTTCAACCAAATTCAACTCTTCCCAGTCGTTGATGCACGCCAGCAAAAAAGCGCTTTTTTCAACCACAGGTACACAAACATATTGATAGGTGGCGGTAATGGTTCGTTCTTCCACATCAATTATATAGGGCTGTGCATTTGATGGTATGGTGTAGCGTGCTTTTATCGCGAAATTAAAACTCAGCTCGGGCACTTCAATTTGTTTCAGTTGCACCGATTGTTGCACCTTGCCTTCAGCACGGTTGGCAGAGGTAAAGGCCCCCCATCCCTCGGTTTCTTCGTCGGTAATAGTGTAAGCCCCCGTGGTTATTTTTGTAACATCGCCTTTGCCACCCAATTTTCCGTTTTTCTCAAATACGCCGTCATAGTTATTCAAATACCAAGTGGCCATCGGCGGAATAGCAATATTCAGTGCCGGGTCAGCAGTCGATAAGATGAGGGGCACATTGTTCCAATCAATTCCCGAATTGTTGTATGCCTTAGCGCGATAATTCAGGGTAATCGGTTGGCTTATATCCTTGCATTTTAAATCGTAGTAAGGCATCCAACCAGCATCGGCTATCACATACGAAATTTCGAGTGTGGTAGTTTGTTGTTTTTCCGATACCAGAAGCACCGATATCTCTGTTCGTTGCGTTTTTGTGGTGAGCGCCAATTTGTAAGCTCTCATTTGCAGGTCGGCCAGCAACAAATTTTGGGCATCGCTGTCGGCAGTCAATTCGGTCATTCGTTTATTGATATCGAGCACACGCATTTGATAAAAATCAGCAGCTTTCTGAAGTTCTGTAACATTCACACCAACATTTTGTCCTCCCAACGATTGATTTCTTATGAGCAAATCTTTTTGAATGCCCAACGCATTTTTTTCATCATTAGCCAACGTAATTTTATGTAGCACCAGCTTTATCGAATCGTTGATGCGATTAAGCTTTGCCTGTTCGGCATCCACAGCTTCCGAGGTAACTTTAGGCGAAATTGATAGTACCGTTGAGTTTTCATCGGCTGTAATGCGTATGCTGTTGTGATTTAGGCGAGGTGCCATTTCCGACAACACCAGCATGTTGCGTCCCTGCATCAAATTCACATCCACTTTGTAACGTATTTGTGCTCCGGTCAGATAAATAATCACATCGCTTATGGCGGGGCTCATTTTAATCGTGTTTTCTTTCTGTGCAAACATATTTATCGAAAACAGTAGACTAAGTAAAAATGAACTAAAATATTTTTTCATGGTTGGTTTGTTTTTTAAATTCGATAGTTAAAAGTATCAGAACGATGGACATTCCAAAACTTTCATTTGTTTCATCGGAATGGTGTAGTTTTTCGGATATTTCACCGTGTAACCCAGTTTAAGGGTTTGAACCTTACTAGCATCTATGCTTAAATTCCATGTAAGAAAACCCGTTAGCGGATCGTGCGTAGCATTAGATATTTGGTCAACAGTTACTTCAATATCCTGATTGGAGCTAACCGGCAACTGGTCGCGAATTTCAATAGCAATAGGCGTGTTATGATTGTTTTTTACGTTGATTTCGTAAACATAGGTAGCTTTACGTTTGTTGCCTATAAGTTGACGCGAGCTGTAATCTTTCAGTTTTATTCTATCCACTTGTATGTGACTGTCGCGCCCCAGCGAAATTTGCAAGGTATCGGAAATAGCGTTGGGATTCAGATACGACTGTCCCACATAAGTTCCGTCCAAATAAATGTTGGCATTGCCTTCAACCAAATTCAACTCTTCCCAATCGCTGATGCACGCCAGCAAAAAGGCGCTTTTCTCAACCACGGGTATACTCACATATTGATAGGTGGCAGCAATGGTTCGTTCTTCCACATCAATAATATAGGGTTGTGAATTAGATGGTATAGTGTAGCGTGCTTTTATGGGGAAATTAAAACTTAGTTCGGGCACTTCAATTTGTTTCAATTGCACCGATTGTTGCTGAAGCAACCCCCCAGCCAAATCAACACTTTTATCTTTAAAATCCCAAGTATAGGCAACGCCATTCAAGCTTTGCACGTTCGAAGAATATGTACCGTCATAATTCTCATTCATCTTACCACCCCTATTAACAATGCGGTTTTTTGTTTCGTAATAATTGGCCAAATACCAGGTGCTCATAGCAGGTACAGCAATATTGAGCGAGGGGTCGGCAGTTGACAAGGTAAGTGGAATATCGTTCCAATCGATACCCGAATTGTTGTATGCTTTGGCCCGATAGTTTAGCGTGATGGGTTGTGTAATATCCTCACATTTTAAATCGTAATACGGCATCCAACCGGCATCGGCCACCACATAGGAAATTTCGAGGGTGGAGCTTTGTTGTTTTTCCGATACCAGCAGTACCGATACCTCGGTGCGTTGCGTTTTGGTGATGAGGCTTAGTTTGTATGCTTTATTATAAAGGTCAGCAAGCAGCCATACCTGAGCGCTTGAATCGTTCACCAGTTGGCTGATTTGTTTGTTGATATCAAAAATGCGCACCTGATAAAAATCGGCGGCTTTTTGTAGTTCGGCCACATTCACCCCGGTGTTGTCGCCACCCAGCGAAAGATTTTTCAACAGCATATCTTTTTGAATGCTGAGGGCATTCTTTTCATCCACTGAAGCACTCATCTTACGCGTGATAAGCTTGATGGAATCATTAACGCGGTTAAGTTTTATTTGTTCAACATCCACAGCTTCGGTGGTAACCTTAGGCGAGATTGATAAAACCGTGGAGTTTTCGTCGGCGGTAATTTTTATGCTGGTCGGGTTGAGTCTGGGAGCCATTTCTGACAACACCAAAAGGTTGCGGCCCTGTATCAAGTTCACATTGACTTTGTACCGTATTTGTGCACCTGTAAGATAAATAATCACATCGTTAACCGGAGGGCTTAGTTTTATGATGTTTTCTTTTTGTGCAAAAGTGCTTGCAACAAACAAAACAGCAAGAATAAAAAATAGGACTTGTTTTTTCATGGAAATGATTTTTTTTCAAAGGTAGAAAAAACGGTGGATTTTGAGGCATTTGTGACAGAATAATTGTTCAATAATTTTTTTTTTATTCTATAAATAAAAAACTTACAAAGATTATTGATTGTGTACTTAAAACTATTAATTTTGCACCACAAATTACACAAATAAAAACTTAATAATCAATTTTCAATATGAAAAAAATACTTATTGTTGGAGCCGTTGGTCAGATTGGATCTGAGCTTACAATGGAACTCCGCCGGATTTACGGCAACGAAAATGTTATTGCAAGTACGCGCAAATCGCCTCCATCAGAAATGGTCGCAAAATCGGGTCCATTCGAATATTTTGATGTGGTAAACAAAGTCGATTTGGAAACCGTATGCAAAAAACATAATGTAGACTGCATTGTGAACATGGCTGCCATATTGTCGGCAGTTGGCGAACAAAACCCATTGTTGGCTTGGGATATTAACATGAACGGACTTTTCAACGTGTTAGAAGTAGCCCGCGAAATGAAAATGGAACAAGTCTTGGTACCAAGTTCTATTGCAGTATTTGGCCCCGGAACTCCTTTGGATTCTGCCCCGCAAGAAACAGTTCTGCATCCATCAACCATGTATGGAATTACCAAAGTAGCTGGCGAATTGGTTGCCGATTATTACGTTAAAAAATATGGTTTGGATGTTCGTGGATTGCGTTATCCCGGTATCATCAGCAACGAAACCCTCCCCGGTGGCGGAACAACTGATTATGCAGTGGCTATTTATTACGATGCAGTAAAATACGGAAAATATACATGCTTTGTGAAAGAAGATACCCGTTTGCCGATGATGTATATGCCCGACTGTTTGAAAGCCACAGTGGATTTGATGCAAGCTGATTTTTCTAAACTGAAACATCACAGCGATTTCAATGTAGGTGCAATGAGTTTTTCAGTAAAAGATTTGGCCGACAGTATCAAAAAATACATCCCTGGATTCACCATTGAATACAAACCCGATTTCCGTCAAGCAATTGCCGATAGTTGGCCAGATGGTGTTGATGATAAAGCTGCACGCGAAGAATGGGGGTGGAAACCAAGTTTCGATTTGGATATGATGACTCAGGATATGTTGAAAGTGATTGGCGAAAAACATAAAAAAGGATTAATTTAATATTTTAATACAAGGAGAAATATATATGCAAAAAAAAATGAATGAGTTTTTGGGTGCTGAGTTGGAAAAACTACACGAACAAAAACTTTTTAAAACAGAACGCATTATTGAAAGCCCGCAAGGTGCCGAAATTATTGTAAAAGGAAAGAAATGTCTGAACTTTTGTGCCAACAACTATCTGGGACTGTCATCGCACCCCGATTTGATCAAAGCTTCGCACGAAGAAATTGACAGACGTGGTTACGGTTTATCTTCGGTACGTTTTATTTGCGGCACACAAGATATTCACAAAGAATTGGAAAAAAAGGTATCTGAATTCCTAGGTATGGAAGATACTATTTTGTTTTCATCCTGCTTCGATGCTAATGGTGCTGTTTTCGAACCATTATTGGGCGAAGAAGATGCTATTATTACCGATGCATTGAATCATGCCTCTATCATAGACGGTATCCGTTTGTGTAAAGCTCAACGCTGGATTTACAAACATGGCGATATGCGAGATGTAGAAGAAATTGACCCTGCAAACGATAAAATGGCAAAAGGTTTGGAACGCTGCTTAATAGAAGCTCGCGAAAAAGGTTGTCGCTTTATCATGATAGCCACCGATGGTTCATTCTCAATGGATGGTGATATTGCAAAACTGGATCTTATTTGCGATTTAGCCGATAAATACGATGCATTGGTAATGGTTGATGATAGCCATTCTTCAGGATTCCTTGGCAAAACTGGTCGTGGAACTCATGAATATCGTGGTGTTATGGGACGCGTTGATATTATTACTACTACTTTTGGTAAAGCATTGGGTGGAGCATCTGGTGGATGTATCTCATCGAGTAAACAAATTATCGACTGGATGCGTAACAAAGCCCGTCCGTATTTATTCTCAAATACTGTAGCTCCCGCTGTGGTTGGTGCAACCATTAAGGTAATGGACATTCTTACTGCTTCTACCGAACTTCGCGATAAACTTGAACGCAACACCAAGTTCTTCCGTCAGAAAATGACCGAAGCTGGTTTTGATATCATTCCTGGCGAACATCCAATTGTAGCCATTATGTTTGGTAAATATCCTGATTGTTCGAAACTGGCTGTTGAATTTGCTAACAAAATGCTTGAAGAAGGCATCTATGTTATTGCATTCTCATTTCCGGTTGTTGCAAAAGGTAAAGACCGTATTCGTGTTCAGGTTTCGGCCGGACATTCACATGAACATCTGGAAAAAGCTATTGCCGCTTTCACCAAAGTTGGAAAAGAACTGAAGATGATTCAATAGTATTGCAATTCAATACAAAAAAAGGACAGCGCAAGTTGTCCTTTTTTATATTTATAATCAGCTTATTTTTGGCGAAACCAACGTCAACAAAACACATTTTTAAATATCTTTGCAAAAGATGTCAAACTGTTGTTACCCTATTATTCTAAAGCGGTAAGCAGCATAAAACCCGAAGAATAATTATGTTCTCAAATCATATCGGAGAATTAGCAGCTTTATTTACTGCTTGTTGCTGGACAGTAACAGCTTTGGCTTTCGAATCGGCTAGCAATAAAGTGGGTTCTATTGCCGTAAATCTTATCCGTTTGTTTCTTGCCCTAGTGTTTTTAAGTATTTTCTCCTATTTCGTCAGAGGAAAATTGTTGCCGTTGGATGCTAGTTCGCATACTTGGTTATGGCTTTCCATTTCGGGATTAATCGGGTTTGTAATTGGCGACCTTTTCCTTTTCGAATCATATACTATCATCGGTTCCCGAATTTCGATGTTGATTATGACACTAGTACCCCCTATCACGGCTTTTGTTAGTTGGATTATGCTCGGCGAAACATTGACACTCTTTAATTTTTTGGGAATGTTTCTGACGGTTGGAGGTATTGCAATTGTAATCATAAATAAAGGTACCAATAAAAAAATGTTCTCTTTCACACATTCGCTCAAGGGGGTGCTGTTTGCTTTTATCGGAGCCGTGGGCCAAGCTGTCGGATTAGTGTTCAGTAAAGTGGGTATGGGAACCTACAGTGCATTTGCATCAACACAAATACGTATTATCACCGGTATTGTTGGTTTTGCAATTGTTATAACGGTATGGAGAAAATGGCATAATGTAGGGGTGGCAGCAAAAAATGTTTCTGCCTTAAAACGTATAGGGCTTGGCTCTGTATTCGGTCCATTTCTCGGAGTATCTTTTTCGCTGTTTGCGGTTCAGCATGCCAATGCCGGTATAGCATCCACCATTATGGCTATCGTGCCCATACTTATAATTCCGGCATCACTATTATTTCTGCACAAGAAAGTTACTTTAAGAGAATTTATTGGGGCATTAATCAGTGTGAGTGGTGTTGCTTTATTCTTTCTGTAACCCATTCCTGACCGATTATTTTAACTCATTTAGAGCCACCCAAGCCATGAATCCCATGCCGGTTTCCAAACAAGATTCATCCACATTGAATCCTGCGGTATGCAAATTCAATATCTCGTCCTGAGTTTTGCCTTTGACTCCCAGTCGATAAAAACACGAAGGAATAGTATGTGAATAATATGCAAAATCTTCTGCTGTCATCCGCAAATCTATATCCAAAACATTTTCTTCGCCCAAAAAATCAATAGCATAATTTTTAACTCGGGCAGTTACTTTATCGTCGTTTAATAAATAAGGGTATCCGCGGTCGATAAACACGTCGCAACTTCCGTTGTATGCGTTTGCAATGTTTTCAGCTATTTGTTTAATAAGTTTGTGTGCCTGATTTCGCCAATTTTCATCCACAGTGCGAAATGTTCCTTCCATAAAAACTTCGTCGGGAATAATATTTGTTTTGCCGTTGGCAACAATTCTTCCAAACGATAATACCGTGGGTATTGTGGGGGTGGCCATACGGCTTACAATTTGCTGCAACCCGATTACAACATGAGATGCAATAACAATAGGATCCACAATAAGCTCGGGAGTGGCAGCATGGCCACCCTTGCCATTAACTGTGATATAAATTTCATCAGTTGAGGCCATAGATTTTCCTGATTTCAATCCTATTGTACCGGAATTTAGCTCTGGATGTACATGTTGACCAATCATTATTGAAACATCGGGGTCACCTAAAACGCCTTCTTGTATCATCAGATTAGCACCGCCGGGATATTTTTCTTCGGAAGGTTGAAAAAGCAATTTTATAGTTCCTTCAAAAGAATCTTTTATAGAATTCAATATTTTTGCAGCACCAATAAGCGAAGCCATATGCACATCGTGTCCGCAAGCATGCATTTTGCCATCATTTTTCGAACAATAATCTACATGGTTTTTTTCGTTAATTTGTAAAGCATCCATGTCGGCTCGCAACCCTATTGATTTCTTCGCTGGATTTTTGCCTTCAATTAATGCCACAATGCCAGTTTTTGCAACGTGTCTTTTATACTGAATATTGGCTTTATCCAGTTCAGCACAAATCATATCACCGGTCACAAACTCATCGAACGCTAATTCAGGGTTCGCATGAAGGTGCCGCCGAAGTGCTATGATTTCTGTTAAATATTGTTTTGATAATTGCTGAACTTTAACCTTTAAAGTGTCCATAAACTATAACTTTATGAGTTTTCCCGTTATTTTTTCCGATTGATTCGCTATAATAATTGTGTAAATGCCCTGACTAAAATTTCTCAAATCAATACGTAGGATTTCTTCTTTTCCTAGCTCGGTTGTTATTTGTTGTTCCCATACCATTTTACCAAAACAATCGAAAATTCGCAAAACCGATAGATCGTTTTCTTTAGGTGTAAAGCGAAAAGTAGTAAAAGCAGAAGCCGGATTTGGGTACAAATCAATACTCTTGTTTCTGTTTTCATTTGCCTCAATATTCATCAGAGGGTTGTTTTTTATATCAACAATAATACCTTCGAAAACAGTTAAACTGTAGGGCAATCCGCTTGGAACAAAATACCAGCCATCGTAAGCTCCACCCCAACCAAAATTCAGATGATAATAATCGTCGGTATTGTACCCATCAATCACCAAATTATGTCCCGTGTTCCAGGCCATATCAACAACAGCCAAAAAAACCGGTAACGAATCTTTAATGTTGATAATGATTTGAGGATAGGGATTTGCTACGCTGGTATCGAGCAGTTGGCTAGCTGAAAAACCAAAACGCAATAAGCCGGCATAAGCTTGATTCACGCTAAATGTGCCTGAACCTGCCGAACTATATACCGTTTTTGTTGCCACACCACAGGCAAACATCAAGGCGGCCATATCCTTGTTGGTTAGCGACGATTTGCTGTTATATTTATCTTCAAGCGTATCTAAATACAAATTGAGTTGCGGAAACGACGGAAAGTCGTAATTTACATAATCATCATCAATCATAAACTGATTGCTCCCGTAATTATGGTAATAATCATCACTATCCGCAAAACGGGTATTGTTAAGGGTTTGATGATAGTTTATTATTTGCGACATCGCCGTCGATGGGCATCCTGTTAACGAACGCGAGCCACTTCCCAAATCCATCGGGCACATGGCATTGTATGGTGCCGATTGATTCCATTTTGTCAATAGCCATCCTTCGGTTGATGTGCTTCCTACAGCGGGCCATTGATCAAATGCTTTTTTAGCTTTCGTATGGTTTAAAATAGAATTCCATTGCGATTGATTCTTTGCAATCTGCTCATCCGATACCAAACTTTTATTGTTGAAGCGGTTTTCTAAATCAACTTGAATTAAATTGTAAAGCGGATTTTGGAAATCTGCATTATCGCCAAAAGCACTCACAAACGAATAGGCAATTACCGGTATTTGGTCTTTGTCGGCGCACACAACAATATAACCTGAAGACGACAGATTGAATGCATACGCAAGCAATGTCCCGGATTTTGATGTGATATTATTATGCGATAAAATTTCAGTTCCTGAACCAACTGTTTTTTCAACAATCAATTGGTTGGCCACCGTCAAGGCATCATTCAAATTCACATTTTGTGCCGAACAAACTCCTGCACCAATCAAAAACAACAATAAAAAATGTAAATTTTTAAACATATAAGCAGGCAATTAAAAATCCAAACCAAGCGAAATGTAAAATACCCCTTTCTGTATCACGGCATTTTCAACGCCCCAAGCATAATCGGCACGAATAAAATACCCGAACAATTTCGAACGTAGCCCAAAACCAAACCCACCTACCAGCGGATCGCGTTTCTTAATTAGCGTAACTTTAATAGGCCCTTGCTGAACAACTTCTTTTACCAGCGTGTTTTCATCCGAGTATGGGTTCCAGCCCACCCAGGCAGTTCCTATATCGCCAAACCCTATCAATTGCAAATTGGTGATAAAATTGTTTTTCAAAGGTTTCTTCGAAAAATACCGTACAATCGGAAACCGCAATTCGCTGTTAAGCACAAAGAAACTGGGGCCATTACGTATGTTCTGCACAAAACCGCGCATGTTGGTAGCTAATGTTTGATAGGAGTAGTTTTGGTTTTGAGCAACTGTATTGTTGTTATTAAATTTTGGTAAAATCCAGTTGTCAACACCGCCCATGTAATAAACCAATTTGCTGTTGCCAAACGATGTGCTGGCGGCAAAACGGTTGGCCCAGATAAACGTACGGTGAATTTTTTGGTAATGCCTGAAATCGCAGCCCAAAACCACCAAATCGTGAAATTTATTATCAATCAATTGAAAATATTCACCAAATATCTTCCAGCGCCATCCGTAATAAATATTTATTGCTTTGGTTTGGGTGTTATCAAACACCAGCTCACCTTTAAGCCCCGCCCAATATTGATGCGTATCGGCCAATTTCAGGTTGTAAACATCCGTTGAGGCATAAACCTGCTTATCATAGCGAACCGAAGCGGTTCCTTTAACATGCAATACTTTCGATATGGGCCATTTCAAAACATAATATAAGGAATTCGACCGCAATTTCACCACAGAATAATCGTTCGAACCCAAATTCGATTGACGGTAAAAAAACAAGCCTTTATCCAAACGTTTTTTCAGATTCTCAAACCCAATAAAAAACTCGTAATCGTCAAAGCTTAACGAAACTCGGGCACCACCCGTTATTCGGTAATCTTCGAGCAAATCAATTATGCCCAACTGAAAAAACACATTCATGCCTGCATTCAGATAAAGAGGTGAACTCCCGCCCGAATACTGTTGATACGAGGCATTCAAATAATTAAAATCAAGTTGCCCCACTAGTTGGTTTATTGTATATTCCACATTGTAGTTTCCTTGACGCGGAATCTCAAATCCTGTTTTCTTTTTAATTTTAACCGAATCTGCCGCTTTTCGCAAACTGTCGTTCTTCGCGCTGCCCAATGCATAATGGTTTATATCAATTTTTCCGGTGTCGTTGGGTTGATCCAGTTCGTCCATCAACACATTGTTTATCTTTTTATTCTTATTTTTATCCCTGTTCTTCTTCGCTTTCAAAAATTCAACCTGTTCTGAATTTATCAGGGAGTTATCTTGAATTTTGGTTTCATTCAACGATTTCAAAAACTGTTCGCGATAAAATGTGTTGTTTGGCTTGGTTTTGATAATTTGTTTGCCCGTGGCCATATCACGTACATACAAATTGTGAAATCCTTTTTGATAAACAACCTCAGCATATTTTTCAATTTTTGGTGCAATATCCTGCTGCAAAATATTTCGGTTATAATCTGTTATGGGGAAGGAGGTGGTGTAATAGCGATAATGCGTGGTCGTGTCAATATAACTTATGGTGCTGTCTACTCGGGCCAAATAGCGGTTCACAATGCCATTTTCGTCGCTCAGGTAGGTGTAAAAACGATTGTTATATTGCATTGGTTGCGTTTCGCTGGCATAGGGTGTGTTGGTTACCCGACGCAAAACCGTGCTGCGGGTATTGTAGTTAAAAATAAAAATATCGGTTTGTTTTGGCAAGGCTACTATGGTGTCTTTGGCTGTTTGCAAATAGGTGGCCACATCATAGCGTATGGTATCGTCGGGGCGGTTTGAACTAAAGATTATTTCGCTGGAATTGTTGGCAAAATGTGGGTTGAAATCGTCGTAAATATCTTTGGTAATTGGTTCGTAAGTGTGTGCCGCTATGTTATAAACATAAATATCGGTTTGCCCTTGCACCACGCCCGAAAACACCATCATTTTGCCGTTTTGCGAAAATGAAAAATCTAAAATCTTTTCCATTGTGAACAACTGTTGCTTTTCGAAACGCTTTTCATCAATCAGGTATGAATACATCATGATTTTGCCTTTGGTTTCGATGAGTATGGCTAGCATTTTGCCTGTTGGGTGCCATGCCAGCAAGGGATAGGAGTAATCTACCTTTTCGTCTAGCTTGTTTTCGCGTTTCAATAGCATGCTATAGGCGTTTGTTTCGGTGTTGAGAAGCCACACTCGGTATTGCCCTTGGATGTTGGATGTGTAAGCCACGTATTTTCCGTCGGGGCTGAGTTTTAGTTGGCTGAACACGGTGCTTTTTTTGTTTTTCTTTTGTATGGCGGTGCCTTCTACGACCGTGCGGCTGGAATCGTTGCCCAAATAGACTTGTTGGTAATAGTTGTTCCAATCTTTAACTAAGGTTTTGAAGGGCACACCCAACACATAGGTAAATCCGCTTTCGACACTTTTGCTTATTTTGGTTAAATAGATAATGTTTGATATGGCTGATGGTCCGAAACGGTCGGCTATAAATTTCCACATGGAGTGGCCGGCATAGACGGCTTGGTCGCCGGTGAGGTTGTTGTATTTTTTGTATTCGCCGCGCAGTATGCCATCTTTTACTAAATTATCGAGGTTGGTGTTCCAATCTTCGGAAATGTAGGATACGAGCCCTTGGGTGTACCAGGTGGGCAGGGAAAGCATGGTGGAGTTTTTGATGTTTGACCCTATTTTGCCGCCATACATCATTTCATCGATGATGACTTGGGCTATGCCTGCTCGTATTTGTTTTTCGAAATCGGTGTGGCTGCCGTTGTAATACAAAAATACTTTGGTGCCGACGATGTGGGTTTGCCCGCCCACATTATAATTATCGCTGGTAATCATGCCTATGTTGCTTTGTTGCAATTCGGAGAACTTGTTGTAAACGATAAATTGTATTTTTTCGCCTAAGCTATAGTCGAGTTTTGTTTCTATTTCTTTTAGACTTTTGTTGGCGTAGCGTGCCGCATATACGGCGAGTTCTTTGCCGTTTTCATAAAAGTAGGTGTCGAATTTTTCGAAACGCATGTAGGACCAAAATCTGTCGGAATATTGCACTCGGCTTTTGCCAAAGGTGAGCTGGGAACCGGTGTAGAACTGTGCACGGCTCGCCGATGTGGTGATGAGGGCCACTACAAAAAAACTAAGTACGGTTTTACTAATTTGGCGCATTGATGATGGGATGGAATATTAAGTGTAAAATTACTACTTTTTTGGCGAAGCGATACGATATGGTGTGAAAAAACTTTGTTTGGTGGTTTTTTTTTGTTTTTTGTTTGGGAATGAAACTGATGGGGGCGGTTTTTTTTGCTTTTAGACTTTAGGCTTTTAGGCTTTAGGCTTTTAGGGGGGAGGTTTTGGGGATGAGAAGGTTTTTGGTGAGTTGGATTTTTTGGTTCGCCAGAGTTGTTCGGGGCAAGGTTGTGTTTATTCGGGGCAAGATTGCGTTTGTTCGGGGCAAGATTGTGTTTATTCGGGGCAACATCGCATTTATCCGATGCATTATCGCATTTATCCGATGCATTATCGCTTTTATCTGATGCATTATCGCTTTTATCTGATGCATTATCGCACTTATCCGATGTGTTATCGCACTTATCCGATGCATTATCGCTTTTATCCGATGCATTATCGCACTTATCCGATGTGTTATCGCACTTATCCGATGCATTATCTCATTTATCCGACGTGTGTTTCTATTTATCTCATGGCTGTTTTCGTTTTTAGGATGTGTGTTTGCGATTGATAGTGATGGGGTAAATCATTTTTGTCTCTTTTTTAGATTTTGGATTGGGAGAAATGGCTTTTTAGGGGCAAGTTTCGGTTTTTTTGTTTCAAACTAGTTGTTGCTCGTTTCGAGTTTTTTGATTTTTGTTTCGAGTTTGTGGTTGCAAGTTTCCATTATCAAATTTGATGATCTTATGGAAGTATAATAAGGTAATAAGGTTGATTATTCGTTGATTCATTTCTACTAAGGTTGATTTTTTATTGTGTTGCTTTTTTCTCTATTAAGGTTGGTGGAAGGGAAATAAGGGTTTTTTTATTTGTGTTGTTTTTAAAACGGTGGTGGGGAGGGGTGATGATTTGTTATAGCCCTAAGATTGAAATAGGTAATAGGTAATAGGCTATAGGCTCTAGACTATAGGCTATAGGTAATAAGTTTTTTTAGTAGGAGGTAATTTGATTTAATGGTGGGTGAAAGGGTTGTGGATGGTGGAAGGATGGCAGGGCACAGCGGGGCGAATGAAACTGCCTGGGGATGGCTCGCCCGCGCAAGGGACAGCAGCGCAAAGCCCGCAGCGCAGCGAGGACTTGTAGCGAATGGCCCGACCCGCAGGGTTGCGCCCAAATTAATAGGAAATAGAAAGTAAAAAAAAAGGAGGCTTTTGATTGCCTCCTCCAGTTACTGTGGGATTATTGAATTGCTTTGACTAGGCGCCGGTGGCGGCTATGTGGTTTTCGACACACACTTTTGCGCGCATAAATTGGCGATTCATGCGGGCAATGTTGGTGACTTTAACTTCTTTGGGACATTCGGCTTCGCAGGCATAGGTGTTTGAGCAATTGCCAAATCCTAAGCTGTCCATTTGGGCTACCATTTTTTGGACGCGTTCGGCGGCTTCTATTTTGCCTTGGGGCAATAGGGCTAATTGGGAGATTTTGGCTCCCAAAAACAGCATGGCGGATGCGTTGGCGCAAGCGGCAACACAAGCTCCGCATCCGATGCAGGAAGCGGCATCCATAGCTAAATCGGCATTGGGTTTTGGTATGGGGATGGCGTTGGCATCGGGTATGCCGCCGGTGTTAACCGAAACATAGCCTCCGGCTTGAATGATGAGATCGAGTGCGGAACGGTCGACAACCAAATCTTTGACTATGGGGAATGGTTTGGCACGCCAGGGTTCGATGACAATGGTGTCGCCGGATTTGAAGGAACGCATGTGGAGCTGACAGGTGGTGATGCCGCGTTTGGGCCCATGTGGACGGCCATTGATATACAAACTGCAGGTGCCGCAAATGCCTTCGCGACAATCGTGATCGAATGCCACGGGGTTGTTGCCTTGCTCGATGATTTGCTGATTGAGTGTGTCGAGCATTTCGAAAAAGGAACTGTCGGGCGATACATCGTTGACTTTATAGGTTTCGAAACCGCCTTTTGCGGCGGGATTTTTTTGTCTCCAAATTTTTAGGGTTAGATCCATATTTTTGTGATTTGTGATTTGATTTTTGTTACTTAGGATTGGTTTTGTTTTGAATTTTTGGTTGCTGTTTGTGAATTTATGTTTTGGGTGTGTTTGCTATTTGAAATTGCTGCAGTCCCATCGGATTATTTATAACTTCTTTGTGATGGTTTAGCTACTTCGAACTGGAGTTGTTCTTTGTGCATTTCGGGTTGGTTGGTTTCGCCTTTGTACTGCCAAGCTGAAACGAATGCAAAGTTTTCGTCGTCGCGTTTGGCTTCGCCTTCGTCGGTTTGCATTTCTTCGCGAAAATGGCCTCCACAGGATTCGAAGCGTTGCAGTGCATCTTTCATCATCAGCTCGCCCAGTTCAATAAAATCGATTAAACGGCTTGCTTTTTCTATTTCGGGGTTAAACTCGTTTAGTTCGCCGGGAATAAATAAATCGGTCCAGAATTGGTTTTTAATGTCGGGAAGGAGCGACAGGCCTTTTTTTAAACCTTCGGCGGTGCGTCCCATTCCGCAATATTCCCACATAAGTTTGCCGAATTTTTTGTGAATGGTATCGACAGATTGTTTTCCTTTGATATTTTTGAGTTTTTGGAGTTGCTCGTTAATTTCTTTTTCGGTTTGAATAAACTCGGGTGCATCGGTAGGAATTCGTTTGGTGTGAATTTCGTCGGATAGATAGTTGCCAATGGTGTAGGGCAAGACAAAATAGCCGTCGGCCAAGCCCTGCATGAGTGCGGAAGCACCCAGCCGATTGGCTCCGTGGTCGGAGAAATTGCATTCGCCAATGGCAAACAAACCGGGCACGGTGGTCATTAAATCATAATCAACCCAAATTCCACCCATAGTATAATGTACTGCGGGATATATCATCATTGGGGTTTCGTAAGGGTTTTCGTTGATAATTTGTTCGTACATTTGAAACAAATTGCCGTAGCGTTCTTCTATCACATTTTTGCCGAGGCGGGCAATGGATTCTTTGAAATCGAGAAACACAGCCAAGCCCGAATGGCTTACGCCGTAACCTGCATCGCACCGTTCTTTGGCGGCTCGTGAAGCTACATCGCGGGGCACGAGATTTCCGAAAGCGGGATAACGGCGTTCGAGATAATAATCGCGGTCTTCTTCGGGAATTTCGGAAGGTTTTATTTCGCGTTTGCGCAGTTTGGCTACATCATCGAGTTTTTTTGGCACCCAAATTCTTCCGTCGTTGCGGAGGCTTTCGCTCATCAAGGTAAGTTTTGATTGGAAATCGCCGTGAACGGGGATGCATGTGGGGTGAATTTGTGTGAAACAGGGATTGCTGAAAAAAGCGCCTTTTTTGTAGGCACGCCAGATGGGAGTTGCATTGGAGCCCATGGCATTGGTTGAAAGAAAATATACGTTTCCGTAGCCACCTGTTGCCAACACCACGGCGTGACCAAAATATTTTTCGATTTGCCCGTTGACCAAATTTCTGACAATAATTCCGCGTGCTTTTCCGTCGACAAGCACCACATCGAGCATATCGCGACGATTGTAGAGTTTTACATTTCCTTTTTTTATTTGTCGGCTCAATGCGCTATAAGCACCCAAAAGCAATTGCTGACCTGTTTGTCCACGGGCATAAAATGTGCGCGAAACCTGCGCGCCCCCAAAGGAACGATTATCGAGTAGTCCGCCATAATCGCGGGCAAAAGGCACTCCTTGAGCTACACATTGGTCGATGATTCCGTTGCTGACTTCGGCCAAACGATACACATTGGCTTCGCGGGAGCGATAGTCGCCGCCTTTGATGGTATCGTAGAACAAACGGAAAACGCTGTCGCCATCGTTTTGATAGTTTTTTGCGGCGTTAATTCCACCTTGTGCCGCGATGCTGTGCGCACGACGGGGACTATCCTGATAGCAAAACACTTTTACGTTGTAGCCCAATTCGCCGAGGGAGGCAGCCGCAGAGGCTCCTGCCAATCCGGTTCCAACCACAATGATATCGATTTTGCGTTTGTTTGACGGGTTTACTAATTTACAGGTTGATTTGTATGTTGTCCATTTTTCAGCTAATGGTCCTTGTGGGGTTTTTGAATTTAATTTTGTCATAGCTGCCGGTATATTTATAATTGTGAATTACTGTTGAAACTAAAGATTAATAAAGAAACATAAAATACAAAGGAATGATTGTAAACCCTCCTGCCACAACCATTGCATAAGCCAAACTGATAAATTTTATGGCAGCGTTGTATTTGTTATGATTGAGGCCGAGTGTTTGAAAGCCCGATTGAATGGCATGATTGAGATGAAAACCCAGAAACACAAAAAACGCGATGTAGATGAGCGAATACAGCTTGTTTGAAAACAAGGCAATGGCCATGGTATAGAAATCGTGTTTTTCGATTCCGGAGGGTGGCTGCACCCATCCGAGTTTGACAAAGAAAAAATGCATGAAATGCAGACAAAGAAACAGAAAAATTATTACGCCGGTATGAAACATGTATTTTGAGAAAAACGACGTATGCGATTTGTTGGAAGTGAAATATCCGACCGGACGGGAAGCCCAGTTTTTTAGCGTAACAATTATCCCAATAATCATGTGAATAAAAAAACCGCCAAACAGGACATACTCGAAAATTTTAATAAAAATGTTAGTACCCATGAAGCTTGAAGCGGCAGTGAAAAGCTTGCCCCCATCGCCACACAGCAATAATAAATTAATGGTGAGATGTACCAACAAAAACAAGGCTAAGAATAAGCCAAATGCTCCCATGATAATCTTTTTTGTGATTGAAGAATAGTTTAATAATGTGCTCATAATATCTGATTTTGCAAAAAAAAATTAAAATAGCGTGAAAGTTTATAAAAAATATTTTTCTTTGTATTAATAATGGAAGCAAAGATAAATTTTGTTTTCATTTTTTAAAAGAAAAGTTCAATTATTTTTTAATTATTTTTATTATGCGCTACAAAACCATAGATTCGGGACTTTTTATTGGCAATCGTCGGAAACTTTTAAAAAACATCAAGCCAAATTCGGTGGTGATTCTTATGTCGAATGATGAATATCAACGAAACGGAGATCAATATCATCCCTACAGGCAAAACTCCGATATGTTTTATATGACGGGGCTGGACCAAGAGAAATGTGTTTTATGCTTGTGCCCCGATCATCCAACGGAGGCTTTGCGCGAAATTGTATTTACGGTTCAAACCAACGAAAGCATGGTGACTTGGTATGGTCATAAATATAGTTTGGAACAAGCTTCAGCAGTTTCGGGAGTGAAAAACACCAAATGGCTCGACAGTTTTGAGGATACGGTGAAAGATTTGATTTTGCGTTCGGAAAACATCTATCTGAATTTGCATGAAGATGCACGATTTTCGACAGAGGTTTTGTCGCAACAATTGCGTTTTGCTCAACATTTGAAAAACGAATATCCTTTGCATAATTTTGAACGGCTTAATCCACTAATTACCGAACTGCGCTTGTGCAAAGAGCCGGAAGAAATTGGCATGATGCAACAAGCTTGCGATATAACCGAAAAAGCTTTCAGACGTCTATTAAAAAGTTTGAGGCCGGGCATGATGGAATATGAAATTGAAGCCGAAATTAGCCATGAATTTATACGCAACGGTTCGGGTGGTCATGCTTATTATCCTATTGTGGCGTCGGGAGTGAATGCCTGTGTGCTTCATTATATAAAAAACGATCAACGCCTAAAAAACGGCGAATTGATTTTGCTTGATTTTGGAGCAGAATATGGCAACTATGCTGCCGATTTGACGCGAACTGTTCCGATTAACGGGAAATTCAACAAACGCCAGAAAGATTGTTATAATGCGGTGCTGCGGGTTCAGAGAAAGGCAACTCAACTAATTGTTCCGGGTGCTACTATTGAACAAATTAATAAAGATGTGACCAAATTAATGGAAAAAGAAATGATTGGGCTTGGACTTTTTACGGAGAAAGATGTGAAAAATCAGAATCCTGATAGTCCGATGTATTTTAAATATTATATGCATGGCAATTCGCATTTTATTGGGTTGGATGTGCACGATGTGGGCACACGTCAGGTAAAACTTAAACCCGGCATGGTGCTGAGTTGTGAGCCTGGAATTTATATAAAAGAAGAAGAAATTGGTATCCGAATAGAAAACGATATATTGGTCGGCAAAAAGGGACCTATCGATTTGATGAAAAATATACCCATTGAAGTAGAAGAAATTGAAGCATTGATGAAAAGTAAAAAGTAAAAATACTAATTAAATTACAAATCTAAAATCAAACAATTATGTTTCCAGCAACTGTTTATATTGAAAGAAGAACGAAGTTAAAAAGTCTTGTAAAAAGCGGGTTATTGGTTTTTGTGGGCAACACAGAACTACCCATGAATTATCCCCAAAATATTTATCATTTTAGGCAGGATAGTTCTTTTTTGTATTTTTTTGGCATTGATGAACCCGGATTGGCTGCCATAATTGATGTGGATAAAGATAAAGAAATTGTTTTCGGCAATGATGTGGATATGGAAGATGTGATTTGGACTGGCCCCTTACCGCTTTTAAGCAACAAAGCAAATCAATTTGGAGTTACAACGACAGATGTGTTTTCGAAATTTGAGGTTTATTTGAATGATGCAAAAAAGCAAGGAAAACAAATTCATTTTTTACCACCGTACAACCCAAATACGAAGATATTTTTATCGCAGACATTGGGAATCGACATTGATAAGCTAAAAGAATCGGCTTCTATGGAATTGATACAAGCTGTTATAAAAATTCGCTCAATTAAAACTGCTGAAGAAGTAGCTGAAATTGAAAAAGGTATTGATGTAGCTTATGAGATGTTTACAAAAGCTATTCGCGCTGTTAAACCTGAAAATTTTGAATATGAGGTTTCGGGAATTATTGAAGGGATTGCACTTTCGAAAAACGGAACGTTATCGTTTCCGACTATTTTATCGGTACGAGGCGAAATATTGCATGGTCATGCTCATGGCAACAAAATGAATGAAGGTGATATTCTGGTTATTGATTCCGGTTTTGAAACTCCAAATCATTATGCAACCGACCATACACGAACGGTTCCGGTTAGCGGTAAATTTACGCATAAGCAAAAAGAAATATACCAGATTGTTTTGGATTCGCAAATGAAAGCCATTGAGGCAATAAAACCAGGAGTTAAATATCAGGATATTCACTTGCTATCGTGCAAAATTATTGCTGAAGGGTTAAAAGAACTTGGATTGATGAAAGGTGACACAGAGAAAGCTGTAAAACAAGGAGCTCATGCTTTGTTTTTCCCACATGGCTTGGGTCATATGATGGGATTGGATGTTCACGACATGGAAGATATCGGACAGATATTTGTTGGCTATGATGATGAAGTGAGACCGATTGATCAATTTGGGACTGCCTATTTACGCCTAGGGAGAAGGTTACAACCCGGCTTTGTTTTGACCGTTGAACCCGGAATTTATTTTATTCCCGAATTATATAATCAGTGGAAATCGGAAAATAAGTTTACAGAATTTATTGATTATACTAAAGTAGGAGAATATTTGGGATTTGGTGGTATTCGTATTGAAGATGATGTTTTGGTTACTGAAAACGGTTACCGGGTACTAGGCAAATCCATTCCGAAAACAATAGAAGATATTGAAGTGTTGATGGCAAAATAATTTAATTTTAATTTTTAAATTCAATTTCAATCATTCTTCTCAGTGCCGCAAGGTGAATAGCTTCAAATATTTTGGTTATCATTTCGACGTCAATTTCTGTTGCATGAGCCATTTCTTTTCTTGAATTCACTATTTGTTGCCAACGTTGCGGTTCAAAAAGCGGCAGGTTGTTTTGTTTTTTATGATTACCCATTTCATTTACAATCTGCATTCGTTGGTTTAATGTCTCAATAAGTATGTTGTCTAGAACATCGATTTGAGAACGCCACATATCGAAGATTGTTGATTTATCCGTAGTTTGAGATAGATTATTATTTAAAAAAAGGTCGCCCGACTGTTTTAAGGTTACTATATTTTCTTTGGAAAAAGCAATCAGATAATTATTAATGCCTACCTTTTGCAGAAGATTAAAATATTTGCTATTAACAGAAAATGATGTAAAATTGCTTATTTCAATAATAGCTTCAGTTTTTGGTAAAGTTGCTTTTAAAATAAAATAATCGGAAAGCTGATTTAGTATCCCTTTTATATCAAATTTTTGTTTTCCAGAAATCTCTAAATTAAAACTAACCCATTCGGAATTTTTTGATTTAATGTACTGATGATTAAATGGGGAAATTGTACAAGAAAAATAGCCATCAGTATATGATTGCAAGGGGGTGTTCATTGGAGAATATATTGCCAAGGGTATTTTATATTCTGTTTTTATCAGTGAAAAGATATTTGTGTTTGATTTTTCTACAACCTCATTTTTATAAACAAGTCCAGCATTAACGAAAGCATTTGATGCAAACTCATCTATCAAATGCGGAGTGAATGTTTCATTAACCAAAAACCAAAAAAAAGGCTTTTTCATAATATTAAATATTTATTCGATTTATTCAGTTTCTGCAAAATAACAATTTTCTTAAAATAAATGCTAGCGTATGCTTAAATTTCATCTGATTCAAATAAAAAAGGCTATCGAAAACCATGATAGCCTATAAGAGTACAACAAATTTTTGAGAAATTACTATGGTTTGCTTTGTTCTTCTTTCTTAGGAATAATGAAAACAAAATAATCAAAACTACCATTTGATTTTGAATTGTCTTTTACAATAAAATATGTAGTGCTTTTCTCAGCAACGTATAAGCTCTCAGGCGAACCAAATGGCGTTAACATTATTACGTATTTATCCATTACTGTATCTTTAAGGTCAATTTTACACGTGCCATTTACTAGGGTTGCTTGCTCCGTTTGAAAAGGTATGATTCGCACCTTATTTTGTAAAGACTTTTCGGTTTTTATGACATTTTTTTGCCCAAATGAATTGGTAATTATCATAATTGATATAAGAATAAATATTATTTTTTTCATGTTTTTTGAATTAAAATTATTCAATAATCATTAAGGTGCGATGACATGTTTTATCAGGATCGGTCACAACATAATTGTACAGTGTAGCAACGCCCTGATATGTTCTCCACTGAATTTTAATTGTAGTAGCAACCCCCGGAACCACTGCAATTGGATAATTAATGGCAAGATTCCATGATGTGATTATGCTTCCAAAATCATCAGTCTCAGAAATAATATTATTTGTACCAAGCTGCACAACACCATCTTTAACAATTCTAGCATACGCAATTTCCTGCCCTGCCATATTTCCATAACCGGAACAAGTAAACATTACATAAACCATGGATTTTATTGGTGTAAATGTTATCGTCATTTGTGCCATATCTGTCCAAGCTGTTGTTAATATGCTAATATCTGTTGTTCCTGTTATTGATCGAATATATGTTTCAGACCAGTTCCATACCGGAGCAACCCCCGCGCCTTGAGATTTCAATAGCTGTCCTGGAATTCCCGGCAGATTGTTTGGCATAAGGGCATTTGAGAATCTAAGATTTCCTGTGATATCAACTCTTTCAGTTGGGATTGTATTTCCAATACCCACCTTGCCTGTAGCGTCCTCATAAATTGGGGCCACTGTGCACGTGGCTGTAGCTCCATTTGATTTAATAATATAATTTGCATTTGCACAACCTACCGGTCCAGTTGGACCTGTGACACCATTTATTCCGTTTGTTCCGGCAATCCCAGTAACACCTTGAGGGCCAATAGCACCGGTAAGACCGATAGGCCCAGTGATACCATCAACTCCATTTGTTCCGGCTAGCCCTGTAGGTCCTTGCGGTCCGGTAGGTCCAATTGATCCAGCCGTGCCATTAGCTCCTGCCGTTCCGGCTGGACCTTGAGGACCAGTGGCACCAGTCAGACCAATTGGACCTGTTGTACCGTTTAACCCATTTGTTCCGGCAACTCCAATAGGGCCTTGAGGGCCTGTAGCACCAGCTGTTCCATTAACTCCGGCAACGCCTGTTGGGCCTTGCGAGCCGACAACACCTGCATTTCCTTGAATACCTTGTAGTCCTTGAGGACCTTGAGCCCCCACTGCACCAGCTGGACCTTGAGGCCCGATTGGTCCGGTTGGACCTGTCAGCCCAACTATTCCACCACCATCACAAAGTGATATCCATGAAAAAGTGCTAAGTTCGTAGAAAAATACACACTTTAAATCGGTATCGTAAACCAATAATCCATTAGCTGAATTCACAATAGCTAAGCGTTGATTGGTGGTAAGGCGAGGGATTAAAACACCTTTATCATTCGCATCTACATCCAAGGCGGCAGACGGGTTTGGATTTGCACCTGTTGAATTAATGCCAACATTGTTCTGTGCAATAATTGTTTTACTAAGCAAAACAATTATAAAAAAGAATAAAACAAAAAATTTTCTGTTCATAAAATTCGGGTGTTTTATTGTATTAAGGCAACTATGCCTGAATATTTATGTTTCATACCATCTCCATCAATTAAATATAAAATCCAAGTATAAATTCCTTGAGGACAAATTTTATCTGATTTGTCGGTAGTTCCATCCCAAGGTTTATTTATATCATCCATTGTATAAACTTGTCCTCCCCAGCGATTATAGATATACATGGTGAAATTTAATTTGTCCAAATTATAACCAATTGGAGAAAAATAATCATTTGATCCGTCACCATTTGGTGTAAATGCATTCGGAAAGAATATTTCCCATTCGATAAACTCCCCTACTAAACACCATGGCGCGTAAAAATTCTCAGATGTTACATTATCTATATCAAATTTTTTCTCGTTCGGAAAGTCGGATCCAATCGGAGCTAAATCGCCCCATGTTTGCTGTAACGTATTAAAACGAATGGCTTTCATATCAGCCTCATGCAGTCCATTGTTACATGATTGATTAACTTCTTGCTCTAGATAATGCACATCAATATTAACGTCGGGTTTCGTTTCATAAATCGCGTCAATATTCCAAAAACGATCAGCAACATACTCAAAACTTCTATCAAGCGACACAACATCAGGTGGAAGAGGAACATTTTGACAACCGGTTGGATATGTAGCAAATCGAATTGATCCAGCAGTAGGAGACCCTGTTGTTGTTGTTTCAATTTTAACTGCAAGATCAGAAATGCTGCTGTATCCGCTTCCGAATGGAACTGTATATGAATTCAAATTTGATCCAATATTCCATTCTACCTCACCCAAACCTTCATTTGTATTAGTTTCGCTATAAATATAGCCACTAATATAATTAATCCCAATAGGGTTCTGATTTAATATCTTTATTCTCTTTGTATTTAAATCCAAAATGGCATCAACAACCAAAGTATCATTAACCTGACATCCTGTGACATTTAATATTTTCTTTGAATTTCTTATAATTAGGTTTTCAAACAAGCTTGCATGCGTGCCTTCAATGTATTGGCTCAGAAATCCATTCATTATTAGATTGCCAACAATACCTGAACCCACAGAAATCAGAACATTATTATTAGCCAAATTAACCCAATTACGTTTTAGAATTATGTTGCCATCAAGATTTACTGTTCCATTCGAAATACCATCATTTTTATTTATGAAATTCCCGCTAATTATGAAATTTGCACCATCAAGCACAATTATTTTTGCACCATTATTAACGACATTCTGTCCGAAAACATGAGGTAACACAAATAAAATAAACAAACTGCTATAAAACCAAATCTTAAAGAGTAGATATGCTTTCATTCCGATAGAATTAGTAATTCCATATATTCTAAACGAAAATAAAAAAAAAGTATGAGTTAAATCAAAAAAAAATTAAAAAATTATATTTTTTAGGTTTTTTATTGATTCAATAATATCTGGTCTCATAAAAACAGAATTTCCGGCAACAATAATGTCAGCCCCTGCATTTATCACTGATTTAATATTATTCATATCTATACCACCATCCACTTCTATAATAGCATTTGACTTACTTGAAATGATTTGTTCTTTAGTTTTTTGGATACGAGATAAAGAATTTTGAATGAATTTTTGGCCACCAAAACCAGGATTAACTGACATTATTAAAATCATATCAGCATCGAGGATAATTCCATCCAACATGCTGATTGAAGTATGGGGGTTAACTGCGACAGCGGCTTTAACTCCAAATGATTTTATTAAATTCACTATACGGTTTAAGTGAATGGTTGTTTCCATATGAACACTTAAATATTCGGGGTTGTATGAAGCAAACTGTTCAATATACTTGTTCGGTTCAATAATCATTAAGTGAATATCTAGAGGTTTTTTTGCATGTTTTGCTATTGCATCAATGATAGTAAAACCAAATGAAATATTTGGAACAAATACTCCATCCATTACATCAATATGAATAAAATCAGCTTCACTCTGGTTAAGTAATTCAATTTGTTCCTTTAGCTTACCGAAATCAGCAGAAAGTATTGAGGGAGAAATATAATGTGCCATATCTTTGTTTTTAATTATTACAAAGATAATAAAGGTTTTTTAACCAAGATATGATTTTAAATTTCTATTCCGCGTAGATTGTTTTAGACGTCGAATCGATTTTTCTTTTATTTGTCTAACCCGTTCCCGAGTTAAATCAAATTTATTTGCTATTTCATCTAATGTAAGAGGTGAATGCTCTCCTAACCCATAAAAAAATCTCAGTATCTCAGCTTCACGTGTTGTTAATGTAGCAATTACTCTCTCAATTTCAGTACGAAGAGAATCTAAAAGTAATCCTGTTTCCGGATCATGAATTTGTTCGCTACGAATCATATCAAGCATAGTTGTTTCTTCATCTTGAACAAGAGGTGCATCCATTGATACATGTTTACCGGAATTCTTCATTGAATCTTTGATTTCGGTTATTGAAACATTTAATATCTCCGCTATCTCTTCAGGATTTGGTTCTCGCTGATATTTTTGTTCAAAAATACTATATGCTTTATTAATTTTGTTTAATGTGCCTAATTTATTTAATGGTAACCGAACAATTCGGGCTTGTTCTGCAATCGCTTGCAACACGGACTGTCTAATCCACCACACCGCATAAGAAATAAATTTAAAGCCTTTTGTTTCATCAAATCTTTGGGCAGCTTTTATGAGTCCTACATTCCCTTCATTAATTAAATCGGGCAAACTTAAACCTTGGTTCTGATACTGTTTTGCTACAGATACAACGAAACGCAAATTTGCTTTTGTTAATTTATCTAATGCTGTTTGGTCCCCTTGTTTTATTCGTTGAGCTAAAACAACCTCCTCTTCAGGAGAAATAAGATTTACCTTTCCTATTTCCTGTAGATATTTGTCTAAAGAAGCAGTTTCGCGGTTCGTAACCTGTTTGGCAATCTTTAGCTGTCTCATAACAAAAAATTTAGATAATAAGAGCTATTAACAACAATTTTTGCCTCAAAAGACCATAAAAAAAGTGTCTTCTAGGGTTATTAAGACACTTTATAAATAAAAAAGGTTGCCTGACCAAAAATTATACTTTGTCTTGACTAGGTTTAGGGAGTAGTACTTTACGAGATAACTTCAATTTCCCAGTTTTCTTATCAATTTCTATTAATTTCACCTGAACTTCGTCACCAATTTTAAAAACTTTTTCAACATCATCAGTTCTAGTCCAATCAATTTCTGAAATATGCAATAAACCGTCTTTCCCTGGAATAATTTCAATAAATGCTCCAAAAGGTTGAATATTGCGAACTTTCCCAGTATATATTTCTCCTACTTCAGGAACTGCGACAATTTTTTTAATCCAATTTAATGCTTTGTCAATTGATTCTTTATTGTTTGAAACAATATCTACTATACCAAATTCACCATCTTCTTCTATTACAATGGTAGAACCAGTTGAATTCTGAATTTCCTGAATTATTTTACCCCCTGGTCCAATAACCGCACCAATAAACTCTTTAGGAATAGTAATTTTTACAATTCGTGGAACATGAGGTTTATAGTCTTCTCTTGGTGTTGAAATAGTTTTTTCAATTTCATTTAAAATATGTAATCTGCCTAATTTAGCTTGATTAAGAGCTTCAGATAAAATCTCGTATGAAAGACCATCGACTTTGATATCCATCTGACAAGCAGTAATTCCTTCGCGTGTTCCGGTAACTTTAAAATCCATATCACCTAAATGATCTTCGTCACCTAAAATATCAGATAATATTGCATATTTACCAGTTTTATCTGTTATCAAACCCATTGCAATGCCGGACACAGGTTTTTTTAATTTCACACCTGCGTCCATTAATGCAAGAGTCCCTGCACAAACAGTAGCCATTGAAGAAGAGCCGTTTGACTCCAAAATATCTGAAACGATACGAACAGTATACGGATTTTCTGCACCCCAAGGAATCATGTTCTTTAATGAACGATGCGCAAGATTTCCATGGCCAATTTCTCTTCGTCCAGTACCTCGCATCATTTTCGCTTCACCTGTTGAAAAAGGAGGAAAGTTATAATGTAACAAAAATTTATTTTTCCCTTCAAAAATAACCCCATCAATTATTTGATCATCGAGTTTTGTTCCAAGTGTAACAGTAGTAAGTGACTGAGTCTCTCCACGTGTAAAAATTGCCGAACCGTGTGCTGCAGGTAAATAATCAACCTCACTCCAAATGGGTCTGATTTCATCAAGTTTACGACCATCTAATCTTTTTCTGTCATTTAATATTACATTTCGAATTGATTCTTTCTCAACCTGAAAGAAATAACGATTAATCATTGGCTTCTTCTCTGCTCGTTCTTCTTCAGAAATTGTATTAATGAATTCTTCCTTTATTTTTTCAAGAGCTTCCATTCTTTCGTGCTTTGCCGAAGCAGAACTGGCAATATCATATATTTTCTGATACGCAAAATTTCTAAGATTTTCTTTTATAGTATCATCATTTTTTTCATGGCAATATTCGCGTTTTATTTTTGATTTTTCAACCATAGCCGCTAATTCAAGTTGGGCTCGACACTGTATTTTAATAGTCTCGTGAGCAAATTTTAAAGCTTCGGCTAAATCATTTTCAGAAACTTCTTTCATTTCTCCTTCAACCATCATAATATTATCTATTGTTGCTGCAACAATAATATCAATATCTGAATTTTGAATATCGGAAGTACTTGGATTTACAACAAATTGTCCATTGATTCTTCCTACTCTTACTTCTGAAATGGGTCCATTAAATGGAATGTCCGATACCGTTAAAGCAGCTGAAGCAGCCATACCTGCAAGTGCATCAGGCATACATTCTTTATCGCCAGAAATCAAGGTTACTAATACTTGAGTTTCTGCATGGTAATTATCTGGAAATAGCGGCCTCAATGCTCTATCGATTAATCGAGAAATTAGGATTTCATATTCTGAAGGTCTTGCTTCACGTTTGAAAAACCCACCAGGAAAGCGACCTAATGCAGCATATTTTTCTTGATAATCGACTGATAATGGCATGAAATCTACATTCTCGCCTGCCTCTTTTTTTGATACAACTGTTGCTAAAAGCATCGTATCGCCCATTTTTACCACAACAGAACCATCCGCTTGTTTCGCGAGTTTGCCTGTTTCTATTTCAATTATTCTACCATCTCCGATGTCAAATGATTTTTTAATACCTTCCATAATGTTTTTTTCACCTCTTTGTTAATTTACTATTAAAAATAAAAAGAGGCAATTCTCATTGCCTCTTTTTCTGTATTTTGATAAAATTTATTTTCTAAGATTGAGTTTTTTAATAATATTTCTGTAACGTTCAATATCACGTTCTTTTAGATAATCAAGCAAACGTCTTCTTTTACCAACCAAACGCACTAAAGATCTGCGTGTAAAACTGTCTTTTTTATTTTCCTTTAAATGACCCGTTAGATGTTGAATTCTAAAGGTAAATAATGATATTTGTCCTTCTGCCGAACCTGTGTCAAATTCTGACTTTCCGTATTCTTTGAAAATGTTTTTCTTTATTTCACTAGTTAAATACATAATTACATCTTTGTTAAAATGGAGTGCAAAAGTACAATTAATTTTTTATAAATTGCATTTAATAGATTTTTTTTCTTATTTATTTTATTTAAAGCCTAATTGAGACGTATATTCTCCATTAATAAGCTTATCCACAGAATATTGATTTAGTTTGTATGAATATTTTTTTGTATAACGACACGAAAGAATTCCAATACCATTAGTCACATTGGTATACGAAGGTCTTTCCTGAATTATTGAACTTGTTGGTTCATTTAAATCTATATAAATACTCAAATCATCGCCGCCAGCAGAAACTATAAAATCTACCATACCAATAATTCTATCAAAATTACTATTAGGAAGAATTTTAGATTGAATAATTTTATAAAAACTTTCACTATTATAATTTACAATTATTTCTTCGCCACCATCCGTTGTGGAAGATTTTACAGAATTTAAAACCCAATCAATATATTTGTTAGTCGTATCCAAAGTAGATTTATCAACTTCTTTATAATGAAACCGGAACATGGGTTCAAATATTCTGGAATTTTTGCTGGATATCCATTTTACTTCACCATCGCTATAAGCACCATTTGATGAAACAAATCCGATAATTGGATTAACAGCATAATACACGGGTTCTTTAATTAAAAAATCATGCACCATTAGCGTAGTAGCTGTTGTTTCTTTCTTTGTAGTATTATTTGTAATTGTTAGTTTATATGTATAATTTGCATTTAAAAGCGGTATCGGTTTAAACATGTAAACTTCCTGATTTCGGTAAAACACTCCGGTATCTTTAATTATATTAGTTCTTTGCAGGGTAAAAACTCTAGAAGTATTACCGTTTGAAATTTCGGTTACGGTAACTGTAATATCGCCCCCATACGAACTTAAAGCTGGGTCTTGTGCCATTTCATATGCACTGCTTTCGCCAAGAAATGCTTTAGTAATTTTGATGTATTGGGTAGAATCCGATTGATTTAGCAAACCATAAACTACAGTGATATCCTTTTGGTCTGCATTGATATCAAAATCTGTAGAACAACTTACGAAAGACAAAATGATTAGTAATAATGACAAGTAAAAAAACGATTTCATAATAAACTTTTAAGCATACAAAAGTATGAAATTTATTAATATGCAGGCCAGATTGTTTAATTAATTTCGATAAAAAAAACTGAATAACTGAAAATTTATTGTTGGATTTGATACCTTTGCTGTAAATTATTTTTATTTATGGCACCAGAAACCGGAAAAATTTCAAAAGTTACCACCCACGTTTTGCAGGAAATGAAATTACGTGGAAAAAAAATTGCGATGCTGACTGCTTACGACTACTCGTTTGCAAAAATCCTTGATGCTGCAGAAATTGATATAATTCTTGTTGGAGACTCTGCCTCAAATGTGATGGCCGGCCATAGTTCTACGCTTCCTATAACTCTCAATCAGATGATTTATCATGCAGCCTCAGTAATGCGAGGAATTAGCCGTGCTTTAGTTGTTGTTGATTTACCTTTTGGAACCTACCAAGGCAATTCAAAAAATGCATTGTTTTCTGCTATTCGTATTATGAAAGAATCTGGAGCCGATGCTGTAAAGATGGAAGGTGGTCATGAAATTCTTGAATCTGTTGAACGCATATTATCTGCAGGAATTCCTGTTATGGGACATCTTGGGCTTACACCGCAATCTATTCATAAATTCGGGACTTACGTTGTTAGGGCAACGGAGGAGAAAGAAGCAATTAAATTACGTGAAGATGCTCTTTTGCTCGACAAAGCAGGTTGTTTTGCTATAGTTTTGGAAAAAATTCCCGCCAAATTAGCGGCCGAAGTTACAAGGGAGGTAAAAACACCAACTATTGGCATAGGGGCGGGTGGAGAGGTTGATGGACAAGTGCTTGTACTCCACGATATGTTAGGTATTAATACTGACTTTTCTCCTCGTTTTCTCAGAAGATACCACAACTTGAATGAAGAGGTTCGCGGAGCTGTGCTTTCCTATATCCGCGATGTTAAAGCCAAGGATTTTCCGAACGATAAGGAACAATACTAAAAATGGCTTTCGACATTGCAAAACAATTACTTTTTGAAGATAACCATTTAATTGTTGTAAATAAATTACCGGGACAACTCGTACAGCCGGACAACTCCGGTGATGAATCGCTTGAAGAACAAATAAAACGCTACTTAAAATTTAAATACAACAAACCGGGCGATGCTTTTTTAGGCGTCGCACATCGTATCGACAGACCGGTTAGCGGTGCTGTGGTATTTGCTAAAACAAGCAAAGCACTAGTTCGTTTGAACGAGATGCTTAAAAAGCATGAACTAAAAAAAACATATTGGGCTATTGTAAAAAACAAACCTCCAAAGGATGATGCCCTGCTTTCGCAGTTCTTATTACGAAATGCCAAACAAAATAAAAGCCAGATTTATTCGATGCAAGTGAAAGATGCAGTACTGGCAGAATTAACATACAAACTTATTGGTAATAGTGATAGATATTATTTGTTGGAAATAGATTTAATGACTGGTCGACATCATCAGATACGAGCTCAGCTAGCATCAATAGGTTGCCCGATTAAAGGTGATGTAAAATACGGTTTCAACCGAACCAATTCGGATGGTTCAATTTGTTTGCATGCTCGTAAAGTAGAATTTATTCACCCGGTGAGCAAAAACCCTATGCTAATTCTTGCACCTGTTCCTGAAAATAATTTGTGGAGTTCATTTTCAATTAGCCATTAAATCACTATACTCAAAAAGGTCAACTTTAAAATCACTAATATAAAAATTCACCTTATCGTTATTCCAGAAATATACCCCAAGATGGTCATTTCTACTACGTATATCCGGTGTTAAATAAAGTTTTGACACATGAATCCAAGTTCTGGTTTTTACGGAATCTTTAGGCAATCGTATCGTATAATACTTACAATTTTCTTCGTTGTGTACTGTTGTAATTACCAAAAAAGGACAAGTGGTTGTAACAGAATCAGGGAAATAAATATCAGCCGATACTTTTGCCCAAGCATAATTGCTTTTAATCTTTTTGTAGCTTATTTCAAAACCAGGTGAAAACTCCTTATCCGTTTGCATCTTATAATATGTTTTACCCTCAAGCGGCTTATCAATAATATAATTTTCAGGTTTAAAGTCTTTCGACAATTTTAAATCGCTAAGGCTATACTCAGTTTTAGGAAAATTCGTGAAATCGATTCTAACTGTGTCCTCATTTATGCGGCTTTGCGGCAACAGCATATTCTTATCTGTAGGATTTATACTAGACCTCCCAAAAACTTTTAAATAATATGACCTAGTCATACGTTCCTGATCAATAATACCATGATTGAATTGCCATCTTTGAAATAGATTTAGGAAAATTAAAGCCACCATTAATGATGAAAATAGAATTTTTAAAAGTAATTTACAATTCCGGATTTCTTCAATGATTAATGCCAGAGGAATAGACAGAACCACATAAAGCGAAATAATTCCTCGTTGGCTATAACAACAACCGGCATACCACCAACACGACCAACTTGAAACAATATAAATTGCACCAATTACATAAAGAATAATAGGCCAAAATAAATCTCTTTTTTTACGATATAAATAATATAACCCTAAAAGCATCACGATAACTATGGGAGTATAAACAAGCCATCCTTTGCGAAAACTGAATAAGAAATCGACAGTGTAAGGCTCCAAAAAATCAAACCCTTGACATGGGTCCTGATAACTGAAATAAATAAAACTTCCGCTTGTCATTTTCCAATAAACTAATTGTGGCAGTATTGTAATAAAAAATGCAATCAGCGCAAAAATTATTTGTTTTATAGTTCGGCTAATGTTCTTAAAATTTTTATTCGCAAGAAACACTAGAAATAGCACACAAACAATTTCATTGGGTCGGGAAATAATTATTAAGCCTGAAATTATTCCTAAAAACACCGCATATTTCAGCTTCTGGTTTTCATACCACTTTATTGAATACCAAATAAACATCGCTACCAGCATGAATAAAATATTATGTGGCATTAATCCGGCATCGGCAGTTAAATGAAAATAATTAGTAGCCAGAACTATTAAAATTATTACCAATCCTGAGACCATTTCGTCAAAATATCTCAGTACTATTTTCCTTAAATACAACAACCCTACAAAAGAATAAAATAACATGCCTATATTCATACAAACCTGATAGTGTGCCGAAAATCCATCTTTAGCATATCCGCCCATACCGGCAATTATATGTCCTATCATAAAAAAAGGAGCATAAAAATAGGCAAGTCCCATAGGGGTTTTTATCACCCAGTTACCATTCATTGCAGGATGTGCCTGATAAAAAAAGTCAGTTGTATGATATTTTTGGATGGTAAAATCGACCCACGATCGGTCGTGAAGCCCCAAATCGTTATAAATAAATGTTGCAGGCAAATAAAGATAATATGCAAACACATCCCAACTTAGCGAATTCAATAAGTGTTGTGATAAACAGGTGTAGCTAATTAAAGTCGATAACAGTATAACTACAATAAGAGAAAATCTTTTTTTGATGGCTAATTTCAACTTCATACTAATTTAGTGTAAAATAGTAAATAAAATGTAAAAATACAAAATTCTGCATTGCCTAAGTATTTCGGGACATTATTGACCTTAACAATTTCAATTTCTATCATTTACATTTAAATTACAAATCAGTTATAACTACATCTTGCCTTATAAATCTAACTGTTTTTATAAAAACCTCCAATTCCGGAGTTGTGTTTAACGCCTCCGAACAAAGGCAGAGCCATTCCGAACAAGGGCGGAACACTTCTATCAAAAGCCGGAAATGTATAAACCATTAAATCATCACGTAAAAACTTTATCGTCAGATACCCGTAAATTACTATAAATGCGTCCAAAAAATAATAAACTATTTTTTCATTTGTTATTATTTTCTGATTAATTTTGAGGAAACTCAGGTAATTATTACTTTAGCAAACAAATTACAAATCATGAAAAAGGTTGCCATCGCACTTGTGCTGCTTTGCCTTGTTACATCAGAAAATATTTTTTCGCAAAGTAACGAACCGCCCGACAAAACAAAAATGCAATGGTTTGCCGATGCCAAACTGGGTATCTTCATCCATTGGGGTATCTACGCGGTTAATCCAACTTCCGAATCGTGGGCTTTTCACAACAAACATATTTCGCACGCCGATTACATGAAACAAATTAACGGGTTTACGGCAAAAAACTACAAACCCGAATATTGGGCTGCTTTGATAAAATCTTCGGGTGCTCGTTATGCCGTTATTACTTCGAAACATCATGATGGAGTAGCATTGTGGGATACCAAAATGAACGATTTGAGTATTCCAAAAAAATCGCCGGCCAATCGCGATGTGCTCACGCCTTTTGTAAAAGCTTTGCGCGATAATAATATAAAGGTAGGATTGTACTATTCACTTATCGATTGGTGTTACCCTGATTATCCGGGGTTTTTAAAAGATTCTTCACGCTACGATTCAGCCGAAGATCCTATCCGTTGGGGTAAATTTCTAGAATTTTGCCATGGGCAAATTCGCGAGTTGTTGAAACAATACAACCCCGACTTGATGTGGTTTGATGGCGATTGGGAACATAGCGCAGGCGAATGGCGGGCCGATTATATTAGAAGTTTGATACTGAAATCGAACCCAAACACCATTATCAATAGTCGTTTGCAAGGCTATGGCGATTACGATACGCCCGAACAAAATTTCCCGGTTACACGTCCTGCTTCTCTGTGGTGGGAATTGTGCATGACCACCAACGATTCGTGGGGCTATCAGGGCAAACTCGACACCAATTACAAAACCCCTTACGAAATTATTTCAATATTCGCCGATGCCATCAGTATGGGTGGTAATATGCTTTTAGATATCGGACCTAAGGCGGACGGAACCATCCCCGCCGAACAAGAAACTATTTTGCGCGAACTTGGAACTTGGACAAACAAACACAGCGAAGCCATTTTTGGAACCATAGCAGGCTTGCCACAAGGGCATTTTTATGGACCAACGACCCTTTCGAAAGATTCCACCGTGTTGTATCTTTTTATTCCGGCTCATGCCAACGGCGATATCACCATCAAAGGTCTGGACAGCGAAATAAAAAATATAAGTGTGATTGGCAATACCACTCCATTGACATGGAAAATTGTGGGCAAAATATCGTGGAGCAATGTGCCGGGGCTGGTTTATATACATATTCCGGCTGCTGTCGGCGATAAATATATGACTGTGCTCAAAGTTGAACTCAAAAAACCGATTCACCTGTATGTTGGAAAAGGCGGATTCTGAATATAAATAATCGAAAAACTAAATTCAATTAAAATGATAAAGAAAAGTCTTATTGCTGTTGTAGTTTTAATGCTCGTTTACGGTTTTGCTCAGGCACAAAAACTGATTCTGGCCCAAAACGGCAAAACCAATTACCAGATAAAAACAATGGGCGATGCAGCTACCACCGATGTCGCCAAAATATTCACCAATTACTTCAATCAATCTACAGGAGCAAGTATCACACTTGATGATCAAAAAGGGGGTTTAAAATATTCAATATTATTTCAACTGGTTCAGAAAGGCAGCAACGAGTGGAATCAATTATCCGATGCAGGTTTTATCATAAAAACCTCGGCAGCAAGTCTTAATTTCTATGCTCGCACCAATCTAGGGCTCGAATATGCCGTGTATACGTTTTTCGAGAGCTATGCAAATTGCCGATGCTACGCCAAAAACCTGCTGATTATACCCAAACACACCACCTTCGAAATTCCCCAAATCGGCATTACGCAAAACCCTTCTTTTGAGTTTAGAGTTTCGTACAACAATAATGCTTTTTTTAAACCTTTCAACAATTGGCAAAAGCTAAACAACTATGTTGTACAGGAAAACAACATCGATTTCGATATTTCGCCCGATTGGGGTTTGTGGGTGCACACCCTAGCCAAATTAGTTCCTCCCTCCGAATATTTTGCTAACCACCCCGAATATTACGCCATGCGTTCGGGCGAGCGTAGCCCAAATCAATTGTGCTTGAGCAACCCCGATGTATTAAAAATCACCATCGCATCCTTGCAGAAAATGATTGAAAGAAACCCCAACGCCAAATATTGGTCGGTGAGCCAAATGGACAACTTTGATTATTGCCAATGTGCAAAATGCAAAGCTACAGACACAATTGAAGAATCGCATGCAGGCAGCATCATCCGTTTTGTGAACAAAGTTGCTGCTGCTTTCCCCGATAAGATCATCTCTACCCTTGCCTATCAATATAGCCGCAAACCGCCAAAAATTACTAAACCCGCTTCCAACGTAAACATTATGCTGTGCACCATTGAATGCGACCGAAGCAAACCCATTGCCGACGACAACACCAAAGGCAGTTTTGCCGAAGATATGCGCGGCTGGGCAAAAATCACCAACAATATTTTGGTTTGGGATTATGTGGTAAACTTTTGGAATGCTTTGCTCCCTTTTCCAAATTTTCATGTGTTGCAACCCAATGTAAAGTTTTTTAAAGACAATCACGCTACCATGATTTTTGAGCAAGGATTTACGGCAGCCAACACCGAATTTGCCGACCTCAGAGGCTACATGCTTGCCAAACTTATGTGGAATGTTAACCTGAATGCCGATAGCCTGATGAACGATTTTTTGCGCGGCTATTATGGTCCTGCCGCGCCCTATATAAGAAGGTATATCGACATTATGACTTCTGAACTAAAAAAATCGGGAACCGGTTTGACTTTATACGAACCGGCAGCAGTTTACAAAAACGGCTATTTGTCGCCACAACTGCTCAATTCCTATTTCGAAATTTTGGAACAAGCCCGAAAAGCAGTTGGCAACGACACCACGTTGCAAATTCGGGTTGAAAATGCCTTGCAACCGTTGCGCTACGCATGGCTGGAAATAGGCCAAAGCGAACCACACACGCCATATTGGCTGTTTGAACAAAAACCCGACGGTTCATTCCAGATAAAAAAGCAGGCGCAAACCATTTTGGCCGATTTAATTGCGCACGCTAAAAAATACGGACCGATTATTTTTCACGAAATGGGTACACCGCCCGACGAATACGAAATAAAGATGCAAACCTATTTCAATAAAGGCGTTTCATCGAGCTTTACTAAGGTGAAAGAAATTACCTACAATATTGAATATGACGATGAATATCCGGCCGAAGGACCGAATACTATTGTGGATGGCGTGTTTGGCACCTTGAACTACAACTCCCTGTGGCTTGGTTGGGAAGGCGAAAACATGCAAGCCACCATCGAACTCAAAGAAACCCAAACCGTGAAGGAAGTGCAACTAAATTGTTTGGACGATAACGATTCGTGGATTTTGGCTCCTTTGGAAATTAAAATCAGCTTTTCAACCGATGGCAAAGCTTTCAAACAAATTGGAACCTATATCAATCCGCATCCAGCCGAAAAAATCGACCCGCAAATTGTTCACATTGCAATTCCGCTCAACGGGGGAAAAGGCGTTGTGGCAAAATACATTCGCGTGTTTTGCAAAAATGTGGGCAACATGCCCAAATGGAGCGGCGTGGACCATGGCGAATCGTGGGTGTTTATAGACGAAATCGAGATTAAATAGCTGGTATCATGAAAAAAAATCTATTCGTTTTTTTAATCATCGGTTTGATGTGGGTTGGCATGGCACTTCAGGCACAAGAACAAAAATATTACCCGCCCACCGATTCGTTGGTGATTCGCAAACTCAGTGGGTGGCAAGATCTCAAGTTCGGTTTGCTGATGCATTGGGGCACCTATAGCGAATGGGGTATTGTGGAAAGCTGGAGCCTGTGCCCCGAAGACGAAGACTGGTGCACGCGCCGTGGACCCTTTGCGAAGGATTATTTTAACTATCGCTCGGCCTACGAAAACCTGAAAACCACCTTCAATCCCACCCAATTTAACCCCGATGCCTGGGCTACTGCCGCCCAAAACGCCGGTATGCGCTATGTGGTGTTCACGGCCAAACACCACGACGGCTTTTGTATGTTCGATACCAAATTCACCCACTATAAAGTTACCGACTCGGCTTGCCCGTTTTCGGTTAATCCCAAAGCCAATATCCTCAACCAAGTGTTTGGTTCGTTTCGTACTAAAGGTTTTATGGTTGGGGCTTATTTCTCGAAACCCGACTGGCATTGCCCCGACTATTGGGACCCCTATTTTCCGCCCTTCGACCGCAATCCCAACTATGATATTACAAAATATCCCGACAAATGGGAACGCTACAAACTCTTCACATCAAACCAAATTAAAGAACTTATGACTGGCTATGGCCGCGTGGATATTTTGTGGCTCGATGGCGGTTGGGTGCAACCCATCACTGCCACTTCGCCCCGCTGGGGCAAATCGCCCTGCAATCAGGATATCAACATGAACGCAATTGTGAGCATGGCACGCTCATTTCAGCCCGGCCTCATTGTGGTGGACCGCGCTGTGGAAGGCCCCAACCAAAACTACCTGACGCCCGAACAACAAATTCCGGACAAACCCCTGCCATATCCGTGGGAAACCTGCATGACCATGGCAACAAGCTGGAGTTATGTGCCGCACGACGCCTACAAATCGGCGCGTACGCTCATACAAACCCTTTGCACCATTGTGTCGCGCGGGGGCAACCTGCTGCTCAACATTGCTCCTGGCCCCGATGGCCGTTGGGATAGCGTGGCGTATGAACGTTTGGCCGAAATAGGCCACTGGATGAACCGCAATAGCCGCGCCATTTATGGCACCCACCCCATAGCCCCCTACCAAAGCGGCAACACCGTGTTTACGGCCAAAGCTGACACCGTTTTTGCCATTTATTTGCCCGGCGAAACCGAAAAAACCATGCCCGCTGTAATTACCCTAAACCAATGGACACCCAAACCCGGCGCCAAAGCCATTGTGCCCGGTTATGCCAAACCCCTGCCCTACAAAACCACCAACGGCAACACGCACATAAGCATACCTGCCGCCATGCGAAAAAAGATGACGATGGATTATGCTTGGGTTTTTATGTTTTGTGGTTGAGCAAAAAGAAGTAAAAGTTTGGAAAGAAACAGGGTTCTGTCGTAATTAAGGTGATGAATTTGTCGAAAAATGCTGCTTGATTGTAATATGAACGCTGGGATGCGGATATTTGTTTGGGGGTCGTTGGGTGATGGGTTGAGGGTTTTTTTGCTTTTGCGCTCGCCGAGGATTTTGCGACTCCAGGTGCGGGCAATTTCATACTTGTTCATAGTAATAGGTTTTAAATTAATAATTTATAAGAAGCGTTTTTTGATTTTTATTTGTCGATGACCGAAAGTGGTGTAGGGATGTCGAAAAGTGGTGTAGGGATGTCGAAAAGTGGTGTAGGGATGTCGAAAAGTGATGTAGGGATGTCG
>JBAXWF010000017.1:0-51344 GCA_037128515.1 Bacteroidota bacterium | reverse complement strand
TTACAATGTCAACTGGTTTTGTTACAATGTCAACTGGTTTTGTTACAATGTCAACATGTTTTGTTCCATTTCCTACATGGAGCGTGATTGAACCTTCATGGATAACCCTCAACAACACGTCTCACTCTATATTTTAACTTCAAATTCTCTTTTTCTTACCGCCCAAATAATCTTTCTTCGAAATTCCCGGTGCGCGATATCCCCGCCAATAGCGAGTGAGCGAAGTATATTCAAACAAGTAAGCAATGGGTTTAAATTTTAGCAACAAATACACAATAAAATACAGCAGCGAAAAAAGCGAAACTTTGTAGACCCATTCCAAAAAGAAATCCAACGAATTAAAAACCGCGTGAGGCAAGCTGCCAAAAAAATCGAAGATAAAGAAATAAACCGGCAACATGGCTCCGGCAATAATCATAATGCCAAACATAAGGTGCGAAGCTTGAATGGCTTTTTCGGGACACAAACTAATGCAGCGCATGCAACTTTCGCAATGCACCGTCCAATAGGGCTTGCCGGCATACATGCGAATGGCACCCACCGGGCATTTTTCGTAACAAATGCCACACCCATTGCATTGGTTGGTGGCAATAAACATTTTGGCAAACAAAAATCGACCATACATTTGGTAGCCCAACATCACAGGCGCCAACGCCAAATCCAAAGGCAAGGTGGCAAACACCCAATAATGATAAAAACGTCGGTTTTGGAGCAGTTTGCTGATAAAATCGGTTACGATACCATGATTTCGTTCAAAAATTGAAGCAATTACTTTTGTTTTGTAGCCCGGATGCACCGATATCCAGTTCGAAGGCATGTCCAACGGTAATAAACCACGAATGCTATACCCTTTGAGCAACAATATCAAGAAAGGAATCCATTGTGCCATGCCGCTAATGCCAGGCAAAAACACTTTGCCCAGTTTGGAACCTGCGCGGGTGTTGCATATAAACACTTTAGAATTTTTTACCTTCGGAAAACGCCACACAAACTTCAACATAAACCAAGGAATACCAAAACCGTGGGTAGGAAAACAAAAACCAATCAACGTTGTGCCTTTTAATGTTGGAATTTCTGGAAATTTAAGGCGGTCAACTGGCAGCATTTGCCCATGTATGCCTTTGGCATCAGCCTTTTCCACCATCCACCGGCTGGCCGCCAATGCATTGCCTGTACCGCTCAGATAATAAATCAGCAGGTTTCCAAACGATGACTCCATGCCATGTCCCATGTCAAATAGATAATACTATTTGGGCAAACCGCCAAAAAGCTTCACCAACGAACGATGAAACTTATGAAACCCACCCAAAGGCTCCGAAAACATGATGATGCATTTGCCATGAATGAGGTTTACATTATGCTTTAAGGCATAATCTATCGCTTCGGGGGTGTTGGCACCGGGTTGTAGCCAAATGTTGTGTATGCCTTTTTCCATTAATTGTTTCACCACATCCAATGAAGCGGTTTTTTTAGTGATCACTACCGCCGATTTCACTTCGGCAGGCAACTGACTGATGGAGTTGTAGCATGGTTCGCCATCAATTTCGTTGGCTTGATTGTTCACCGGAATCACGTGGATGCCTTTGTTTTTTAGCTCGGTGTAGGCCACGTATCCAAATTTCTTTTTTTGCCGCGAAACCCCAATCACTGCCATGGGCACCTGATTGTAGAATTGTTCAATTTGAGCTTTTGTTATCATGTTCTCTATTTTTTTTTTTGATATTCAAAGATACATGTTTTTTGAAAATTGCAGTGATTTCCCTATAAAATTGAAACAAAACGCCACAGCACAAAAGCAACGCCCAAATACTTTTTAAATAATTATGTATCTTTGCAAAAAATGGCTCCGTAGTTCAATTGGATAGAATGGCAGATTCCGGTTCTGTTGGTTGGGGGTTCGAATCCCTTCGGAGTCACCGAAACAAAAAAGCCCTGAATTTCTTCAAGGCTTTTTTTATTATAGCTGAAAAATGTGTAGCTCCTAGCCTCTTTGACTTATTTTTTCCAAGCGTTCCATATCTAAAATAATAATAGTTTTCTTTTCGGATTTCACCACGCCTTCTTCTTCAAAATCGCGCAGGGTACGAATGGCGTTTTCGTTCGATATATTTGCCAGGTCGGCCAAATCTTTGCGCGAAATTAAATCGTACATATTCACTTCCTGAAAATTCTGATAAATATACAAAATAGCATCGGCCAGTTTTCCGCGTGTTTGTTTCAAAGCAATGCTGGCAAGTCGCTGAAAACGCAAGGTTCCGTTAATATTAAAATGTTTCAATAAAGCCACAGCAAATTTTCCGTTGAGCTCGGCCACTTTCAGCATGTCGGCCAAGTCGAAGTAACAAATTTTTAAATCAGTTAAAGCCATAACTGTAGTTAAACTATGTCCGAAACCCACAAACGAAGTGGTAATAAAACGCTCTTTCCCGATAACTTCAATAAGATACTGCTTATTATAGGGCGTATCGATAAACACTTTGGCCCACCCTCGACACACAAACACAATATGAGGTGTTGTAAACCCTTTTTTCTCAAGTATATCTTTTCGTCTATACTCACAAATTTCTTTACCTGGTCGTAATATTTCAATTTGTTCTTCAGTTAGGCTGTCGTATAAAACACAACGGTTAACACAGGCATCGGCATCGCAAATTTTACAATAAGGTTTCTGCATATTTTTTTCTGCAAATTTACAATCAATTTTGATTAAAGTCAACAAATATTAAAAAAAATAACTATTTTCATTAAAAATCTCAAACATTCCCCCCTGTTCAGCATATAGATAATTGGCTGATATATATCAAATTCAAAAAACATATTAACAACTATATAAAAAAATAAAAACCTGAAAATAAAGTCATTTAATAATTACAACATTCAATCATTTATTAAGCATTATTGTATGAGTTATTTTATCTTTCATTTTTTATCTATTTTTGCATAAGAATACCTAAATAATAATGACGCTAACTAAACAAAAACACATAAATAAAACACTACTTATGAGAAAATTCATTATTTTATTTTTAGCAGTTGCAAGTTCGGGCTTGTTGCTAATTAGCTGCGAAAAACAAACCATTGATTTCGGGTCGGGCGATACGCCCTACAATCCAAAATCTGCAGGAGATTCTATCCGTTTTTCAACAGTTATTATTCCTCTTTTTGCAGCACATTGTTTTGATGGTTGCCACGATGCAGGACAAACTCCTGATTTAACATCGGCAAATGCCTATGCAAGTCTAACAGCCACCCCGGGACAATATATTAATACAGCTGCACCTGCTTCAAGTTTTCTGATTACCCATATTCAGGATTCTGGTCATGGTGGAGGTACTTTTGCATCAAATGTTACCGATCCAATACTTCAGTGGATAACTCAGGGTGCCAGAAATAATTAAAATAAATTAGTGACTTTTACATTTTAAATAACAATTATCATGACTAAAAAAATCTACCTTTTAATACTATTTTCGTTATTTACTACTGCTATTTTTGCGCAAAATGAAGATACCAATGCAACGGAACCAATTGACACCATTGCTCAACAAAAAGCCGAAGGCAAAAAAGCAATTCAGGATGCTTGGGGCAGCACCATGTTGATAGATGCACAAACCAGCTTAATTCCAACCAAAGGAAGTATGGAATTGGTTATTCAACACCGGTTTTCAAACCTGAATAATGGTATTCACGACTTGTTTGGCTTATACGGTGCATCCAATATCCGTTTGGCATTCAACTATTCCATCTTTAATCAATGGATGATAGGTTTTAGTACCGAAAAGGATAATAAATATCAGGAGTTTTTCACAAAAGTAAAATTGCTTGAGCAAAACAGAAAAGGTTCCATCCCATTGTCACTTACTTTATTTGGAAATGCAACCATTGGTGCGCGTGAAAAAGCATATTTTGGTATTGATTACAAATTTATCGACCGCATGTCGTATTTCGCACAATTAATAGTTGCACGCAAATTCTGTAAAGTGTTGTCGCTGGAAGCCGCTGTATCATACAGCCATTATAATAAGGTAGAAAGTCAAAAAGTTGTCGACACTTTATATAACACTAGTGATTCTACACTTAGCGTTATTCAAACTCGTTATGATCCGATTTATCAAAACGATGTACTTGGAGTTTCGGGCGGAGCACGTATAAACTTTTATAAAGGTATGTCTTTATTACTCGAGTACGACCAAGGATTCTATTTAAAAAAAGCTGTTGCACCACAATTGGTTCCAAAACCTAATTTGGGTATAGCGTTCGAAATTACAACCAGTACGCATTGTTTCCAAATTTTTGCATCGAATTATCGTGGCATTATACCACAACATAATTTCAGTAAAAGTCAATTTGATTTTGCTACGAAAAAAGGTTGGATGCTTGGATTTAATATTACAGTACGATTTAACTAAACGATATAAAACCCATTTAATATGAGTTCCGTTTTTAAAATGAAAAAGAGTGGTATTGTAATTATTGTTTTAATTCTTTTATTGGCTGTTTCTATTGTATTCAATATAGAAAAGAAACCGTTGAAAACAGTGAAGAAACCGGCACATCAGGCGAAGGAATATACTAGTAAAGATGCAAACAACAAGTGCTTGAAATGTCATACTGTGAATAAATATGAGATTAACAGTCCTGACGATTCCACTGTGATTCTTCAAAAAAAGATGCCTGCACGCTGTGTAATCGATTCAAACAAATACTACACATCCAATCACTGGGATTTTAAATGTACCGATTGTCATTCGGAAGATTACGCTAAAGTGCCTCACGATTCAAAACTGAAATATGCTCAAATAAACACGTGTTTGGATTGCCATGCCGACGATGCGAAATATGTTAAATTTCATTTCGAAGATATTGATACAGCATTTCGTAAAAGCGTTCACTTTAAAAACGACAGCGTAAATTTTAATTGCTTTAGTTGTCACGATGCTCATTATAACAAAACCAGTATGCGCGATTCGTTGCAGGATATTGAGATTACTGTTGCCAGCGACAATGCCATGTGTTTAAAATGTCATGACACCAATTCAATTGATAACGACTACGAGTTTTATAGCTCTACCAAAACTGCCAAAGCAAATTTATATTCAAAACATAGTTGGCTTCCTGCATTAGAAAATCATTTCAAAAATGTACGTTGCGTTGATTGTCATAGTGCATTAGATGAAAAAACTTTAGTAGGACACAATATCGAACCCAAAAAGTTATCAGTTAAAGAATGTACTGATTGTCATTCGCCAAATTCTATTCTTTTAAAATCACTGTATAAAAACAGACCTCAGGCTGCCCAAAGTTTCGGATTTTTAAATCCGCAAACATTGCAGGAACAAGATATCATTGGTTCAAACAGAAATCATTATCTGAACCTGATATTTATTATTGTTTTTGGTTTGGCAGGGTTTGCGATATTTGTTCATATCATTTTTAGAATTATAAAAAGAAAGTAGCATGACAATTAAAAAAATATATCTTTATCCAAAGTGGGTTCGTTTGTGGCACATCATCAATGCCCTAATGTGTTTAACTCTTATATTTACCGGTATCAGCATGCAGTATTCGTCAAAAGAAACCATTATGCTAAATTTTTGGTCGTCGGTAAGAGTACATGATATTGCCGGTATCACCCTTGCGAGCAATTATCTGCTGTTCTTTTTCGGAAATTTGTTTTCATCAAACAGAAAACATTACATGAGTGCTTCGAAAGGTTTTATAAAAAGACTAATGCAACAATTGAATTACTATCTTTTTGGCATGTTTAAAGGCAAAAAACCACCTTTTCCAATAACCGAAGAACAAAAATTTAATCCGGTTCAACAAATTACTTACAAAACCATCATGTACTTTTTTGTACCCATGATGATAATTACAGGTATTCTGATGTTTTACCACAGTTTAATCCCTTACAAAATATTTAATATTAATGGTCCACTATTTGTAGATATAGTTCACATAACCGGTGGATTTGTTATAACATTGTTTTTACTCGTACATATTTATTTTTCGACCATTGGGCATAAAATAAATTCTCATTTTAAAAGCATTGTGAATGGATATCACGAAATTAATCACGAATAAATTATAAACAAATAAATAAACAGGAGGAAACATGAAAATTAAAATTATCGGATTTAATGTAATTGCAATTGGGATTGCAATTATTATCATGTCGGCATCATTGCAATCAAAACCTTGGGTGATTCCTGACAAGTACAAAAGCATGAAAAGCACCGTTAAAACAAGTGCTGCAAGTATTGCTGCAGGCAAAGTTTTATGGGAAAAACATTGCAAATCGTGCCATGGTACAACCGGAAAAGGTGACGGTGTTAAAGCAAAAACTTTAAAAACCACCATGGGTGATTTGGGTTTAGCTAAATATCAAAGCCAGGCAGATGGTGTTTTGTATTACCAATCGTTTGTTGGACGCGACGAAATGACCAACTTTGAAAAGAAAATTCCTGACGTGACTGATCGTTGGAACATTATCAACTTTATTCGTTCGTTAAAAAAATAAATTTCGAAATAATAATTAAAAACAAATAAACTATGAAAAGAAAAATTACCCGTTCGCTCGTAATGTTGGCTTTGATTGTAAGCCCATTATTTTTTAGTTCAGGTGTACAATCACAAACTGCAGGTACCTTAACATGTACTTACACAACTACCTCAACCGGTGGATATACACCTGAAAACTGTATAGCTGCCTGGATTGAAACCAACTCAGGTACTTTTATTAAAACAAAATTTAAATATTGTAAATCAAGCGATATTGGCCACTTGGCAACATGGAATGGCAAATCGGGCGGAAACACTACGGATGCATTGACTTCAAGTACTAACCGGACGGTCAATGGTGTGATGACATTTGTTTGGAATGGTACAAACGTTTCTACTGCAATTGTTACAGATGGTGTGTATAAAGTTTGGGTTGAATTTGCTTGGGCTGCAAGTTTAACAACCGGAAAAACAGTACAATCGTTTACTTTTAATAAAGGTACAATTGTTGACCACCAAGCTCCTGCTCCAACAACAAATCTTACTGGAATTACTTTAGATTGGGTTCCTTTAGGTGTTGGTGTTGCTGAAAACGAAGCAAGTTTAAATTTTTTAATTGCTCCAAACCCTGTTTCGAGCCAAAGTACTGTTAATTATTCGTTGGTTAGAACTTCTGATGTTACCATCACTTTGTACGATGCTACCGGCAAATTAGTAAATGTATTGTTCGATGGAATCCAGGATGCAGGCAACTACAGTTTACCTTTGTTATCGAGAGTAAATGTAAAACCCGGAATTTATTTTGTAAAAATGTATACCGGAAAAACACAACATACCGAAAGAATTTTTATTTCTAAATAAATTCTTTCGCTAAAATTTAAGTAGTTTTTGAAAAGCCGATGATTTATTAATCATCGGCTTTTTTTATGCTTTAATCCTTATTATTTCTCTAAATAGCATTTTTCGATTTATTATATTCATAGTGTTAGTAACAGCAAACTGTTTATAATTTGCTAAAAACAGTTTGCCTTACCAGTTATTTTTACTACTTTTACGTTTAGATTAATATTAACTAAAACTTATTGAATATGAAAAAAACACTATTTTTAATTGTTGCCATAGCCATTACGGTTTCGTGCTTTGGACAAATTAAATCATCGCAAACCAAACAAGGTACAAAGTATTTATCGAAAACATGGTTGAATGCCGATAACCAGAACTTGCTGAACTCAAAACCCAAGGTGATTCAACCTACAGGTTTTTCGCAAGCTAAGGTAAATTATATGACACAAAATTTTGATGGCACATTTGTGCCTACCGGATGGACACAAACCATTCTGTTGACCACAAAAACTTGGATGCAGGGTAACCCCACCGCAGACCCATTTACAAACATCGACCCTACCAATGTTTTTTCGGCTTTTTGCCCATACTCCTTGCCAGCCGAAACACAAAGCGAATGGTTGAAATCACCTTCAATAACCGGAACTTCGGGTGCTGCCGCTTTGTTTTTGCAATTTTGGGCCGGATATAGTTATGATTATTTACCAGCCGGTGGTTTGGGAAACCCTGGGGCTACATTGCAATGCAAAATTTCGTCAGACGGTGGTAGCACTTGGACAACATTGTGGGATGCCAATAATACACCTGCTTTCACGGGTTGGGTTTGGCGGCAGGTGTTGGTTGATATTAGTGCCTACAAATCGGCTCCATTTATGCTTGCTTGGCATGTTTCGGGGGCCGACGGCGATTTGATTGCTTTGGATAATGCGGTGGTTTTAGAGCCTCCTGCTAACGATGCAGGTGTTTCGGGAATATCGTCGCCAATTACAACTTGTAGTTTACTTTCAAGTTCGCAAAATATCGTAGTGACAATTCAAAATTCGGGCTCCTCGCCCATCTCAGGGTTTGATGTTTCGTACAAAATTAATAATGGAACAGCAGTTACGGCGAATTACACTGGTACTATAGCCGGTGGTGCTTCGGCCGTGTACACTTTTACAGGTGCCTATGCAGCCAACATGTCGACAGCTGGAACTTACAATATTAAGTCGTATACTTCGCTTGGTGGCGATGTGAATGCTACAAACGACACGGCTTATGCCAGTGTTGCAGTGGGTGCGGCAAGTGTGCCTGTTATTATGGGTTTTGAAAGTACGGAGAATTTGCAAGGCTGGACCGTGCTTGATGCAAATACCGATGGATATACTTGGGGACTTTACACTGGCACAGGCCATACCGGAACTGATTATATTGGCTATTCGTATAACACAGCATCGGCTGCCAACGATTGGTTTTTTACAAAATGCACTAATTTGAATTCTGGTACCAATTATGTTTTGAAATTTTGGTATCGAGGTGCTTCCACTTCGTTTACCGAAAAAATGCGCGTTAAAATCGGCACTGCACCCACAGCCGCTGGCATGACAACACAATTGGTGCAATATGCCAATATTGCTTCGGCCACCTGGACACTTTCATCTACAAATTTTACGGTACCAAGCTCGGGGGTTTATTATATAGGGTTTCAATGCTACAGTGCCGCCGATCAGTATGATTTGTATATGGATGATATTAGTGTGGATGTGTTGGTGGGTGTTGACGAAAACACGGTTTCGGCTCAAACCGAAGTGTATCCCAACCCTGCCAGTAATCTGATTACGGTGAATGCACCGGAAAAAATTCGTGAACTTTCGATGCTCAATATGCTGGGTTCGTTGGTTTATAGTCAGGTGGTGAATGCGAACACGGTTTCGATAAATACCACCGCTCTCCAGAATGGCATCTATTTTATTAAAATAGAAACAGAAAGCGGAACCATTACCAAAAAAATTCAGGTTATCAGATAACTTTTCGTTTTACAATTTTAAAAAAGCTGCCGAGCCTTGTTCAGCAGCTTTTTTTTTTAATCAGGTATCGCGGTTAAAGGAATCGAAAAACATTGGAAATATACATGGAGTCTTTGGTAAAAAGGAAGAAATTCCGATACTGAAATTCGATACTGATGCAGCTATAAAAACTCTTGAAGGTTGATTTACCAAGCTAGTTTCGCTCAGCAAACGTAACAAATAAACCAAAAAAACGAAATATCATTAATTGCAAATCGCTATATTTGTGAATTAAATCATCTGCTCATGACAAAGAAAATTTTACTTCGAACAACGATTGGTCTTTTGCTGGTTGTTGTTTCATTGGTTTCGTGCCGCCCAAAGTCGACGAGTAGTACCCAGGATAAAAACAATGCGATAGAAATATATTTGGATTCAAAAGTAATGCAACCCTCGTTTGGTGGCAAAGTTTTTAGTGCACATAAGGTATTAGAATCAGATAAAGATAAATTTTATGTGTGGGCTCTTTTGCAGGAGTATTATAAAAAAGATGCTAAAACCCTAGCCGGCAGCGGATGGTCGGTGCCTTTAATTTTAAATATAAGTGAAAGCCAAGGGAAACTAACTATTGTGAGCCATGTTTTGCCACGCGATGGAGACCTTTATGGCGAAGATATTAAGAAACTATTTCCAAAAGAAATACAACAGCAGGTATTTGATTTCCCAGGATCGGTGGAGATGCAAAAATTAGAAGAATTATCGAAAAAACGTAGCGAAGCGTTGTAGCCTTTAGATTTTAACAAGCTTTTTTACAATTACCTTATCACCGAATGTGAATCGGATATAATATACTCCGGGTGTTAAGTTCAATGCTTTTGCATCAATTTCGCCACTGTGAATGCCTACTTGCTGAGCTTGATTGTTCATCACAAACACGTTTAATTTGCCCGACATATCGAAAAACTCAATGGTAACATTCATGGGTTCTCTTAAGAAATATGAAAAACCAACTTTGTCGTAGAACGGATTGGGATACGAATTTATAGCAAAATCGTTGTCTTGTTCGTCGTTGATTGAAGCCACAATATTATTGTTGTTGATTGGCTGTTGCAGATTATAAAAACCCGATTTTTCGATGACTGCTGCATCGGCATTTTTTTCGGCTGATTTATAATTGAGGGTTAATACCGGATAACGGTATCCTTCGGCATACCAATAATAAAATGTTTGGTCGGATTTGATGGTGCTGCACGGATTGGATTGTAAGGAATTTTTGGTGATGGTTAAGCGCAACACGTTGCGGTAGGTTTTGTCGGGGGCTATGAGTGTTCCATAACCATCGGCGGAAACGGTGTACTCGCCATCGAAAGTGATGTGGGTATTTACTTTGTAAATGGCGTGACCTGCAAATGCATCTTTGTAATTATCGCCATAAGCAAAGGGGTATTTCATTTTAAGTATGGGGTCGGTGTAAAGGGTTAAAAAATCGGCTGATGTGTAGCCTTTCAACATCAATGTGGTTTCGTTTAAATCGAAATAATATTCGTAACCGGCTTCGGTAAGCAGGGTGTTGAAATTACCAACATCTTCCAAATTGTAGGTTGGTGTGGTGCCTACATTGGCTGTTTGCTTTTTGGAAGTAAATACTATTTTCGAAAAATCCCAAATTTGGTTGGGGCCACTGTTGCCCGGAGTGGTGTACTCAAACTCGTAAGAAGGAACGGAATCACCAAGATGTAAGGCGTTTTTTTGATAGGTTAAGGTGGTCTGAGAAAAAGCTCCCGTGATTAAGAATAGCACTGATGCTAATGCGATAATTTTTTTCATAGACAAGTTTTTTTTTACAAATATAGGCAAAAATATCTTGACTTGTAATGAAGATTTAAAAAATATCAACAAAAAAATGTTTAAAGCTTATTTTATCATCAAATACCATCTTTTTATCAAATATTTGCAACTCGTTCTGAAAATAGCATAAATTTGTAGAAAAAAAACAATCATGCGTAAACTAAAAATAATTTGTTCGATTTTGGCAACGGCAACCGTTGCATTGATTCTTACACAAAGTTGTAAAAAATCATCGCAGGCTAACATTTCGGCTAGTAATGGAACCAAAAGCCACAATATGGGGCAAAACTGCATGAACTGCCACAAAAGCGGTGGAAGCGGTACGGGAACTTTTACGGTGGCCGGAACGGTGTATGATGCCGCTATGACAGCGACAAACGGAAACGGAACCCTACACCTTTTTACGGGTGCGAGTGGTACGGGAACTGTTACTGCAACCATTGATGTGGACAGTAAAGGCAATTTCTTTACTACGGAATCGGTTGATTTTACCAGTGGTTTGTATCCTGCTATCACGGGAACTTCGGGGAATACAAAATTTATGGTTGCTAAAGCCACTTCGGGGCAATGCAATAGTTGCCACGGAAGCACTACCGACAAAATTTGGGTGAATTAATTTATCGCCGAAGAAATTCGTTAAAGAAGAAAGAAGAAAGGGGGGGTAGCCGGTGTTAAACCACCGCCTACCCTTTTTTGGTATTATTTCACAATCATACTTTGAAAACCTTGGGTAAATTCGGTTTTGTTGTAGCCTAGGCTATCGGCATAAATATAATAGGCTTCGAAACCGGGGTGTGTTTTTATAAATTCTTTGGATTTTTGGAGGCCAAGAACCATAAAAACGGTTCCGTAGGCATCGGCGGTGGTGCAATCGTTGGCCAGAACGGTGACGCTAAGCATGGAGTGGGTTACTGGATATCCGGTGAAGGGGTTGATGGAATGGGGGTATTTTTTGCCATCTTTGATAAAAAACTTGCGATAGTTGCCCGATGTGGCCATGGCTTTGTTTTTCAGGGTAACTTTTTCTTGTATGGTCTGGTTGTCGTTGGGGTCGATGGCGGGTTTTTCGATGCCCACAAGCCAGTTTTCGGTTTTGTTTTTAAATCCGTGGGCGCGCACTTCGCCTCCTACTTCTACTACAAAATCGTTGCAATTGCGGCTCATCAGGTAATCGCAAAGGACATCCACGGTGTAGCCTTGGGCAATGGCATTGAAATCGAGCATGGATTGGGGAAATTGTTTTATGACTTTGCCGTTTTCTATTTTCACGGTTTGGTATCCAACAAAGGCGCGCAGGCTGTCGACTTGTTTGGGGGTGGGATTGATGCCTTTTTTGCGCCAAAAACCCCAGGCACGTACTAAGGGGCCCACGGTGAAATCGAAACATCCTTGGCTGGCTTTGGAAACTTCCACAGCTTTGTTGAACAAATTGATGAAATGCTGGTTGAGCTCCACGGGCTGATTGTTGTTGACTTTGGAGATGATGGAGGTGCTATCGAACACCGAGGCGGTGGAACTTATCACGCGAAGTAATGAATCGATGCTTTGCTGGATGGCCAAACTATCGGCGCCGGCATAATATTTCATGTGAAATGTGCCGCCTTGGGTTTGGCCGTTATAAACAACCAAGCGGGTTTGATGTGGTTTGCATGCGGCAAACATCGCGCAAAGCAAAACGGAAATCCATAGTGTTTTTTTCATCTGAGTTGGGTTTTATCTTACAAAAATACGCAAATTGAACCAAAAAACAATAGCCGTTGTTTTTGGCTTTGCGAATTGGGTATGCGAAAAAATTAATATCTTTGAAAAAAATAGCGTTAGGATGAAGCTAAAACTTGTGTTGTTTTTTGTGATTTTGGTTTGTTTGGGCAGGGCAAAAGTGGCTGCGCAGGCCGACACCAATGTGTATTACCATGGCGAATTTAAAAACGGCGCCAGGGTGTTTTTGTTTGCCGACAAGGTGAATGTTCGCAATGCGGACGCGCCCACTGGGGTTATTGTGGGCAATTTGCGCATTGCCACACCGCTCACCATTATTTCGAAATCGGAAGAAACATTTGAGTTGAACGGCATGTTGGCCAACTGGTATTTGGTGGGGTATTACGACTCGAAAGATGTGTATTGTCAGGGCTATGTGTGGGGCAATTTGATTTCGTTTGCCACGGTGCAGTTTACCGAAAACGGCTCAAGCTATTACTTTTTGTGTGCGCCCACATCCAAAATTAAGGAGGGTGATTTTACCATGACTGTGAAAATTGTATCGAACGAAGCAATTGTGACTTCGTTGGATTTTAGACCAATTTACACCGAAATGTCGTCGAGTGCGGCGTTTACCTATGGGGTGTCGGCCAGCAAACTGGACAAAGGGGGCTTTAGCAATGTTTCGAAACTTGTTGCGCTAAACTTTGAGTATGGCGCTTGTGGTTATAACAATGGCGATGTGTTGTTTTTTTGGAACGGCAGCAAATTGGTTGAATTTGCCAAAGCAACGCGGGTTTCGGAAGCAGGTTTGTATAATGTGTCGTACACTTTGGTGTTTCCGCAGGATGCAGGGGGCCGCGCCAACACCTTGTTTGTGAACCAACGCAACTTGCAGTATGACCCCGATAGCGACGATGCGCGGGTTACCAGCGATATTACGTATCGCTACACCTACACTTGGACGGGCAGCGCGGTGGTGGCATCGGAACAGGTTGAAAAAATATTGAATCAGAAAAAATAATCGTAATTTTGACCTAGGGTTTTGCACGCTTTTTTGTTTAATTAAATTTGTTAGCCATGATTGTTTATAGCGAATTAAAAACGGTTGAAGAATACGCCAAAATGTGTGGTGTTGTGCGCCGAACCATTATTTAACGTCATAAAAAAGGGAGCATTGCAACGCTTGAAATTTGCGGACATGTTTTTGTTGACGCGGTTCAATCGCCTCCCGAAAAGTTTTTGTCTTATCACAACAAAAAACATGTGAATCGAATTGTGTTGCCCGACAATCTAAATCCGAAGGATTTTGTTCCCATTTTTTATTATACCAGCCAAAAACAAATTCGTCCCGATATTTATTATGCAAAAGCTGCCACGGGCAAAATACGTTCGGTGGCAGTGGGCGATATGGTGTTTATGATGAAACAAGATGCCGACCAAATTCCAATAAAACGGTGGCCAAAACGCCGATAATTTTGCTGTTTCATGGTTGCGAGTTGGCATTCAAAAAAAAGTGGGTTTTCGCTTTGGTCGGCAGGGTGCCATGGCCCATTAACCTATATTTATACTTACTTTAATTACACCTACGCTAGAAGAGTTCTTTTTAAGTAGGTGTTTTTAGCATATCGGCCAGAAAAGTTCTTTTTTAGCCGATATGTTTTTACAATATACACTAGAAAAGTTCTTTTCTGTACGAATTGCGTATTTTTTTTAATATAGCATAAAGGAGATAGGAGTTAGCATGGCTGCGCCCACCGTAATAACAATGCCTGTGGGGCATTACGTTGTGTAGCAACAAATACTAGAAATACGATTTAAACGAAACATACAAATTTCAACTGTTCATCACCCATAGTGGATGCACCAGGTTGCTTTCGAATAGCCTAAAAGGCTACAGTCTAATCCCCTCCTAATATTCGTCGGGCATTTGTTTCAATTGTTTGAGCGAAAATACAGGGTCATCATTGGATAATTAGGCCTTTCTGAATAAATAGGTTTCACGAAAATCGAATTGGGATATCCCAGCTTACTAATTTTTTAATAGTTTCTTTATAATCAGCATGGGCATTTGAAATTTTAAACCTAATATCAGAGCTTAAATCAATAGTAAGATCAGAATAAAAAAGCCGCGAATATCTTTTAATCTCTCTTATGTCCTCCTTGTTTATTATCAGCTTTTTTTCTTTTTTAGTAACGATTATTTTATCATTTTCGAAAAACATCACCTTATCTACGTCTCTGTGATAAGTCCATAACGTAATGCCAATAAATGGGGTGAATAAAATAGAAAGGATAATCAAACCGATAATATAACCAACAACGTCTAATGAATGATGTTCATTATAAATTATTATGATCAAAAACAAACTTACAACTAACCAAGAAACAAAGTAGGCTATCAATATCCGGTTTCGATGTTTTTTTGAAGAACCCATAAAATCCTTTTTCTGGCAATATTATCAGTTTCAAGCCTGATTATTGACTAAATAAAAACTAATTCTTGCCAAATTTACTAATAAATATTACTATCACTAAGAATGAATGTAAAAAAAGGGCGATTTCAAATTCCTAATCAGTGTAAGGGATAGCATCAGCATAATATTGCATCGAAACCTTAAAAAAAATGCGAAGCCAATAGCTTCGCATTTTTTCTTCCTAATAGCCTAAAAGGCTACAGTCTAATCCCCTCCTAATACTCGTCAGGCATTTGTTTCAACTGCTTCAGCGAGAACACGGGGCCATCTTTGCACACATAGGTTTTGCCCACATTGCAGCGGCCGCATTTGCCGAAGCCGCATTTCATGCGATTTTCGAGGGTGGTGTACACACAATCTTCGGCAAAGCCCAGTTTTTCTAAAATGGGGAAAGTGAATTTAATCATGATGGGCGGGCCACACACAATGGCAATGGTGTTTTCCGATTTGGGTGCCATCCTGTCTAAAATAGTGGGCACAAAACCCACTTGCCCTTTCCAGTCGGGTTGTTCGCCGCCGGGGTCTACGGTGGTAACTAGGTTCACATCGGGGCGTTCGTTCCACAAGCGGAGTTCTTCTTTATAAACCAAGTCGGCTACCGATTTGGCACCATACAGAATGGTGATGTCTTTATAATTTTCGCGCAGGTCGAGGCAATTCCAAATGACGCTGCGCATGGGTGGCAGGGCGATGCCTCCGGCGATGAACAGGAGGTTTTTGCCTTTCCATTCGTCGATAGGGAAAACATTGCCGTAAGGACCGCGAAAACCAATGGTATTGCCTTCGTCCAAATCAGCTAAAGCAGTTGTAACGCGTCCGGCTTGGCGGAAAGTACATTCAATATAACCCTGACGGGTGGGTGCCGAAGCTATGCAGAATGTAGATTCCCCTACCCCGGCAACCGAGTATTCTCCAAACTGACCTGTTTTGAATGAAAATTTCTCAGCATCTTCAGGGTTGATAAATTTCAATCTAAAAGTCTTGACAAAAGGTGCTTCTTCGTAGACCTTTTCAATTTCCATCAGATAGGGCAGATAAATATTTTGTGATTCCATGGTTTTGAAATGCTATTAATTTTCAACAATACTTTTACAATGTTCGGCAATGTTCATGTCAACCGGGCAAGCTCTGGAACAACGTCCGCAACCCACGCAACCAATGGTGTTCAAACGATCGGGCATATACGAGAACTTGTGCATCAAACGCTGACGCCAACGCTGTCCCTGGTTTTCGCGTGGATTATGCCCTGATGTATGAAGGGTGAACAAGCTCAGTCCGCACGAATCCCAGCAGCGAACCCTATGGCCATTTTTGCCCCGGCTTTCATCCTGAATATCGAAACAAGCGCAGGTTGGGCAAACATAAGCGCAGGCTCCGCAACCCAGGCAACGCATGGCCTGATCGGTCCAGAAAGCTTCGTCTTCGAATTTTGCATTAATCTTTGCGAGCACATCGTCTACATTGAAACCGGCTGGCACATTGGCTAAAAGTGTTTCTTTATCTGCACCTGCATCAGCAGTGAAAAGATCGGAAAAATCGGCTGCCAGTTTGGCACCATTTTCAGTAAGGATTTCGGCAATATAATCGCCGTTGTGCATTTTGGTGAGCAGGATATCGCTTCCGGCGGTGCTTCCGGGACTTCCTTTTACCGAAGTGCAGAAACAATATTCGTCGGCTTTTGAGCAACTCATGCCAATGATGGTGGTGCGTTCCAAACGGGTAGTATATATTTTATCGACAGCATCCCAACAAAAGATAGATGATAGGGAATCGAAGCCAAACGCATCGCAGGGCCTTACACCCAGCAAAACTGATTGCGGAATGCTGTCGAAGTTAAAATCTTTTTGCTCAAGTTTTTTATTCTGCTTTTCGTAAGTAAAAAGCTGTTCGTTACGGGGAAATACCATCGACTTGGCAGAAGAAACCGTTACAATGTAATCTTCGGTGATTTCGTCGAAAGATGCGATCTTGTAAAAATCAATAACGGCATCCTTCTTTATGGGTGCAACCACCTGGTAGTTCTGAGAAATAAGTTTATTTACCAGTAGTTTATACGAATCTTTGGTCAATAATTTTCTTTCCATGGCTTAGCGGATAAAAGTTTCGTGATCATCGGTTTTAAAAACAGCCAAAGCATTATCGGCACAAACGGAGGTTCCGGCAACGCTGTTGAAGTATTGTTTTGAATCCAGAGCCACCTTGTAGGTGAGCAAATGTATAGGCAACTCAAGCGGGCAGGCTTTTCCGCATTGGCCGCAGGTGATGCAGCGACCTGCCAAATGCATGGCGCGCATGATATGCCATTCCAGATTGCCTAAAGTATGGGCAGGAACCGATATCCATTGCGGCTGATTGATTTCGACCGTGCAGGTGGGGCAATAGCACATGGGACAGGAAGCGCGGCAGGCATAGCATTTGATGCATTTGGAGAATTCGTTTTCCCAGAAAGCCCAGCGTTCTTCGAGCGACATTTCCTCTATTTTTTTCATCATTGCCGTTTCTTCTTCGGTGAGGCCATGATAGAGGGTGTTTACATGCTTTTCAAGTTCGTCGAAACTCTTCAGTTCAATAATGTTTCCTTCGGTTGAGAATGCCAGTATCAGGAAATCACCATCGTGTACCTGGTTTTCGGCAGCCAGTTCCACTATGCTTTTGATCGTGCTGTGATTGGCAACTATGGCTTTCTTTTTATTGTGTTTCACCTCCTGACGATACAGGTAAACAGCAATGTTCTGATCGCAGCTTTCGTTGAAAATAAGCTTAGAGGTGTGTTCGGGTTTTCTGACAAATACGGGGCGTGCCTTACCATTGGTCGATTTTTCGAAACCAATGATGAGGTCGCAGGTGCCGGATTCAATTAATTCTTTCGCTTTTTGTTGAAGATTCTCCATTATTCTGCCTCCTGAAATTCTGAGTTTTTAATAAGTTTCTTGAAATTGGTGGCGGGACCCAACTGTCGGAATGTTTCGGTGGCTGTGTTCACCACTTCGGCCCATTTGGCGCCTTCGGCAGCCGATACCCACGAAAAAACGATGCGGTTGACATCTATGCCTATAAAATCGAGTAGGTTGCGAAAAATCATCCAGCGGCGGCGAGAATGAAAATTGCCGGAAGTGTAATGGCAATCGTTTGGATGGCATCCCGAAACTATGATACCATCTGCACCGTTTGAAAAGGCTTTCATGAGCAGCATATAATCGATGCGTCCGGTACACGGAAAACGTATGATTTTGACGTTGGTAGCGTACTTTATGCGGCTGGTTCCCGTAAGGTCGGCTCCGGCATAAGTACACCAATTGCAAACAAAAGCAACCACCTTAGGTTCAAAACTGTTATTATTATTTGTCTCCATTTCTTTAAATTGTTTGTTCACTAATTGCAATTACCATTCGTTGAGCAAAGCCAGCACTTCTGCATGCACCTGGTCGTGATTGTATCCGAGGATATCAATAGATTTCGATTTACAGAAGGCTACACAGGTGCCACAACCCTGACACAAGCCCGGATTGATATGTGAAATGGTCTTTATGATATTGCCATTGCGGTCATTAATTTCTTCTTTGTCTATGGCCTGATACGGACAAACCGGAATACACATGAAGCACCCGGTACAGGAAGAATACACCGGAGGCGGACTCTTCTTCACAATGGCAATCAAAGGATCGCGTTTCAACATATCGTTCGAGAATAAACCCGCTATTTTAGCAGCAGCACCTGAGGCAGCGGCCACGGTTTCAGGAATATCCTTGGTAGACTGACAGGCTCCTGCCAGATAGATACCGGCGGTATTGGTTTCAACCGGTTTTAATTTAGGATGGGCTTCGGCAAAGAACTTATGTTTGTCGTAGGACACATGAAGCTTCTGAGCCAGTTCTTCGGCTCCACTGCTGGCAACACCGGCAGTAGCAAGAACCACCATATCGGCTTCTATCTCTACAGGCTGACCCATCAGTAAAGTGTCAACACCTCTGACAATGAGCTTGCTGTTCTTTTCGTACACCTGCGAAACACGTCCACGGATGTATTTCACTTCATCTTCTTCGATGGCACGGCGGACAAATTCTTCATACATTTTTCCGGTGGCCCTAATGTCCATATAGAAAATGTAGGGAGTGCCTTCATGCACTTTATGCTTGTATAGCATGGCATGTTTTGCCGTGTACATACAACAGATTTTAGAGCAATATTCTATGCCCTTGGCAGGATCGCGAGACCCGGCACAAGCAATGAACACGATTTTTTGGGGTATCTCCCCATCCGACGGACGACGAATCTCACCCTGTGTGGGTCCTGATGCGGAGGCTAATCTTTCGAATTGCAAGCCATCAATCACATCCTTGTATTTTCCGTAACCGTATTCCGGGAAGGCCGATGTTTTCAAAACATCAAATCCGGTGGCTAACAAAATTGCACCGGCCTGAACTTCAACAAAACTGTCTTCCTGATCGAAACGAATTGCCTTGGTAGGGCAAACGATTTCACAAACTTTGCATTTACCTTTTATATAATAGGTGCAATTTACGCGGTCGATCACGGGTTTGTTGGGTACAGCTTGGGGAAAAGGCACATAAATGGCGGTGCGTTTGCCGAGTCCCTGCTCAAATTCGCTGGGAATCTTCTTGACAGGACATTTCTGAATGCAAGCTCCGCAACCGGTGCAAAGCTTTTCGTCAAGGCTTTTTGATTTCAAACGTATTTTCACATTGAAATTACCGATGGAACCATCTACGCTTTCCACTTCGGCAAAAGTATAGAGGGTAATATTAGGATGACGGGCCACATCCACCATGCGGGGAGTTAAGATACACTGCGAACAATCTAAGGTTGGGAATGTTTCGGATAGCTGCGACATGTGGCCACCAATGGATGGTTCACGTTCAACCATCACCACCTTGTGCCCTGCATCGGCAATATCCAAAGCCGCCTGAATTCCGGCCACACCACCTCCAATTACAACAGCCGTCTTGTGAATAGGCACATAAATGGGTGCCAAAGCTTGGTTGCGTTTCACTTTCTCAACAAGAGTTCTGACAATGTCAATTGCCTTGTCGGTGGTGGCATCGCTTTTTTCGTGCACCCACGAACAATGCTCGCGTATGTTAGCCATTTCGCACAGAAAAGGATTCAATCCAGCCTCTGCACAGGCATTGCGAAAAGTAGGTTCATGCATTCGTGGCGAACAAGCCGAAACCACCACACCGGTAAGCTTATGTTCTAGGATAGCTTCTTTCACCATGTTCTGTCCCGGGTCGGAACACATGTATTTGTAATCCACGCTCACAGCCACACCAGGAAATCCGGAGGCAACTTTTGCTACCTTCTCACAATCGACCGTGGCGCTGATATTTTCGCCACAATGACAAATAAAGACTCCTATTCTTGCCATAGTTAGTTCTCCTCAGTTTTTTCAGTTACAATTACAGGTTCGACCACTTTATCCTTCAGTGTGATGTTTACAGGAACAAAGTGGCGGTTGATGCCGGTTTCCTTTTGATTTTTTCCGAGCACCATATCAATTGCCTGACTAATATAAATTACAGGGATATCAATTTTTTCATTAATGGCTTTTTCAATTGCCGGACGGCGCATATCCAGATTGGAATGACACATAGGACACGCCACTATGATGGCTTCGGCGCCAAGGTCGGCGGCTTCTTTTACAATGCGTCCGGAAAGATTGCCCACGATATCGGTACGGCTCACCGACATTCCTGCACCGCAACACTCCGTTTTAAAAGGCCAGTCTATTGGATTTGCACCTAAACTTCGCATCACTTCGTCCATGGATTGCGGATCCTCTGTCCTGTCAAAATTCAACACATCATGCGGACGAACAAGCAAACAACCATAATAGCAGGCCACTTTTTTATTGAATTCGAGCAATTGTTTATCGCCAAATTTATCAGCAACATATAACTGGATAAATTGAATAATGTTCAGAATTTTGATGTCGCACTTCAGGTCGGCTTCAATTATTGCATTAACTTCTTTGCGCAATTCGTCGTTCTTTGCCAGTTCGTGTTGCACCGAGGTAAGGCGATTGTAGCAAGCGGCGCATGGCACCAAAATGGTATCCATACCGGCTTCGGCGGCTTTGGCCAAAATACGGGCAGGCAGGGCAAACGACAAAGTGTGATTCAGATTGTGGGCGGCAGTGGCTCCGCAGCAGTTCCAGTCGGGTACCTGCTCCAACTCCACATCAAAAGATTTGGCCAGTGTCATTACCGATTCGCTGTATTCGCGCGAAGAGCCTTCGAGCGAACATCCGGGGTAATATCCTATTTTTATTTGCATAGTATTAATCTTTTATTACGTTCTGTTGTGCACATCAAACCATCTTTAATAAGCTGTTCAAAATGCATAACCAAGTAATCTATGAATTCTTATTTTTTGTTTTTTTAAAAAAACCTGAAACTTGTTTCTTCCCTTTAATGGTTTCGGGCAAGATGGGTAATTTTCCACGCGAAAGCATTTTGGGTACCATCATCAAATCTTGCGTCAAATGCATGCTTCGCATTTTATAATCGGCAACAAGACTTATTTCGTGCAAACGTCCGGTAAATTTTATTGAATCTAAAAATGCTTTGTGAAAGCTGATGATGTTTTTGGATTTTGGATTCGCCAAACCTTCTTCCAGCGATTTCTGCCGCATAAAATCCATGACTTTGGGAATATCAATCTCCATCGGGCAGCGCGAAAGACACATTTCGCATGAAACGCATAGCCAGATGGTTTCTGATTTCAGGAGTTTGGTATCATTTTTAGGGTCTTCAGTTTGTATCAGGCGCATAGTTATGCTGGGCGGATATTCCATTTGGGTGGACACGGGGCAGCCGGCCGAACATTTGCCGCATTGATAGCATTTGGCACTTTTAACCCCAGTTGCATTGAGCAATTGCTCGCTCAATGATGGGTTTTGTTTATGAGATGACATTTTGTTTAGTTAAAATAGTTTTACAAAGTTTTTTCGCAAAATACTTTTGCGAATTATAGTCTTAAATAGTAAAAATTATACAAAAAAGTTCAATTATAGATAAGGGTGTATAATTTAAATGCAAAGTTCGGGAAGTTATTTGAATCAACCAAACAATTTAGCAATATAAATAAAAGAAAGCCGCTTCAAACAAATGAAGCGGCTTTCTTCTTAAGATAAATTAAGAGCTATTCTTCTTTATTTTCTTTTTTGCTTTCTTTTTTGTTTTCCTTCGCTTTATATTTTTTTTCGAAAGTTTCGCGCTCGGTTTGTTCCATATCTGATTTCAAATTTGCAAGAACTTCTAAATCACCTAAGGTTGTTTTTTCCATATTGTCTTTTAATTTCTTTACAACTTTCTTAGTGACATTATCTTTTACTTTTTTCTCAGCTACTTCTTTTTCCTTTTGGGCATTTATAACATCCTGCCACATTTTTGAATGCGATACAAGTATTTTTTTTGTTTCTTTCGAAAATTCAAGAACTTTAAAATCGAGTGTTTCTTCAGCACGAGCATTTGTATTATCTTCTTTTAGCAAATGACGAGCAGGAGCAAAACCTTCAACACCGTATGGCAACGAAATAATTCCACCTTTTTCATTTGCAGAAACAATAGTTCCTTTATGCACCGAATCAACTGCAAAAACAGTTTCGAATACATCCCAAGGATTTTCTTCAAGCTGTTTATGGCCTAAACTCAAACGACGGTTTTCAATATCCACTTCTAAAACAATAACTTCAATTTTTTCACCAATTTTGGTAAATTCTGCAGGATGTTTGATTTTTTTCGACCATGATAAATCCGAAATATGAATCAATCCATCAACACCTTCTTCAAGTTCTACAAAAATTCCAAAATTCGTAAAGTTGCGAACGATTGCTTCGTGCTGAGATTTTGCAGGATATCTTTCACTAATATTGGTCCATGGATCAGGAATCAACTGTTTGATACCTAATGACATTTTGCGTTCTTCACGATCCAAAGTTAACACAATAGCTTCAACTTCGTCACCCACTTTTAAGAAATCATGTGCAGTGCGTAAATGTTGCGACCATGACATCTCAGAAACGTGAATCAACCCTTCAACACCTTTTGTAATTTCGATAAATGCACCATAATCAGCAATAACAACAACTTTACCTTTTACTTTATCACCAACCTTAAGTCCGGCATCTAATGCATCCCATGGATGAGGTGTCAATTGCTTTAATCCAAGAGCAATCCGTTTTTTATTTTCATCAAAATCTAAAATAACAACTTGAATTTTTTCGTCTAATGTTACGATTTCTTCTGGATGATTGATACGCCCCCATGATAAGTCGGTAATATGAATCAAACCATCAACTCCACCCAAATCGATAAACACACCATACGAAGTAATGTTTTTAACTGTACCTTCCAATACTTGGCCTTTTTCAAGTTTTGCAATGATCTGTGATTTTTGTTGCTCAAGTTCGTCTTCAATAAGGGCTTTATGAGAAACAACAACATTTTTATATTCATTGTTAACCTTAACTACCTTAAATTCCATATTTTTACCAACATAAACATCGTAGTCGCGGATTGGTTTCACATCAATTTGCGAACCAGGTAAAAAGGCTTCAATTCCAAATACATCAACAATCAAACCGCCTTTGGTACGACATTTAACAAATCCAGTAATGATTTCGTCTTTTTCAAGAGCTTCATTAACACGATCCCATGCTTTAAGTAATTTTGCTTTTTTATGCGATAATATTAGTTGACCAGTATGATTTTCTTGGCTTTCAACATAAACTTCAACTTTATCACCAATTTTTAAATCCTGATTATATCTAAACTCATTTAATGTAATTACAGCATCTGATTTGAAACCAATGTTTACAACAACTTCACGGTTGTTCATGCCAACCACGGTTCCAAAAACTACTTCTTGTTCAACAATTGAACTTAAGGTTTTATCGTAAATATCTTCTAAATCTTTACGTTGCTTGCTAGTGTAGTTGTCGTGTTTTTTGCCAATGGTTGTCCAATCGAATTCTTCTTCAACGACAACCTCTTTTTTAACTGGTTCTTCAATTGGTTTTTCAATCACTTTCTCAACAGGTGTAACAACTTCTGCAATTGGGGTTTTCACAATGTCTTCAATTGGTGCAACTACCTCTTCTTCTACTGGTGATTCAACAACTGCTTCAACAGGTGCTTCTTCAATTTCAGCTAAAGGTGCTTCTTCAATTTCAGCTAAAGGTGTTTCAACAATTTCTTCTTTTACTTCGGAAATCTCATTAACCGAGGTTTCTTGGGTTTCAGCTTCAGGCTGATTTTCTTGAACATTTTCAGATTCGTTCAAATTTGTTTCTTCTATCATGTAATTTTCTTAATTTGTATGCCTGCAACATTTTTACAGACAGGGGTTAATAATTAGTTTTACCAATAAAAATAAATTGGGGTGCAAAATTAATACTAATTTTGAGATAATAAAAGAAAATATTGAATTTTAATCAAAAAATTTATACCTTATACTTCGAATACTCAATAATGTATATTAATTTCACTTTTTAAGACTAAACATCCATTGATATATACTATCCTGCCTAAACACTCTTGCTAGATCGCCATGATCATAGTTTTCATAAACTGTATACTTAAGCTTTGAATCATCCCCGCATTTTTTAATGGCACTTACCATCCGTTCCGACTCAGATATTGGTACTGCAACATCCTTTTTGCCATGCATAATCCATAAATAAATTCCTGCCAAACGACAAGCATCCAAAACATTACCGCCACCACATAATGCAACAGCGGCCGTAATACGATTTGGATATTTTCCGGAAAAATACAATGTTCCGTAGCCTCCCAGACTCATACCCACCATATAAACGCGTGTTGTATCTGTTTTGTAGGTTTTTTGTATAAAGTTTAGTACACTTAATATTTTATCGGGCTCCCAACTATGTTTATAGGGAACTTGAGGAGCAACAACAATTGCTGGGATTTTTCTTCCATGCTGAATTTCCCATATGATGCCGTATCTTGTTACCATATCTAAATTACTACCAGACAAGCTGCGGCCATGAAGAAATATTAAAACAGGCGGATTGTTTTTCAAGATACTGTCGACAGGTAAAAACTGCCAAAACTGGTAATCTGCCTTATTGTATTGTTTTGACAATTGACTAAAACCACTAAATGGAATAATGACAAACGCTGCAAAAAGAATAAGGTATTTTATGTTTCTTGTATACATTATTCGCAATTAATAAAGTACTCTATTTTTTTTAAATTAGTTGCTTATAACTTTAAACTCCGTACGCCGATTATTTGCTCGGCCTTCATCGGTTTCATTTGTATCAATTGGTTTTGTCATGCCATAACCTTTGTACGAAAGTCTGATTTTATCAATTCCTTTATTTACTAGATATTCATAAACCGATTTGGCTCTGTTTTCTGACAAAGCTTGGTTATAAGTAGCAGTTCCTTTATTATCCGTATGACCACCAATCTCAATTTTCATTCGAGTGTTTTTCTTCAACAGTTCAACCAGCCTATTCAACTCCACTTGAGATTCAGGTTTCAAATCGGTTTTATCGAAGTCGAAAAATATATTTTTTAGAATAACAATACTGCCTGATTCGATTGGTTGCAACAAAATATCTTTTAAGTAGGGTTTCAGTTTTGAATGATCTCCTTTTAATTCGAAATTCTCAGAATAAAACAAATAGCCGTCTCTTGAAACATTTAGTGCATAATTTCTGTCGGTAGGCAAACTAACCATGAATTCGCCGTTTTGGGAATCGGAGTTTGATTGGGCCACAATGTAGGAGGTTGTTAAATCAATTAGTTCAAAGCGTGCTTGCAAGCGTTGATGTGTTTTTGAATCATAAACTGTTCCTTTCATATAGGTAACAGCTGTGGGTCGGGCTTCATCATATAGGTCGAAACTATAAATATCCATGCCACCTTTTCCACCCAGTTGGTCGGAAGAAAAATAGGCTTTATTGCCTCGTGCATTCACTATCATATATCCTTCATCTTTACTGGTATTGATTGGATAACCTAAATTTTTTGGGCCGGACCAATCGTCCCTATCGTTCATTTTTGAATAAAAAATATCTAAACCTCCCATACCCGGATGTCCGTTGGAAGTAAAATATAATGTCTTGCCATCAGAATGTATAAAAGGTGACATTTCGTTGCGCTCGGTATTAATTGAATCGCCTAGATTTATTGGTGAACCCCATACTCCATTTAAATCCTTTGTGGTTTTCCAAATATCCATATTGCCTTTACCTCCACCGCGTGCACTTGAAAAATACAATGTGTTGCCATCCGGTGAAATACTAGGCTGAGAATCCCAGGCGGTTGAATTTACTTTAATTCCCATATTTACGGGGTTCGACCAGTAATTTCCTTTTCGTTCGGAATAATAAATATCGCAACTTCCGACACCATCGCTACGGTTACAAATGGTAAAATACAAGGTTTTGCCATCGGGCGAAATGCTTTGAGCACCTTCATTACCATGCGAATTTAATGGTGTTGACATCTTTTTCATTTTTCCCCAAAGACTATCTGTGCCTTTGTAGCTTATGTAAAAATCTTCTTCAAATTTTTGACCAGTTATGGTTAAATCGTCTCTGGGCCGAAGCACTGTTACAACCAAGGTTTGCTCATCAATAGTGAGCGAGGGTGAATATTCGCTATTTATCGTATTCACACTATCGCCTAAATTTACTGGTTTAAACGGTACTGGATTTTTTACCGCTTCGACTGCAAAGGTGGCCGATTTTAATAAAAAATCGGCGCGTTTTTTCATGGGAGGTGATATTTTTTCATTGGTTAAAAATTTTAGGAGATGCTGTTTGGCTGCATCATATTTTCCGATTAAAAACTCCTCGCCGGCAATGGTGTAGTATACATTAGGAAAAAATTCGGGATCAATTTCAATGACGTTGTTAAATGAGTTTATGGCATTCTCGTATTGTTTTTGTTCGTCATAAATTTGCCCAAGCATCATGTGAGCTTCTATAAACTGATCGTCTTCTTTTAAGGCTTTCAACAGGTTTGATTCGCAGGTTACAAAGTCTTTTGATTGGAAGTTTTCCATGGCCAAATCAAAGTATTTTATTGCCTTTTTGTTTTTGGTGGAATAGGTCATTTGTGCATCGGCAATTTGTATGCAAAACAGCATTATGATTGAAGCTATCAGTAATTTGAAAAGGTCCATGGTGAATAAGTTTAATTTAGTTATAACTTGACAAATATAGTTTTTATTTTGCAACTTTTAAGCCAAAATGGTTTAATGCTTGTAAGAAGATTTTGAAAAAGTGGAACAAAATTGGGGGGGGGGTGAGTTAGGGAATGCGCATAAATTTGTGGGCTTGGATGGATATGCTCCATTTTGGATTTTGCATAATGTAATCTACAATTTGCTGAATCATTTTATTGTATTGGCTCCACTCGGGTTGTAATAATAATTTGCAGGTAGGATTCACTAATGTGGAGTATTTTTCGGCCCAAGCAAAATCGGCAGAGTTGTGAATTATTACTTTTAGCTCGTTGGCCAGGGGCAATATTGCGGGTAAAGGGGGCACATTTTGCTTTGGCGACAAGCATATCCAATGCCATTTGCCACTGAGGGGTTCACTGCCCGAGGTTTCTAAATAGGTTTGTATGTTTTGTGCGTGGAGTTTTTGGCACAAATAATTGAGGTTGAATTGCAGGGGTTCGCCACCAGTTACCACCACGGCTTTTGCAATGCATTCGGCGGCATGTTCGGCTATTTGTTGTGTGGGCGTTAATGGATGTAGGTTGGCATTCCACGATTCTTTTACATCGCACCAGCGACAGCCTACATCGCATCCGCCAATGCGAATAAACCAAGCCGGCTTGCCAGTATGGTGCCCCTCGCCTTGCAAACTGTAAAACTCTTCCATCAACGGAAGTAATTTGCCTTGCTCAATTAATTGTTGTTGGTTCAAATTTGTTGGGGGGTGTTTTTTGATGCTTTGAGTGTGTTCATCAGCAAACCCACGATGGTCATGGGACCAACGCCGCCGGGTACGGGTGTGATAAACGAACATTTTTTGGCTATTTCATCAAATTTTACATCGCCCTTGAGGCGAAAACCCGATTTGGTGGTGGTATCGGCAATGCGGTGAATGCCCACATCGATAACTACAGCATCATTTTTCACCATGTGGGCTGTAACAAAATCGGGTTGACCAATGGCTACTATCAAAATATCCGCCTGACGGGTTATTTCGGCCAGGTTTTGGGTTTTGCTATGACACAGAGTAACAGTGCAATTTCCAGGATTGCTATTGCGCGAAAGTAGCACACTGATGGGAGTGCCAACAATGTTGCTACGGCCCAACACCACGCAGTTTTTGCCTTCGGTTTCAATTTTATACCGTTCCAAAAGTTGCACGATACCATAGGGTGTAGCAGGCAAAAACCCGGGCAGGCCCAGCACCATATTACCCAAATTTATGGGGTGAAAACCATCAACATCTTTATGGGGGGCAATGGCTTCGATGATTTTTTGCCCTGAGATATGTTTTGGCAAGGGCAACTGAACAATAAATCCATCGATTTCGGGGTCGTTGTTTAAAAAAGTAATGGCTTTGAGCAGCTCGTCTTCGCTAATATTTTCAGGATATTTATAGAGCGACGAAATAAAACCTACTTCTTTGCACGAGCGTTCTTTGGCCGAAACATAGGTTTGACTGGCAGGGTTGTTGCCCACCAAAACGGCGGCCAGATGTGGAATTTTTCCGCCTTCGGCAAGTATTTTACTCACTTCAATGGCAATTTCATCTTTTATGATATCTGATATTTTTTTTCCGTCGATAAGTTCCATAAGCAACCAAATTTTGAATTGAGCCACAAAAGTAGTTATTTTTAACCATAGTACCGTGGTTGCCGAAGGGCAAAATAGCGAACCATTTTAAAACCTATGTCGTGGTTTGGTTGAAAATGCCTTTTTAGCGAGAAAGTGCTGTTTGGGGGGTTACGTAGCCAAAGGAAAAGCTGATAGTAAGTGTTTACAGGCTTTCCTTAAAAAAGAGAAAGGTAAAAGTAAGTATTTTTTGGGGGGGGCCTAAAAAAGTGAAAGGGTAAAAGGAACTAACACCGGTATTTTTGCATTTAAAAAGAAACATGAACCTACCAAAGTATGGCCGATTTTTATACTTTTGCAGCCGAAACAAAAAAAATACCTTATACGATGTTTGAAAACCTAAGCGAGAAATTCGACCGCGCGTTTAAAATTTTAAAAGGCCAAGGCCACATCACCGAAATTAATGTTGCCGAATCGCTGAAAGAAGTAAGAAAAGCATTGTTGGATGCTGATGTAAGCTTTAAAATAGCTAAAACATTTACCGACGATGTTAAAACCAAAGCTTTAGGACAAAATGTGCTTTCGGCTGTTTCGCCCGGACAACTGATGGTGAAAATAGTTCACGACGAACTCACCGAACTGATGGGCAGCGAAAAATCGGATATCAACATCAAATCCAATCCAGCCATAATTTTAATTGCCGGCTTGCAAGGTTCGGGCAAAACCACGTTTTCGGCTAAACTTGCCAACTATTTGAAAACAAAAAAAGGCAAAAAACCTTTGTTGGTGGCCTGCGATGTATATCGTCCGGCCGCTGTTGAACAGTTGAAAGTGTTGGGGCAGCAAGTAGAAGTTGAAGTTTACAGCGATTTGGAAAACAAAAAACCCGTGTCGCTGGCCAAAAACGCCATAAGCCATGCCAAAGAATTTGGGTTTAATGTGGTGATAATAGATACCGCTGGTAGGCTAGCAGTTGACCAAGAGATGATGAACGAAATATCGAACATCAAACAAGCCGTTTCGCCTCACGAAATACTGTTTGTGGTGGATGCCATGACCGGGCAGGATGCCGTAAACACCGCCAAAGCCTTTAACGACCGCTTGAATTTTGATGGCGTGGTGCTCACCAAATTGGATGGCGACACACGCGGTGGCGCCGCGCTCACAATCAAATCGGTGGTGAACAAACCCATAAAATTTGTGGGATTGGGCGAAAAAATGGATGCCCTGGATATATTTTATCCCGAACGTATGGCCAGTCGTATTTTGGGCATGGGCGACATTGTTTCGCTGGTTGAACGCGCCCAAGAGCAATTTGATGTGGAAGATGCCGCACGATTGCAGAAGAAAATTGCCAAAAACCAATTTAATTTTAACGACTTTATAAGCCAAATCAATCAAATTAAAAAAATGGGCAATGTAAAGGATTTGGTTGGCATGATACCCGGAATGGACAAAGCCATGAAAGATGTGGATATAAAAGACGACGCATTTAAAGGCATCGAAGCTATTGTTAACTCCATGACTCCTGCCGAACGCGAAAACCCCGATATAATAAATGGCAGCCGCCGCAAACGCATTGCCTTGGGCAGTGGCAACAACATTCAGGAAGTAAACCGCCTAATAAAACAGTTTGAAGACACTCGCAAAGTAATGCGCTCGGTGAACCAAGCAGGCAAAAATCCCGTAAAACAAATGCGCCAAATGAAACAACTGATGCGAAGAAAATAATTGATTGCACTAATCAATCAAATATTTTTTTTTCATAACACAAGGCAAGAACCAGTCAGAAACAAATAAATTATTTTTTTTCAATTCACTTGTAACTTTTATCACTATTTTTAGTTTTTAATTTAAAAGTGATATCATGTTTAGAAAAGTATTGCTGCTGTTTTTTTTCATTTTTAATCTCCTTTCCCTTCGCGCACAAAATACTGAAGGCACTATATATTCCGAACTTGAAGATGCCCTTGCCAATGCATCAAAAGTAACCGAATATTATTTGGATTGCAATGTAGAAGACGATTCGGTGTTTTTTACATCCATCAAACAATTCCCGAATTTAAAAAAAATCACTATCGTTGGATTTCAAAAAAACAACTTCCCGCCGGTTTTTTTCACTTCAAAACAAATTGAAAATATTACATTGGTTGAGTGTCTCGGGTTAAAATATCCCGTTTTATTCAGCGAATTAAAGGACTTTCAAAATTTAACAACACTCACTTTCGACGAAAGCGACATAAACCAAATCCCCCCCGAAATTATTTCCATCAACAAACTTTCAGCTCTAACACTCACCGATTGCGAGAACCTGAATTTAGAAAAAAGCATTCCTAATTTAGCCCAGTTAACAAAACTACGATATTTGGCACTCCCGGTCAATCAACTTAGCTCGTTACCTATAAATATTGGCATGTTGAAACAAGTTGAAGTTTTAGACATCAGCAACAACTATCTGTATGATTTGCCTGACGAAACCGCCAATATGCAAAACCTTAAACGACTTTCTACCCAAGGCAATATTTTTATAAAACCCATACAATCGTTCGAAAAAATAAAGGCTTTAAACATAAAATATCTGGCAGCCGGTAAAAGCTTATCCGAGGATGAACGAATCATACTACAGAATCTTTTTCCAAATTCGGTTATTGAATTTAAAGACTCGGACGATATGGCCCCAAACGATTTAACCACAAACGATACAACTGCCGCTGGCGATATTAAATACGGCAAATTTCAAATCAACAAACAAACCATACGTATTTTATCCGATGCCTACATTCATTACCCGAACCTATTCAACAATGCCCTGTTCCGCTCACCCTTCGATTCCTTGTTATTCGACGAACGCTATGCCGACACCGTCTACAGCAATATAAACAAGGTTACCACCTCCAACAATGTCAGGCTCGGTTTAACCGCATACAATATTTTTCAGTTGGAACTATTGAAGAAACCACAAAAAATGGGATTAGATAAGAAAAGTATTCTATTTTCATTTAAATATGGCAATACCCAATTCAGAAGTTACAATCCCGAGATGAGAGCATTTTGGGGCATGGCATGGGTTTATAAAGGCCCGTTAAACCTCAATGCATTTAAAAGGAAATTCATAAAAAACAAAAAAAACTTACAGTATTGGTGCGATATTCGAGTTGATTATAATAATGCAGACAATATTTTCAATGTGGAGTTAAAAAACCGTAGTGGATTTGAGAAGTTTCCTACCTACGTTGTATCCATCAACCAAGGTATAGATAAAACTTTGCCCCTTTATGGAAAACAATATCTACGGTACACCAAAGCACTCGAAAGCCGAAAAATAAGATTCAATAAAACTCTCAGTAAAAGAAAATCCGATTATATAAAAACAAAACATCTTGCCGAAAAAGAACGATGGGATAGCTTTGCCATGAACTATTTCTGTAGCGAAGAAAAAAAACTAAGCCGAGAGCAATGGTTCGAATATTACGATTATATAGTGGGGCATGAAGAAGAATTGCTGAATCAATCGGAAATAACTCCCGAGCGATTTATGCGCATGCTCACCTTAAAAAATTATTTAAGTTGCAACGCGTTCGGGCAAATGTTTTTATTCGATAGTGCAGCAGTTTCGCAAAAAGTATTATTCACCGATCAGCAAGATTATTTGTTGCCCGTAAAACAGATATACGTTTTAAACACAAAAAACAAAATCTTTTACACTACGGGTGGTTCATTAGGTGTCGATCCCAATACACTTCAGCTCCATCAATCAAATACGGTGGCCATAGTTGTAATTTTGCGCAACGACGATATTGGTGTTCTAACTCCGGAAGAATATGCTACCAAAGGTTTTCCATCCGAAAATAATGTAAGGGTTCGAGTTCATACTTATAGTAAAAAACTTGCAACTATCAAACAAATACTCGAAGTAGCCGGTCTTTAATTTATTTCAGTCTTGCATTTGTAACTTTTCGTAATAATTTCGTTAATAATATAAAACCCGGTTATGATTACGGTTAGCACACTTAACAACAACAGACCTGCAATTGCAGAAACAGAAAGCCTTATCAAAGCAGCAATTGAAAATATCATTGAATTTTCGAAGCTTTACGATTTATATTATGTTTCGGTGTTCCGTTTTATTTATAAACGAAACGGCAATAAAGAACATAGTGCAGATATTACTTCCACAGTATTTCTGAAAGCAATGGAGCATTTGAAAAGCTATCAATTCAGGGGCATCCCTTTCGAAGCATGGTTATTGAGAATTGCATCCAATGAAATTGTAAACTATTTCCGTGAAAAAAAATTACAACTTACCTACAACTTAGATTCAAAAGAAATTAAAAATATGTCTGATAAAATTGAAGAATCAGACCACGAAGAAAATTGGCAACGATTGGTTAACGCAATGCAAAAACTTCGACCCGATGAAATGGAATTGCTGCATCTACGATATTTTGATGGCTTCTCATTTTTGCAAATCGGAGCAATATGCCATATTACGGAGAACAATGCCAAGGTTAAAATGCACCGCATTTTACAATCACTCAAAAACAAGTTGAACCAATAACAAAAAAGAAATGAAAACAATTAATATAAAAATCGATAAAAAACCAATAACTGACCAAGAGATTATTGATACCAAACCCGCTTTTACAAAGGTGGTTAAAAACTTCAAAGGTTTTAAAGCTCCTATCTATAAATCGCCGTGGTTTATCGGTTTATCAAGTGGCGTGGTACTAAGCACTGCTGCAGGATTCTTTCTCTATTTTTCTCCATTAACAAACAAAGATTCCAAGGCCACACCCTCAAATCAGGATTCAGTTCAAAATACAAACCTGTTTGTTAGCAACCCGATTCTAAATAAAAATATACCTTACGAAATATTTACCATTGACAACAAAGATGGTGGCAATTATCAATCGATAAGCGGCTCACAGATAAACGTGCCAAAAAACGCATTCATTCATATGGATGGCACACCTGTCAATAATCCGGTAACTGTAAAATATCGCGAAATGCATGATCCCTACGATTTTTTTATCAGTGGAGTGCCTATGCAATACGATTCTGCCGGTATCGAACATACATTTGAATCGGCTGGAATGTTGGAAATACGTGCCTTTGATAAAGATGGCGAATTAAAACTTGTTCCTGGTAAAAATCTCCATATTGATATGATTACGTATAACGATAGTCCGAAATTCAACCTATATTATTTAGACACACTCAAACGCAACTGGACCTATCTTGATAAGAATACCTGCGAAAAATCCAATATTTCAAGCAATAATAAATCGGATTATACTTATAAATACGAAAACAATGATATTAATCAAAGCACCGATAACAGTGCATTTCAATTTATAGTTCCTCAAAAAAGCAAGATGGCTAAGAACACTTTTAAAATTGATTTTGATAAAAAAGCCTTCCCTGAAATCGGCATTTACGAGAATGTTCTTTTTGAAGTAAACACCAAGAAAAGCAAGTTCGACCCAAAATTGTTTGATATTAAATGGAATGAGATAAAATTAAAATCATCAAAAACGCAAGGAAACTATCTTATGGTTTTATCGCGCCCGGATTCATCAGTTTACTTGTATGTTTATCCCGTTTTTGCAAGCAATGATTATGCAAAAGCCATGGCAACCTACAATCAACAACAGGAATTAAAAAAATCAGCGCAGGCAAAAAACGAGCAAATACGTGAGGAAGCCATTGCGGCCCGAAAAAATCTTCAAAATGCAAAACAAAGTTACAATAACAATTTGCTTGTTCAAGGCACCCGAGGAGTTACGGTAAATATGATGGGGTATTATAATTGCGATTATCCACTACCAATCCAAGATTATACTTTTGAGCCACAATTCAGCAACAACGACCAAATCCTCGCCCCTGAATCCATACATGCCGTCGACAAATCTATCAATGCCATTTTTACAATTTTGCCTGGTAAGGAAGAAATTCGCTGTAATCGCAAATCGAATATCGTATTATGGGTTGTGAGCAAGGACAACAAAATAGGTATTGTCACGAATTCCGAATTTAAAGCTGCAACAAAAAATACACGTAAACCCAAATTTCAAATCGTTTTACTAGAAACTCACGAAGGCTTAGAACTAATAAAAAATTTGATACGAATATAATCCTAAGAGATATTTTTTTTTCAGAGGGCAGTTTTACTGCTCTCTTTTTTTGGTGTGAAGTTAAAAACAAGTATAATAATTTGCTTGGATTAAAAATATTGTATATTTTTGACCTAACCAAAATTTATATAACCATGGAAAAAATGTTTTTCACCCACACCGGCCAGCAACAAGAAGGCCCGTTTTCGATTGAAGACTTAACCAATAAAAGAATATCAAAAACCGATATGGTTTGGCGCGAAGGCATGGAGAAATGGCTTCCGGCCGGCGAAATTGACGAACTGAAAACGTTGTTTGTGGTGGTGCCCCCCCCCTTACAAACTACCCCAAATATGCCACCACCACTGGTTGTGACACCCAAAACCCCACCCATTTCGGAAAACACCACCCCCAGCAGCGATGATAAAAAAAAGAAACGGAAACTCTTTATATATATAGGTGCGGGTGCAGGAGCATTATTGCTGATAGCATCGTGCATACTTCTTGTTGCAGCTTTATCGGGCAATAAAAAAGATGACGCAAACAGTGTTGTAAATTTAAAAGCAAAATATGACTCATTGCAGGCCATAGCTCAAAATGCAAGCAAAACCCCCAATGAGCAGATCGCCGCAAAAGACAACAATAACCTCACAGCCGAAGAAAAAGAAGAAGCCTTAAAACAAACCTACAAGAGAAACTGGAAAAGCTATATTTCGGCACGTGCCAACTATTCAACAGGGCCTGCAGGCGGCATCAGCAATGCAACTGTTACCATCAGCAACAATATGCCCTATACTTTAGATCAGGTTACCATTTGGCTCAATTATATCCGCATAGATAGAAGCACCTATAAATCGGAAAAAGTTATTTTCTATAACGTTGGGCCTAACCGAAACGAAACCAAACCGGCACCCTGGAGCGATAAAGGCACCACGGTTACCACCCGCATCAGCAAAATATCATCCAAATCGCTGGGGTTTTATTATTCCGATTTGTAGCAATTAACCAATGGAATCAGAACAATTGTTTTTTATTGATTCTCCAATTGGCGCTATCGAAATAAAAGGGTCGGCCGAATTTATTACCGGCATCAACTTTGTTGAAATGCCATCGATGGCAAGCAACAAACCTCATCAATTATTAAAGATTTGTGGAAATCAACTACAGGAGTATTTTGCCGGAACCCGCAAAAAATTCACCATCCCGTTCAAGCATTCGGGAACCTATTTTCAGCAAACTGTTTGGCAGGAATTGTCTAAAATCCCTTTAGGACATTTGAGCAGCTACCAAGAAATCGCACTAAAGCTTAAGAATAAAAAGTTAAGTCGGGCGGTGGGTCATGCCAACGGAAGAAATCAAATATCCATTGTGGTGCCTTGCCACCGTGTTATAGGGAAAAATGGTAATTTAACCGGTTATGCCGGGGGTTTGTGGCGAAAAAAATGGCTTATCGATCACGAACTATACTATGGTTTAAATCTTGGTCGCTAATGCTAAAATTATGCAGTAATTTTTCGGTGTTTTATGATACTATAAACTCGTTCGGTAAATAAAATAATAAGGAAAGAAGAAACGACATATACTATGGTCGGATTCTTTATTGGAATTTTTAGGCTTTCCAGAGAATGTAGTGCATTTACAAAATAAACCGGAATTTGAAACCCCGGGCCAACTTGTGTTGCCGAACCCAACAAACATCCTAAACCAAGGAGCGCAGCCAGCAAACCAAACATAATTGCTGCAAACCGGATAACGGTATTGCGACTTTTGGCTTTGCGTACCATAATTTTTTGATGAAGCTCAATTTGGGTCATCACGCGGGTGGCCATTTGGGCAGGTGCTTTGATCATATTCTCCTGTACAAGTAGTGTTGAAAGCGATTGGAACATGGCCAGTTCATCGCTGCACTGTTTGCATTGAAGCAGATGGAGTTCAGCTTCTTTTTTTTGCTCGGGCAACAAAGTGTTGTCGGCAAGTTCCATCAAAATATCTTCGCTTAAATGATTCATAATATAGTGTATAAATCTTCTTTTAATTCGTGTTGCAGCATTTCTGCCATTTTTTTTCGTGCTCTAAACAGTTTCACTTTCGTATTGGTTGCGCTCAATCCCACCACATTCGCAATATTGTCGAGCGACTGGTCTTCCATATAAAACAAGGTAACAATAATTGCATCCTCTTCGGGCAAGGAACGTATTGCTTTTTCAACATAATGTGTACGCTCCGTTTTTTGTTTGCTTTCATTGTCGTTGGCAATTTGCAAGTTCAAATCATCCATAGGCAGATGTGTTGGTTTGCGACGCCGCACTTTACTCATCGCCAAATTTAGTACAATTTTATAAAACCACGTACTAAATTTCGATTCCCCTTTAAATCCGCTTAACGAACCGTAGGCTTTTAAAAATGCATCCTGAGTAACTTCTTCGGCATCTTCGTTGTTTTTGGTTATACGCACGGCCAAGGTAAATGCCATGTGCTGATATTTATTTACCAACATACGATACGCAGCACTATCGCCATTTAGGCATGCATTTATCCAACTATGTTCGTCGCTGTTCATATTCACAAAACAATTGACGCCTTACCTTATATAAAGGTTACAATTATTTCATGAAAGTACAATTATTTTTTCGAATAGTTGTAACCTGAATAAAAAAGGTGTCGTCATACCGGCAAACAATTAAAACATTTTATACCATGGAAACATTTTTTGGAGTATTAGTACCTATCAGTTTGTTTATAGGAGGTTTTATTACCATCGTTTTTTTGCGCAAATACCAAAACGACGAACGTATGGCCATGATTGAAAAAGGCATGGAACCCAGCCAACGTAAAAAAGGTAACGGTTTCGGCACGCTGCGTTTTGCTTTGCTAACCATTGGCGTGGGGTTGGGCATACTAATTGGCTTTATCATTATCCGAATTATGGCAACCAACGACGAATCGGTTACCGGAGCCGTTTACGGAAGCACCGTATTGATTTTTGGTGGTGGCGGATTGTTGTCGGCCTATCTTGCAAACAAAAAAAGAGAAGACAAAGAAAACCAATTGTAGGGTAGCACAAATTGAAAAGAGAGGCTGTTGTTAAAAGCGACAGCCTCTCTTTTTTTTATTTCTCATAACTGACATTGCACGGCAATGGTAAACAAAAAACACCTGCGGTGTACAATATATTTCATAATTTTGGAAACAATAAATTGAAATAAGCATCCGCGCCAAGCCAACATGAAATTGCCCGACTACTATAAAATTCTAGAAGTTCCACCGGATGCTTCGCAAGCGGAGATTAAAAAAGCCTATAAAGAAAAAGCCTTGCTATATCACCCCGATGTGTTTCATCACGAAAAGGCCATAGCGGTTTTTCAATTGGTGAATGAGGCGTATCACACACTGGCCGACCCCAACAAGCGCAAACGGTATGATTTTCGTTTAAAATATAACACCAGCATCGACACCGAAAATACGCTTGCTCGCAACCGCCACCCCGCCGACCGCGACTATTACCAGCACCAAACACACACACCCAAGCCTCCACCAGCACAAAAAGAGTTTTTTAACTTTAAAATCATCAATTCGTTTTTCTTTATTTCAATTATGGTCATTTTGGGGGTAGGCATTGTGTTTGGTACAATTGATTTCATCACAAAATTTAAAGTGGGTGGCTTGCTTTTTAGCCTAATTGCTTTAACAATTATTTTGATCGGAAAACATATCATAAAAAAAGAAAACCAACAAAAAAACAATCGCGGAATGTTTTAACTAAATCTGTTTAGTTTTATTACTAAATATAATTTCGTGCGAAATTTAAAACAACAATCACCCCCAGCCTATTTTCCGAATATGTGTTTGATTTTTTTAGGTTTTTTTCACCCATTTTCAATGGGTGTTTTCAAGTTTCGTTTTTCAATTAATTTCATATTTCATTTCAACAGTCAAGAAATCAAGAAACAAAATGCGATATATTAGGTGAAAACAGCCCAAATTTACCGTTAACTTTATTTATCCTACCGTTACCTGATTTGGCATTGCATATACTTCACGCTTGGTTTATCTTTGTATTCGTTTTCAATTTTTATTATTAACTAAAATATTATAAGGAGAAAAAATTATTATGCAAAACAAAATTTCTTATGTGGTAACACCCACTAATATTACGAATTTGGAAGCAATACAGGGTGTGATCAATACCGAATTGCCCTGTTTGGTATCGCTAACAAATGCTGATCGCAGAAAAATTCGTAAAATGGGTACCAAACACACAGGCTATGTAGCCGATGTGTATGTAGCAACAAAATCAAACACCAGTCTGTTGCCTGGTTCATTCGATTTTGCAGAATTCACCAAAGACATGGAACTTATGGATAAACTTAGCTACTTAAAAACAATCTTCATGAAGATTATTGAACAGTTTTCGGATACCGAAATACTGTTAGGACATGAATTGATGAAACAAGCCGATTTTTGTTATTCAATTCTAAAATTATCAGCAAAAGACAACGCGTCTGTTAAACTGGTTGTAGACCAAATTGCTCAAGCCTATCTTGGACAAGGCAGATACAAATCGGCAACACAATTCAATTTTGGTCCCGATGACATTACTACTATCAACCATGTGGTAGTTGGTAGCACATTTGTTAACAACGGTTCAACCATTGTAAAATTCAAGGCTGGGCCAGATTTAGCGCTGCGTCCCAGACTATTAGCACCCATTACGGTAAATCCCGGAAACTCAGCACCCATTCCGAAAGGTTGGATCAGCATTGAAGTAACCAACCTAAGCAGCACAATGGATGGCAGTTTTATGGTAAAAATAAAATAACCATCAGCAAATCAGCTTCCTTACCTACTCTTTGTTCTCATTTGTCCACTACGATTCGCAGCCCAATGGCTGCGAATTCGTAGTTATATAACTCCGATGAAGCACATCAACTGATCTACCATCGGAGTTATTTGTTGCAACAAAGAAGCGTTTTGCTCCGATGAAGCACATCAATAGCTCCGATAGAGGAGTTATATAACTCCAATCGGACCTCATGTGCTCAGATAGTGCAACTCATGTGCTCCGAATGAGGAGCAATTTGCTGCCACATCGCACTTAGTTAGCCACAATCGTACCCACTTTGCTCCGCTATCGCACCAACATAAGTGCGGCGGCGTAGCAATTTGCACAACTTTTGCACCTACCCAACTGCACCTTCGCACCACATTGCTAAACTATAGCCCCAAATAACTCCTGTTTTGTAGCTCCCCACTTCGTTGCTGCACTTCGTTAGCAAACTTTTGGTGCAAACCACCACATGGGCGCTCCAAAATACTCCGCTAGGTGCCTGCCGCGCTATCGCAATGCAATAAAAAACTCCAAAAGTTCGTCGCCTGGCAAAAGTTTACTACCAAAAATAATATCAACATACCATTTCTTTCAAAAATAGCCCATCGGCAAATAAACAAAATGAAATCTATTAGATTATTTTCAAATGCCATTTTTTTTTTGCTTGCGATGACTTTTTAAAGCTCTGGTTTTATGCTTCTAAAAAAAACATTTCAAAAAAATTGTCATAATTATGATTTTTTTTTTGCGATGGTTAAAAAATTGTTTATTTTTACAACGAAATTTAAAAAAGTCCAAACGGACTGTTTTTATGATTTTTTTGAATTTATTTTATAAAAAAAAAGAAAATACACCTTGTAGGTAATTTTTTTATTTATTTTTGTTTTTTTTATGCAAAACGACCCAGTTTTTTATGTAAAAACAGCGTTTTTAACTTAGACAACAACGAGTGAAAAAGCCTATCAAACTATAGCTTTAAAACTCAACAAATTAATAAACTGACCAGCTAATAAACGTAAAACAATCATAGTATGAAAAACCAGTACGCAACTTTTTTCAGAAAAACTACAGCAACTTTTGTTGCACTAATAGCGCTATTTTTAATTAGCACAAGTAGTAACGTAAACGCCCAAACTGTATTAATATCTCCCACGGGTGATGGTGGATTTGAAACGGGTACCACTTTTGCAGCCAACGGATGGACAACAGCATTGCCAGGCACAGCTCGCCAGTGGCAGGTGGGTACGGCTGCTGGTGCTTCAGCAGGAACAAGAGCGGCCTACTTGGGTTCAACCTCAAACTATAATGGTGTGGCTGCCTATGCCATTGGTCATTTTTATAGAGATGTGATAATTCCTCCGGGTGCCACTAACGTGTTTTTAAATTATTATTACCGTCAAACAATTATTGACGGAAGTTGGGATTACTTTTATATTTTTACTACCACTCCGGCCTACACTCCCGTTTCCGGAACAACACCGGGCGCAGGATATACACAACAATTTGTGAATACTTCCACTACTTACGCAGCTTGGACATCTATGCCTCAAATTAATTTGACAGCTTTAGCAGGAACTACGGTTCGTTTGGTTTTTACCTATTATTCTGATGGAGTAACTCCTCATTTTAACCCCGCGGTTGACAGAATTTCGCTGGTTTATACTCCAGCAGCAGCCTGTTCGGGCACACCGGCCACGCCCACTGCCACTATTTCGGCATCCACGGGCTGTGCCAGCACCAACTTTACACTGTCGGCCACCGGTGCAACCACAGGCACAGGTATAACCTATTCGTGGGAAAGTTCGCCTACAGGCGGAGCCCCCTGGACACCCACCGGAGGCACCACCCTTAGCTATGTTACATCCACAGCAACCACCATGTATTATCGATTGATAACCACATGTAATGTGGGTGGTTCAAGCACTTCCACTTCGGTTTCATATACCCCGGTCGTATGTTGTTCGCACCGTCTCGAATGTTATGACTCCTTCGGCGATGGATGGAATGGCGGCTCGGTGAATTTATATGTGGGAGGCAACTTGGTTGGCAACTATACGGTTGCATCAGGCTATGGTCCTACCACTGTAAACTTTAATGCCCCTGGTGGCGGAGCCATTCAGGTTACCATGGCTGCAGCGGGTTCATACCCTACAGAAATGTACATCAACGTTTACGATGGTATGAATAATCCACTCGTAACCAATTATTATATCAACAACGGCACATGGAACGGTACGGCATTTTGTCCTTCACCCTGCACAGGTATACCTGCGCCAGGCAATACGCTATCGAGTGTTGTAGGTGCCTGTTTGGGAGTCCCCTTCACACTAAGCCTTCAAAACCCAACAGCAGGAAGCGGTGTAACCTATCAGTGGCAATCGTCGCCCGATGGAACAAGTTGGTCTCCTATTGGTGGTGCAAATTCGTCGACCTACACAGGTACGCAAGTAAGTGCAACCTATTATAATTGTATTGTAACCTGCTCAGGAAACAACGGAACCTCCACTTCGCTATTTTTACCAATGAGTTTACCTAACGATTGTTATTGTATACCGGTGGGTTCTGCCTCCTACTATTTAAGTAATGTAAACACCACTGGAGGTGTAACCAACTTCAATAACTCAACCGGTGGAAGTGTTGGCGGATATGGCGACTATCATTTAACTCAATCGTGTTCCGTTTTGCAAGGTGGCACCATCACTATTTCATTAACACCTAGCATAACAACCGATTATTTCTATATTTGGCTTGACTTGAATCAAGACGGAGATTTTATTGATGCCGGTGAACAGATTGGATACAGCGGCGGTTATTTTGCTTCTTATTCTCTCGCATATACTGTTCCTTTAATACAAGCAGCCGGGTCGTATCGTATGCGCGTTGCCAATAGTTATATTGGCACGGTGGTTCCATGCGGACCATCAAGCTATGGCGAGTACGAGGATTACACATTAACAGTAATTGCATTAACCAATTGCGCAGGCACACCGGCCACACCCGTTGCCTCAATTTCGAGTGCATCGGGTTGTAACGGTACCAACTTTAATTTAAATGCTACCGGAATTGAAACGGGTAGCGGTATTTCGTACCAATGGCAAACATCGGCTGATGGTTTGACCGGATGGGTGAGTACGGGCGGTACCACAGTTCCTTATACAACATCGAGTGCTACCACAGCCTATTACCAATTGGTAACGACCTGTTCACTTAGTGGGCTAACAAGCACTTCAAATGTGGTGTCGTATACTGCGCTACCCTGTACCAATATCAATGTACCCATTTCAGGTTTTAACGAAGTGGCTTGCGGATTAAACGCCAACATTTATGATGATGGTGGTCCGGGTGGAAATTATTCAAATTATGATAATGGTTATACCGTATTAAATAATGCAGGAGTCGGCACAATAACCCTTACCGGAACATATTCTGGTATAGAAACATGTTGCGACTATATCCAAATATATTCAGGTGTTGGCACAGGAGGCACTTTGTTAGCAACCTACGGTGCTGCTGGTTCAGGAACCATCACACCCATTGTTAGTGGATTAGGCCAAGCACTTACGATTCGTTTCTACTCCGACCTATCCGGTGTGGGTGCAGGTTTTGCACTCATGTCAACTTTTTCTGGCGCTTGTACCTTTGGGCCACCCAGCATCACCTCGTTCACTCCTTCCACTGGATGTCCAAATGGCACATTAGTTACTATAACAGGAACAGACTTTTTTGGTGCAACAGCCGTTAATTTTGGTGGCGTGCCCGCAGCATCTTATACCGTTGTAGATGGCACCACCATAACAGCCACTCCGGCATTGGGTGCCACCGGCACCATTGAGGTGATTACACCCGGAGGTACGGTTACGAGTGCAGGTACATTTACTTTTTATGCTTATCCGGTCATCACAGTGCAACCCGAAGCTCCGGCAGCAGGTTTTTGTGGTGGTGTGAGCACAGCAAACATTAGCGTTACAGCCACAGGTGCTACCACCTATCAATGGTACAGAAATGGCGTCCTGCTTACCAATACGGCTCCATATAGTGACGTTACCACCAACACAATTACTGTAACAAACCCAACCGTAGCCGAAAACGGTGTTTTGCTCACCTGCGTTATTGGCAACGGTACACCCTGCTCAGTAACAACCAATGCAGTTAGCATTATTGTTGGTGTGGCACCTGCCGATCCAACTTCAGTAACAGCCACGCCCAACTCAATTTGTCTTGGAGCAACTTCAAATTTAAATGCCATTTCAGCCGGCAACAACATAAACTGGTGGAGCGCCGCCGTTGGTGGCACCTTACTAGGCAATTCAGCCAGTGGGGTTAATTTACCTGTAACACCAATAGTAACTACTACCTATTATGCCGAAGCCAATACCGGGTCTACAGGTTCTCAAACTTTTAATTATAGCGGTTCCATCGCAAACTGGACTGTACCTGCTGGAATAACCTCGGTTACTATAACCGCAATTGGTGCTGGTGGTGGGATAACCACAGGCTATACACCTCTAGCCGGAAAAGGAGCAAAAATGGTGGGAACTTTCGCAGTAACACCCGGTGCTACCTTAAAAATATTGGTGGGTGCAAAAGGTGCCGATGGCACAACCACTTCTGGCGGCGGCGGCGGCGGCGGAACTTTTGTAACCGACCTTTCAAACACACCTTTAATTGTTGCCGGAGGTGGTGGTGGTATAGCTGTTAGCACCAGTGTTTATACTCCCATTGGAGCAGATGCTGTTATTACAACTAGTGGGGTTAGTGGTAATAGTGCCTCTGGAGGATCTCCTGCAAATTATGGTATTGGTGGCGTTGGTGGCAATGGTGCCACAAATACAGCCACTGGAGCCTGCGGTGGTAATGGCGGCGGTTTGTTAACCAACGGTACAGCCAACGCAAGTTGCTGTCCAAATACGTATGGATATGCCTTCGTAAATGGAGGAGCAGGTGGTACTGTATGTACCTCAACTGGTAATGGTGGATTTGGCGGCGGCGGCGGCGGCGGAAACACAGCCAGCGGCGGCGGCGGCGGATACTCCGGTGGCGGTGCTTCATGGAACAATCCAACCAACGGTGGTGGTGGCGGTTCATATAACAACGGAACTGCACAAACTAATACCGCAGGATTTAATGCCGGTAACGGATCGGTAATTATTTCATGGAATAATGCTGGTTGCCCATCAGTTAATCGTGTTCCTGTTACTGTAACTGTTGGCACATATCCTGTTATAACAGCACAACCGGCTACACCTTCGCCTATTTGTGGTACAGGTACTAGAACATTTAGTGTAACTGCAACCGGTACTTCCTTATATCAATGGTATAGAAACGGAGTACTTCTTCCCGAAGCTGCTCCCTATAGTGGAACAACAACAAATACTTTGACTTTAACAGATCCTTCCGTTGGCGAAAACGGTGTTTCTATCACCTGTGTACTTGGTTTTGCGCCCTGTACTGCTACAACAAATCCAGTAATATTAAATATAGCAGGTGGTAGCGGACCTCCGCCCCCATCTCCAGTAACTGCAACTCCCAACTCAATTTGCGCTGGTGCAACATCCAATTTAAATGCGATATCGGCAGGCAATCAAATTAATTGGTGGACTTCTGCAACAGGTGGTTCATTAATCGGTAGTACGCCAAGTGGTATAAATTTCCCAGTTACTCCAATAACAACCACAACCTATTATGCAGAATCAAATACCGGCGCGGCCGGCACACAAACATTTAACTATACTGGCGGTCTTCAAACATGGATCGTACCGGCAGGTGTTGTTAGTATTGATGTGGATGTTCAAGGTGCTAAAGGTGGTGATGGCATATCAACCGGAGGTTTAGGAGGCAGAATTCAAGCTACATATCCTGTTACTCCTGGTCAAACATTAAATATCTATGTTGGTGGTGCCGGTTCAGGTGCTACTGCTGGATATAATGGAGGTGGTGCCGGAAATGCATCGTATGGAAAAGGTGGCGGAGGTGCTTCGGATATAAGAATAGGCGGAACAGCACTTGCAAACCGTGTATTTGTTGCAGGTGGTGGCGGTGGAGCTGGTGATAATTGTGCTACTACTCAGGAATGGGGTGGTCATGGTGGCGGCTTGATAGGCCAAGGTGGATTCCAGTGTAATACAGAAGGTACGTACGCTACAGGTGGTAGCCAAGTGGCAGGTGGTACCGGCGGAAGTGCAGCAGGTACATTGGGTGTTGGAGGTGCCGGAAGCGCAACGTATGGTGGCGGCGGCGGCGGTGGCTATTATGGCGGTGGCGGTGCCAGCTATGGCGGCGGCGGCGGCGGTAGCAATTATTCAAATGCTAGTGCAACAGCCGTTATTAATACCCGCGGATATCGTTCCGGAAATGGTATTATTTCAATAACATACAATGCTCCCGGTTGCCCATCAGCAACCCGTGAATCTGTGGTGGTAACTGTTGGAACAATTCCGACCATTACAACACAACCACTAAGTCCGTTACCAATATGTGGTACAGGCATCCGAACTCTTGAAGTATTGGCTACAGGCACATCTACCTATCAATGGTATAGAAACGGAGTGATACTAACCAATACAGCTCCTTATAGTGGCGTTACAACCAATATACTCACAATCACAGATCCCGCAATCGGAGAAAACGGTGTTTCGCTTACCTGTGTATTGGGTATATCGCCTTGTACCATTACAACTAATGCAGTTCTTTTATCGGTAGTAGGTGCCGGAGGTACTCCGTTGCCAAATCCGGTAACAGCTACACCAAGTTCGTTATGCTTTGGTGCAACAGCAAATTTAAATGCCGTATCAGCAGGCAACCAAATTAATTGGTATACAGCTGCCACAGCAGGAACATTACTAGGAACTACAGCAAGTGCAGTAAACTTCCCGGTAACTCCCTTGGTAACTACAACATATTACGCCGAATCGTATTCAGGTACATCCGGTTCCCAAACATTTAACTATTCCGGTTCAATCGTTAACTTTACGATACCTGGTGGTGTTACGTCTATCAATATCACTGCCAAAGGTGCATCCGGTGGTTATCAATCGAGTGGTACAGCGGGAAAAGGAGCCAGTATGACAGGAACTTTTGCAGTAACACCCGGACAATCGCTATCCATATTAGTTGGCCAGAGTCCAGGATTAACAACACTTTATCCTGCAGGAGGTGGTGGAACCTATGTTGGTTTAGGTGCAAGTTATGCTACTGCAACTCCATTAATAGTTGCCGGTGGCGGCGGTGCTGCTTATTCAGGATATACAGGAACTGATGCACCCATTACAACATCGGGCACAGGAACGACTCCTGGAACCGGAGGCAATGGTGCCGCGGCAGGAAGTTGCACCGGTGGTGGCGGCGGATTTTACACATCGGGTGGAACCGATTTATTATATGGTTATACGGGGGGGTCAGGTTTTCACCAAGGTGGAGCCGGTGGAATTCCAAATGCTACCTACGGAGGTGCTAGTTACCAAGTTGGTGGTTTTGGTGGCGGGGCTCCTGCTGATTATTGGGGTAGTTGTTACTCTTATGCCGGAAACGGTGGCGGTTATAGTGGCGGTAGTGCTAATGGAACCGGTGCCGTTTATTCGGGAAACGCTGGAGGATCATTTAATGGCGGAACTGCACAAGTTAACATTGCAGGTAATAATAATGGAAATGGTCAGGTTGTAATTTCGTGGTTTTCTCCGGGATGCCCATCTGCAACCCGTGTACCGGTTACAGTAACGCTTAGCTCACCTGTGGCTGCCGATGCTATAACAAGCAATAGTCCGCAATGTGCCGGAACCGCTATTACTTTTACCAAAGGTACGTGCCCAACAGGAAGCACCTGTTATTGGGTAAGTTCTGCAAATGGAACTGAAGTTAGCAATTCCTCCCCTACATACACATCAGCAACAACAGCAGGAACCTACACGGTGTTTGTTCGTCCCTATAATGGCATTTGCTGGGGACCTGCAGTTTCCTTAACAGGAATAATAACAGAAGCTCCTACAACGGTAACGGTGACACCTGCAAGTGCTGCACTTTGCATTGGTGGTGTTCAATCTTTAGTTGCCAGTGGTGGTAATATTAATGTACCTATATTAAGTGAAAATTTCAATGGACCAACAAATACATGGACAAAAATAAACAATACCACAGGGGGTACTACTCCGGCAAACACAGCTTGGACTTTACAACCCAATGGTTATTTTGATCCAGTGTATCCAGCCATGATATTCCATAGTAATGATAATTCACAATTCTATATATCCAACAGTAATGCCGGTGGAGCTGGCAATAACACGGCTACAATACTTCAATCACCTTCATTTAGTACGGTAGGTTATTCTGCTGTCAGCCTTAAATTCTGGCATCATTATTATAAAACAATAGCCAATGCCGATGCAGGTTATGTAGAAGCTTCAATAAACGGAACTACCTGGACCACTTTAACTTCATATACTACTTCACAAGGAACTTTCGACGGTTTTGTTAGCCCCACTGTTGCTTTGACAGCACCGTTTATTAACCAACCCATTGTTTATGTTCGCTTTAGAAACATAACTACTGGACAACAGTGGTGGTGGGCTGTAGATAATGTCAGCGTTATTGGTGTTACCGGTGCTCCTATCACATGGACACCCACCTCAACCTTATACACCAATGTGGGTGCAACCACACCGTATGTGGGTGGAACAGCCGCAACGACAGTCTATGCCAAACCAACTGCAAACACGACGTATTCAGCTACGGCAACCTCGGGTTGCACAACGGTTGGTACATCAGCAATAACTGTTACAGAGCTACCGGGTGCCATCACAAGCAATAGTCCGCAATGTTCAGGAGCAGGAATAACCTTTACAAAAGGAAGTTGTGTTTCTGGAACCTGCTACTGGGTAAGTTCAGCACTGGGCACCGAAACAACCAATTCGGCACCAACCTATACAACCTCAGCCACACCAGGCACGTATACCGTGTGGGTTCGTAATTATAACGGCGTTTGCTGGACAGATGCTGTATCAGCAACTGGCACAGTTTTTCCCGTTGTATCCACACCTGGTGCTATTACAAGTAATTCTACACAATGTGCTGGTACCGGTGTTACTTTTACAAAAGGTAGTTGTACCTCTGGAACTTGCTATTGGGTAAGTTCTGCCACAGGAACTGAAACAACCAATTCAGCTCCGACTTACACTACACCTTCAACAATGGGAGTTTACACTGTGTGGGTTCGTGCTTACGATGGCAACTGTTGGAGCTCGGCTGTAACGGCAAGCGGTACTGTGCTTGAATCACCTTCAGCATTAACTGTTACACCAACATCTTCAAGTTTCTGTGCGGGTGCAATTCAACAAATTGATGCATCAGGTGGTACAATAACCCCGGTTAATAACACTATTTTTACTGAAACATTTAACGCGCCAACAAATGGTTGGACAAAAATAAATAATTCAACCGGCGGTATTCCTTCAGCAGCAGCATGGACTTTAACACCTTCGTCTGGCCCATGGCAAAGCAATGATAATTCGCAATTCTATTTATCCAACAGCGATGCTCAGGGATCTGGTGGCAATACTTCTACAATTTTACAATCACCAGTATTTAACACCATAGGTTATACTACTGCCAGTTTAAGATTCTATCATTATTATTCGCGAAGTGCTTTATCAGCCAAGGTCGATTATTCACTTGACGGTACAAGCTGGATTAATATGAAGACCTACATAATTGGCGTTGGTGCAATGAATGGTTTTGCTCAGGATAATATTGCATTTCCTGCAGGTGCTTTAAACCAACCTACTGTTTACATACGATTCAAATATGACGATTCGTGGGGATATTACTGGGCCATTGATAATGTAACAGTTACCGGAGATCAAAACTCAACTCCAATCACATGGACTCCGGCTACCAACTTATATACCAATGCCGGAGCAACAACTGCTTATATTGCAGGCAGCCCTGCTGCAACAGTTTATGCAAAACCAGTTTCTAATATTACCTACACAGCCACGGCAACTGCCGGTACAGGTTGTACTAGTTCAGGCACATCGGCCTTTACAGTTTATTCGGCTGTTACGGCCAGCATTAGTGGTGGTACTTCGCCAATTTGCTACGGCACCAATCCCGGCATTTTAACAGCAACAGGTTCGGGTGGTAGCGGGTCATATACTTATCTATGGTATAAGAATGGTATATCCACCGGACTCACAACTCAAACGTATGATCCTGGAATTCTATACACAACTCCTAACTCATTCTATTGTGAAGTGGACGGTGGTTTATGTGGTATGGCAAATACACCTACTACCACTATAACTATTGAAACAGAACCTCCGATTATTACATGCCCAGTTAATATTAATCAGACTGCTGATGCTGGTGTTTGTAATGCTGCAGTATCTATTGTGGACCCAACTGCCACAGACAACTGTTCTACCAATTTTATTTTCACAGGAGTCCGTTCTGATGCATTAGCCTTATCGGCAACATACCCTGTTGGTGTTACAACCATAAATTGGACAGCAACTGATGAAGCCGGAAATGTTTCACTTGGTTGTGATCAAACAATAACAATAACTGATGATGAAATTCCAGCAATCACTTGCTCTGGAAATATAAATCAAACAGCTGATCCAGGTGTTTGCGATGCAGCAATTACTGTTCCCACACCTGCAAATTCCGATAATTGTGGTTTAGCAAGTATTGTAAATGATTATAATAATTCTGCTGATGCAAGCGATACTTATCCTGTAGGTACGACCACTGTTGTTTGGACTGTTACAGATATTCACGGCAATATTAATAATTGTTCTCAGATTATTACTATAACTGATAACGAAGTGCCTTCCATAAGCTGTTCTGCTGATATGACTCAAACAGCCGACCTCGGTGTTTGTAATGCGGCCATGACGGTTATTACTCCTGCTACCAATGATAATTGTGGTATAGCAAGTATTTTAAACAATTATAATGGTACTGCGAATGCTAGTGATACCTATCCGGTTGGCACAACTACAGTGGTGTGGACTGTTACAGATATTCATGGAAATACAAATTCATGTACACAACTAATAACTGTTACAGACGACGAAATACCTGCTATTACCTGTAGTGGAGATATGACTCAAACAGCCGATCCCGGTGTCTGCAATGCAGCAATTACGGTTATTACACCAGCTACTTCTGATAATTGTGGCGTGGCAAGTGTTATTAATAATTATAACAGTACTGCCGATGCAACCGACACGTATCCAGTTGGAACTACCACTGTTGTGTGGAC